>NZ_BAAAUS010000012.1:0-33230 GCF_039534065.1 Pseudonocardia yunnanensis | reverse complement strand
GAGGAGGTCGTCATCGTTCCGGACGGCCCGCCTCAGGTCATCACGCTCTTCCCGGCGCAGGAACTCTTCGTCGCCAACCCCTACTGATCGTGCCCGCACTGCGAGAGGAGGAGGCAAAATGTGCTCGTATCACACGACCGGGCCGCCAATGTGCTCGGCGCCATTCCGCCGAGGCCGAGTGAAACACGCCCAGATGATCAACGCCTTCGCGATGGGCGAGCCGGCGCCGCCACTGCCCGGTCCGGGGCGAGGCAGGTGGGCGGACAATGACACCGCACGACGACATGCATCGGAGAGACGGCCATGACCAACGTCCCGCACGAGTAGCACGAGGTCAGCGCAGACAGCGCTGCCGAGAACCACATCACCACGAACGCCTAATCATAGAAGTGTGGTCCCTTCGCGCTGGCCCCACGAATACTCCGAGAGCCCGCTCCGGCCGGGATGATCGCGTTAACCTGCAACGAGATCCGCCGCCTGCTCGCCACACTCATCGTCGAACCACGCCCAGTTTGACCAGCCCAAAGCCATGGTCGGCCTAGCGTCGACGCCACCAATACCACGGCCGCACGAGCTACTAACGACAGAAATCAACAATGTCCGGATCTACTGCTGGAGTGCTAGCGTTCCATTTCTGTACGACGCCTGCAAGGCGCTAGTGTGCCTGACCGGTCGAGGCCGACGTTCCACCGTCGACCGGAAGCACTGCGCCCGTGATGTACCTGGCTGCAGAAGATGCGAGGAAAAGGACTGCCGGTGCGATGTCTGCGGGTTCCGCTACTCGGCCCAATGCAGTGCGGTCACCAAGCCGATTCATCAGCGCTTGGTCTTTTGTAAGGCTCTGCGTCAACTCGGTGACTGTGAACGCAGGTGCGATGGCATTTACTCGAACGCCTCGAGTGCCCCAGTCCAATGCGAGTGAGCGAACAAAGTTTGATACGGCAGCCTTGGTTGCATTATAAGCAGCCTGCCCCCAGTCGCCGCGACTCCCGGAGATGCTGCTGACAGCCACGAGGTTGCCGCCCGAATCGGCCAGCGCTGGGAGAACGGATTTCGCCAGGAAGAAGAAGCCATCGACATTTGTGGAACGCAGGGCCCGCCAGTCGTTATCATCAAGATCAGTGAGTTGGCCGCGTGTGTAGCCGGCCGCGTTGCTCACCACGACGTCAAGCCTGCCATGGTTACGAACGGTAGCGTCGACCAGTCGGGCGGTCTGCTTCGGGTCGCTAACGTCCGCCTGCAAAGGGAACGCGCCGGCTGCATTACGATCGAGGGCCCGATCAAGGGCAGCTTTCCGTCGCCCGGCGATGACGACGGTGGCACCAGACTCGATGAACTGGTGGGCGATCTCTAGTCCGATTCCCGTAGCGCCCCCGGTCACCAGAACGACAGAGCCCGTGAAATCAAAGTGCATGTTGTTGATTGCCATTCTTCTCCCGGTTCCCCTTTCGTGAGCGTTGGGTGTGTGTCGTGTAGTCGCAGCTTGTGTGAGTATGGAATCAGCCGCTGCGGCCAATCTGGCGAACACGTCCGACCGCCGTTGGGGCCTAAGACGACGGCAGCGATGGTCCCGGCCTGCATGACCGTGCGGTCGGAGCTCGCCGGCTGCACTTCGAGGACGCGGCTCATGTCTTCCAGGCATAGTCGGCGGAACTGCCGTCGGCAAGACCTCTGTCCAACGGTGCCGGACGCAGCATGTGAACGCGATTGACTTCAACTGCGGACTCCTCATCCGTAACCATCCCAGGCTGATCACAAATAGGCGACCGACGAGGGCGATTACAGCTCGCGTCTCCGACTCCAGCTTGCCTGCGGCGGTACAGGGGCAGCTATGCAGCGAACGCGGGACGTGGTCATCACACCGTAGGCGGGCGGACCATCCTGTGCTGCGCGCTCTGCTCCATGCATGCGGCGCGCCCTACTCAGCTCGGCCGCAACATCTCGAGGGCATGGTCCAGCTCCTCGACACTGCGTTCCGGCGGAAGGACGGCAACTGGCATCTCTGCGCCCGCCGTATACCAACGTTGGTCGAGATTCAGGACTTCCCGATGATCGAGGCCATGGCCCCCTGCCGAGACCCCGAACGGCAACCAAGCCGGACCGCTGCAGCTCGCGGGGAAGTCGACCCTGGATGTGCTCGGCGGCGCCGAGGCGCGCGCCCGCGGCAGCCCCGCCCGTCGGGTGTTGGAGGTGAGCGTCTTGCGGTCGACCAGCATCAGCGTCGACGTGGCGTGCCGCGCGATCAATGCGCACGCGATCACGGTCTTGCCCGCCGCGGGCGGCGTGACAGCACCCCGTAATCGTCATCGGCGAAATGGCGGCAAGATCGAGCACCACGTTCACAGGGAGCGGTCCGAGACCGAGCCTTTCGGAAGCCGTTTCGATTTCGTTCCGTCGGCACAGACGTGGTCATCTCATTGTTCGGGACCCACCGGCCTAGGCTCGCCGCAGTAGCCGGATCTCACCGCGGAACCCGAACCTCGACACGCCACCCGGTTCCTGGCGCGCTTTCGGCTGGCGGCCACAGAAGGGCCTAGTCGACGGCGATGTCGAAGTCGTCGGCGTCCTCGCCGAGCCAGGCCAGGACTCTGGTTCCACCATGCCCCAGAGGCCGTGCCAGCCGTCCGCGGCCGCGTAGCCGTCGAGCGAAATGATGACGTCCGCCATGAGGCTCGGCTCGATCTCTCTTTCGGTTGTGGGTGAGCCGTGCAAACTCATCGTCTCGCGCGCCGGTGGGCGAGCACGCGCCTCGTCTGGTGCCTACTGCGTGGTGTAGTGCTCGATGCTCATCACCAGGACCACGCGGTCGGCGCTGTCCTCCGGCGCCTGCTGCTCGGCGTTGCCGTACCGCTTGCCCAGGTGGACGTAGAAGTCGCCGGCCGGGTCAGGGATCACCTCGATCAGCTTCCCGCGAACCTCGATGTAGTTGAACACGTTCTCGTCGTTGAGGATTGCAAGGCTCA
Source organism: Pseudonocardia yunnanensis (assembly GCF_039534065.1). Taxonomy (NCBI): domain Bacteria; kingdom Bacillati; phylum Actinomycetota; class Actinomycetes; order Pseudonocardiales; family Pseudonocardiaceae; genus Pseudonocardia; species Pseudonocardia yunnanensis. The sequence continues at coordinate 30,267 of NZ_BAAAUS010000012.1, read as the reverse complement.
TCGACGGGTTGTGCTGCAGGTTGCGGTACTTGGCACGGTACGTGGTGTGCGTGAAGCGCAGTGTCTCGCCGTCGAAGTCGAACCACATCGGGTTCACCTGGACGGTGTCGTCCGGGCGAATCGTGCCGAGGAACGCGTAGTTAGGTGCCTCGAGGAGATGGATGAGATTGGCGGGGATGATATCGGTAGCACTCATACCGCCAAACATAACGCAGCCGCGACGAGCGCGTCGAAGCGCTGCAGCCGGGCCTGCACTTAGTCGCCGGATCGCCACCCGCACCAACGTGAGCGGACCAGGAAGGCAGCGGTCAACGCGCTGGTCATGTTCTACGGTGAGCGCATCACGCTCAACTGAAGAAGCGATCATCGCTGACGCACGATGTTTCAAAGAGGCCCTGGACGCCTCGGCTGGTGTCCTGCAGAGCGGGACACTGGTCTTGTTGACGGCGACGCGACCGATCATGGTGACAACCACGGTTGGTTCATCTGCGGCAGACGAGTCGGCGTGGGTCGGTTCTAGCGAGGGAGACGACGTCCCCGGGTTATGGGTTTGATAGGTCCTGGAGGCCGCGGCCGAGTTCCTCGTCGGGGTAAGATCGGTGGATTAAGGGCATGTATATGATGCTCCGTCCGCACAACTCCGACCCTTGCTGCAGATTATGAGACATCCGACACGAAACCGATGTAGATCATCTTAGGTTGGGTCGCAACGTAGGTCAAGCCTGCTGTCCAGATCTGTGGGACATGCTGGCGCCGCACTCCAAGCGTTACAGAGCCTGAGACGTCAAATCGTTTACTAGGGTTACACTTCGCGCATGGCCAGGGGCAACCTGGCTCGATCTCGCATTCGTATGGAGGCGGACTCCAATCGTCGATCGTCGTCAAGGTGCAGCAACGATGTCTTGCGAATCGCGGAGTTCCAACAGCTCCGATATCAGCTCGATAGCCGCGGGCCCGTCAATCTTGCTACGGCTACTGGTTGACGACGAACTGGCAGGTACAAGCCGTCATTCCTCTTGCACATACGGGGGCAGTATGCCGGCTGGACTGCCGGCGCCTGAAGGTAGGCAGACTGTTGGTGATGTGGTGGGCAGAATGGATGGCGTGAGGCGCACCAGGATGAAAAATGTGGCTCTGAGTGAAAGGGCCTCAGGTCCTGGTCGGCTATCACGACAATGCACTGACCCGGCCGAGGCGATCGTCGAAGGCGGGTGGCTGCGCACCAGCGACATCACGCGGTCGACGAGGCAGGGGTGTTCTGGGTCGTCGACCGTTGGAAGAGCTGATCAAGTACAAGTGGCTACCAGGTGGCGCCGGCAGAGCTCGAGGCCGTGCTGCTGGCCCACCCGGACGTCCTCGGCGCCGCGGTGGTCGGCGTACCGCACTGGAGGGCGGCGAGCGGCCAAAGGCATTCGTCTTCGCCGCCCAGCAGATCGATCCCGGTGCGATGATGGCCTGGGTGGCCGAGCGGTTCGCGCCGTGCGAGAAGATCCGCGAGGTCGAGTTCGTCGGTGAGATCCGGAGGTCGGCGGCCGGAAAGATCCTCCGCCGGCTGCTCAGGAAGTAGCTGGCACCGTCACGTTACCGTGCTCAATGGACCCAGCACCTCATCGAGCTCGAGCCCGCCCGTGCATACGGCGTCTGCGTAATTTGTCCAGACCACCACGGCGCTGCTTCAAGATCGCCACAGTAGAGAAGATGGGATTTTTCTGGCGTTCCTTCTTTTGGGCCGACGTTTGGGAAGGCTGGCTTGAATATGGCTTCATCGGAAACGGTGTATCGGTCGACGAACGATCGGCGCCTCCTGGTTTCCCGCGCGGAGTGTCTTCGTCCCCTTCTGGCGCAGAACGCCAGACAGGGAGCAGTTGACCGCCGGCTCCCCGAGGCGAGCATCATGGCGCTTGCGGAGGCCGGGTTGTTCAAACTGAGGATGCCCAAGCGCTACGGCGGGCACGAGGCGGATCTCCGCACGCAGATCGATGTATCTGCCGCCATCGCGTACGGCGACGGCGCCCCGGGCTGGGTTGTGGGCTTGGCGAACACGTGCGCCTGGATCGTCGGGTTGTATTCGGTTCGCGCGCAGGACGACGTGTTCGGAGTCGATCCCGAGGTCCGGATATGCGGCTCGAGCGCATCGAGGGGCACGGCCGTCACGGTCGAGGGAGGTGTGCGGCTGTCCGGGCGCTGGTCGTACGTCTCCGGTTGCCTGCACGCGCATTGGGCTGTGCTGGGGTTCGATCTCGTCGACGAGGCCGGGGCTGTGATCGAGGCCGCGCTCGCGCTGGTCCCGGCCGTGGACTACGTGGTGTCCGACACGTGGTTCACGGCCGGCATGAGGGCATCGGGAAGCAACACGCTGTCCGCCGAAGACGTGTTCGTGCCTCAGCACCGGGTGGTGTCCCGGGCCCGCCTCGCCGCGGGCAACTACCCCACCGAGCGCAAGGACGAGATCGTCTACCGCGCCAGTTGGGCCCCCACGCTCACCGTGTCGCTGATCGGCTCGCTGCTGGGGCTGGGGCGAGCGGCGCTCGATCACGTGCGGGACGCGGCGGGCACGAAGGAAATGGCCGCCACGGTGTTCAATCGGCAGGCCGACTCCGCGGGATTCCAGATGCAGCTCGCCGACGCCGCCTTGCGGATCGAGTCCGCGTATCTGCATGCGTGCCGGGCGGCTGAGGACATCGACGAACACGCCGCGCGGGGCGAGCTGCCCGACTTGTCTGCGCGGGCTCGTGCGCGGGCGGACGCGAGCCGGGCGGCAGTGCTGGTGGTGGAGGCGATCACCATCCTGCTCAACGCGCACGGTTCCGGGGGTCTCGCAGAAAGCAGCGCGCTGCAACGGATCTGGCAGGACGTGAATAACGCGGCACGGCACGCATCGCTGCTTCCCGCAATAAGCCTTGAAATTTACGGAAAGGCTCTGCTGGGCCTCGAGAACGATATCGCGTTAAACGTCTGATTCTCCTGTCCTCGGCTGGAAGACCTACTCTCGCGCGGGGGCATGTGGGAATCCCAGCGTCACGACGGGCGCCGCGAGAGCCGCCCACGGCAGAGGGGCGGGACGGCCAGTCTGTCTCTTTCGCTCGATGGCAGAGACACTCAGGGCCACCGGGACCAACACGTCATCGAGCGCGATGAAAGGTTCGCCATCCACGTCGAAGCGCTTGCCGACCGAGGAGATCGACAGCGCGCGGGACGTACTCCCTGCTGGGAGCGATCTCGGGTCGTCAGACCCTGGGGAGTGCGAGTTGGAGAGAGTGCCACACCGCGTCCTCCTCCCTGCAGCGGCCTGACGAGAGGGACGCCGTCACTGGCAGACCCAGCAGGCTCGACGACCGTGCGCAGCCGGAGCGCGCCGCTCCGGCACATGTTCTCCATCCGCCGACGTGCGGTGGTCCCCGTGATTCCTGCCCGAGCTGCCAGCTCCCGCCAACGCATGCGGCCGTCCTCGGCCAGCGCGGCGATCAGCATCTTGTCGAGCTCGGTGAGCGGCGGATCACCGACCGCCTGGCCCTAAGCGGACATCAGGACTACAGTCGCGCGGCGCAGCCGGAGCGGGCTCTTCGCTGTCCGGGTGATCCGTGCCAGCTTGCGGCCCTCCTCCATCGAGAGGGCCCGCACGAACACGCTCGGGCGACGAGCCGCCCCTCGCCTCCAGCACTCGAGTGCCAGCAGCCTGACGGGATTGACCAGCAAGATCGATTATCTGGTGAACGCTGCGTGTCGCGCCACTAGCTGCATTGGGTCACCGAAGCGGTCGAACCGCATTGCGACCTGGAATGAGTACTGCCTGTCTGCGGTCACGTAGTCGGTCGGGACAGCTGCGGTGTTGGCGCGACCATGGCTCGATAGGCCGTGATGCGTTGATTGTGGGCCTGTAGAGCTCGAACCGACCAGGGGCGTCGTCGGTCTCGCTTGTGGCGCGACGCCGAGATCCGCCGCGTGGTGCAGATCCTGTCGCGGAAGACGAAGCGGCGGCGTCAGGCGCGGGCGTCGGCGCCTCGGCGTGGGCAGGTAGTCGTCCGGTTCTCCAGTGCGGAACTGGGGTTGGTCCGCGAACGTGCGGCGCTTACAACCCGGAGCCAGCAGGGCGTCCCGCCGGGCTGGACATCAACCACGACAGATCTGGAATCTGGCTGCACACTCTCCCCCTGTGCGTACCCATAGGAAAGCCGACCGTCATCCTGCACCGCGGAGTTCGCGACGGCGGCCGACGGAGCCGCTCGCAACCGGGCTGTGCTCGACGGTGTCGTCGAGTGGCCCTTACCGCGGTCGACTACCTGGCCGATGCCGAGCTACGCAAGGCCCTGCACGCCGAGTTCACGGTGGTCAGCGGCCCGCTCGACGTGCCACGTTTCTTCCCTGATGGCCGCCCGTCACCACCAGTAGACCGGGTACGGGTGCCGGTTCAACCGCGCCGAGACCGCACCGACTGCGACCAGGATCACCGTGGCCAGAAGCAGCAGCTCGAGGAAGTTGACTAATCCGGGAGCCGAGGTCACCACGATGACGGCGGTGGCGGCGGCGGGCGAGTGGGACATACGCAGCAGCAGCATGGCGCCGAGCGCGATGCCGCCGGCCACCGCGGCGGCCCAGGGGTTGCTGCCAGCGATCGCCAGGACGATGAACCCCGTCACCGCCGAGACGATCTGGCCGCCGATCACGTTGCGGGGCTGGGCGAGCGGGAGAGCGTGACCTCCCGCGACCAGGGCCATGCTGGCGGCGAGCGGCGGGATGAGCACGGTCTCGTGGAGCAGCTCACCGACAGCGACGAGTATCACCAGCGCCACGATGCTGGTGACTGTGGCCACGGCCATCGCCCGGGGCGTTAACCGTGCGGGGGCCTTGGACCGGTACCAGGAGCCGGAGGCCCCAGGGCTGGGGGTCCCGGCCGAGGAGCCGGTGGCTGTCACGCCGGTGGGCGACGGGGGGTCCGTTTGTGGCTTCTCCCGTTTCGGACCAGCCATGGTCGTTCGCACCTTCCTCTTCACGAATGGCGAGCCCCACTCGGCATACGGGCATTGCGAATGGGCGCAGCAAGACTGTCAGCGCCAGTGACATCGCAGCTACTGAGAGGGAAAGAATGCGAGGGGGCGCCAGAATGATTGTTCTCTGGGACACGACGTACGCTAGAGGACCGTCGTTGTCCGATCAAGGTGTGTGATATGAAGCTCGATTCAGAATCAGCGCGCGTGCGGATCGTTGACGCCGCGGAATCGCTGTTCTATAGCCGCGGCGTGCAGGGGGTGGGTATGGACGAGATCCGCTCGGCCGCCGGGGTCTCGCTCAAGCGGCTCTACCAGCTCTACGCGGCGAAGGATCAGCTCGTCGAGGCGGTGCTACGACGGTGTGGCGAACGATGGCGCGCGCGGCTCGTTTTGTACGCGGACGCGCAACCGCCGGGCGACCAGCAGGTCCTGGCCGTGTTCGACTGGTTGCACCTCTGGTCCGTCGAACCGGGCTTTCGCGGCTGCGTTTTCGTCAACATCTTCGGGGAGCTGAGCTTCACCCATCCCGAGGTGGCGATGATCACACGGGCCCATAAGGCGATGTTCGGGCAGTACCTGACGGAGCTGGTCACCGCTACCGGACGACCCGCCGTGCTGGCGGCTCAACTCGCGCTGCTCGCCGAAGGTGCGATAACCACGGCAGCAATCTCCGGCTCAGCCGATGCGGCGCTGCACGCCCGCGCGGCCGCACGATCACTGCTGGCAGCCGTCCCACCCCCGAGTGAACCACTGCCACCGCCCTGACATGCCGGTGGAGCTGACCTCACCGCCGCGCCGACCGATCGTGGGCTGGCGCCGCTCTGGCCCCGATCTGATCCGCGGCGTGCCGGAGCACGCGGTCTGGGCTCGCAGCGCCCCCGCCGGGCTCAAAACGTCGCTCATCCAGAGGTCATTGTCGACCAGCGTCAAGTCCGATCCATTCATCGTCATAATTCGCTCGTTCGCCATGGCGAAGAGTTTGGTGAGCGTCCGGCTGTGAAGAACCGGTTGCTCAGAACTTTGTCAGTGGGACAACAATGCAGCCGAATACGCTCGCCGGCAGCCAGGCCTGCATCGCCAGCTCGCCAGGGCACGTAGCTCAGGGCATTGATCTCGATGTCACATCCGTCCATAAGGCCAACACGTGATCAATCAAGCCAGCACAAAGGAAGCAGAACGAAAAGACGCTAGTGTCAAATGGGGAGTAGAGGATATGTAATGAGGGTTCGCTCGCTGTTCAGGCCGGCAATCCGCCGCCTAAGAAGTTTTCGTCCACAGGACTTGACGATTGCTCGTACGAGTGCTTCGCTCGACGCAACGAAGAGGGTGAGTAGTCTCAGTCTTCGGATTATGGGCCGTCCGAACTGTTGGTCGGTGCGTGCCTGCACGTCTATTGGTCTGAATGCGCGAGAGGCGCATCGCGGTTCCACTTGGTGTCGAGGTCCGGTAGAGGGAGGACGAGCTGTTGCTGATGATGGAGCACACGCTGCAGGGTGCCGCGGTCGACGGTGACCACCGGCGGACATCGCTAACGAGCGTGGCGGTCCCGAGGCCGCCTACCGCGTCGACGGCGATCCCGAGGGCGTCCACGTCACCGCTGATGCGAATCGTCCTGCGGAGGTCGTCGAGGGCGATTTTGGTACTGTGCTCGACAGTCTCGTGGGTCGTGGACGCAAGCCCGAGGCGTTCCTGACGGTCGGGCGAACGTCGTGGAAGGTCGGCTCCTGGCGCGGATTTGAATGCAGTCCTTCGCCGCGGGGGAAGCTCGGATCAGCACCCTTCCCGGACCAGCCCGTGTGGATCCACATTGCACGGACGTCCCACCGGCCGGACGTTGCGACCCGGGGGACGTCACCGGCACCCCTCAAACGAGACAGCGAGGGGCTCCACTCGATTGGCCGACCGATCAGCGGTGGTCTAGCGGCGTTCGGTACCGGACCCCAATGTGATCGGAGTTGGCACTACGAAGGGCAATCCTCACCCGGAATCCAGCTCGTTCTTAACGGGCCACATCACTGCTTTCTCAAGCATGTGCAGAAATGATGACGCGCATCCATGACTGTCTGCGCTCCGAACGGAGACGAAGATTAACGAAAGGCTTGGCTCGCAGTCAGTGCGAGTCGATAAATGACAACTGTCCCGTCGGTGAAGAAGAGGGGAGTCGTAGATGTCTGAGGTTAGAGTGATCGAGAATGTCTTACGGACTGGCTTTGATTTGCCAGATCTGAAGTGGGTGAAGTGGGTGCAGCCTGGTCGTGTGGGGGTGGACAACTATCCGCTCTGGGTTCCGGATGGGGATGAGCAGTCGGGTGCTTTCCTCGTGCGGTATCCGGCGGGTGCGCACGGCGATTTTCACGAGCATCTCGGTTTCGAGTTGATGCTTGTTCTCGACGGCGCCATTGATCACAGTGATGGCCGGTCGTTCGTCAGGGGCGATCTGATTGTTGAGAGTCCTGGTACCCGTCATCAGATGTCGACCGTGGCTGGATGCACGATCCTTGCGATCAGGACTCGCCCCACTGTGGCGCGTGAAGCGGTGGAGGGTGAGGTGGCCGACTTGCGACTCGGGGTGTACAAGGACCAGGACAGGTGATCGTCTGCGGCGCAGATGGTTCTGGTCCCGCGCCCTGGCGGGTGGCGGTGGTCGGTGTCGGTCCACGGGGTCTGGGCGTGCTGGAGCGCACGGCGGCGCGGCTGGCGCAGCATCGTGTCGGGCGGCGCGTGGAGCTGTATGCCATCGATCTGGTGGAGCCCGGGGCCGGCCGGATCTGGCGTGCGGACCAGTCGTCATGCTTGTTGATGAATACCCCTGCCGGGGAGGTCACCATGTTCTCCGGGCCGCCGGACCGCGGCCTGGCCCGGGCCGGTGCCGGGCCGTCGTTGGCCCAGTGGTGGCGGGCGACGCGCCCGGGGGATGGCGGCGGAGAGGTCGCTTACGCCCCCCGCTACCTCTCCGGGCGGTACCTGCGCTTCGTGCTCGATGCGGTGGAGAGCGGACTTCCGGACAATGTTGTGCTGCACCGGGTCCGCGGATGCGTCGTCGCGGCTCGGCGTGCTGGCTGCGCAGGAGGCTGGGAGCTGATTCTCGATGACGGGCGAACTGTCGAGGCGGATCGCGTGGTTCTCACCCCGGGGCATCCCCGTCCGGAGCTGGATGACGAGCAGCGGGCGCTGTCGCAATTCGCTGGCAGCCGCCCGCATCTGCAGTACGATAGGTCGCCGAAACTTCATTCTGGCCATCACGATGGGCTGTCAAAAGTAGTCGATGTAAGGTCAGGGCTTCGATTGCTCGATCCCGGGCTACCTCCAGCCAATGATCCCAAAAGTCGAGGATGGTCTCTACTTTGGTGAGGTTAACTTCCGGTTTGCCGTCTTTGCTGATTGTGACGGTGCGTGCTCCGGCGGGAATCCCTGAAGCCGATCCCTTGCAAACGAAGATGCCTGACACCGCTGCAGTATAGTCAGGCTGGCGGAACAGGCTTGACAGTCCGGCGCTGACCACGCAAAACGGATCTTGTATCTCAGGCTCGATGGTTTGGGGCACGGACAGCCCCGTCGTGCGGGCAGGTCGTCGGGATAACGTGCCATCCCGACCACTTCCTTCGAGGGTTACCGCACGCCGACCGTCGGGAGAGCTTGGCAACACTGGCTCCGGTCGCGTCGGGGGCTGCGCACGAGCGTCGGCTCGAGCAGGTCGCCGCGTCCACAGGCTAATGGCCGTGTAGGTCTCCCGGCAGCTCTCTCGCCGGCCCGTCCCGAACAGCTCAATCAACATTTATAAGTGCAGCTATCTCGGAAGCGCGAGCGCCGAGGGCAGCCAAAGGGATCGACTCATCCGAGGGAACCCGCGCGCTGCGCAGGCAGGCGACCAGCTCACGCTTGAGCGCACCGCGGCTGTCACTCGCCGGGCTCCGGTTGCGATCGGTAGGCCACCGGCTCGATCCCAATCTCCGCCTCCGCGTCTAACCAGCGGTTTTAGCTCCGCCGGTCGCGTCTACAGTGGACGCGAAGATGGCCGCGATGACTCAGAAACTTCGTCGGTGGCCGCCAGCCTAGGCACCAGGCACAAAGCCTGTCCCGTTCTGACCGGCGGCAGGGAGTCGAGGCAGGCCGAACGCGCTCTTGGTCTCTTGCTCGACGAGGCTTACAGGTCGTCGGCTTGTAAGTCATGGCGGACTCGGCGGAAGGTGGCTGGGTGCCGCCAGACCGGCCGTCCACGCATCATGTCCACTGCTGCGTCGACGTTGAGCTCTACGACCACCGTCGGTGCCACCCGCGTGTACTCGACGGGGGCGGCGTCTCCAAACCTCGCCGGGGGTAGCACGTAGGGCCAGGGGTGCCGCTCGTCGGCGGTCCGCAGTAGGGCGCCGATGGCTCGCCGTGCGTCGCGTGGGAGTGGCCCTGTGCGCCCGGCCACCCGTAGGCGTCCAGCATGGTCTCGGCGGCCGAGGACAAGTGCCACTGGCGTGTTGAGCGGGCCCAGTGCACCGCCTACGACGGCCTCAGCGCTTGTCCTGATCTTGATCTTCCGCCAGGCCCGCCGCGATGGCAGGTATCCGTGGTCGAGGCGCTTTGCGACGACGCCCTCGATGCCTGCGTCGAGGTGCCCTGTGAGCCATGCGCGGGCGGCATGACCGTCGGTGGTCATCGGGGCGACCGCGAGCGGCGGGACGGCATCATCGAGTAGCTGCAGGAGCAGTGCGCGGCGGATCCGGTAGGGGTGTGCGCGTAGGTCCGTGCCCCCTGCGGCGAGCACGTCGAACACGACGAACGTCGCCGGCGCTTCGGCGGTAGCGTGGGGTGGGTCGGCCAGGCGGTGTTGCAGCGCCATGAAGTCCAGCCCGTCTGCCCGGCACACGACGAGTTCGCCGTCGAGCACGACGTGGCCGCCGAACCGTTCGGCGATCCCGTCGACGATCTCGGGAAAGTAGCGTGTGAGGGGCCGGTGCTGGCGGGAGTGGAGCCGCACGCGCCGGCCTTCTGCGATTGCGATCGCACGGAAACCGTCGAACTTGGGCTCAAACGCCCACGGTCCTGCTGTGGGCAGGTCCGATGCTGGTCGGGCGACCATCGGCTGGACGGGAAGGCGGAGCACGTCAGGACGGTAAGCACGTCACTTGCCGTTGAACTGCGGCGGACTCTCCGCGTCTGGTGTGCGCGCATCCGTGGTCGTCCGCGGCCACGGATCGACCACGTCACCGCCGATCCGCCTTTGGCGTCTTGAACGCCAGCACGTGGTCATTGGAAGGGCGTGATCAGGCGGTCGGGTGCGGTGTGTCCCGCTCAGCGGGACGCAGTGCTGGACCGTTTATCCGCGTGCTGGTGGTCTGATCGGAGTGTCGGCCGGCGCAGCGCCTCTCAGGCGCATTTGTCTCACGCAGTAAGCCAGGGATATCGAGTGATCGAGCGACCAGCCCTACCACTACTGAATAGAGGGGCGCAATGACGCACTCAACCGAGCTGGACATCAGTACCGCCGACATCGGCAACGCCACCAGAACCTTCCAGGAGAAGAAAAGGACTTCGCTGGCCGGCACCAGCCAGGAGCGCGTTGCCGAATTGACCACCGAAGTCCTCACGGCGATCCACGATGTGATCCGACGGCACGAGCTCACCTATGCCGAGTACGACGCACTCAAGGCATGGCTGATCAAGGTTGGTCAGGACGGCGAGTGGCCTCTGTTCCTCGACGTGTTCGTCGAACACGCGGTCGAGGGCGTCGCGACGGCGAATCGGCCGGGCAGCAAGGGATCGATCCTGGGCCCCTTCTACGTCCCTGGCGCGCCGCGCGCCGAGGGTGAGATCACCCTGCCGATGCGGGCCGACGAGCCGGGCACACCGCTGCTGTTTCGGGCGCACGTGCGCAGCGCCGACGGCACGCCGTTGCCCGGCGCTCAAGTCGACGTCTGGCAATCCGACGCCGACGGCCTCTATTCGCAGTTCGCTCCCGGGATCCCGGAGTGGAACCTGCGCGGTGTCGTGATCGCCGACGGCGGTGGCCGGGTCGCGATCCGCACCATGGACCCCGCGCCCTACCAGATCCCGCACGACGGGGCGACCGGTCAGCTCATCACGGCGGCGGGCTGGCACGCCTGGCGGCCCGCGCACCTGCACTTCAAGGTCATGGCCGACGGACATCAGGTGCTCACCTCCCAGCTCTACTTCACCGGTGGCGCGTACACCGACGCGGACGTGGCATCAGCCGTCAAGCCCGAACTAATGCTCGACCCGACGCCGGCCGCGGACGGCGCGGGTAACGAGGTCGACTACGACTTCGTCCTTGCCCCCATCTGATAAGTGCGCGTCCGAGGCTGATCGCTGACTGCTGATCGAATCACTCGAGTCAAGGCCCCGGAGATCCCTGGCGTCTCCGACAGTGTCCGGGTGACGGCTGGCGATCTTGTATTCATCTCTGGCGCCGTCGGCTCGCCGGAGAGCGGGGGAGCAGGGAGCCCCCGAGGATTTCGACGAGGGAGTCGAGCTCGTCCTGAAGGAGCTGGATCGGGCATTGAGGGGCGACGTGCTATCTCCCAGAATCTCGTGCGGATCGATGTATATGTGACGAATCTCGACTCGGAGAAGTTGTGTATATTTCGGGAAGTACGAGACAGGTGGGTTGATCCCGACTTGGTCCCTGCAAGCACCTTTTCTGGGATCATGCGACTATTCGACGAGCGGATCATTATCGAGATCGATGCTATTGCTGCGGTATGAGAGGTCGCGTCGCTCTTCGAGACCCTTGGAGCTGGTTGCCTCTGGTCTTTCTAGTGATCGGGCGGAGCTGCAAGTCTCTCCAGTTGTTAGGTGCGCGTACGTACACGGGCCTCGTCTAGTAGCCCACGGCTCTTGGCTGAACTGGATCGAGGCCGAGTTCGCTGCGCTGCGCTTCTTCGCCCTCAACGGAATCGACCACCGGACCAGACCCAGCAGAACACCGCCAACGCCAGCTTAGTGGGCTTACACAACTTCAGGGCCCGGCTCGAGGTCGACTTCGTAATCGGCTCATTGATCCGGACCTGGACCGATTATTCGGTCGAGACATCGTGATAGATGGGCGCAGTCCGCGGGCTCAGGGGAGGAAGAGCCGAACGATGTGATATTCGGCAGCGTCCCTACGCTCGGGGTGGAACTCGAAGTTCGCGGACACCAGTCCGGTTGCACCGCTCAGCCGGCCCGTGCCCTCCACCTGCCATGTCACAGCACCGCGCAACGTGCCCTCCTCGGCGGAGGGTTCGATAACCCCTGCGCCGACTGTGGTCAGCTGCAGGCCGGCGCCATCGAAGACGATCTCGCCCGCCTCTACGAAGGCGGTCTGACCGGTCACCGTGACGCGGGTCTCGTAGGCCGCCGCGGTCGGCACCCAGGAGTCGTCACCCTCCAGGAGGGTTACCGAGCCCGGTCCGGAATTCACGTTCATGCTGGGCGGGTCTCCTGTGGGCGACGTTGTCTGCGTTTCGAACCCCAAGAGCAGGATTAATCGTCGCATGCTGTACTCCTTGCGCGGACTCGGGTCGTACCGTCCTTCCGCGGCGGCGGAAGCTTCGGTGAGGGTGTTACGCCACGGCGCTGCGCATGTCGCGCGCGATCGAGGTTTCTCAGACCGCGCTTACCGGTCGGCCGAGCGCCGTCGAAAGGTCGAGCGGAGCGCGCGAAGGATCTGTGCCGCCTCCCGACGGATGCTCATGGGTGGGAAGGGTGCGGCCAGGTTCCAAGTATGTCCACGGTCATGTCCAGCCCGGCGGGACTCCTGCTGGATGCCCCGCTTCAACCGATAAGGATCGCTGCCATGAGCCGGGTCTTCAACGTGAAGGTAGGCCAGTCCTGTCTCGCGGTCGCTGCGGCGGGGGACCGCTCCCGATGGTCCGGAGCGAACGGCAAAGTCGTCGCGGAGAACAGTCCGCAGGGACGGCACGATAGCCCAGGTCAGGCGACACGAGGCAGCATGCGATGGCATAGACCCGGTGGGCAGCGTCCGCCTTCACACTGAACTGTTCGGCGGCATCCTGCAGGCACATCGGTAGTCCTTGACGTCAGCGCGGGTGTCAGCGGGGTGTCATGCGACCCACGGGCTCCGCCCGCACCCGGCACCGCTTCTAAGGTGGGGGAAGGCAGCGGGGTGGTGATCTCCTCACGGCGCGCCGAGACGGCGGCTTGGCAGGGACGAGCCCGCCGCGAGACCTCCGATCGTGCTGAGGGTCAAGTCGGGGGTGGTGGCGGTTCTGGCGCTCGCTCGCGGAGGGGCCTTGAATCGGGTCGTAGCGCCGTCGGGTTCGGAGGCAGTGGTGGTGTTGGCCGATCAGAGCATTGCCTTCGTCCGGCACGTTGACCGGCTTACAACCGGTTCCACCGGGAGGTGACCCTTCAGCAGCGGGCCGCGTACAAGTGCGAGGACGCCGAGCTGTGCCCCTTCCACACGCAGGCGGCCTCCGACGAGTGGCCGGCGTTCGACCAGGCGAAGGCCAAGCAGCTCGTCGACGCCTACCGCGCCTCCGGCGGCAACCCCGACTTCACGTTCAAGACCACGACCGCCCGGCAGGCCTTCGCCGAGTTCATCCAGGCCCAGATGGCGGCGATCGGCATCAAGGTCGACGTCAAGACCTACGACCTGGCGCAGTTCTCCTCGTCGGTGCTGCAGAGCAACGACTTCCAGCTCACGAGCTGGGTGGGTCCCTTCGACTACCCCGACCCCGCCGTGGCGCGGATCCTGTCCACCACCGGTAACGGCAACTACGGCAAGTACTCCAACCCGCAGGTCGACCAGTGGCTGACCGATGCCTCGGAGACCACGGACCCGGCCCAGCGCACGAAGGACTACCAGCAGGTCGAGCTGCAGGTCGGCAAGGATCTCCCGCTCGCCTTCTTCACCCGCAGCTACCTGTCCACGATCACGAAGAAGGACGTCAAGGGCATCGACCGGCTCATCTCCCAAGACGTGTGGTGGGCCACCACCTGGCTGGACCGACCGTCCGGACAGTGACCCCGTGCGCAGGCGCGGAGGGCGATCCGTTGAGCAAATCTGTCTGCGGGAAGTCTGAGGCCCGTCGGGCCTGTAGCGGAGGCTCGTGACACGGTCCAGATCCTCGCTCCGGTCGCCCCTCAGGTTGCTGAAGTTGCCACACCGCGGGGACACTCCCGCGAACCGATCGTCTGCCGTGGACGCGATGACTGCAACAATGACTGCGAAAGTCTGTTGTCGACCTCCAGGACCGCCAGCATGTACACGGGCGAGGCCGCGCTGACAGCAGCCTGCACGCGGGACCCCTCGGCGTCCACACGCAGCCGCGCGGCCTCCGCGCTCATACCGACGCGGCAGGATCTCGTTCTGTCGCACGCCCTGCTGCGCCCGCCCCTCCACGGCCGGGTACGGGCGCTACTCGCCGATCCCACCGCGATCTGTATCTCGGGACTGTGGATCTAACGGTGTTTACGGCCTGACGCGCTCAGCCTGATGGCGGGCGGGAAGGTGCCGTGTTGACCGCGAGACTGAACGACGTGGCGAAGAAGGAGCCGGGCGAGGAGTCAGCTGAGCAGCAGGCCGCGGTCGAGCTGGTGCGGCTGGCGAAGGAGCAGGGTCTGTCGTTGACCGGCCCTGACGGGCTGCTCAAGCAGTTGACCAAGACGGTCGGTGAGACCGCGCTGAACGAGGAGATGACCGAGCACCTCGGATATGACAAGAACGACCGCAACGACACAGGCTCGGGAAACACTCGTAACGGCACCCGGTCGAAGACGGTGCTGACCGAGGCCACCGGTCATGTCGAGATCGACGTGCCCCGAGACCGTGCGCGCACCTTCACCCCGCAGATCGTCAAGAAGCGCCAACGGCGGCTGTCCGGGGTGGACGAGGTCGTGCTGTCGCTGTATGCGAAGGGGCTGACCACGGGCGAGATCAGCGCGCACTTCGCCGAGATCTACGGGGCGTCGGTCAGCCGCGAGACCGTCTCCCGGATCACCGACAAGGTGATCGAGGAGATGAACGACTGGTCGGTGCGCCCACTGGATGAGATCTACGCCGCGGTGTTCATCGACGCCATCGTGGTCAAGATCCGCGACGGTCAGGTGGTCAACCGGCCGGTCTATGCCGCTATCGGCGTCACGTTAGATGGCGAACGCGACATCCTGGGGTTGTGGGCCGGCAGCGGTGGTGAGGGCGCGAAGTTCTGGATGAGCGTGCTGACCGACCTGCGCAACCGCGGCGTGCGTGACGTGTTCTTCGTCGTGCGTGACGGTCTCAAGGGGCTGCCCGAGGTGGTCTCCAACGTATGGCCGCAGACGATCGTGCAGACCTGCATCATCCACCTGATCCGCAACACCTTCCGGCTCGCGTCCAAGCGGGACTGGGACGCGCTGCGACGCGCGGTCAAGCCGATCTACACCGCGGTCAACGCCGCCGCGGCCCGGGCCGCGTTCGAGCAGCTCGCCCACACCTGGGGACAGCGCTACCCGGCGATCCTCAGGTTGTGGGACAACGCCTGGGACGAGTTCATCCCGTTCCTGGACTACGACGTGGAGATCCGCCGGGTGCTGTGCAGCACCAACGCGATCGAGAGCCTCAACGCACGCTACCGGCGGGCGATCAAAGCTCGCGGGCACTTCCCGTCCGAGCAGGCCGCCCTGAAGTGTCTTTACCTCATCACCCGCTCCCTGGACCCGACCGGGACCGGCCGGGCACGATGGGCCGTGCGCTGGAAGCCGGCCTTGAACGCGTTCTCGATCACCTTCGGCAACCGGTTCCCGGCCGCTGAGACCTACTAACCCGACGCCGGAAACACCGTTAGCGAGACAGTCCCTGTATCTCGGCTCCGTCCGAGGGTGTGCCGCTTGACCTCGGTGTGTTCTTGTGAACGGTGCGGTCTGTATTCGTGCTGGTCGGTGGCGGGGAGTCCGTGTGCTGGGTTAGCCGGTGATCAGAACCGCTCGGTCGCGGATGCGGTCCCAGAGCGGGAACGGGATCTCGGTCAAGGTGAAGACGTCGTCGACCGAAGTGAAGGTGATGCCGGCCGCGCGGGCGTTCACGATCAGCGTGGCGATGGCGAGCTCGATTCCGCAGGTGTTCGCGATCGCGGCTGCCGGGGCGCTGTTGAGGTCGACGAGGCCGCCGTCGTCGTAGGTGCGGGGGAGGTCGGGCCGGCCGATGCGGAGTTCGCGAGCCATCAGTGGGTCGGTGGCTGCAAGGCGGCGCGCCTCGTCGCGGCGGGCGCGGGCGGCCAGGACGGCGGCGACGGCCGGGTCGGCTGGCAGGTCGGCGCGGTGGAGTTCGGCGGGGGCGGGCTGGGCGTCGGCGTGGAGTGGCCAGATCTGCTGGCGCAGCACGACCGAGTGCACGACGGCGATGATCATGAGGCCGAGCGCGAGGCCGCCCACGTTCACCGTGCCGGTGAGGTTGAAGAGCGTGATGACGGCGGCGGTGTAGAGCGCGGTCCACAGCCAGGCCAGGGGCTTGCGGGTGCGGATGGCGGCGTGCAGGAAGGGGACGAAGCTGAGGGTGCCGGCGGAAAGGACGACGACGAACAGGTACCAGCCGCCGCGGGCGAACCAGCTCAGTGGGCCTCGGTGGGGGCGGGACACTGTGGGGGCCGCTGAGGCAGCCTGGGCTGGACGGCCGTGGGGGCCGGGCATCGGTGTGGTCATGGATCCCCCGGTTCGGTGACGCCGCAGCTTGCGGTGTTGGCAGGTGGTGTCTGCGGGCGCGCAGCCTTCCAGGCGGGGTTGTCGCTTCCACGGCAGGAGTTGTTACCGGTAGTGGTCGGACGCTGTTTCTCGCTTGCTGTGGTTACGGGCGAAGCCTGGGCTGGTGCGCGTCGTGGTCGACCAGTGGGCAAGGGACCCTGCTGGCGGGCGCACGGTCAGGGGGCGTCGCGCGTGTGACAGGGCGCGGGCCCAGAAGCGGGGACCGGCCTCGGTGAGCATCACCGTGGACGCCGCGCTCGTCGGCACCCAGGATCGGCATCGCAGCCGGCGGCGGCCCGCGCTCATGCCCTTCTGGCCGAGCCAGTTGAAGGGATCAGGGGCTTCGCACGGACTGACCGCTGAGCGGGCCGCCAGCGTGGCACTCATCTTGTAAACACAGATGTAAACAGGACGCACGCAAACGCCGGTGCACGCGTGAGACGAATTCGGTGCTGTCGGATGGTTGCTGCAGGTGGGCACGGGTTTCTTGAGACAGGGCGAGACGGTCCAAAGTGCCGCCTCCCACTTCACACCGAAGAGGTCACTGGTTCGATCCCAGTATCGCCCACCGCCGAACGGCCTGGTCAGGAGCTTCTAATGGAGCTCAGGACCGGGCCGTTTTGCTGTGCGGGGTCGGGGTGTGTGACTACCTGAGTGACTACGGGTTTGGGTGGGAAAGACTCGGTCCATGATGGTTGCACCGTCGTTGATCACTGGCCTGAGTTGTTTGCGGTAGACGGTCTCGGTGACGGCCGAGCCGCCGGCGTGTCCGACCAAGCGGGCGATGTGGTCGATGGGGACGCCCTTGTCCGACAGTAGTGATACGAAGCTGTGGCGTAGCTCGCGTGGTGTCCAGTCTTTGGCGTTGAGGCCTGCCGCGGTGGCGATGCGGCGGAAGCCGCGCCGGACGTTCGCGGCGCCGAGTGGGGTGCCGGCTTCGGAGGCGAAGACGAGGTCGTGGTCGGCCCAGCGGCCTGAACCTACTCCCAGCGCGTACTGCACCTGTGCGAACGGCTCGGCGTCGAGGTCGTGATGGGCAACCAGATCGACGGGCAGATCGGGTCGCTGTGCAGCGCGGCGTTCGGCGCGGCGTTCGAGCTCACGTCCCGCAGGCCCGCCGAGCTCTCCGACCTCCTCGACATGTCAGACGACCTGCTCGCCGAACCGTTGCAGATCACCGGCGGCACCCTCCACGTCCGTGAAGGCGCCGGTCTGGCCATCGAGATCGAGGAGGACAAGCTCACGCACTACCGCCAGGACGGCTAGCGGCCGACCTGACGTGCGAAAGACCCACTCACCACGGAATTGAGGCACGCAATGACGCAGGCAACCGAGTTGGACGCCACCGCCGCCGAGACCGGCGCCAACGCCACGAAGGTCTTCCAGGCGAAGGCAAAGGCTCCGACGGCCGGCACCAACCAGGAGCGCGTCGCCGAACTGGCGACCGAAGTGCTCGCCGCGATCCACGACGTGATCCGCCGCCACGAGCTCACCTACTCCGAGTACGACGCCCTCAAGGCGTGGCTGATCAAGGTCGGTCAGGACGGCGAGTGGCCGCTGTTCCTCGACGTGTTCATCGAGCACGCGGTCGAGGAGGTCGTCAACGCGGATCGGCCGGGCAGCAAGGGGACGATCGAGGGTCCCTTCTACGTCCCCGGTGCGCCGAGGGCCGACGGTGAGGTCACGCTGCCCATGCGCGCCGACGAGGCGGGCACACCGCTGTTGTTCCGGGCGCATGTGCGCAGCAGGGACGGTGCGTCGCTGCCCGGAGCGCAGGTCGAGGTCTGGCAGGCCGACGACGCCGGCTTCTACGGCCAGTTCGCTCCCGGGATCCCGGAGTGGAACCTGCGCGGAGTCGTGATCGCCGACGCCGACGGCACCGTCACGATCCGCACCATCCAGCCCGTGCCGTACCAGATCCCGCACGATGGTGCGACCGGTCAGCTCATCGCCGCCGCCGGCTGGCACGCCTGGCGGCCGGCGCACCTGCACTTCAAGGTCGTAGCCGCGGGACACCAGCTTCTCACCACGCAGCTCTATTTCGCGGGTGGCGAGTACATCTCCAACGACGTGGCCTCGGCGGTAAAGCCGGAGCTCATGCTCCACCTGAAGCCCGCTGCGGATGGCAACGGCAACGAGGTCTCCTACGACTTCGTCCTCGCCCGCGCCTGACACAGGAACGGACGAAGGAAGCAAGGAGAAGCGGTGCTGTACGCCGTACGGATGGACGTTGCCATCCCGTCCGACCTCGTCCCCTCCGATCGTGCTGACCTACTCGCCAGAGAACGGGCCTACAGCCAGGAGCTGCAACGTTCCGGCAAGTGGCTCTACATCTGGCCCGTGGTCGGGATGTACTCGAATCTCAGCATCTTCGACGTGCTCGACAACGACGAACTGCATGAGATCCTCTGGGGACTCCCGTTGGTCCGGTACATGACGATCACCGTCACGCCAATGGCGAAACATCCCTCCGATATTCACGCGGGCTGAACCTCAGTGCACTGCCCCGCTAGGCGGATGCGACGGCGTCGGCGGGTCGATGGGCTGGGTCGTGGCGACCGTGTATCCGAGTCGCCACGACCATCCCGGTCAACTCGACCAGCGGGCCCACCGACGAGCCCGTGGTAGCGCCGCGTGCGCATCGCCATGATCAACATCTGGCTACGCACCCTCGCCGCCAGGACTTTGTTGAACGCGTCCTAGTCGGCCGGCTCCTCGGCGTACTTGTCGGCCATCCGCTCGGTCTTGCGCTTGACCAAGAAGCCGATCGTCAGGCCGGCCACCAGGGCTACAGCCAGGCCGATCCAGGAGAAGCGGCTCAGCCACGTCTCGGCCACGACCCCAAGGTAGTAGACGGCGAACGTCGTGCCGGCGGCCCAGCAGATACCGCCCAGGACGTTGGCGGCGAGGAACTTGGGGTAGCGCATCTTCAACGCTCCGGCGAGCGGCCCGGCGAAGATCCGCAGTAGCGCGATGAACCGGCCGAAGAAGACCGCGAGCACGCCCCAGCGGGTGAAGACGCGCTCCGCGAAGTTCACGTTCCTGGGCCCGAAGTGCTTCGGGAACCGTCTACCGAGCCAGTCGAACAGCGACCGGCCGTGGTGGCGCCCGATGCCGTAGCCGATCGAGTCGCCGACGATGGCTCCGGCGGAGCCGGCGACAGCGATCCAGAGCGGCGAGACGCCCAGCTCGTGACGCGACGACAGCAATGCGGCGCTGACCAGGACGATCTCACCGGGCAGCGGGATGCCCAGGCTCTCGATACCGATCACGCCGCCCACGATCAGGTACACGAGCAGCGGCGGAATTGCCTGGAGCAGGCTGTCGACCGACATGGATGTCATCCCCCGATGCGGTGGCCACGCGGCCGGTTCGGAGCCTACCGGGACAGAGAATGCTGCTGGCCTCGACGAGTGCAGGAGGGAGCGCCTGCATTGGATGGAGCAAGATTGGCACGGCGCCGCCGCCGTGATCCTCCCGGGTTCCCCTGCAGCAACTACGCGATGAAGGGCCAGGTGGTCTGCCGCACCCAGCGCGGCGCCTCCCCGCGGGCCTGCGCGGCCGCTGAACGCCGGCTGGTGCTGCAGGCGATCGTGGTGCGGACGAGCGGCCACTCGGCCTCCTCCCGCGTTGCGACTACCCCGTCGCGGTCCTCGTGGACATCGAGCCGCACACGCGGCGGGCGAGGGACGTCGCTGCGGCCCCGTCCTGGACGTAGCAGTCGAAGAACGCGAGCTGGACCACCCGCTAGGACAAGACCGCCACGTCCTACCAGGCCATGATCGACCTCACGACCCCTCCAGATATGGCTTTGAGGACAGCTCTTAAAGCCGCCGGCGATTGCGGGTCGGTCGAGAGCTATTGGAACCCTTCCCTGCGGCTCGGGCATGCTGTGGCCGGCAAGGTGACATCGTCACTGCCTCGTTGCTGCCGCGGTGCCTGGTGAAGCAGCGGCCCTGAGCGGCGGCCCGGCTGAAGGAACCTCGCCGGGCGGCCGCCCAGCCGAGGCCGAGCAGGGTGACCAGGACGGCGACGACGCTCGCGCCGACCGACGACAGCGCGGGGCACAGCGCGGCGGAAACGGTGGCGACCTTGACCGCAACGTCGCAGCATCGGCGCGTCCAGCGATCGGCGCGCCGCTCCCTGTCCATGTCCCCTTACACGGTGCCCGTGACCCCGAGCGCTCAACCAGCGGCGATTTCGGGTCGAGAACGGCCGTCGAGCACGGCGAGCTCTCCTATCCGTGTTAGTAGACGCCGCCGGAATTCCGGCGGCCGGGGCGGCCGCCGCGCCGGCCCGACACGTCCGTCAGATGGGGCAGCCATGCACATGAGAACCACGACCCTCGTCATCCTCGCCACCGCGGCCGTCACCGTGGGCCTCGCCGTGCCGGCCCTGGCTACCTCGGGCGGCGCCGCGTCCACCACGGTGGCCGGCGCCCCCGGGTCCGGGCAGTCGGTCGTCGACTGGAACCGTGAGCTGATCTCGATCCTCGGCACCCCGAACGCCCAGCCTGCCACGGTCCACCCCACCCGCGGCTTCGCGATGCTGCAGGCTGCGGAGTACGACGCGGTCGTGTCGATCACGAAGGCGGCGCCGCCCTACGGTTCCGCCGTCCCTGCACCCGACGGTGCCCGTCCCGACGCGGCCGCGGACCAGGCCGCCCACGACGTCCTCGTCGCGCTCTACCCCGGGATGCGTGCCGGCCTCGACGCGAGGCTGAACGGCCAGCTGGCCGGCATCCCCGACGGCAAGCCCGAGCAGGACGGGGTTGCGGTCGGGGCCGCCGCGGCCCGGCAGATCGTCGCGCTGCGCGCCTCGGACGGCGCGGCGGCGACCGCGGCGCCGTTCACCCCCGGTACCGCCCCCGGCGACTACCGGCCGACCCCGCCCAAGTTCGCCGCGCCGATGTACACCGGCTGGGGGTCGGTCACGCCGTTCTTGCTCACCAGCCCGCAGCAGTTCCAGCCGGCCGCACCGCCGCCGGTGAGCAGCCGCGAGTACGCCACCGCGCTCGCCGAGGTGCGCGACCTCGGGCGCGACACCAGCATGTCACGCACCCCGGATCAGACCGTGGCCGGGAAGTTCTGGAGCGCGTCGCCGATCTGGAACACGTGGAACCAGATCACCCAGCAGCTCGTGACAGACCGGCACGCTGATCTCGCGCAGGCGACCGCGGTGTTCTCCGCGCTGGACCTGTCGCTGGCCGACACAACCATCGGGCTGTACGACGCGAAGTACACCGACCACGTTTGGCGTCCGGTCACTGCCGTGCAGCAGGGTGCGACCGCAGGGAATCCGGGCATCACCGGCGACCCGACGTGGAACCCGCTCACCCCGACCGCCACCGACCCGTCCTACCCGGGCGCGCACAGCGCACTGAGCGAGGCGGCCGCGACCGTGCTCACCGCGTTCTACGGCCCGCGCCAGGCGGTGACGGTCACGTCGGCGGCCGACCCCGGGGTGAGGCGCCGATTTGCGAACCTCGCGGACGCGGCGCAGGAGGCCGGCCTGAGCCGGATCTGGTCCGGCCAGCACACCCGGATCGACCACGAGGCCGGCCAGCAGCTGGGGCACCAGGTCGCCGAGGTGGCGCTGAGCGCCCTCCAGGTGCACCTGGTCGATGCGGGCTGACGCCCGGCAGCCGACTGCGTCCGCCCGCGCCACCGCGCCGTCCCACCCGGGCCGGCGCGGTGGCTTTCCGGCGGCATCGGAGCCGTCCGTCCCGGCGGTGCGGTGTAACCACGGTCGGTATCCCCTGTACGGCACTGCGCGGCGCGGCGCTGAACGCTTCGGGGGTTACGGTCCGTGTGAGGCAGAGAGGCCGATCGTCTCGAGCCCGGAGGTGCCCGATGCCGTTGCCGCGCCGGTCCCGCCCGTTCGGCGATCTGGAGGCTGCAGTGATGGACCTGCTGTGGGACGCGGGGCGCCCGTTGCTGGTGCGCGAGGTGATCGACCTGATGCAACGGCAGCGGGCGCCCGCCTACACGACGGTCATGACGGTCATGGACAACCTTCACCGCAAGGGGTGGCTCGAACGCGAGCGCGACGGGCGGGCCTGGCGCTACGCACCAGTACTCAGCCGGCAGTCGTACACGGCGCAGCTGATGCACGAGGCCCTCGCGGTCAGCGACGACCGGGCCGGTGTCCTGGCGCGCTTCGTCGCGGAGATCGACCCCGCCGACGCCGCCGCGCTCGCCGCGGCGCTGCAGGAGGCGCCCGATCCGGGGAGGTCGTCGTGACGGTTGGCGGAGCCCTGATCCTCTATGCGACTACCGTCGGGCTCGGCGGGGCGGCCGGCTTCCGCCGCGCCGTCTGGCCACTGCGCGCTCCGCGGCTGGGCGCCGCGGCCGTGCTCGCGGCGGCCTGGTCCGTTCCGCTGGCGTTCCTGCTCGCCGGAATGACGATCATCCTGCCGGCGAGTGCGCTGTTCAGCGATCTCGGCCGGCTCGTGGGGGCGTGTCTCGTCCGATTGCACGCCGCCTACGGCACACCGGCGGGCGCGGGGATCGTCACGGCGGGGCAAGTGCTCACGCTGGCGACGGTGGCCCGCGTGGCGTGGGCGGTGGGCCGGATCGCGCAGCGGCGACGCACCGAGCGGGACCGGCACCGGCTGCTGGTCTGGTTGGCCGGCGGTCACCGGCCGGACGTGCCGGCGGTGGTGATCGACCACCCGGGGGCCGCGGCGTACTGCGTCGCCGGCCCGAGTCCGGCGGTCGTCGTCACCAGCGGGGCGATCGATCTGCTCACTGCGCCGGAGCTGGGCGCGGTGCTCGCCCACGAGCAAGCGCACCTGCTGGGCCGCCACCACCGGTGGAAGTTGGCCGCGGCACTGGCCGCCGAGTCGCTGCCCGTCGTCCCCTTGCTGCGGGACGCCCCCAGCCGCGTCGGTCGGCTGCTGGAGATGGACGCCGACGAGCGCGCCGCCGTACATCACGAGCCGCGGGTGCTCGCGAGCGCGCTGGTGGCGGTGACGTCGGCCAGCCGGCCGGCGGTGGCTCCCGACCCGAGGACGCCGACGGTGGCGGAAGCCGCGGGCGAGGCCGTTGCGCGGGTCCACCGGCTCCTGCGGCCGCCGGATCGGCTGCCGCGCCGGCGGCAGACCCTGATGCGCGCCGCGGTCGTCGCGCTGACTGTGGCGCCGCTCCTGCTGGCGACGGCGCCGGTCCTGGTTGTGCTGCTTTGACGGCCGGACCGGGCACAGGACCGGCTGCGCGGGAGCAGGCCGGCGGCGACCACCAGCACTGCAAACGGGGGGATCCTGCGCCGCTGGCCGGAGGCGACGTGCAGTGACGTGCCGAGGGCGACGCGAGCATCGAGGAGGAACACTCCCTGGTGACCGGTGAACCACGCGCCGTCCGACAGCGGCGTCAGATCGGCGTGGACGTGGGCATCGACCGCCAGAGCGGCGGCGACGACGCGCGGCGCGACGGCGGCCGCCGCCCTGCAGCCGGGTGGCGGTCAGTAGCCATTGCCGGGCATGGGGACCGGTTCCGGCGCGAGCTTCGCCAGCACCGGGTCGTCGGAGTCGATCTTGTCTCCGGCCGGGCTGACGACGTACCAGCCGCCGCCGAAGTTGTCGATGCCCTGCCCCCGGACGTCGCCCGGGCCCTTGTCGCCCGCGAAGTAGTAGAGGGGGTGCCCGTTGTACGTGACCTGAGTGGTGCCGTCGGCGCGCGGGCTGCTGGCGACGAGTCCGGCCTGCACCCCGCCCGCTGCCGGGGGCGCTCCTCCTGTGGTGAGCAGCGGAGGCCACACCTGCGCGCACGCGCCCGAACAGGTCGAGGTCGTGCCTGTGTCGGCCTCGAACAGGTACAGCGCCCGACCGCCGCCGTCGACGAGCGCGTTTCCCGGCTTCAGGGCGGCGACGCCGAGCAGACTTGACGCGGGTGTCCCGTTGCCGGGTGCGGTCACGGTGGGCGGGCTGGCCGCGGGCGTCCCGATGGCGGCGGCCGGTGTGTCGTGCCCGGACATCGCCACGCCGAGAGCGGCGCCGCCACCGGCGAGCACTGCTGCGGCGAGGACGCCGCCGAGGAGGTAGGTGCGGTTCATGGACGCGCCTTTCGTCTGGTCGCCCCTGCGCGAGAGGGTGGGCGGCCGAGGGGCGGTGGCCGTCCACCGTCTCCTAACACGCGTAGTAGATGGGCGGCCGTTCACTGAACGCCGGCGTAACTACTACCCGTATTAGTAGACATGACTCTGGTTCTCTCCCATCCCCGAGGGCCCCACAGCGCGGGCTCCAGCGACGTGGCGCTGCGCGCCCTGTACCGCGACCACGCCGTGGCCCTGCTCGCTTATGCGGAGTGGTTCGCAGGCGACCGGCTGTCCGCCGAGGACGCCGTCCAGGAGACCTTCCTGCGCGCGTGGCGCCACCTGCCCCGGCTACTGGCCGACGGGCGGCCGATGCGGCCGTGGCTGCGGCACGTGCTGCGGCACGTCCTGATCGACGCCGCGCGGACGGCTCGGGCCCACCCTGTCAGCCTGCACGAGGACGTGCCCGTCGAGCACGTCGTCGAGGGCGGCTACGAGTCCTTGCTCGACCGTGGGGTACTCGCCGTCGTACTCCGCGACCTGTCGCCGGTCCACCGCGAGGTGCTCGTGGAGGTGTACTACCGCGACGCGACCTGCGAGCGCGTCGCCGCACGGCTCGGTGTTCCCGCAGGCACCGTCCGTTCGCGGCTCTACTACGCCCTGCGCGCGGTGCGCGACCGGCTCGTCGAGCTTGCGGAGGCCCCGGCGACCGAACCCGCCCTCCGCCGCCTGCGCCCTGCGTAACCCGCCGGCCTACCTACTGGTGTGCCCCGCACAGCTGCGCCACAGTGGTGCATGGCGACCGGCGCGGCCTATCCCGACTGGGAGGCCGTGTACCGGGACAATGTCGACCGGATCTACCGGTTGATGTACGGCAAGGTCGGCAACCGGCCCGACGCGGAGGACCTCACCACCGAGGTGTTCCTGGCGGCGCTGCGGCCGCTGCGCATGTCGGCCAGTGTCGGGGAGGTGCGGGCCTACTTGCTGGCCACCGCGCGCACGGTGCTAGCCGGATACTGGCAGCGCACGCTGGGGCAGGAGGTGACGACGCTGGACGACGAGCACGTCTCCGCGGTGTTCGCCGGGCCGCCCGTCCCGTCGAGCGCCCCGCGCCGGATCTCGATGATCCTTGCCGCGCTCCCCGACCAGTACCGCCGAATCCTCGAGCTGCGGTTCCTTGACTCGTGCTCCGTCCGCGAGGCCGCCGCGGCGCTGGGCGTCAGCCTGGCCAACGCGAAGGTGCTGCAGCACCGGGCCCTTCGCCGGGCCGCCCAGCTGGCCCAGGAGGTGGACCGGTGACCGGCCGCGGGGTGCGCCGCTACCTCGACGACCTGGTCCGCGGCGACCGACCCCGACCGTTCCGGGCCACGCAAGCCGACGCCGACGAGCTGCGCGCAGCGATCGAGCTGCGCGCCGCGCGGCCGGGCGACGACGACCCCCGGGAGAGGTTCCTCGACGAGCTACACGAGCAACTGGCCGCCGAGCTCGCCGGGCCCCGATCTCCCCGACCCGGCACGCCGGTCCTTCGACGCCGGCTGGTCGCTAAGGGCGCCGTGGTCGCGGCGGCTGCGGCGGCGGTCGGCGCGGCGGCGGGCGCGGCGTTGGACCGAGTCCTGACCGGCCACGACGATCGCGGGCCGGGTGCCGGGACCGTGACGCCGACGGCCGGGACCTGGCAGACGGTGGCGGCCGCCTCCCAACTGCCCGAGGGCGCCGTCCGGGCCTTCGATCTGGGCACGGTGGCCGGCTTCGTTCAGCGCACCGGCGGCATCGTGCAGGCGGTCTCGAGCAGCTGCACCCATCAGGGCTGCCGGCTGCGGCTCGACGCGGCGGCCCGCAACCTCGACTGCCCCTGCCACACCACGGTCTTCGCCCTCACCGGCGAGCTGGTTGCCCACCAGCTGCCCGTCGCACCCCCACGGCTTCCGCGGTTCGAGACCAGGGAAGTCGACGGCGCAGTACAGGTGTTCGCGCCAAGGACCTGACCCGTGTCCATCACGATGCCCTGCTCGACCCCGGCGCGCAGCCGCGGAGATCGGATGTGGCCCTTTGCGCGGCCAAAGGTAGGCAGCTGGGCGGTCACGATCGTCACCGAAAGTCCGGGTTTCGCCGCCAGGCGCTGATCAACGGTGAGGTGGCCAGGTCCAGGTCACCTGCCGCGACGTCGCCGCTGAGAACCGTGGACGGTGAGGAGCCCGCGGGTCATCGGTCGCCCAGGCGGGCCTCATCGCGCGAGGGTTCGAAGAGTTCGACGGGGTTGCCAGAGGGATCGTCGATCAAGGCCTGCTTGCCGCCGACACCGTGATCACGTCACTTCGGAGGGGGACTCCTGCCTCCCGGAGCGTCTTGAGGACGGCGGTCAGGTCGTCGACTTCGATCGAGAAGCGGTTCCACCCTCCCGGTGTCGGCATCGTGCCGTCGGGCATGGCCTGGCCACCACCTGGTCCACGTCGGACTGCCAGCCGAGATGTACAGATCCTCGAGCAGCCGTGAAGCTTCCTGGAGCGCGTCCGGCTGGTAGTCCCAGGCCTCGTTCCACCGCCTGTCCAGCAGCATGAGCCGCACAGCGGCACCCGATGCGTCGCGCAGGAGATCGCTTATCAGCACGAGGTTTCCGGTGGACTTGGCCATCTTGAGTCCGTCGAGGCTGACCGTTCCCACCCTGACCTCTCGCCTCGCGAACGGAGTGACGCCTATGGCGGCCCTAGCCATCGCAATCTGGTACGCGTGATGCGGGAACACCAGGTCAGCGCCCCCGGCGAGCACATCCACCACACCGCCGAGCGTGGTGAGCGCCATCGCCGCACACTCCGCATGCCAGCCCGGGCGCCCGGGCCCCCACGGGCTCGGCCACGCCGGATCGCCGCAGCCGGCGGGACGCCAGACAGCGACGTCGAACGGATCGTCCCGCAGGGCGTCATCGGGTCGGTCCCCGTGCTCTGACGACAGCGCCAACGCCTCGTCCCTCGCCAAGCCCACCGAACTCGGCACGTCGGCGCCGCGGAAGAACACATGCCCGTCGCGTACGTATGCGGCACCGGCCGCCAGTAGCGCCGATGCCAACCTGACCACGTGTTCGATGTGGTGGCGTGCGTGCGGTGCGTGTGTCGGGGCCCGGACGTGGAGCGCACGCATGTCCCGGTCGAAGTAGTACTCCTGCGTGAGGCCGAACTCGTCATAGGGGCGACCTCGTTCGGCGGCCGTGCGCGTCAACACGTCATCCACGTCGGTGACGTTGCGCGTGAGAACCGTGTCGACGCCCGTCATGCGGACCACCCGCCCGACCACATCGGCCCACACGAACGTCGAAGCGTGGCCCAGATGCGTCACGTCATACGGAGTGATCCCGCAGACGTAGATCCGGGCAGGAATCGTCAGCGGCAACGGCTCACCCGCCAGCCTCAGCACGTCGAGCGGACTTGCCCTGACGCGCGACTCCTGGACGCTGTAGCTCGAACCACCTGCAAGATCCACCGATCCCGCCATCGCTCCATCGTGGCACGGCGCGTCGGGATCGATGACCCGGCACGTCGGGCTCTTGGCCCTGTTGACGTGTGCGGGCCGACCTAGCTGGCACCTCCTGGCGAGCCGGCCGGTGCCTGCGGCGGCGCTGTCCGGCTTGCGCCTCGCGGTCCTCGAGGAGATCGCACAGGCCGAACTTGCCTCCCGGCAGGTAGGCGCACCGCAATCTCCTGTGCACCTACCTGCCGCGCATCCGACGACCACAATGACGTCGTTCCACCGCGCACCCGTGGGTGGCGGTTGGCACTGGGGCGTGGTCGAGGTCGACCTCGGGGAGTCGTCCTCGCAGATCTCGACCTGTCCGGAGCGGGGAGCGCAGGAAGGGATCAGGCAGCGAGACCGGCCTTGAGCGCCTTGGCGATCGTCACAGCGCGCTGTGCTTGGAACTGGACCGAGGCGATCTCGGTGTCGCCGGGGGGAATTGCGCCGTTGTTCGAGACGTGGCTGGCGCCGTAGGGGTTACCGGCAGCGAACTGGATCGGGTCGGCGTAGCCGGGGGGGACGATGATGGCGCCCCAGTGGTAGAAGGTGTTGTTGAGGGCGAGGATCGTTGACTCCTGACCACCGTGGGTGGTGGCGGTCGCGGTGAACGACGTGGCGATCTTGTTGATCAGCTTGCCTTGGGCCCACAGTGGACCGGTGGTGTCGATGAACTGTTTGAGCTGGGCGGCCGGCAGCCCGAAGCGGGTGGGGGCGCCGAAGATCAGGACGTCGGCCCACAGGAGGTCGTCGTGGGTGGCCTCGGGGATGTGCTGGGTGGCGGCGAGGTGCGCGCCCCAGCCTTCGTTGGTGGCGATGGCCGCGTCGGGGGCGAGCTCGCGGACCTTGCGGAGGCGGATCTCGGCGCCGGCGGCTTCGGCGGCCTTGCTGGCAGCCTCGGCGAGTGCATACACGCCGCCGGTGGCGGAGTAGTAGACGACGGCAGCTCGAACTGTGGTCACAGCGGTGTATTCCTTCTGTCAGTTCTGTCGGTTCTGTCTGATGTCGGATCGAGAGACAGGCGCTTGCGCGACTGAGGCAGCCGGGCGGGCAGGGGAGTTGCGTTACAGAGATTAAATATAACGTAACCCGCTTCCACTGTCATCTGAGGACGCGGTCTCGCGCCCTGCGCGACGTCCTGGCCCAGGTTCCCGGAGGTCTGTCAGGTCCTGGCTCGGGACGGCCGCCGGCGTTGCGCACTGCTCAGCGTCGACAGGGTCCGGGCGTGCTCCTCGTCAGGGGGCGTGAATGGTCGTGGTTCGAGTCGGGGCCGGGGACCAGTCGGGGACCGCGGGATGTGCGCGTGCGTGCTCAAGCAGAGTCGGAGCGCACATCTTGCGTTCGGGTGAGCGCTTGTGACGTGCGCAGATGGCTACCCGCGCGTCCTGGGGGTCAAGGGGTCGCAGGTTCAAATCCTGTCGTCCCGACGGCACGATGGGCGGTTCCCTACGTCGGGGGAGCCGCCCATCAACGTTTCTATCTGCGGAAACCCTGGATCTGGCAGATGCTGTTGATCAGGTGGTGGGTGCGCAGGATCGCCGCTCATGATCGCGTTCCGGTCGTTGATAGCAGCTGGTGATAGCAACGGACTCAAACCGTCAGCTGGGCGTCGAGGTGGTCGAGCGCGGTGCGTTGGGTACTGAGGTTGACATGGCCGTAGACGTTCATGGTCATCTCGATGGCGCTGTGGCCGACGATCTCCATGACCGGTATCGGGCCACAGCGTGGCGATGAGCCGGTCGCGCTGAAGGCCGTCGGGGTGGTCGGCGAGGCAGACCAGTAGTTCGGTGGCGCGCGGCCCGAGGTTGGCGATCCCGACCTCGTCGGCGTCGGCCGGGTCGGTGGGTGTGCTGTCGGGAGGCGTCCTGCGGTGATACAGCGTGGTCGGCCCGAGGATCGACAGCCGTAGTGGGGTAGGCGGGGGCGGTGATGTCTGTTCGGCGTGCCTGGCGTGGTGTCGTGAGATCGCCGGGATCGGCAGGGGTTGTTGGTTCGGTTGGGGCAGGTGCGGGCTGGTGTCGACGGCTCCTCAAGACTGACCCTGTAGCGGCTCGGGAAAGTTGACCCCCCTCCGTGC
>NZ_BAAAUS010000011.1:0-66680 GCF_039534065.1 Pseudonocardia yunnanensis | reverse complement strand
TGGCTACCGTGGCCGCGGCCACGACCACGGCGGCTACGGCCGCAACAGGCGGTACTGACCGACGCCCGGGGTGGCCCCGCCCTCAATAGGGCGAGGCCACCCGGCCTCGGGCATTGAGACGATGAACTCACAATCCCGAACACGGCGGCCGACACGCTGGCGGCGCGGATCTCCTGGCCGATCTTCTAGTGATCATGCCTCGAAGGCACTACCCGTACGCTTGAGGGGCATTCTCTGCATCGCTACTTGTAGAGAAGGGGCGTGAATGAGCCCTGCTGATCGTGATCAGTTTGCTGCCGGACGCCGCCATGATCAGGTCTGCACGAGGTCGATCGACGACGCGCTAGAGCCCTACGGCTTCAGGCTTCGCCTGTTGCCGGCCTTGCTGCGCGTTTGCCCCTAGGGCGCTTGGGTCGGTCACGTCATTGTTTTGACGGAGTTGTAGTGGCGGCCCGCCCCGGTGATCTGCGGACCCGTGGACGTGGATCGGCCCAAACTTCTATTCCTGCACCAACCGGACCAGCTCAAGATTCGCCGAGTGGAATCGGCGGAGTGCCGGGCCACAGGCGTTTCGCAGTCTGAGTTCATCGGGGTGGCGTCCGGTACGTCCTACCCGACGTAAGGGCGCCAGGCTCCGGCCACTTGTGCGGGTTTTCCGCAGTGCATTGATCGAGTGACGCGTACCGATCAGCCCCCCAGCGCAGGGGCCAGGCCGGCGAACAGTGCCCAGCGGGCTACGACCACGACCGGCGACTCCACCGCGGATCCGGTACCCCCCGTTCGGCAACCGTGCGGGCACCGGGGCCGCGAGCCGCCGTCCCCCCAGCGACAGCATCGCGGGCCCGACCGAATGGGGGCCGCCGGCGGTATCGGTCAGCTTTAGCGGGGCGGCGCCGATGGTGACGGATTGATCGAAGTCCAGGCTCAGCGCGGTTGGCGAAGTAGGCACCGCGTAGCCGTCAGGTGGAGTGCTCGCGAGCAGGTAGGCGTGCGCAGACGCGGCGGGGGCAGGTAACACCAGCCACAGCAGCGCAACAAGCAGCCCAAGTAACACGCCGCGCGGCCGGCGACGAGTGCCGATGAAATCGGGCGCTGCTGTGGACATCGGTTGCGGGCTCAGGGCCACCGCTCCGCATCGGCTGGCATCTCGTGTCGATGACGAGGCTGGTGGGCGAGTGGAGCGTCGCGCTCCGCGGGCTGCTCGACGAGCTGGCGGCCAGGTTCGGCCGCCCGGGCCGCACCCGCGCCGAGCCCACGTGCCCGGCCACGGCCGTGCCTGCGCGCGCTGAGCACCGGGCGCACACAGAACACGTACGCCGCGGAGATCACCAGCACCGCAACCACCCCGGAGAACAACACGGCGATCACCACGGAGAACCAGCCCGACACTACGAGTGTCCCGATCTGGACTGCCCGGCATCCGGCTTGACGATGTCGATCTCCGCGCGCAACGCGACCGCTGGCTGAGAACCACAAGATCCGAGTTCGGCACAACGACGGGTCCTCGCAACCGACACTTGACGGAATCAAAAGCAACCCCGTTCAATGTCACCTCTACCCGGGGTGGTTCCCGGGGTTCCCGTGATTTGGCCTGTGCGAACCCCGAGGCATTTCCGGGGGCGAGGCGAAGCTGCTGGCATGAGACTGGCCTTCCGACAACGATGCAGTTGGCCATGCTGCGGAGGGGCGTGCTGATGATCAGTAGCAGAGATGAATCTTGTTCTTCACCGAAGGCGCCGTGCACAAACTTGGCAGGATGCTCCGGGTAGCGCCGCCTATCTCCACGACCGATGGGCGCGAACCTAGGGCTTGTCCTCAAAGCGGGCGGGGCTGACCTGCCTTGATCTTCGGCTTGCCGTGTGCAGGCCCCAACTCTCCGATGAACAGTGGCAGGTGATCGAACCGTTGCTTCCGGTTTCGGGGGCGCGGATCGACCGCGGGTGGATGATCGGCGGCTGACCAATGGGATACGAGTGATCGCCGAGGCGATCGATGAACCCGACCGCGAGGTCTCGGTGGACTCCAGCATCGTGCGCGCTCACCGGCATGCCGCTGGCGCCCGGAAGGCCGCCACCGCGCAGTCGTCCCCGGGGCGTGGACGACTGCGCGGTGACGGTGAGCTCGCTCCGGAGAACGTGGAGTTCGGAGACAGGTTCGTGAATCGAGCGGACAGGTGAAGAAGTGAGCGCAGGAACCGAGCACGTGATGGTGGTGCACGAACAGGATCCCTACAACGCGGAACCGACCCCGTCGGCGCTGGCAGAACACGCTCTGACCCCGGTTGGGGTCTTCTACGGGCGTAACCACGGGACGACTCCCGTCATCGCACCGCAGGAGTGGCGTCTGCGAATCGACGGCATGGTGGACCGCCCTCTCGAGCTGTCGTTGGCCGACCTGAAGCAGCGATTCGCTCACCGCGAGGTCGTGGCCACGCTGCAGTGCGCAGGCAACCGGCGAGCGGGTCTGCAGGCAGTCCGGGACATCCCCGGCCAGCACCCGTGGGGTGCGGGAGCGACCTCGACGGCCCGGTGGGGCACGGTGGCCCGGTGCGGGTCGTCGTACCCGGGCACATCGGCGTCGCGGTGTTCAGCCGGAGGTATGTCCCGAGAGTCGGGGATAATATCCAGTCTCTCTCGAATATGTATGAGAGTGTCGACCGGTTTGAGGCGCGCGAGACAACGCCAATTAAGTTGATGCATCGGAACAGAAGTCCGGCCGGCACGGGTGCGACGCTCCGCGCGAGCGGCGTCATTTGTTGATCTACTGCGAGAGGTGGTGTGATGGACGGCATTGCCGACATGGGAGGCACAGATGGTTGGGGTCGGGCTCATCCGCCCGACCCGAATGAACCAGTCTTCGCCGAGCACTGGCAGGGTAGAGTCTTCGCGCTGGTGCTGCTCTCGATGGACGTGGCTCACTATAACGTTCACGCGTTCCGGCATGAGATCGAACGCCTCGGCCGTAGCGCCTATTTGGGCGAAGGCTACTTCGGCCGGTGGCTCAACGCTGTGGAGTCGATGCTCACCGAGACCGCGATTCTGGCGCCCGGTGCGATCGACGCCCGCGTCACCAACATGCAGGGCGGGCGTGTCGAGGAGCCGCCGATCCCCGAGCCCCGAAGGCCCGACTTCGCGCCCACCGCGGAGGGCTCACTTCGGAGTGTCGACAATCCGCCTGCCTTCAGCGTCGGCGATCGGGTGCGCGCCCGAAACATCTCGACCTCCGGGCACACCAGGCTCCCGCGCTACTTCCGCGGGCACACCGGCGTCATCGAGGTCGTTCAGCCCGCCGCGGTGCTGCCGGACACGATGGCGCAGTTCGAGAACGAGAACCCGCAGTACACATACTCGGTGCGGTTCGACTCCCGAGAGCTGTGGGGTCCCGACACCGAGCCCTTCACTGTGACCGGCGACCTGTACGAGAGCTACCTGGAGAAGAGCGCATGACCCTCACGGAGCCCACCGACCGCGGTCCCGCGCCCCTGCGCGCCGAGGCATTGGAGCAGCTGCTCATCGAGCGGGGACTGATCGATCCGAATGTCATGGACGCAGTCATCGCCGAGTACGAGACCAGCATCGGCCCGCTCAACGGGGCCAAAGTGGTGGCCAGGGCGTGGACCGATCCGGCCTACCGCGAGCGACTGTTCGACGATGCCACCACCGCGATTCGCGAACTCGGATTCTCATCGACACCGGGGGACGAGTACATCTTCGTCGTGGAGAGCACTCCAAAAATTCACAACGTCGTGGTCTGCACACTGTGCTCGTGCTACCCGTGGTCCGTCCTCGGCCTGCCGCCGAACTGGTATAAAGACCCCGCGTACCGTTCGCGGATGGTCAAGGAGCCACGCACCGTATTGTCCGAAATGGGCCTCGAGCTTGCCGACGATGTCGAGATCAGAGTCCACGATTCCAACAGCGAAGTGCGTTGGCTGGTACTGCCCGAACGTCCGGCCGGCACCGAAGGCATGTCCGAGGACGAGCTCGTTCCGCTGATCACCCGCGACGCGATGGTCGGCGTGGCGAAAGTGAAGGCACCGTGACCGCGCCGCTGGAGGTCGACGGTCCGGCCGCGCCGCCGCGCTCGAACGGGGAGCTCGTGTTCGCTGAACCGTGGGAGAGCCGGGCCTTTGGCATGGCCGTCACGCTGTACAAGGCAGGCCATTTCACCTGGCCGCAGTTCCAATCGGCATTGATCGCCCGCATCGCGGCGTGGGAGTCGGCGCCGACCGAGAACGGAAGTTTTCACTACTACCACCACTGGCTCGGCGCACTGGAGGACGTGCTGGCGCATATCGGCAATGTCGTCGCCCACGAGGTGACCACACGCGCCGGGATGCTCGCCAAACGCCCCGCGGGCCACGACCACCACACCGACGATCAGCACCACCCGCACGCCTGAGCCAGGTCGGTCTTGCCTTCTTCCTCGTCGTCCTGGCCGCCGTATGGACGGTCCCCGGGAGCGGAGCGGCCAGCCCGCGCAGACCACGGAAGCGGTTACCCCATGACTGGATCTCTGAACAGGGCGTAAAGGGGGCGACTGCGCGGGCGAGATCGTCGGATTCGGCTCCGCCGGTCAGCCGGCCCCGTCGAGCTCACGCGGGTGGCACGCCCCGTGCGAGCGCGACGCGGGAGATGGCGTCGCACACGACCGGCCGAGCGTCGCGGCGATCACGTAGCGGGTGAGGGGTCGGTTCTGGCGGGAGTGCAGCCGCACGCGCCGCCGGTCCGCGGTGGCGATCGCCCGGAACCCGTCGAGCCTGGGCTCGAACGCCCACGGCCCTGTTGTGGGCAGGTCCGACGCTGATCGGGCGACCATCGGCTGCACAGGCGGGCGGAGCACTGCGGAACGATACGCCGGATTGCGAAAGTAGTTCCTTCATTGTCGATCAATTACGACACGCAGTGCAGGATAAGGGTTTTCTCCCAGAGGAGACGGTTCGCGAAGTAGGCGCATTTATAAATAACTCACTCCGCGGAAGTGGGCCAGTACCGTCGATTGCAGAGGTCCTACGCCTGACAGGCAGTTCCGCGGGCCAGGCGCTGATCCTTCGGCAGCGGGCCGGCCGAGGATCGGCGGCAGCCGCCATCGTGACCAACAGCGGCGTGCGGGGCGTCCTCCACTGCGCATTACCCGTCTTGCCAGCGGCGCAGCCACGACTCGGTCGGCGCGCTGAACAGCGCGGTCGGATCGCGACACAGCGCGCCAGTGGCCAGGTTCTCGGTGGGTGACGGGCGGACGCAACGTGGCGAATCCACCTGCGCGGACTCTGTGAACAGCGAGGCCAAGTGTGTGCCGGCCGAACGCCGCCGCCGACCCAAACCGGGGCGGTCGTCGCGGCAAGGCCGCGGACCTGGTCCTGGCCTCCTCACGCCCGGCCACGCCGAGCGAGATCACGAAGTCCGGCTGGAGTACTGGTCGGGCGGCGCGCCTGCCCAAGCTCCGGCAATCAGCTCCTGAGCCGCGTCCCGGGTGATGGGGCGGGGGTTCCAGTAAGTGTCGGTCGTGGCCAGATCCGCCGCGCGCTCGATTCCGCTCTCCGGCATCCCCAGCTCGCACAGGGAGCCAGGGACCCCGAGCCGTTGCCGAAGGTCGATGAGGCCGGTAGTTGCGTCCGACGTGCCGAGCGCGGCCGCGATCGCGTCCATGGCGCTCGGGGCGGCCGGGGCGTTGAATGCCACCACGTGGGGCAAGACGACCGCGTGGGTCTCCGAGTGCGGCAGGTCGAACGCTCCACCCAGTACGTGGCAGAGCTTGTGGTGCAACGCCATACCTACCGTGGCCAGGCAGGTCCCGGCCAGCCAGGCACCGTAGAGGGCCTCCGCGCGGGCGTCCCTGTCGTCCGGGGCGCAGGCCAGCCGCGGCAGCGCAGTTGCGAACGCTCGGATTGCCTGTCCGGCCAGCAGGGACGTGATCGGATTCGCGTCCTTGGCCCAAAGCGCCTCGACCGCATGCGCCATGGCGTTGAGGCCGCTGGTCGCGGTCAGCGACGCCGATAGCGTCAGGGTCAGATCGACGTCGTAGATCACCGTTCGCGGCAGCACGGCGGGATCGCGCACGGTGATCTTGCGCCCGTTGTGTGTCTCGCCGAGCACCGGGGTCACCTCGGAGCCGGCGTACGTCGTCGGGACGACGACCTGCGGTAGGCCAGCCCGCAGGGAGACAGCCTTCCCGAGGCCGATCGTCGAACCGCCACCGATCGCTACGGTGCAGTCGGCGCCGAGGCCCAGGGCGACCTCGACCGCCTGCGCCGTCGTCTCCACCGGAGTGTGCATCCGGGCCTCACCGAAGACACCGACCGCCAGCCAGCCCAGCCGCTCCCGCAAGGCCTCGGCCTGCTCCATCTGGCCGGGCGTGGCGAGCACGAGGACGCGGCCGCAGCCGAGGCGCTCGACCTCTTCCCCCACTCGGCCGATCGTGCCTGAACCGAACACAACCCGACCGGGCATCGTCTCGTAGACGAACTCCCTCATCGCCGACGTCATCCTTCCGGGTCGGCCGGGCGCGGCGCTCGGCGATCGGCGAGGATCGTCCCGCCTACCATGACCTCGGTCGCAGGGACCTCGACGATCCAGACGCGGAAGGCGTCCTCGGGCGTTCCTGTGGCGTCCGCCGCCGCGGCGGACACGGCCTCGAGTAGGTTGCGCTTGCGCTGCTCGTCGTGCTCCTCGGCGATCGTGATCTGTATGAACGGCATGTTGTCGCCTCCAGTTCGGGGTCGGGCGGGGCTCAGGGAGCGGTCGTGGTGGCGAGCTGCCGGTGCAGGGTGCCCGAGTCCCAGTAGTCGGTGGTCCGGGAGATCCGCCCCGCGTCGGTCTCGACGACGAGCACGCCTTCGAGCCGGACTGGCTGATCCGCGGGCTCAAAGGGGCCGAGCCGAGTGCGGAGATGCCCGGTGAGTTCGTAGGCCAGTACCGCGGCCCCACCACCGACAACCAGTCGGGTGCAGGTCCAGTGGGCGTCTGGGATCGCGGTGAAGAGCCCGACAAGCCCGTGCTCGATGTCTGCGGGACCGACCCGCTCGCGGTTTACCGCGACATCGCGGTGCCGGCCCTCGGCGCTGTAGAGCCTCGCCGCCGCAGTCTCCGAGTGGGCGTTGTACGCCGACCAGAGCTGCTCGGCGAGCTCACCCGCGCTGTCCACTGTCACGCCACCTGCCTGCCGATGCCGCCGTCCACTCGCAGCACCTGTCCGGTGACGTATGAAGCCAGGTCCGAAGCCAGGAAGTAGACGGCCTTCGCGATCTCCTCGGGCTGCGCCCAGCGGCCGAGCGGGATGCCAAGGTTGCTGGCCATACCGTCCCGGACCTCCTCGGCGGTTCGCTGCTGCTGGGCGGCCATGCCGTCGAGCCGGTCCAGCCAGCCCTGCGTGAGGGTGAGGCCCGGTGAAACGGCGTTGACCAGGACATTGCGCGGCGCCGCCTCGGCAGCGAGGTAGTTGGTCAGCGCGACGACCGCAGCGTTGATCATTCCCGTGACGGCGGCGCCCGGCAGCAGCGTATGTGCCGTGGCCCCGGCGACGTTGACGATCCGGCCGGTGCCGCCGTCATCGATCAGCGGTAGCGCGGCACGGGCGACGCGCAGGAAGCCGAGGAGCTTCGCGTCCAGAGCGCCAACGAGTACGGCGTCGTCGGTCGCGGCCAGCGGCGCCGAGGCCAGCTGCGGGCCGGCGCAGTTCACGACGACATCGAGCCGGTCGTGCCAACCGGCGGCCTGGGAGAGCGCGTCGGCGACGGCGTCCGCGTCGCGCACGTCGACCGCTACCGGGAGGACTGGCGCGCCACCGCCGCTGGCCAGGCGACCGGCGGCCTCCTTCACGGCGGCCTCGGTGCGCGCGAGCAGCACGACTGATGCACCGTGCTCGTGCAGTGCCTCAGCGACGGCATATCCGATGCCCCGGCTACCACCGGTGATCACCGCGACGCGTCCCCGCAAGTCGTCCTTGGCCATTCCCGTCTCTTTCCTCGTCAGTTGTTGAAACCTGTCCGCCACAATGGAGAACGTGGCGGCCGCGGTCTGCCGGTAGCGAACTGCGCGCATCAGTCCAGGGACACCGAGCCCGTCCGGCCCGGTCCCCGACGCCGCGGCGTGGGCGGCCGGCAGGCCCTTGCCACCCAGCAGTCCGAGGGCAATGGCCAGCGAAACCGCCGCCGTCTGCCTGCTCGACCTCATCCGCACCTCCTCCGGTGCGGGCTTCAGTCGATACGGCGCTCCGGGACCCGTCAACGAGCACTAACAGACGCGGTAACAGCCTCCTCAGGGCTTTTCCAGGGGGTTAACGGCGCGCGTGCGATCGTGAGGCATCACGCGGAGGGAGGCCCTATGTCGGCCGAGACCGGAATCGTCCTTGCGCCCGGGGCCCGGACTGCCCATACCGCGCCGCCGGACATCGCGATCGTCGCGCTCGACCGGGTGCGGCCGCGGTCCCGCGCGGTCGCCGTCGGCTGCTTCGACGGGGTCCATCGCGGGCACCGGCGGGTCGTCGATGGCTGCGACACGGTTCTCACGTTCGATCCGCATCCTCTGGCTGTGCTCCGCCCGGAGGCCGCTCCGCTCCTGCTCACAGATCGCGCTGACCAGGCCCGGCGGCTGGCGGCGAGCGGGGTACGGGAGATCGTGATCGTACCGTTCGACGCCGCGTGGGCGGCGATGCCGGCCGCAGAGTTCGTCGACTTGGTACTGGTCGACCTGCTCCGTGCGCGGCTCGTTTCGGTCGGCGCCAATTTCCGCTTCGGCGCCTTCGGGCACGGCTCAGGTGCGACGCTCGCCGCGGACCCACGTTTCACCACCCGAGTCACCCCGCTCGTCACCGCGGGCGCCGACACGGTGTCGTCGTCGCGGATCCGCGCCCTGGTCACGGCGGGGAACGTCCGTCAGGCCGCGCACCTGCTCGGCGAACCACACGTCCAGCCGGCGCTTCGCCGGGGAGCGGACCTGCGCTTCGCATCCGGGCTTGCGGTGCCTCGGACCGGCGAGTACTCGGTGCTCGTCGACGGGGTGCCCAGCCGCTGGCGGGCCGGTGGCTCGGGCGACCGGGACACCGGAGACACCCACGCAAGCTCAGGGGACCTCGTCGAGGTGACCTTCCTCTCCAGGATCACCGATTAGCTACCGGTTGGGCCCACCAGATGGACCGGGTTCGTATCGTTGACGGCCTCGCCACCGCCAGGGCGGCCGCCGAGACTCTGACAGTCATGGAGAGGCCGCGTGCCTGAGGAGATGAGGGGCGACGGGCCTCCGCCCTTGAAGCGAGTCGTCATCCGGCGAAAGCTCGTCCCGCCGGAGCTCGGTGACCGGGTCGTCCCCCGACAGCGGCTGACCGGCCTGATCCGGTCCCGCCTGGAGCGTTCGCCCGTGCTGGCCGTCTCCGCCACCGCGGGCAGCGGCAAGACCACTGCAGTGGTGCTCGCGCTCCGCGAGCTGGGCCGGCCAGTCGCCTGGCTTTCCTTGGACGGGAGCGAGGCGGCCGGTGGCCGGTTGCTGGTGTACCTCGAGGCCGCCGTCGAGCAGCACGTCCCTGAAGCGGGACAGGTCGCCACTGACGCCCTGCGCAGCAGCATCCCGGTCGCCGAGGCGGCGGGCCTTCTGGCGGAGAGCCTGTTCGGCAGCGGGCTGGTGCTGGTGTGCGACAACGTCGAGCGGGTGAGCCAGAGCGACGCCGCGATGGAGGTCCTGTCCGCGATCGCCCGGTACGTTCCGGCCGGGGTGAACCTCATCCTCTTGTCTCGCACGGGCATCCAGCTCGACCCCGGTTCGACGATCGAGTTGGACCGGATCGGACACGTGGGCGAAGCCGATCTCGCGTTCGAGGTGGACGAGGCAGCAGCGGCATTACGGGAGCTCGAGCGGTCCGACGTCGATCCCGTCGCGGCGATCCAAATGACCGGGGGCTGGGTCACGGGGGTGATCTTCGAGGGCTGGCGTGCGCCGGATCCGCACG
Organism: Pseudonocardia yunnanensis; assembly: GCF_039534065.1. NCBI lineage: Bacteria > Bacillati > Actinomycetota > Actinomycetes > Pseudonocardiales > Pseudonocardiaceae > Pseudonocardia > Pseudonocardia yunnanensis. Next base: position 56,741 of record NZ_BAAAUS010000011.1, on the reverse strand, counting down.
ACCGACACGAGGACAGGACCTCGCTGCACGACTACATAGGCGCTCACATCGTGCACGGCCTCACCCCCGAGGAACGGCAGTTCCTCGTCCGAACCAGCCTGCTCGACGAGGTGACGGCCGACGATGCACGGGCGCTCGGGGAGCGGGACGCCGTCCGCATCATGGCGGGTCTACGTCGCTACCACCTGCCGATCGCCTGGGGCTCCGGCGGCACCCGGTTCGGTACGTATCCGAGGTTCCGCGAGTATCTCGTGGAACTGTTCGGCCACGAGGCGCCTGACGTCGTCGCCGCCATGCGCCGGCGGCACGCCACGCTCCTGCTCGACCGCGGGGAGCGCGAGGAGGCGGTCGACGCCCTGCTGGCGCTGGGCGACGTGGAGAACGCCTGGCGACAGGCGGCATTCGCGCTGCCCGCGATGGTCGAGCGGATGGACTTCGCCCCAGCGGCCCGCTGGCTCGACACGTTCGACGTTGCGAGGCGTGCGACTACGCCTGAGGTAGACGCGGTAGTCCTGCGCGTCGCGTTCGCATTGGAGGAGTGCCGGCGCGGGGTGGAGCTGTTCGCTCGCCGCGACGACACCTGGCTCGACGCCCTCGGCCGCATCGACGACGGCGAGCCGCTCACCCTGCTGACGTGGTGCCTGTGGCATGCAGGCCGGCTGGCCGAGGCCGCCGAGGTGGTCACGCGGCTGCCCGAGGGCCGCTCACGGGACGTCGCGCTGACCATGCTGGCGCTGAGCCACGATGACTCGCCGCTGCCCTTCCCGGGGTACTCGTCCGCTCCTTCCGGGCTGCTGGACGGCCTCCTGATGCGGATCGCCTACATGCGGGGCCGGCTGGAGGGGTTGGACGAGCCCGGGTCGTACGGCCCGTGGCGGACGGTGATGGGTGCGCCCTGGGTGGTCGCTGCGCAGCGGGCGGTCGGCCGGATCGAGCAGGCGGTCTCGCTGTACGAGGAGCGGCGCGGCGCGGAGCGCCCGCTATGGCTGCACACATTCGACGCCGTGGACCTCATGGTGGACCTCGGGCGCGCGGACGACGCGTGGAAGTGCCTGGAGCGCGGGCGCATGCTCACCGACCGCAGCGGCTCGCAGATCTACCAGGTCCTCATACGGATCACCGAGGCCAAGCTCTGCCTGCAGCTGCACCAGGATCCGGAGGCTGCGGATCGGGCGCTGCACGAGGCCGATCTTCGCGGCGCCCTGCAGCATGCCTTCCTGCGCGACCTCGGTCGCATGTGGAAGGGGTTGACCCTGCTCAGCCAGGACCGCAACGACGAGGCCCGCACGACGCTGGCAGCGGCGGTGGCGGGCATGAGGACCGGCGACCGCCGGCTCGAGCTCGCGACCACCTTGGCCTACCTGGCAGAAGCGGAATGGAGGCTCGGCGACGAGGACGCCTCGGCCCGCAGCACCGATCTCGCGCTGACGGTGGCCACGGACGTCGGGGCGCGGCACGTGCTGCTCGCCGCGCTGGCCGACGTGCCCGGAGTGGCCGTTCGGGCCGCCGACTGCGAGCCGGTGCGGATGGCCCGCTGGCACGAGATGACCTCACTGCTCGCACGCGAGGGCCCTGTGCGGGTCTCCGGGGGCGCGCCGCGGCTGGTTCTGGAGCAGTTCGGCGAGCCGGTGCTCACCGTCGACGATCGACGGGTGCAGCCCCGGCTGTCCAAGAGCATGGAGCTGCTCTCGTATCTGATCGCGCAGACCGGGCGGACGGCCACTCGACAGGAGCTGCTCGACGTGCTGTTCGGTGGGCGCAACGACTCCGCGGGCCGCAGCTACCTGAGGCAGGCCCTTTACCGGCTACGCGAGGTCCTACCGCCCGAGCTCGGGCCGGTGCAGGAGGACGACCGGTACAGCATCGCCGGCTCGAACGTCGTGGTCGGCAGCGCGGAGGCCGTCCTGAACTCGCTCGCGCAGGCTGACCGGCAGGACGGCGAGACCCGGATGCGCACGCTGAACCGCGCGCTCGCGCAGGCCGAACGTGGTCCCTTCCTCGCCACCCTGTCCAGCCCCTGGATCGACGCGCGACGCGCGGAGATCGATGATCGGATCACCGGCGCGCGCCTCGACGCCGCACGGCTGGCTTTCCGGCTCGACCGGTACAGGGAGGCCCGAGGTCACGTCAACGACGTCCTGCGCCGCGACCCCTACCGTGAGCAAGCCTGGCAACTCGTCCTGTCGCTGGCTCAGGCCAGTGGCAACGACGACGCCGTGCTCGCTCTCTACCAGCAGTACGTCGCGACGATGCGCGAGCTGGGGATGCCCCCGTCGGCCGAGGTGCATCGGCTGGTCACGCGCCTGCGGCAGTAGGGCTGTTTCCCCTCCGCTAACGGTCCGGGCGGACGCTGGGCACTACGTCCCGACATCCTCGGAGGTCAGCATGCGTCCGGAGCGACCGTCCACGCACCCCACCCAGACCTACCGGTCGGCCATCTCCCGCTTCACCACCGGCGTCGCCATCATCACCACGGCCACCCCGAGTGGGTACGCCGGCATGACCGCGAGCGCGGTGACCTCGCTGTCGCTCGATCCGCTCCAGCTGATCGTCTGCGTCGGGAACCGGCTGCCCACCCGCTCGGCGATCGTCGAGTCCGGGCGGTTCGTGGTCAACGTCCTCGGCGCCGGCCACGAGGACGTGGCCCTGCGGTTTGCGAGCCCCCTGCCCGACAAGTTCGCAGGGGTTGCGCTGCGCGAGGACCACGACATGCCGGTGCTCAGCGAGGCGATCGCACATTTCGTGTGCCGGGTCGATGCCGCGCTCCCCGGCGGGGACCACACGATCCTCATCGGCGACGTCGAGGCCTGCGACTTCGTCGAGGACGCCGCGCCGCTGGTCTACTTCGGGAGTCGGTTCGGGCAGCTGTGCGACCCGGAGCGGCACGCGCAGCTGCACTACGACTGGCAGCTCGCCCTCGCGATGTGACACCCGACGGTCTGCGGCGTGTCGTCGTCCGGACTCGGCTGCGGCCACCGGTCCTCCAACCCGACCACGTGCGCCGCCACCGGCTGCTCGCCCGGCTCACGGCGGCCCGGGAGCCGATCGTGCTGCTCCGCGCCCCCACCGGTGCCGGCAAGACCGTACTGCTCGCCCAGTGGGTGGGGGGCCTGCCCGACCGGAGCTGGTGCTGGGTGAGCCTGAGCCGCTACGACAACCACCCGGCCGGGGTGTGGTCGGCCCTCCTCGAGGCGTTGCGGCCGCACTACACGGCCACGGGGCCGTATCCACCGTCTCGGCTGGAGGACCGGGCCACCCTGCTCGGCGAGGTCGTTCCGGACCTGGTCAACGGCCTGATCGGGGCCGGGCCACTGACCGTGATCGTCGACGACCTCGGCGGCGTCGACGATCCGCTGGCGCTGGAGGCCCTGGACAGTCTCGCCCGCGAGTTGCCCGACGAAGTCCGGCTGGCGCTCGCCACCGCGAGGCCGCTGACCTTGCCATCGCTGCCCGCGCTGCAGGCGGCAGGGCGGGTCGCCGAGCTCGACGAGGCCGAGCTGCGGTTCACCCTCGCCGAGGCGGGCACGCTGCTTACTGCACTGGCGGACCGCTCGCTCGGCGAGAAGACCGTCCGGACAGTGCACGAGGCCACCGACGGGCTCGCCGTCGCACTGCGGCTGACGGGCGTGGCCGTCCGCGAGGCGCCGCAGGAGCCCGTCGGGCCGGCGCCGGTGCCGGCCGTGGTCGAGTACCTCCGGGCGGGGTTCCTCGAGCGGGTCACTTCCCGGCAGCGCCGGTTCCTGCTGCACACCTCCGTCCTCGACGTGCTGACCCCCGACGCGTGCGCCGCTGTGAACGGCGGCCGCGACGGGCACGTGCTGGAGGAGTTGGCTCGGGTCTCGTTCCTGGTGCGGCGGTCCCCGACGCAGGTGGCGACCTATCGCTACCACCCGGTGCTGCGGGCCGCGCTCGCCACGGTGCTCGATGTCGAGGAACCGGGGGCCGCGGTGCTCCTGCACGCTCGCGCCGCCGCCTGGTTCACCGCGCAGGGCCGACTCGAGCCGGTGCTTCGACATGCTGCTGCGGCGCACGACCCGGGACTCGCCGGGCACGCGGTGCTGGCCCGCTGGGCGGCCGCCGCGAGCGGCGAGGTGCTGGGCTGGCTGGATGGTCTCGTCCGGGACCCGCGGACAGCCGGTCCGGCGCTGCGCCGCGTGGGGGCCGCAGCGGCGCTGGCTCGCGGCGCCGGCTCGGGCGCGGCGCGCTGGCGGATGGGGCCCTGCCCGGACGGCACGGAAATGGGGGGCGCTGACGCCGCGCTCGGTGCGATGGAGGCCCTGCATGGGGGGCGGCTGGCGGAGGCCTACCGGCTCGGGTCGATCGCGACGGCCACCGGGGACGCTGACGGGCCGTGGTGGCCCGGGCTCGGCTCGCTGGCCCGCGGTACGGCTCTGATGTGGAGCGGCCGGCTCGACGAGGCCAGGGCCGCATTGCGGGCCGCGGCCGACATCGCGAGCGCGACGGGATACCGGTACGTGCTGGGCCGGGTGCAGGAGGCGCTCGCTGCCTGCGCCTTCCTCGCCGGGGCCGATGACGACGAGATCCGGCGAGCGGTCGGCGAGGCGCTGAGCGGCGCGCGAGGGGACGCCCTGGCGCCCCTCGCACGCTGCCTGCTCGCACTGACCGGTGCATACCGGGGCGACGTCGATGGGCTCGACGACGCGATCACCGCGGCGCGTGCGCTCGACGACGGCGAGCCGCACGCCGCCGCCGCGGCCTGGTGCATCGTGGCCAACCTGGCGCTGCTGAGCGGCGACGGGGCCAGGGCGGCCCACGCAGGGGATCTGGCACGGGCTGCCCTGGCCGACTGCGAGCCGGGCTCGCTGCTCGAAGCGCTGCTTCCCGCAGCCCCGAGGCCCGCTGTAGACGTGCGGGACCGGGGTATGTCCACCCGCGAGCGCGCGGTCCTGCGCGCACTGGGCGGCTCACTCAGCCTCCGGCAGATCGCCGCCGAGCTGAACCTGTCGCACAACACGATCAAGACGCATGTCCGGACGATCTTCCGCAAACTCGGTGTCCACGACCGGGGAGCGGCGGTCGCCGCCGCGCGGGAGCTGGGGCTGCTTCCTCCGAGGGGATTCCGGCGGGGGTGCTCCCGGCCTCGTCGCTGAGAGCACCCCCGACCCGTTCGGTCAGGCGGGAGTGGCCGCGTCCTGCCGTCGTGCGTAGCCGGCCTGCCCGGTGTAGCCAGTCTCGGCCCCGACCGACTGTGGTGGCTCGATTCCGCAGACCTGCCGGGCCAGGTCCGCGGCCGGGCCCGACGGCGACAGCTCTGCCCGCTTCATGGTCAGCATCCGGATCGCGAGCAGCGGGGTGCCGTTGAAGTTCTCGAAGGTGCTGATCCGGTCGCCCCAGTCCGAGAGGAAGAGGTCACGGATCACGCGGCTGATCTTGAGCCGGTCGTGCGGCCGGCCGACTGGGCCGGTCTGCAGCGGCTCCAGCCACCGGCGCAGCTCGGGGCGCCCCCACTGGCCCTCGGTCGGGAAGATCAGCGACGCCCGGCCGGCGAGGTCGATGACCTCCGAAACCATCCGCGGCACATTCTCCAGGTAGTAGGCGCGCCCGAAGTCGAAGAGCAAGACGTTTGGCTTGTACAGCCCGCCCGGCGTCATGAAGCCCTCGTCCTCGCTGGCGATCAGGTGCGCGCGGATGGTCTGGTGGAAGCCGACGAGCTGAGCGAGGCGGGTCTGCACCGGCGGGAGCTGGTACGTCCCGATGTGCTCGGTGATCAGCATGGCCAGGCCCATCATCAGCTCCGCGCGCACGGACTGGCGGATCAGCGCCTGGTAGTGCAGCCAGTCGAAGACCCGCTGCGGGTACAGCGCGGCGTGCTCCGGGTTTCCCACGTGGAAGATCCGGTGCCACGCGATGAACACGTCGTCGAAGAGGATGACGTTATCCAGTTCGTCTCCGGACGCGGCCAGCGGGTGGTTCTCCTCCTCACCGTCTCGGACGGTGCTCTCCCGACAGACCAGGGTGACGCCGGGCGTGTTCACCGGCACCGCGCCGAAGATGACCTGCTCACCCGGAATGCCCGGGCGGTAGAAGACACCGATGTGGATGAAGTCCGCAAACGCGGTACCGGTGCCGATCGCCTTCACGCCCCGCACGACGATGCCCTCGTCGTTGGTCTCCACGACGTGCAGCGCGGGCGACTCGGCGTGAGCGGACTCGCGCGAGCGGTCCGTCTGCGGGTCGACGAACGCGGGAGCCGCGTTGTAGTCGTTGTCCTGCGCCAACTCCCAGAACTCCCGGATGCCCACGGTGAGGTCCCTGCCTCCGGTCCCGCGCGACTGGTCGCTCCATGGCTGCGGGTCGTCGATATAGGTGACCAGTACGTAGTTGTTGACGTCAGGGGTGCGGGGCGCCGAGCCCGCATCGAGCTCCCGCAGCACGGTCTCCATGTACCGGCGCTTGCGGATCAGCTCCTCCTTCGTCCGGTGCCGAAACCACATCATGGAGCGCCGCTCGCCGTCGCCATCGACGAAGGTCATGACGTCCTGCAGGTCGGGCCGGTGGTGCAGGTCGTAGAACTGGGCGACGCGCTGCGCGTACGCCCGGGTCTTGGGGTGAGTCGCGACGTTGTCGATCCGCTCGTCCCCCACCCACACCACACGTCCGTCATCCAAGGCCGCCAGGTACTGCTCTCCGGTGCGCAGCATGATCGCCACTCCTCATAGCCGGGTTCGCTGACCCGACCGAGCGTGTAGCCGGGCGGGGTGAGACGGGTCCCCCGTCGCAGGGTGAAAACCACTAACACCCGCATTCCCCCTGCTTTCACAGCGGCCTTCCTAGCGTTGGGCGCAGTTCAGAAGCGAGGAGGTTCGCCCATGCTCGATCTCGACGACACCACCATCACGGATGCCGTACTGAGCTCCATCTCGGAATCGGCCGACGCACGATCACGGGAGGTCGTCTCCGCACTTGTACGTCACATCCACGACTTCGTCCGCGAGGTCGGCCTCCGCGAGCACGAGTGGGCCGCGGCGGTCGACTTCCTGACCCGGACCGGCCGGCTGTGCACCCCGGAACGGCAGGAGTTCATCCTGCTCTCCGACGTCCTGGGCGTCACCATGCTCGTCGATGCGATCAACAACCGGCGCACCCGTGGTGGTTCGGAGAACAGCGTGCTCGGGCCCTTCTTCCGCGAGGATCGGCCGCGCCTCGACGCCGGCGCGGACCTCTCCGCCGGCCAGGCCGGCACGCGGATGCAAGTGCGGGCCCGGGTCGTCGATGACGCGGGCCGGCCCGTGCCCGACGCCCAGGTCGATGTCTGGCACAGCGACTCCGTGGGCCATTACGACTCCGATGTACCCGGGCTGGATGGCCCGGCGATGCGCGGGCTGCTGCGGACCGATGCTGACGGCCGATTCTCCTTCTGGTCCATCGCCCCGGGCCCGTACCCGATCCCCGGAGATGGAACCGTCGGCGAGCTGATGCGGGTACTCGATCGACCGCTGATGCGCCCAGCCCACGTGCATGTGCGGATCGCCGCACCCGGCTTCGGCACCGTCACGACTATGCTCTTCCGTGACGACGATCCACACCTCGAGGCCGATCCGGTGTTCGGAACCAAGCGGTCGCTTCTCGCCCGGTTCGAAAAGCACGAGGACCGCGACGGCCCGTTCGAGCTCGTGGAACACATCTTCGTGCTGGAACCCGCGGGCGCCGGGGAGCACTAGAGCCTGTCCCGGAGGACCGTCTATAACCGGTTCTCGCGCTGATCACGCAACGGCACCCTCACCGTGCTGGTGGCGGGGCAGGGGTGATCGCCGAGGCAACCAAGATCAGCCGACCGACAACAGGCAGCCGGCCGGATTGCTCATGTCCACCGTCGCCCTTGACCCGGGCAGCGAAGCCAGCGGAAGTGCAGGAGTGGCAGGTCGCCCGTGTCGTGGCCGCGTCCAACGCGCTCGGCATACCCACCGAGGAGTTCGCACGGCACCCGGCCCTGCTCGGCATGGCGTCGGCCCGCAGCGTCATCCCGTCGCTCGACGATGCGCCGCAGATGCGGGTGGACGGCCGCCGTCGGCTCCGCAGCCTGTCCGCGTAGAGATCTCTCCCGGCGCGGGGTCTGCGTCGTGTAGACCACGTTCGCCCATCGTGGCGTCCGCGTCCATGTCGACCGTCACCGAAGACCCCCTCCTCGGTGGCCGTGGCGACATCCCCGGTGTGCAGGTAGCCCTCCTCGTCCAGGGCGATCGCAGTGGCCTCCGGGTTGTTGAGGCCGACTAGCGCCGCGTTTTGTCACGTCCGCGCAGAGGTTCCCCGGGACTCAGATGTCGTCCTGCGGTTCCTCGTAGGGGATGCGGCTCAGGTGCACGATCTCGCCCAGCGTCCCCCACTGGTCGCCGCCGAGCTTGGTCAGCGGACGCAGCCGCTCGGCGTCGGGGCGGCCGCCGACGAGGTACTCCTCGTGCACCGCGGCCAGGAAGACCCGGCCGAACACCAGGGTGGAGTTGCCCATGCGCAGCGTGGTGTGCGAACGGCACTCCAGCACGACGGGAGAGGCGGCCACCCGCGGCGGCCGCACATGACGGCTGGCCTCGCGTTCGATTCCCGCGGTGCCGAACTCGCTCACGGCCCGGGGGAAGTCGATGGCGGTGTCACGGATTTGGCGCAGCAGCGGCTCGGGAGAGAAGTTGACGACGAACTCCCCGGTGTCCTCGACGTTGCGCAAGGAGTCCTTGCGGCCGATCGAGGTGAACTGCACGATCGGCGGATCGGTGCTGGCGATGCTGAAGAACGAGTGCGGGGCGAGGTTCTCCACCGCCCCGTCGGGCGTGACGCTGGAGACCCACGCGATCGGACGCGGAACGACGACCGAGGTCAGGAACCGGTAGAAAGCGTCCCCGCCCATGGACTCGGGGTCGAAGTCGACACGCATGCCGTCCAGTATTCAGTGGGAGGACCGAGTGGCGCCCGAGCTCGTCGACCGAGCTGGCGGGGCTGGCCCCATTCCGCACGACCTGCTCATCGACGGCTGCGTACGCCGCTTCTTGCGGGGCGGCACACCCGTCGACCCGCGGTTACGCCCGATCGACCGCCATCGGGGTGGACGGGTCGCTCGGCCAGCAGCAGCAACGCACCGCCGGTCGCCAGCCGAATCCGACCCTGGACCCGAAACGATCACCGGTGCGAACCGCGCTCGCCCGTAGTACCCGCACGACCATCGCCCAACCGCCAACCGCGTCGGCGCAGGTTGCGGTGAAGGAAGCCAGCGGCGCCAAGGTGTCGTGTTCGGCGCCAGTGATCCACTGCTCGAGGTCCTCGCCGCAAAGCCCGGTCATCATCGTGGCGAACCGGCGGACGTGGTTGGTGAGTCGGCCCAGCTCGGCGTCTCGCTCCCGGATCAAGCGGAGCTGGTCGGTCTGGTCGTGTCCGAGCCGATCGGGGTGGGAGAGTGGAGGAGGGCGATCTGCGCCGATCTACTCCCCACCCATCGAGCACGCCGCCGTAACGCGGTTCGAGGAGCTCGGTTCGATCCCAGTATCGCCGACCAGTTCACGCCGTTCCTGGCGTTCCCATCGGAGATCAGGAAGATCATCAACATCACGAACGCGGTCGAGAGCCTGAACTCGAGATTCCGCCAGGCCACCCGCCGGCGCGGGCACTTCCCCAACGAACAGGCCGCACTGCCGCGCCGGCGTGATCGCCGGCCTTGCCGCGGAAGCCGACGAGCAGAAGCCGCGTGGCGAGGGTCTCGTGGTGGTCGGGGCCCAGCAGCCGCACACGGTGATTCACGGCCGCAACCCCGAACGTGGCAGCGGCACTGTCAGCGCCATCGAGGTCGACGGAGGCAATGCCCACTTCGTCCCAGCGAACCTCGCCGATCCCGCTGACGTGCGCCGACTGTCGGCGGCCGCCCGGGAAGTCGCCAGCCACGTCAACCACGCGGGCATATACGACTTCGGGCAGACAGGGTCGCCCAGGTCGTTGGTAACGCGTGACGCCGCAGTCGGCTGCCCACCAGCGGGACCCCACGAAACGAGGTGAAGCGCAGAGGCCCAGCGCCGCCCATGGGCAACCGAGCGATCACGGGCAAGCTGATCTGGCGCGAGCACGGCGGCGCGTCCCTACGGGCCGGGAGGCGCGTGAGTGCTAGCTGACATTGCAGACGACGCGCGGACATTTAATCGAAAGGCCCGAATCGTAAGCCTCGGCGCGGCGGGTGTCGCTCCCGACAGGCACAGCTGCGGCTGCTCGCCAGAACCAGTGCGCGGTGTGCGCCACCGAGGTGACCGGGGATGGTGGGCGAGCACGGCCCACCGAAAGCCACGAGCTGGTGAAGAAGATGAGCCGGCCACGTGCTCCCCGGGCTCGGCAGCACTACATCAGATCAGGCAAACCGCTGGGCAAGTAGGTCCGCGGTGGATTCGCCTCGCTGCCGAAATAACGCCCAGAGCGCACCGACCTGCCAGCAATCGTCTTCAGAGGGCTCGGTTTCGACCGCGGGCGAGGGGTAGCTTCGAGCCCCGATGCCCGCGCAGGGCGAATTGAGGTGGTGGACGTGACAGCGCAGGATCCGGTGCGACCCTCGGTAGCCGAGATGGCGAGGAAACGTCCCCGCGGCAACATCGACAGGCCGTCGCTGCCCATCGCGCCTGCCCAGCGGTCAGCTGCGATCTTTGGCCCTCTAGCCATGAACCGGCGGCGACTTCAACGACCGCACACTTGGCTACCTCCGCAACCTTGGTCTGGCCGCCCGAATCTGGCCGATGCCGGCGGGGGATCCAGAGCGCCCTCGCCTCCCGACGAGGACGCCTCCTATGGCGGTGGGCGCGCATGCTCCTGGCTCTTGCACCGCGAGACCAAGACCGTGCCTCGACCGAGCTTGCGCGGCGCCGACTTCAAGAAAATCAGTTTGAACAGATCTTCTCAGATTTGGATCCTGAACGGAGATCGCAGGACCTACCGCAGAGGACGATCATGACGGAACCAGATAAAAAGCCAGACAATGAGAGATCGAGTCACAGGAAGCGTAAGCAACCGGCCGCCGCAGATTCGGAAGAGGACACGAGCCTCTCCTTGCGGGCACGACGCATGATCGACGTCTTGGCGAAAGCCTATCCGGACGCGCGCTGGGAGCTCAACTTCACCACCCCACTCGAGCTGACTGTCGCCACCATCCTGTCCGCGCGGGCAACGGACAGCCGAGTGAATGAAGTGACCCCGGCGCTGTTCTCCCGATACCACACCGCTGCCGATTATGCTCACGCCGACCGCGCGGAATTGGAAGGTCTGATCCACCCTACGGGCTTCTTCCACAACAAGGCCAGCTCGTTGATGGGCCTGGGCGCCGCGATCGAAGAGAGGTTCGACGGGAAGGTACCGAACACGCTGGACGCGCTGGTCACGCTGCCTGGGGTCGGACGCAAGACGGCGAATGTCATCCTCGGAAACGCCTTCGGCGTCCCGGGGATCACGGTGGACACCCACTTCGGCCGAGTCGTGCGCCGCTGGAGGTGGACCGCCGAAGAGGATCCAGCCAAGGTCGAGCAGGCCATCGGCCACCTGGTTCCAAGCGAACAATGGACCACGCTATCCAACAGAGCGATTGTGCACGGCCGACGTATCTGCCATTCCCGCAAGCCCGCATGCGGGGTGTGCCCACTGCGTGACGACTGCCCATCCTTCGGAGCAGGACCGACCGACGCCGATCGTGCCGCCCGGTTGGTGACAGGCTCCGAGAGGGCGCACTTGTTGGCCTTGAGCGGGATCGTCGCTGATCCGCTTGAAGGCTGAGCGGGTGTGCATCCCCGGCGGGGCGTCACAACGCCACGTCCAGCGAATTGGAGCGCCTGCCGCAAGAGCCAAGCCCACAGCTCCGGCACGCCGTCCGGAACGATCTTGTTGATCGTCTCGACCCTCAACACGCCCAGCGTGCTTCTGCGCCCGGGGCCTGCCAGATCGGGGCGAGACTGCGATCCGCAAAACTAGGACTGCCGAGTGCAGCGCCTGAGCACCGCCAACTCCGCGTTGGTCGCAAGCTACACAAAACCGTCACCTCTTGATGGGCCGTCAACGACCAGTAATCAACGAATCGGATGATCGGCGCTCAAGCTGGCTAGCGGATATCAGACTTCAAGTCCAGCTATTACTGGACTAAGAAGTCCGGGCTGGTTAGCCTCTTGTGGACTGCGGCGTCCCGCTGCGCTCCAGACCGGACCGCGAGCCGGCGGGGACTGAGCCGACGCATACCAACGTGAATACGCCGTGGCCGAACGACAGGCGTCGCGGCGGGCCTCGCCACCGGTGTGCCCTATCGGCGTCGATAGCCCATCAGGACTCCGTGGCGAGTCCACTGCAGTGCCGCGACTTCCGGGGGACCGGAGCCGGATCCACCTCCACAGGAAGGAAGGAACACATGACCGAGGCGACCCTTGACCTGATTGTCCAGCAGGAGCGGGCGGAACGGTTCCGTGCACTGCACGAGCATCCGCCGCTGGTGCTGGCCAATGTGTGGGACGCGCGCACATGATCGCCACTGCCGGGGCCACTGCGATTGCCACGTCGAGTGGTGCCTTGTCCTGGTCGGCCGGCGTTCCGGACGGAAACCGCCTGAGTGTCGAGGACGTACTTGCGGCGGTACGCAGGATCGTGGCCGCGGTGGATCTGCCGGTCTCGGGCGATGTGGAGGGCGGTTACGCCGCTACGCCTGACGGGGTGCGGGCGAAAATCACCCGGTTCCTGCAGGCCGGCATCGTCGGGGTGAACATCGAGCACTCCAGCTCTCCCGACGGCGTGCTGTTCGACATTCCGGCTCAGACCGCCCGAATCGCGGCAGCACGCGCCGCGGCCGATGACTTCAGTGTCCGTTGTTCATCAACGAGCGTACCGACGTGTTCCTGCTCGCGATCGGCGCTGGATCCGGTCGCCTTGACGAAACGATCTCTCGCGCTCGGGCTTACCGGGATGCCGGCGCCGACGGGATCTTCGCCCCAGGCCCGCTCGACACCGACGCGCTCCAGCGGGTGGGCACTATGACCGGGCTAGCGGTTAGGGCGATGTGGCTCCCAGGGCCCCGAGCATCACCGACCTGACCGAGGTCGGCGTCACCCGCTTCTCCGTCAGAACCGCCCTCGCCCAGATCGCCTAGACCCAGACGCACTGTCGGCGAAATGCTGCCGCGTTGATCGTGCCGTGCCAGCGGGTTCCGCTGGGGTCTCCCGGTCAAGCGCTCGCTCTGGCTCGAGAATCCTCCGTCCGTCATGGACAACATGAACAAAGTGCCATACGCGGTCATAGTATTCGGCATCACGGGCGAGGTTCAGATCGACATCCGGAACCATCACCTCAGCTCGAGTGTCGATACCCTACGGACACTCAACACTGAATACCCGTCAACCGGTAGAGCAGATGCCCACAGGCCATGACGACATGAGCGACCCTGACGCCCACCGTGGCAAGTGTGAACAGCGCCACAGCGAAGTGCATGACCATCGCCCAGCACTATTGTGGCCGATTTCGGCCCGCCAGGTGTCTTCCCTGGTCAGACAGCGTTTGTAGCCACCCGCGGAAGCTGGCCGTCGTTTGACTGCAGCGTTCATCGCTAATACTTCGACGGCCGTCGAAGCTGGGCGAACCTAGAGTCAGTGGCGACCGATTAAACGTGCCTCTGTGTCTGGCTCTTCTCAAGCCAGGATGCCTATCGAGCCGCGGCGACCGGGGGCGGGCACGTGGCTGTAAGGCGGCTATACGGCCCGATTGGCGAGAGGCGTGAGCGGGGAACACGCTCGATATCAAATCAGCAGAATCCGCCACATCACGTGAAAGCGGACTCGACCTGACCCACCACGAGGAGACCGAAATGTTTTCCGTACTATTCGAAGTGCATCCCAAGCCCGATCAGTGGGATGCCTACCTCGGCTACGCCAAGATGTTGCGACCCGAATTAGAGCAGATCGACGGATTCGTGGACAACATCCGGTATCGCAGCCTAACCCGCGAGGGCTGGATCCTCTCGCTGTCGAATTGGCGGGACGAGAAGGCCGTCGTTCGCTGGCGCAGGCTCGAGAGCCACCATCGAATCCAGGAGAAGGGGCGCACCGAAGTTCTGCTCGACTACCACTTGAGGGTGGGCCAGATCACCCAGGACACTCGGCTACCCGCCGGTCTGGAACTGCGCGAACAGCGCTTGGACGAGACCGAGGTCGGCGAGGGCACCGCGGTGACACTCATCGATGCTCCGGCGGGCTACACCCCAGAATCCGAACCCGACCGGCTCGCTCGCGCGTTGGGACTCGACCTCGCTACCCATCTGCCACTGTCGTGGGACGTCTTTGACGCCGTGCTGAGTCCGGGCGATCTCATCCTGCTGGCGTCGTGGCCTGACGATTCCGCCGCGGAGACCTTCGAGAAAAGCCTCACGTCATCCGAACAGCTGCGCCTTCGTCGGGTGCGGATCATTCGCGACTACGGCATGTATGACCGACGGGAAGCACCTCAATACTACCCCGACGTTCCTCGAGTTGAGTCCACCGATAGCTGATGTCCCGGTGCGGTCTGTCGGCGATGCCGACCACTGTGGCCCCGCGGTGCGAATCTCACGAGTAGCGCCGGGCTGCCGGGAGAGCCCTCGAATACTTCCCCTACAACATAAGAGGAGGCGGATCACGCCATGCAGCGCAATCGAAGCACGCCGGACGGCACCCAGTGGATCAACGGCACCCCGGAAGTACTCGTTTTCGACGTCAACGAGACATTGATCGACTTCGAGTCGATCTCACCCCTGTTCGAGAAGGTTTTCGGCGACCGACGGGTGCTTCGCGAATGGCTGGCCAACCTCATCATGTACTCGATGACGGTCACCCTGTCAGGTCTCTACAAGGACTACTTCTCCCTCGGCCAGGGGCTGCTCCGCATGGCTGGAGAGATCCATGGCGTTGAGGTCACAGCATCCGACATCGACGAGATCAAGCAGGGCATGCTCACCATGCCAGCGCATCCTGACGTCGAACCGGGACTCCGGCTGCTGCAGAACGCCGGCTTTCGCATGGTTACGTTGACGAACTCTCCGCCGAATCCCAACGGAAAGAGCCCACTCGAGCAGGCCGGTCTCGCTCCGTACTTCGAGCGTCAGTTCCACATCGAGAGCACCCGCTCCTACAAGCCGGCCCCGCTGGTGTACAACCTTGTCGCCCAGGAGCTGGAGGTAGCGCCGTCGAATTGCATGATGATCGCCACCCACGTGTGGGACACCGTGGGAGCACAGTCCACCGGATTCACCGGCGGCCTCCTCACCCGGCCGGGTAATGCCCCTCTGCCCCTTGGTGGCCTTCCGCAACCCCACATCGTGGCGCCGGACCTTCCAGGACTGGCCTCGGAGCTCATCACGCGGTGCCGGTCGTGAGGCAGGACGAGAGTGGGCACAGCCGATTTCAAGCTACGACGAAACCGACGGACGGTAACGGCGCGGCTCGAACACGGATATCTGACCCCATAAGATAAATGAGACAGGGCAACCTTTGCCTTGTGTAGCCAAGAATGAGTATCGTTATGGCTCGTTTGAACATCCCCACCCGCGACGAAGCCCCGGAGGCCACCCATGGTGTCCTTGACGCCATCGGCAAGCGCGGCGGCAGCATAGTTTGCCAAACGAGTGACCGAGACACGAGGGAAGGTCACCGACGCCGATCTTGCTGCCGTGTGCGACGCCGGCTACGCCGAGCCTCAGATTGCCGAGATCATAGCCCTTTCGGTCCAGTTTCTGTTGACCAACTTCATCAACAACGTCGCCGAGACCGAAATCGACTTTCCCGAGCCCGAGACCACGGTCGCCTGATGACCAACCGACTGATTCACAATCCCCGAAAAACCATGAATGGGCACGTCAAGGTATAAGTGACCGTATCTATGAAGGGAAAACCAATGAGCGAGGTTCAACTCATCGCGCGCCACACGATGTCGGTCGGCAAGGAGAACGAGGTGCTCCCGCTACTACCTAAGCTTGCCGCCGCCGCTCTCACCGAGCCCGGATGCCTAGCTTTCGAGATATACCGCCGCCTCGACGACGAACGCAGTTACGTCCTTCTCGAGCGCTACGCCTCACGGGAAGCGCTCGACGCCCATCGTGAGACCGAGCACTTCAAGGAACTCGTACTCGGAGAGATCGTCCCGCGGCTAGAAGACCGCGTACTGGAGACTTTCGACGTCAACGACTGATCAGGGACGCCGCTGTTACCCAATTTCCCTGCGACCAAAGCTCGACCATGCTGGAGCTACTCGACTCAGGTGTCCATCCGCCCATGTTCAGAAGATCTTTCCGGCACGGACCGGGAGCTGAAATTTCACGAAAGGATGACGTGCATGTCTCACCACTTCGACACCGCTATCGCCAAGGACGACTCGCGTCTAAATATCTTGGACATGTACTTGTTCAAGGGCGCATCGACCGACAGTACGGCTATGATCATGACGACGAACCCCGACGCGCAAATATTTGCCCCGGATACACTTCACCCTGAGGGCTTGTACGCGTTCCGGTTCGATCGCGATGGTGACGCGCGCGAGGATGTCGTCTTCAAATTCATCTATGACGACCCGCGTCATCGTCGCGGAGACAGCGCTGAAAGCACGTATTCCCAGCACTTCAAGGTCATCCGGGCGGAAGGCGACGAGATCGGAGGCGATGCCGGGGATCTACTCGTAGAAGGCGAAGTCGGCGAAGAGGTCTCCTCTGACGGGATTCGTGCGTACGTCGGCGTGGCCGCAGAACTCTGGGCAGCAGATGCATTTGGCTTCTTCACGCTGGTGAACGGTCTCTTCAACGAGAATCGCTTCGCCGATGAGGCATTCCGGCACAAGCAGAATCTCTTCAAGAACCGCAACGTGATGGCGACCGTGCTCGAAGTCCCAAACTCGCTTTTGGGGAACGGTATTATCCGCAGCTGGGCGACCGTGTCACTCTACGGGCACGCTCCGGAGACGCAGGTCTACCGTTGGGGCCTGCCATTATTCACCCACCTCTTCCTGTCGAATCCCGAGCTTCCGGATCTTGCCGATCGTTACCACACGTCCGTCCCCTCGCAGGACGTGGAGAACTTTGGCGCGGCGGTTACTGAGCTCGTGTCGAAACTGACCGCCAGCGCTGGGGCGTCCGAAGGTTCTGGCGAATACGCTAGGCAGATTTCCTCTCGCATCTGTCCGGCGTTGTTGCCGTACGAGATTGGAACAGTAGCGGAATTTGGTGGTGCGGTTTTCAATGGCCGTCCTCTGCACGTGGATGCCTTCGACGTCATGCTGACCTTGGCGGCCAATACTCCGATCGCTGATGGGGTGGCACCCGATGTCGACAGGGTGCGTAGCAACTTTCCTTACTGCGGTAGTCCCTACGCCAAGGCTGAACAGGCCGGTCTCAGGCCAGTCCGTGAGCTCATCGGTCTCACCTATTAGGCGCGGTCTTGCGTACCGCACCGGGCACGCCATCTTTCGCGACGGCGGAATCACCGCGGCGTGACAGTCCTGACATCGGGAGAGCGACAGGTGAACGTTCCGGACACGCTCAGCGCGTCCTACATTGCCGTCCGTTGGCCGCGGCTGTATCACATGACTGAGGCAGGCTCGTGGTCATCGGTCAAGCGTCATGGTCTGCTCTCGACCACCGCACTCCTCGACCTGTTCGAGGTGAGCGGGCCTGACCGCGACCGGATCGAGGCGTCGCGTCGTGGCCACCCTGTCGTCATCGAGCATCCCGAACACGGGCGTGCCGTCATCCACGACAACAGGCCGATAAACGTCAATGTGCTGCGACGGGCCCTGGTCGGGATGTCAGAGCCGGAGTGGTACCGCACACTCAACCGCCGTGTCTTCTTCTGGCTCACCGAGAAGCGCCTCGACACCCTGTGCGCGGCCCCGTCCAACCGGGGACGGCTACACGACATCCTGATCTTCGACACGTCGGCGGTGCTCGAGGCGTACGCCTCGGACGTCGAGCTCACGCACCTGAACGCCGGCGCCGTGCGGACGACGCTTCACCCGCGCGGCGCCGAGACGTTCCGGTCGATCGCGGACTACCCCTGGTCGCAGCGAAGCCGGATCGCCCGCTCGGAGCCGATAGTTGAGCTCACCCTTCCGCGCTCGCTCCCCGACCCAGCCGATTTCGTCGTCGAGGTGCAGACGCGTTGACTGTGGAACCGAGTCCCCTGGAGAGTTCGCCGGACCAGTTCGGCAGCGCCGTGCACCCCGTGAGGATGCGGGCTCGGTTACATCGATTGGTACAAGTTCAGGTGCAAGGGGGCTGCGATGTGTGAGCTGCCGTTAGGATTGACCGCACTCGTCACGGGGGCGGCCGGGGGCGGCCGTCTCGTCGGGATGCAGTTGCCCCAGATCCTGGTCAGAGGGCTGGCCCCGCGATTGTGCGAGGACGGGACGCCACCGTGAACGTCAGCGCATTCGGCGCTTCGATGGCCGATCGCGGCGGCGGCATCTCCGGCACTTCAAAGGCCGGCCCCGAGCTGTTGATGTTGATGTGGGCTGACGAGGGCAGGCCATCTTTCGTGCGGCCTGCCGTCGCCGCCCGCAAGACGAGCCAGTTGTTCGCCCGGCCGCGGGCCGGAGCATTACGGTGAGCAGCCAACGCGATGGCAGGGCTCCTACGACCGGGACGTTCGCACATGAGTATGAAAGCCTGGCGGAGCTTGATCCCATCTTCGCAAGCTTGATCGATATCCATGGTCACCCGAACCCGTTCGAATGGCATGATGGCGGCCGCACCGGTTCGAGCCTCTTCGCCGCGTTGGTGCTGCACATTGTGAGCCAGCGCGTCTCGGCCACGGCCGCCTTCAGAGTGTTCGACCGCATCGCTGTGGCAGGCGGTGGCAACCCATCACCTGACAGCCTCCTCGCACTCGGGCTGGACGGCCTGCGCAATGCTGGTCTCTCCTGGGCGAAGGCGTCCTACCTGGAAGACCTGGCAACGCGGCAGAGGGCGGGGCTGCTCGACGTGGAACGCATGGCGGCGCGGAGCGACAGCGACGTGATCACCACGCTCACGGCCGTCCGGGGGATCGGCCTGTGGACGGCCCAGATGTTCCTCATGCGCCAGCTTCACCGACCCGACGTCTTACCTGCCGGCGATACCGGCATCAGACGCGCGGTTCAGCTCTGCTGGGGTCTCGGAACGTTTCCGACCATCGACGATGTCGCGCGGCGAGCAACTGCGTGGACACCGCGGCGCAGCTTCGCCGCGGGCCTGCTGTGGCGGTCCCTCTGCCCGCCAGGCGTGGCGTCGGATCAGAAAGAACGAGCCTTGCTCCGAGAATCCGGCAGAGCGGAAGCCACGGCGGACTGATCCAATCACTCGCAGATGGAAACGATCGGTAGGTTCGGCCGCTTGGGCGGGCGTCGTGCAGCATGGACCTGACCTTGGGTAATGAGCATGTCGGCATTCGCGCCGAGCTGTTTGTGCGATGCGCACGGTGTCGTGTTCACGACAGCCTCCAAGGTACGTCGAGTTCGGTTGGCATGAGTGAATGTCAGGTGGGTTGCTAACGGGGACACATGGCTGGTCACAGGTCGGCAGGGAGCCAGCGCTCGACAGCACGTGGGGCTGCCCGGGTGAGTCCCGATTGGCGGCGTCGCCACCGGGCTCGATCCCACACAGGCCACCCCCGGTGACAGGCCCTGAGGTGTGACGAGCGCAAACAGCGGTCTGGAACACTGGGTTATTGCATCGTGTGGACTATTAGGTCCAGTGCCAGGGCCCGAAATGGACACTATGTCCAAATATGCGCTCGGTCTTGCTGTGCCATGTCGCCCCTGCGCCACGGTTGACGCCTCGGCGGCCAGCGCACTGACCTGCTCGCCCTCCGCGTAGCTACGGCTGAGGAACCGCGACGCAATCGTGAGGGCGCCGTTCAAAGTGCAGGCACTCCTTATGGACTGGTAAGTTCATATTCGTGAGTACGTTCATGGCCCGCGCACAAGATCAGGCTTGGAGTTGGCTCGCCCGGCGACGCCCAGGCGGTCTGGATGAGTGGTGGAGGGGTCGCACAACCAGGGCAAATCCACCTGGACGTGCCCACATCCTCCTCGCCGCCCGAACAAATCATCCTGTTCGCGCGTTCGGTTCGGTTGGGGATGAACCATGACGAATATGCCGCCCACCGACACAAGACGCGTCGTCGGATGCAATTCGGAAGGTGATACTGATATCGCCGCGGTGGGCGCGCTGGTAGCTGATCCCGGACGCTGCCGGATCCTCCTCGCCCTGGATGACGGGCGTGCGTTGCCCGCCAGTCGACTGGCCGCTGAAGCCGGAGTGAGCCCAGCCACGGCCAGCAGTCACCTTGGCAAGTTGACCACCGGAGGGCTTCTGACCGTCGAGGCTCGAGGCCGGCATCGCTACTATCGGCTTAAGGGTCCAGCTGTCGGTGCCCTGATCGAGGCAATGCAGCAGCTCGCCCCGTTTACACCGGTGCGGTCGCTGCGGCAGGCCAATCGTTCGCAAGCACTACGGCGTGCACGCACGTGTTACGACCATCTCGCAGGCCGTCTCGGAGTCGAGCTGATGGCTGCCTTGATTCGACACGGGCATCTGACAGGCGGCGATGGCAAGTTCGACCCTGACGGCGGCGGCCAGGACAAGCACACCGGATACGGGCGCGATGTGGACTACGCCGTCACCGACAGTGGCGCCCGGTTCTTCGGCGAGTTCGGGGCGCGGATTCCTTCGGGCCGGCCGCTTGTGCGCTACTGCGTCGACTGGAGCGAGCAACGACACCACCTGGCGGGTGGATTGGGACGGGGTCTCCTCGATCGGTTCGTCGAATTGAGATGGGTTCGGAGGGCCGAGGCTGACCGAGCCGTCCAGCTCACCGACGCCGGGTATGTCGGACTGCACGAGACGTTCGGCGTGCTCATGGAGCCATGACGTGTGACGAGGTGCCATCCTGATCGCGGTCGACGCGAAGCGCTCACCAACGCCACCATGCACGCTCAAGCTTCGGGCACGGCGGGGTCCTCCGTCGGGAGTGTTCCTAGCCGAATGACTCACGACCATCGATGCGGCAGTCAAGCCGACAACCTTCGCCAACTGCTCAACCTACGCCAACGCCTACGTCATCCCGATCATCGGCCGACGGTCGCTCCAAGACATCGACACCGCGACAGTGAACGCGCTCTACCGCCACCTCCTCACTTCCGGACGCTCCCGCGCTGACACCAACACCGCGATGTATCAGCAGTGGAGACAGGCCAACTCATCCGTGGACATCCGTCGCCGACGATGAACGTGCGCAACGGTTGTCACGCAGTTAGTCACTCACGTGGACGCCACGCCAGGCTGACCGCCTGGCCCACCTGCGCGCCGGTTCGGAAGCGCGAACTGCCGGTGCGGACGACCGACGGCGAGATCGTGGTGACGGTACCCAGCGTGGAAGGCCACGAGGTCCTGGCGACGGGATCGGAGCGCGCTCCGACCGGTGAGCGCAACGGCTCACCGACCGGCGGACCCCAGCGCGCTTCGGCCTACCCGACGTAAGGGAGCGTGTCTGCTGAGATCGGTGCCTTCGGAAAGTACCGCCGCGGAAACCGTTGGAGTCCTCGTTGCTGCCGCGCTGCCAGAGGGCGTGTGCGTCGGCGAAAGATCGCGGGTCCAGTAGCCGTGTTGATTTGCTCATGCCAGAACAGCTCTCGTCCCCGGTCGCATGTAGCGACTTGCGCATCGGCATCGTGCGCAGGGCTGTGGTCAGGGGCATCCCACACTCGATCAGCCCTCGCATATAGAGATAGCACGACTTCGTCCATGCCGGACTGCCACTGCTACCGCATCTTGACGATCTGCGTCGGGTGTACGTCCCTTACGCGGTTCTTTTTCCTGTGGCCGTCATGGCCGCTCTCGTCGGCCCAGATGTCCGATATTCCGAGCCGGGCGTACCTCGGGTCGGACAGCATCGCGCGGGCCGCGAGCAGCGGCTGCGCGCGCAGGTACGCACCCGGCGCGGTTCCCGACACGTGGTGCCGCCGGGCCAGCTGCTCGACCCGCAGTCGGACAGGTGGTCACGCACGTGCGTCCGCATGATCTCGAGCGACACATCCGCGGAGCCGTCCCCGCCCGGCACGGAGGGGGTGTCGTCCCGCAGCGCCACGGCGAGCAGATCGAACGCGGCACGTCCGGCGTCGAGCCGCCTCAGTGGGCGGTCCAACCGCCGTCCATGGCCAGGACGGCACCGGTGATGAATCCCGCATCGTCGCCCGCGAGGTAGGTGACCAACGATGCCGGCTCGTCAGGAGTCGCGGTCCGCCTGAGCGCGTGGGAGGCACGGAACTTCTCGTCGAGCTCCGGGGCGAACTCCCGACCCGCCCACACCATCGGGGTCTCGACGGTGCCGAGGGCGATCGCGTTGACCCGGATATTCTGCGCCGCCAGCTCCAACGCGGCGGCCCGGGTCAACCCGACCACCCCATGCTTTGCGGCTACGTACGAACTCATGCCTTCGCCGGAGCCCACCATGCCCAGGACCGAGGCGTTGTTGATGATCGCTCCACCGCCTCGGCGGAGCATCGCCGGCGCCTCACGGCGGATGGAGACGAAGACGCTGGTCAGAGTGTCCTCGATGGCCGCGCGCCACGCATCCGTTGCCTGCTCCACGATCGGCGCGGCGAAACCGAAGCTCCCCGCATTGTTGAAGGCGATGTCCAGGCCACCGAACTGCTCTTCCGCTACGCGGACTACCTTGGCAACGTCGTCCTCGACCAAGATGTCGGTGGGGATGCCGAGCGCCGTGCCATCCGCAGCCTCGATCTCCCCGACAACGCGCTGCAGCTCCTTTTCCCGCCGCGCGGCGAGCACGACACGCGCACCCTGCCGAGCGAGCGCCTTAGCCGTGGCCTCGCCGATCCCCGAGCTCGCGCCTGTGACCAGTGCGACCTTTCCATCCAGCCGCAAGGTCACATGCCCACCGCGACGCCCACGACGACCACACACCATGCCAGATTCCTCACCGAGCCTCGGCTATCCAGAACGCTTGCGGATCCGGTTGGGCCAGCCCCACCATCGAGGCCTCCAGGACCTATCAATCCCATAACCCGGGGACGTCGTCTCCCTCCCTAGAATCGACCCACGCCGCCTCGTCTGCACGCAGATGAACCGACCGTGGTCGTCATCGTGATACGTCGCGTCGCCGTGAACAAGACCAGTGTCCTGCTCTGCAGGACACCAGCCGAGGCGTCCAGGACCTCTTTGAAACACCGTAGAACATGACCAGCGCGTTGACCGCTTCCTTCCATCCGGTGGTCCGCCCGGTCACGTTGGTGCGGGTGGCGATCGGGCGACTAAGTGCGGGCCCGGCTGCAGCGCTTCGACGCGCTCGTCGCGGCTGCGTTATGTTTGGCGGTATGAGTGCTACCGATATCATCCCCGCCAATCTCATCCATCTCCTCGAGGCGCCTAACTACGCGTTTCTCGGCACGATTCGCCCGGACGACACCGTCCAGGTGAACCCGATGTGGTTCGACTTCGACGGCGAGACACTGCGCTTCACGCACACCACGTACCGTGCCAAGTACCGCAACCTGCAGCACAACCCGTCGATGAGCCTTGCAATCCTCAACGACGAGAACGTGTTCAACTACATCGAGGTTCGCGGGAAGCTGATCGAGGTGATCCCTGACCCGGCCGGCGACTTCTACGTCCACCTGGGCAAGCGGTACGGCAACGCCGAGCAGCAGGCGCCGAAGGACAGCGCCGACCGCGTGGTCCTGGTGATGAGCATCGAGCATTACACCACGCAGTAGGCACCAGACGAGGCGCGTGCTCGCCCACCGGCGCGAGACGATGAGTTTCCGGCGCGTGATTAAGCACCACTGGCACGGCTCACCCACAACCGAAAGAGAGATCGAGCCGAGCCCCATGGTGGAAGTCATCATCTCGCTCGACGGCTACGCGGCCGCGCACGGCTGGCACGGCCTCTGGGGCATGGTGGAACCAGAGTCCTGGCCTCGCTCGGCGAGGACGCCGACGACTTCGACATCGCCGTCGACTAGGAAGGTGTCTGAGCGATCATGGAGGCCAGGTGACATTCCTGCCACCCGCGCGCGGCGCACTCACGACTCCTACATCACGGCGCGACCAGGCTGATTGCCGCGTTCAACGTCGCCAATGGCACCGTCATCGGACAACTGCCCCGCAGCCACCGCGCCATCGAGTTCCACAAGTTCCTGACCACCATCGACAAGCCGTCCCCACCGACCTCGACATCAACAGTGGTCTGCGACAACTACGCCTCCCACAACAACGCGCAAATCAAAATCTGGCTCGCCCGCGCTTCCGACATCCAGACCTGGATCGGCACCTGGAACACCAATACGCTGCCCTGCACCTGGACCAATACCGCCGAAAAGATCCTCGCCACCCTCGCCGACTACCTCCACAGGATCAGGAACGCAGACACGAATCAGAGCAGCGATTAACCATCGAACTTCCGGCGCAGGACACCGGCGCCGCGGCACAAAACGTTGGCGCGGTGATCGTGTCGCGCTGATGGTGCCCGTCGCGGTTGGGAGGCTGCCGGTGGAGGTGGTGCTGGTGGTGCGTCGGCCTGATGTGTTCGTGCAGCCGTTGGAGCCCGAGCAGGCCCAGCGACTGGTCAAGATCGCGAGGACGGCGCGTGACCGGTCCGGCTCCGCCAGGCGGGGATCGTGCTGGCCTCGATGCAAGGCCGCACCGCGGCCCAGATCGCGCAGATGTTCGATCCACCGTGATGATCACGCAGACACGCCGGCCCACCTCAAACACGCTCTAAGGCGTGACTGTGCCCGACATGGCGACCAGCACCGTTGGACGCTCTGCTTGCCGGCGGCAATATGGCCGGTCACACTCAGTGACTGTGATCCGGATCTACCACGAGGAGGCTGGCAGCCTTGTTGGACTCTAGCTGGGAGATGAAGCCTCAGGTTTTGCGCTGCTTACCGGGGGTGCTCGGCCGTTTCGAACCGATCCGCATGCGTTCCGACAACCCGCGCTCAGCGAGGATCCGCCCGAAGTGCACGTCCGTCGACGACCTCGCAGCACGCCCCATAGATTCGCAGAGCTGATTTCATCGATAAGTCCGGCGAATGGGGGTGAAGTGCACGGTGATCCGCGGGTTTCGGGCCAGCCAGGCTTTCACTGCGGGGTGTTTGAGGGTCGCGTAGTTGTCCCGACGACGAGGTGCAGCTCGCCCCGAAGGACCTACAGGTCGTCGGCTTGTAGGTCGTGGCGGACTCGGCGGAAGGTGGCTGGGTGCCGCCAGACGGGCCGACCGCGCACGATGTCAGGTGCTGCGTCGACGGCGAGTTCCACGACGACTGTTGGTTCACCCGCGTGTATTCGACGGGGGCGGCGTCTCTGAACCTCGCCGGGGGCAGCATGGAGGGCCAGGGGTGCTGCTCGTCCGCGGTGCGCAGCAGGGCGCCGATGGCTGGTCGGGCGGCGCGTGGGAGCGGGCCGGTGCGCCCGGCCACCCGCAGGCGTCCGGCGTTGTCGCGGCGGCCGAGGACCAGCGCGACTGGTGTGGTGAGCGGGCCCAGTACGCCGCCGACGACGGCCTCTGCGCTGGTCCTGGTCTTGACCTTTCGCCAGGCGCGCCGGGCCGGTAGGTAGCCGTGGTCGAGGCGCTTCGCGACAACACCTTCGATCCCGGCGTCGAGGTGCCCGGTGAGCCATGCGCGGGCGGCCTGGCCGTCGGTGGTCATGGGGACGACGGCGAGCGGCGGGGCGGCGTCATCGAGCAGCTGCAGGAGTAGCGCGCGGCGGATCCGGTAGGGGTGGGTGCGCAGGTCGGTGCCGCCTGCGGCGAGGACGTCGAACATGACGAACGTGGCGGGCATCTCGGTGGCGGCGTGGCGTGTGGCGGTGAGGCGGCGCTGCAGCGCCATGAAGTCCAGTCCAGCAGTCCGGCACACGACGAGTTCGCCGTCGAGCACGACGTGGCCGGCGAACTGGTCGGCGATGGCGGAGACGATCTCAGGGAAGTACCGGGTGAGGGGTCGGTTCTGGCGGGAATGCAGCCGCACGCGCCGCCGGTCCGCGGTGGCGATCGCCCGGAACCCGTCGAACTTGGGCTCGAACGCCCACGGGCCTGCTGTGGGCAGGTCCGGCGCGCGTACGAGGTACTTGCGTGTGCCGCGACGGCATACCGTCTGCTGCTCCGGAGCGGGCCGATCACGGCCTGAATCGGGCAGGGGTTCGAATGGGCAGCTACGCAGTGACGGGTTCGGCGTCGGGGATCGGCGGCGCGGTGACCGAGCGGCTCCGTGCCGCCGGGCACTCCGTGATCGAGGTGGATCTGCGCGACGCCGACGTCGTCGCCGACCTCGGGACACCGGAAGGCCGCGCGGCCGCGGCCACCGGCGTGCTGAAGCGCTCCGGTGGCGTGCTCGACGGCGCCGTCCTCGCCGCCGGGATCGGCCCCTCCCCCGGACCCGACCGCCCGCGGAAGATCGCGCAGGTCAACCAGCTGGGCACGGTCGAGCTGCTGACCGCCCTGCGACCGGCGCTGGCGGCGAGTGGCGATGCCCGGGCCGTGGTGTTCGGCAGCAACTCGGCGACCGTCACCCCTGGAGTGCCGCGGCGGGTGCTCCGCGCCCTGCGCGCGGGTGAGATCGACCGCGCGGTGCGGACGCTGCGCCTGTTCGGGCCGGTCGCCCCGAACATCGCCTACGCGGCGTCGAAGATCGCGGTGACCGACTGGGCGCGCCGAGCGGCCGTGACCCCGGCGTGGGCCGGCGCCGGGATCCGGCTCAACGTGCTCGCCCCGGGACCGGTGCAGACCCCGCTGCTCGACGGGGACCTCGCGAACCCGGTCGCGGCGAGGGCGTTCCGCGCGTTCCCCGTCCCGGTCGGTGGCGTGGGCGATCCCGGGCACCTCGCCGACTGGGTGATGATGATGCTCTCGCCTGCGGCGGCGTTCCTGTGTGGCAGCGTCATCGTCGTCGACGGCGGCTCCGAAGCGTGGCTCCGCCCCGGCGAGTGGCCCCGGCCCGTCGCCCTCCGGCAGGTGCCCCGCTACCTGTCGCGCTACCGCGCCTTCACCCGGTCCTCCCGGTAGCCCGCTGTCACAAGCCCTGCTGACGCTGCTGCGGCGCCGCACCCCCGCAGCGCGACCTAGCGACTTCTGTACCGATCGGAACAGAAGTCGCGGCCCGAGGTTCTCCCCGATCGACGGTGGCCGCCACGACGAGAGCGTGGAAGGGCATCGCCAGTCATAAACACACGAGTACAGCCCCGACACGGGGCGACAAGGAGGTCATCATGTCCGACTCCGACGTGCGCGAGGTCTTCGAGCGCTACATCGACGCGCTCAACGATCATGATTTCGACCGCATGACCGAGTTCATCCACGACGAGCTCGTCGAGAACGGCCGACCGGTCACGCGGGACGACGTCATCGCCGAGCTCAAGGGGCACGGCGCTGCGGTGCCGGACTTCACCTGGCGGGTCCAGGACATCGCCATCGACGGTGACCGCGTGGCAGCCCGCCTGTTCAACAAGGGCACGCACACGAAGGAGTGGCTCGGCGTCGCCCCCACCGGCGCCACGCTGGAGTTCGCCGAGTACGCCTTCCACAAGGTCCGCGACGGACGCTTCTACGAGATGAACTACCTGATCGACGCCCAGGCAGTGCAGCGACAGCTGGGCGCCTGACGTCCGGGGTCGGCCCTCGTCGGCATCTCAGGACATCAACTCGAGGAGGACATCTTGGAGAACACGACATCTCTGCAGGGCCGCGTCGCTCTCGTCACCGGCGCCGGTCGGGAACGAGGTATCGGCGCTGCGGCTGCGGAGCACCTGGCCCGTGCCGGCGCCTCGGTGGTGGTGAGCGATCTCGTACCGGCCGGGGCGACCGTCGAGGACGCCACCCGGTCGGTCGTGGAGAGCATCCCGGTCCGACGGCTCGGCACGCCGGACGACGTCGCCACCGCGATCGCCTGGCTCGCGCAGCCGGGCTCCTACGTGTCCGGCGCGGTCGTGCCGGTCACCGGAGCCATGGTCGCCGGACTCAACTGAGCCGGGCCTGGTCCTGCTGTCCGACTACGGAGGAGATATGGCGAAGATCGTCCCGGGCCGGGTCGCGCACCAGTACGACGGGGAGCTGGTGGTGTTCCACATCGGCATGACGTTCAACCGGTGGTGGCGTCCAGACCTCTGGATCCCGGTCCTGTTGGCCATGCGGCCGATGCTGCGCGAGCTCTCCGAAGATCCGGACTCCGGGCTGCTCGGCTACGAGCTGCTGTTCAACAGCCGCGGGCCGTACGTCGCGCAGTACTGGTCCTCGATCGACAAGCTCTACGACTACGCATCCGCTGGCTCGCTGAGTCACCGGCCGGCCTGGACGAGGTTCAACGCGATGGCGAGGAAGAACCCCGGCGCGGTCGGGATCTGGCACGAGACCTTCATGGTCGAGCGGGCCGAGAGCATGTACGTCGGGACGCCGGCCATGGGACTGCCCGGGGCAACGAAGATCATGCCCGTTGAGAAGCGACACCACCGCGCCCGCGCGCGCATGGCGGATGGCGCCACCAGCCTGCCCGCGAGCCCGGCGGATCGGAGCCATCCGACCGCCGGGAGGACGGACTGATCACGGGCTCCTCTGCTCGCGCGACGGTGGCCGCCGAACTGCTCATGATCAGCGAAAACGGGACCTGACCGTGCACATGTGCACGGTCAGGTCCCGATCCTGGCGATCACGTGAGGACCCCCCGAGCGGCGGGCGCTCACCGCACGGACAGGGAACGGAACCACAGCAGGGCGCGCGCGTTCTGCCGACCCGGCCACCCGTATCCGTGGCACGTCACTGGAGCCGTCGCGCTCGTAGGACGGTGTCGTGGGTGTGGTGGGTGCCCGCGGGGGTGGAGGTCGTGCGCGGGCGGGTTCCGTTGACCTGGATCGCCCAGGTGTTGTCGAGGAGCCTGGCGATGTCGTCCGGCTGGTAGTAGTCGCCCGGGTCGAAGCCGGGGCGTGGGGACAGGTCGGCGAGATCGTGCGTGGCGAAGAGCAGGGTGCCACCGGGCGCGACGGCGGCCAGCAGGCCGCGCAGCGCGGCGTGCTCCGGCTGGCGTGGGAGGGGGAAGTAGTGGACGGAGACCAGGTCGAACGCTCCGCTCGGTGCTGTGCTGATCACGTCGGCAGGTGTCCACGTCACGCGGTCGGCGAGGTCCGCGCTGGTGCTGGCGGCCCGGGTCAGGGCGGTGGGTGAGATGTCCACCGCCGTGACCTGCCAGCCGCGGCGGGCCAGCCAGCGCGCGTCGGCGCCTTCGCCGCATCCGACGTCGAGTGCCCGTCCTGCCGGCAGGCCGGAGACCTCGGTGACCAGCACTGCGTTGGGGTTGCTGCTGAAGACCTGGTCGCGGCTGCGGTACATCTCGTCCCAGATCGGGGTGTCCATGGCGTCCTCCTTCTCGGCGGTGGTGTGTCAGGCGGCCAGGCCCGGGGCGTTGTCGTTGTTCGTGGTTGTCAGGTCACCGCCCGGCCGGATGATCAGGCCGCACAGGACGGCGCCGGCGGCGAAGACACCTGCGGTGACCCAGGAGGAGACGCGGTTGCCGTGGATGGTCGCCTGCGTGGCCAGGTCCGGAGTTCCGGCTCGGCCGGCGAGGTAGCCGGCTGCGCCGCTGACGGCGATGGTGTTGAGCAGGGCGGTGCCGATGGCCGCTCCGAGTTGCTGACCGGCGTTGACCATGGCCGAGGCCGACCCGAGCTGGCTCGGGGCCGCCCCGTAGGTCGGGGCGCGGCAGCCTCGTGACGACTTCCGCGTCCCGAACCCGTCGGCCCGGTCAGCGGCCGTGGCGGCGGTCGCCCATCACCTGTTCGCACAGGCGGGCTTCGGACTCGGCGGAGAACGGATCACGTCCGGCCTGGACCGCGGCGTCGGTCTCCTCGATGATCAGGGCCACGTTGATCGCGCCGGCGGCGAGCGCGCCGGCGTTCGCCCGACCACCACCACGTCGTACCGGCCATCGGCGCCGGGGGCATCTCCACCACTCATCGTGACCACCTCCGCGACCAACCTGCGCCCGACCAGCGCGCAATGACACGGATCTTTGCGAAAACTGCAAAGACGGGTTCACCATGGGTGCATGAGCGACGAGCTCGACGCCGTGTTGGCCGCGGTCGGGCCACGGCTGCGCGAGTGGCGCCGCCGCAGCGGAGCCACCCTCACCGCCCTGTCGGAGACCACCGGCATCCCGATCAGCACCCTGTCCCGGCTGGAGACCGGGCACCGCAGACCGGGCCTGGAACTGCTGCTCCCCCTGGCCCGGGCCTACAAGGTGCCGATCGATGAGCTCGTCGGCGCCCCCGCCAGCGGTGACCCTCGCGTGTACCCACGCCCGTTCAGCCACAAGGGCATGACCGTCATCCCGCTGACCCGCAACCCCGGCGGGCTGCAGGTGAACAAGCAGATCCTCCCAGCCGGCTCGACCGACCAGCTCGAACCCGATCCACGCTCGCACGAGGGCTACCACTGGCTCTACGTCCTCGACGGACGGCTGCGGGTGGTGCTCGGCGACCAGGACTTCGTCCTGACCGCCGGCGAGGTCGTCGAGTTCGACACCCACCTCCCCCACTGGTACGGCAACGCCGACGCACGCTCCGTGGAGTTCCTGAGCATCCTCGGCCCCCAGGGCGAACGCTTCCACATCAGAGCGCGCTACCGGCGCGACTGACGCTGACGCGATCCGACACCGACGGCCAGGAATGGTCGAATCCGAGACCACGCGCGTGGTGCGGATCGCCCAGCACGGAGGGCCGGAAG
Organism: Pseudonocardia yunnanensis; assembly: GCF_039534065.1. Taxonomy (NCBI): domain Bacteria; kingdom Bacillati; phylum Actinomycetota; class Actinomycetes; order Pseudonocardiales; family Pseudonocardiaceae; genus Pseudonocardia; species Pseudonocardia yunnanensis. Next base: position 26,007 of record NZ_BAAAUS010000011.1, on the reverse strand, counting down.
TCCTGGAGCTGGCGGAGGTGCCCGTGCCCACCCCCCAGGCAGGGGAGCTGCTGATCCGCGTCAGCGCTGAACAACACCGACCTGTGGACCCGCGAGGGCGCCTACGGCCGCCCGGACGACCCGGAGGCGCTGTCGGGCCGGCGAGGCCCGATCGACTTCCCGCGCATCCGCGTACCGGCCCAGGCCGAGCTTGGCGAGCAGCCCGGAGGTGAGGCCGGCAATAGCGTCGAAGGTGTAGGCGAACTCGTCGACGAGGGTGGGGCGGAGTGACCGAAGCCGACATGGTCCGGCGCGATGACGTGGTGTTCGTCGGCGAGCAGCGGAATGAGGTGGCGGAACATGAACGAGCTGGTCGGGGAGCCGTGCAGGAGGACGATGGCCGGGGCCTCAGCCGGTCCCGCCTCGCGGTAGAAGATCTCGTGGCCGTCGACGGTGGCCGTTCGGTGGTGCGTCGGGCTCATGTGGTGTCCCTTCGGGAGTCCATCGGTCGCGCTTCGGCTCGCAGGAGTTGCTGGACCCGGCGGAAGACGTCGACCTGGGCGGGGTTGTAGAGCTCCCGCATCGCAGCCGCCGCGATTCGGGTGGCCGAACGGACCCCGCGCGGGGCGTCGGCGGGCGGGTCCACCAGCTCCGGGTGCTCGGCGCGGATCCGGCCGATGTGCGGCGCCATGCGCTCGGCGAGGTCTTGGCGCGCGCCCTCGCCGGCGTCGGCGGGGAGGGTGTCGAACTCACCGTCGGTCGGGTCCGGGGGCTCGTTGCGCAGCATCTCGGCGTAGGCGTCGAGGTGCCCTGGCCCCAGGACCCGGGTCATGATGAGGATGAGCGACCGGTCGGCCTCCGACAGCTCCGCCGCGCCCGCCGTCGCGAGGGCGGTGGGCAAATCGGCCGGCGCGTGGTGCCGCAGGATCAGGCCGAGTTCCACGCGCGCCCGCGTCAACCGCTCGATGGTGGCGCCCAGCTCGGCATCCAGGGTGCGCAGGGCCTCGGCGGGGTGGTCGTCCTCGCCCAGCTCGGCGATCCGGGCCAGCGAGAACCCGAGGTCGACCAAACGCTTGATGCGCAGCAGCCGCAGGAGGTGGGTGACGCCGTACTGCTTGTAGCCGTTGGAGTGCCGATCCGGCTCCGCCAGCAGGCCGACCTCGTGGTAGTGCCGGACCGCCCGCAGGCTGGTCCCGGCGAGGTCGGCGATCTCCCGCGTGCTCCAGGCCATGGCTCCAGCCCACACCGTGCCCCCGCGGCATGGTCAAGCGCGCGATCCCGGCGGCCTCCTACGCACCCGGGTCCACCGTCCGGAAACGCTGGCCCTGGGGCCGACGATGCTCAGGAACTCGACCAGGCCGTGGTCGGCCCGGCCGAACCGGTGCGGCACGCGGGTGTCGAACTCGATGACCTCACCTGGGCCGAGGACCAGTTCCTCCGCGCCGAGGACGATCCGCATCCGCCCGGCCAGCATGCGTCCCAGCAGATCGGCGCAGCGCTCGGCACCGCGTCGCTCAGCGCCGTGGCGATCGGCCGGACACCGTCAGGCCGACGGCAGCAGGCGCTTGCTGCTGCGCCGCCAGGCCCAGACGACGACCAGCGCGGCCAGGATGGTCAGCGGCCAGCCCATCGCGACGCGGGCGACGCCCAGCCAGCCGGTCTCGTCGCTGACGTAGAGCCACTGCTGCACGCCGAACCGGGCGCCGGACACCGCTGCCGCGGCGAGCGTGGCGACGTCGTGGGCGCGCAACACGCGGCGGTCGGCCCGCCAGTCGTGCGTGCCGCCGTGCACGAGGTTCCACACGACGCCGCTCAGCGGGCGGCGGGCCAGCACCGAGCCGAGCGCGACGACGAACGCCACCAGGTACGCCCAGATGCCGACGACGAAGAAGTCCCGCGCCGACCCGGTCAGGGCGACGATGCCGATGGCAAGGGCGAGCCCGAGCAGCCCGCCGGCCGCGAGGCTGAACCGCTCCCCGCGCAGGAGCCGGTAGCCGGTGATCGCCAGCCCGACGGCGACCGACGCGGTGATCGTCGCGGTCAGGGGCAGGAAGGCGTTGGCCGCCACGAAGACGACGACGGGGACGGCGGAGTAGACGAACCCCATCGGGCCACCCGTCTGCTCCAGCAGCGTCGGCTGCGGTGCGGGGGCGGGTGCCGGGCCGCCGGGCTCCTCCCCGGCCGGGCCGCGGCGGGGGTCGGTGGCAGTCATGTGTCCTCCTGGGTCGCGTGGTGTGCGCTCCCAGGGAAGGCCGTGCCGTCGCGGCACACTCAAGCCGCTGTGGTCTGAACCACGTGGGTTGACCCTGCCGCGACGGCACGGTGTCCCCTTCCGGACGACGACCACCGAAGGAGTGCCTGTGTTCCCCGTCCGCTCGACGGTCGCCGCCGCCCGGGTGGCGGCGTCGCTGGTCCTCGTCGGCGCGTGCGCCGCACCCGCGGCGCAGATCGGGAGTCCGCCGCCGTCCGGGCTGGCCGAGTTCTACGGCCAGCAGGTCGTCTTCGAGCCGTGCGCGCCCTACGCGACGTCGGCGATCGACGAGCGGCTCTACGCGAACAGCCGCTTCGACTGCGCCCGCGTGCACGTGCCGCTCGACTACGCCGACCCGGATGGCCCGCGCGGGGAGGTCGCCCTGCTGCGGGCCGAGGCGCGCGGGGAGAAGATCGGGTCGCTGCTGGTCAACCCGGGCGGTCCCGGCGGCTCGGGGATGAACTTCGTCGCCACGCTCGGGCCGGTGTGGGACAACGGCCCGGTCGGCGAGCGGTTCGATGTGATCGGGTTCGACCCGCGCGGCGTCGGCGCGTCCACCCCGCGCGTCGAGTGCTTCACCGACGCCGAGACCGACGCGGGCGAGCCCCCCGCGGCCTACCTCTTCGACGTCCCGGACGAGCAGGCCGCCGCCGAGGTGGCCCGGCGGTGCACCGAGCGCACCGGCGGGGTGGACGCGCTCACCAGCGTCGGCAGCGCCGATGTCGTGCGGGACATGGACGTGCTGCGCGGCGTGCTGGGCGACGAGAAGCTGTCCTACCTCGGCTACAGCTACGGCAGCGAACTGGGTGGCATGTACGCCGACGTGTTCGGCCGGAACCTGCGGGCGATGGTGATCGACGGCGCGGTCGACCCCGAGAGGAGCGAGGCCGACTTCCGGCTGACCCAGTTCGTGGCCTTCCAGAGGGCGTTCGACGAGCTCGCCGTCTCGTGCGCGGCCGACGCGGCCTGCCCGTTGGGCACCGACCCGGCCCGCGCGACCGCGGCGTTCCAGGACCTCGTCCGCCCCCTGCAGGACCGGCCCGCACCGACGGCCGGCGGCCGCGCGCTGACCTACCCGGACGCGATCCAGGCCGTGCAGACGGCGCTCTTCGCCGAAAACCAGCGGCCGATGATCCTCCACGGGCTCGCAGAGCTGTCCGCCGGACGGGGCGACATCCTGCTCGGGATGCGGGACGCCGCCCTCGGGCGCGGCCCGGACGGCCGGTACGGGGGCGGGCTGAACATCGACGCGAACCTCGCGATCCGGTGCATGGACAACCCACGACGCAGCCCCGAGGTGAACACCGAACTGGCCCGCCAGGCGCGCGCCGCCGCCCCGTTCCTCGACCCCGGCCGCTCGCCCGCGCCGGCGCACTACGAGTGCGCGGCCTGGCCGGAGCCGCCGAGCCGGGACCTGCCCTGGCTCGACGGCGACGTCGACGTGCCCCCCACCCTGACGGTCTCGGTCACCGGCGACCCGGGCACCCCGCACCAGGGCGGCATCACCCTGGCCCGCCTGCTCGGCGGGAGCCTGCTCACCGTCGAGGGCGCCCAGCACGGCGTCGCGCTGTTCGGCCAGAGCACCTGCGTCGACCAGACCGTCACCGAGTACCTGATCGACCTGCGCACCCCGCCCGCCGGCGCCCGCTGCACCCTGTAGAGGAGATCATGTTCAAGAAGTACCGGCGGCGCTGGCAGCTGTCGAAGGCCAAGCCCGGCGACGGCAGCCGGCTACAACGGTTCCGCTTCTGGCACCTGCTGTCCCGCTCCCTGTTCGCCCTGGAGCTGCCCGACGAGTCCGGACGTCCGCGCCGCTACGAGGTCGATGTCCACCACCTCCGGGACAGCTCGTCGGCCAAGCGCCCCGCCGCGCTCTACCGCGACGGCGTCCAGGTGCTGGCAGCCAACCTGCCGGTGACCTTCCCGGTGCCCGGCGGCGTCATCGAGGTCGCCGTCAGCCAGTACGGCGTCAAGCGCATGCACCACGTCACCGACGACGGCCGCGAGCGGGTGCTGCGTCCGGATCCGCGCTCCCTGGAGGGGCGGCGAGCGCGGTTCGAGCAGCGATTCCCCCGCACCAGCGCGGCCGTCGCCGCGATCGGGTTCGTCGTGCTGCTGGTGGGGCTCGCGGGCACGCTGTCGGCGGTCGCGGAGCAGATCACCCGCATCGAGGCCGTCGCCCAGCACGTCGGCACGTTCACCTCGCCGATCCGCCTGCCCCTCTGGGCGACCACCGCGCTCGCCGTCGCCGGGGCGCTCGCCGCCACCGATCGCGCGCTGCGGCTCAAGAGCACCTGGATGGCGGACTGACCGCCGAACCCGACACCCGCACCCGGAAGGGGCCGTTCCATGCCTTCATCTGATCCCAGCCACCAACACGAGGCGCTGATCTCCGCGACCGTGAGCCTGACAGCGCAGCCCGCTCCGTCCGCGGTCGACACCTCGCGGCCGTTCGGCGCCCACCTGCGGATGAGCTGGTGGAAGCCGCTCGTCCTCGTCCTGACGGTGCCGCTCGTCCTCGTGGTCCTCCAGGTGCTGGCCTACCAGCTCGTCGGCGTCATCGAGGGCAGCGACGACCCGCTGTCCCCCGAGCTGACGCCGCTGAAGTCCCTGGCCGTCAACTTGGCCACCGGCGCGACCGGCCTGGTCGCGGTCCTGCTGCTGGTGTGGATGACCCGGGTGCCGTGGCGCGCGCTGTTCAGCTCGCGGCGGGCGTTCGACCGGCGGCGCCTGGCCCACTACTCGATCGGCGCAGCGCTGATGGTGGGGGCCGGAGCGGGAGTGGTGGGCGCCGTCGCACCGGCGTCCACCGGCTGGGAGACCTTCGCGATCAGCGGTACGACGATCGCCTTCCTGACGATCACCCTGCTCACCACCCCCATCCAGGCCGCCGGCGAGGAACTGATCTACCGCAGCGTCATGCTGCCCGCGGCCGCGAGCTGGGTGCGCCCGGTCCGGCCGGCGCTGGCCGTCGGGCTCGTGGTCTCCGCCCTGGGCTTCGCCGTGGTCCACGGCTCGACCGACCCCTGGCTGGCCGGCTACTTCACGGTGGTCGCCGTCAGCACCGGGCTGATGGCGATCCTCAGCGGCGGCATGGAGGCGCCGATCGCCTTCCACGTCGTCAACAACGTCCTTTTCGGCGTGATCAGCAACGTCATGTCCGGTGGGGGGACCACCACCATCGACCGCGCCACCGACACCGGCGACGCGTCCCTGCTGATCCTCGTCGCCGTCAACGTCGGCATGGTCGCCCTCGTCGCGACGTACGAACGACGCCGCCGACGCCACACCAGCGAGGTTCCCGCCCACCGACCGGACGGGACCTCATAAGACCCCGCCGACGCTGATCGCCGTCGAGACCTCTTCGGCGCGCCCGCCCGGAGTCGCGCCCTGCTGTCCTCGGACGGCACGACCCTCGCCTACCTCGCACCATCGCGGGGCCGCTCAACGTGTTCCTCCGTGACCTGGCACGCTCGAGCGCTTCCTCGCCCGGCACCTGGGCGGACGGGGCATTCACGACTCCCTGATCAGCCGCCCGATGCTGAGCGGCAGGACACGGGTCGGGGTTGAGCATGCCGCAGCGGCACGGTGTCGACTGGGGACATGACCAAGGTTGTCGAGCACAAGATCGTCAAGTTCTCGCTCGGCTGGAAGGGGTTCGACCACGACGAGATGGAGCGCCAGCTCAACGACCTGGGCCGCCAGGGGTGGGAGGCCGTGAGCAGCCTGCAGCCCAGCGTCGGCACGGCGACCACCGACATCCTGGTGCTCCTCAAGCGAGCCCGGTGACGGGCGCCATCACCCGCCCGATCCGACGGCGGCGAGCCAATGGCCACCATCACCTGTGCCAGGAGGCATGCCGTGTCCACTCCCATCCGAAACACCCGCCGGAAGGCCGCGATCCAGCACTCACCGCAGCGCCGACGCCGGTGGCCGAGCGGGCCCTGGCCGTACCGGTTCGACGTGGTCGTCAACAAGCGTGGTCGGCCGGGCGACGGGACATGAAGTGTGCCGTCAGGGCAGGGATGCAGGCAGATGCCGAACTCGGGGTCGGCGAACGGGCATCCGACGGCGCATCCGCAGTACCGCGGCATGACACGCCCGCTGTCGGCCGGTCAGGGAAGCCGCAGTTCCCGCAGCTGTCGACGGGAGGTGATGCTCAGCTTGCGGAAGATGCTGCGCAGGTGGGCCTCAATGGTGCGCGGACTCAGGAACAGCTGCGCGCCGACCTCCCGGGAGGTCGCCCCGGTGGCCACCAGCCGCGCGATCGTCAGCTCCTGCGCGGTGAGTGCATCCGACGGCTGGGCGGACCGGCTGCGTGGGTGCTCGCCGGTGGCGCGTAGTTCCCGGGCGGCGCGCGCGGCGAACGCTTCCGCGCCGATGTCCGACAGCAGCTGATGGGCGGTGCGGAGCTGCTGGCGGGCGCCCTGGCGGCGGCCCTCGCGGCGTAGCCACTCGCCATAGACGAGATGAGCGCGGGCCAGATGGGTAGTCATGCGGCAATCTCGGAGCCGCTCGATCGCCTCGCGGTAGTGCGCCTCGGCGGCCGGGCCGGTGCTGACCAGCGCCCGTGAGCGCGCTGCCAGCCCGAGCCCCCACGGGGTGCCGCTGGCGAGGGCCCGTGAGCTGAGCTGGTTCAGCGCATCGGTCGCGCGCTCCGGCTGGCCGGTACGGCATGCCGCTTCAATGAGTTCGGAGTGGGCCAAGTTGCTGTGGGTCAGCTCGTCGGACTCGAAAGCCCGCGTCGCAGCGGCCTGAGCCGCTGGGTAGTCGCCCAGACCGTTGTGCAGCACCGCCATGGCGTACTGCGCCAGGAAGTCCTCGGTGCCGCGCCCACGTCCGACTGCTTCCCGGACGATGGTCGCGTGGATCTCGGTGGTCTCGTCCGAGCGGCCGCGCCAGGCAGCCAGGATGAGCTGGGCGTGGAGCAAGGGCACAGTTCTGGTCGCGGCCGCGATCGCGGTCTGCTCAGCGGCCCGGGAGAACTCACCGGAGAGCACCAGCATGACGGACTGGACGAGGAGTGCTGCTGGGAGCGTGGCCAGCGCGCCGGCCTCACGGGCCAGCCGGACATGACAGGCGGCCAGCGCGTGACCCATCTCGTCGTCGAAGACCGACATCGCGGTTCGGCTGGCCAGCCACAGCCAGCGGCGGTTGTCGCTGTCGTTCACGGCATGAGCGTCTCGCTCGTGGCGGGCGAAGGCTTCCAACGCCCGCCGCAACCCGGGCACGCCTGCCGCGTAGCCCTGCGTGAACGTCGTCACCAGCCCGTCGAGCAACAGATCCGCCGGCCTCGGCGACTCCGGTGGTGCGGGCGCGGCCCGGGCGGCTTCGGCCACGGCTCGCACGCCGCCGCCGGGGCCGAGGCCGCCGGTGACGATCGCCGCATCGAGCGCGTCCAGGTAGGTCTCGCGGGACAGCGCCGGGTCCAGCGAGGCGAGGCTCCTGGCGGCGTCCAGCAGCATCCGCGGCCCCTCGCCGCCTCTCGCCAGGTGGAACGCGATCTGGGCGCGCAGCAGGTCGAGGCGGGCCTGCTGCAGGGCGTCCAGCGGCCCGGTCGCCGCGATCGTCAGCAGCTCGCCGGCGGCCTCGGACGCACCGGCCTCGTGCTTGGCGTGCGCAGCCTCCAGAGCCCGTCCCGCCCGGACGGCTGGCTCGGGGGTCAGCTCGGCCGCGCGCTGGAGGAACGCCGCCGCGGCGGCCAACCCGCCGCGGGCGCGGGCCCGTCCGGCCGAACGCTCCAGCTCCGCGGCGGCCTCCTCGTCGGTGCCCACCACCGCCTGCGCGCGGTGCCAGGCGCGCCGGTCAGGGTCGACCTGCGGGTCGGTGACGGTGGCCAGCGCGCCGTGCGCTCGGCGCTGGTCGGGCGGTGTGGCCGCCCGGTAGACCGCCGAGCGCACCAGCGGGTGCCGGAACCGCACCCGGGTGTCGAGCTCCAACAGCCCGGCGGCCTCCGCGGGCGCGGCCGCCTCGCGGGCGATCCCCAGCTCCGCGGCCGCGCGCCACAGCAGCGCCGCATCGCCGGTCGGCTCGGCCGCGGCGACCACCAGCAGCAGCTGCGTATCGGGCGGCAGGCTGCCCGCGCGGCGCCGGAAACCGTCCTCGACCCGGCGCGGAACGCTCACCACGTCGGGCAGCTCGAACCCGCCCGCCAGCTGCACCGCCTGCGCACCCCGGGGTAGCTCCAGCAGCGCCAGCGGATTGCCGCGCGCCTCGGCCACGATCCGGTCGCGCACCACGTCGTCCAGCGGTGCCCGGACCGCGGTGGCCAGCAGCGTCCGGGCGTCGGACTCCCCCAGCCCCGCCAGGCGCAGCTCCGGCAACCCGCTGAACGCCTCGATGGCGGTCACACCGGGGTCGCGCAGCGCGAACACCATCACCACTCGCTCGGCCGCCAGCCGCCGGGCCACGAACGCCAGGACCTGCGCAGACGCCTGGTCGAGCCATTGCGCATCATCCACCACACACAGCAACGGCCCGTCCTCGGCCACCTCGGCCAGCAGGCTCAGCACGGCCAGCCCCACCAGGAACCGGTCCGGCGCAGCACCCTCGCGCATCCCGAACGCCACCCCGAGAGCGGCCTGCTGCGGCTCGGGCAGCTCCGCCGCCCGGCGCAGCAACGGGGCGCACAACTGGTGCAGGCCCGCGAAGGCGAACTCCGCCTCGGCCTCCACTCCGGCCGCGTCCTCGACCCCGAACCCGGCCGCCACAGCGGTCTCACGCACGTGCTGTAACAGGGCGGTCTTGCCGATGCCGGCCTCCCCGCGCACCACCAGCACGCCGCTGTCGCCGCCCTGGGCCCGGGCCAGCAGCTGCTCGAGCGCCGCGTGCTCAGCGCGCCGTCCCACGAGCATCGCCTGGTCCTCCCCTGGCGCCGGCACGGGGGCGATCACGGTGATTGTCACCGACGCGAAGCTCGCGGGCGACACCGGGTCGTCGAGATGCCGGCCTCCCCGTGCCGGGGTCGGCGACGGGATAAGGGACTTCCACCGACGCGGACAGGGCGCCGTCCTCGCGAGTCTGACACCCGACAGCAGAGCGACCGGGGAGCGAGCAACCGCCATGATCAGCATCGAGCCCGTCACCGTCGTCGTGCGAACCGGCGGGGCCGGTCGGTACGCCGACTGGCCGATCGCCCCCGAGCTGCTGCGACGAGGAGTGCCACCCGCAACGGCAGCACCGCGAGCGGGTCGCGAAGGCGATCTGCGCCGCCTGCCCGGTCCGCCCTGCACCGTCCACGCCCTGGCCCACCGGGAGCTCCACGGCGTGTGGGGCGGGCTGTCGGAGGCCGACCGCCGGCCCCGGCTCGCGCACCCCTGACGGCCGACGACACATGGAGGGAACAGCTGTGGCCTGGAGTACCCGCGAACTCGCCGACCTCGCCGGCACCACCGTGCGAGCGGTGCGGCACTACCACGACGTCGGTCTACTGGAGGTGCCACGGCGCCGCGCCAACGGCTACAAGCAGTACGGCGTCGCGCACCTCGTCCGGGTCCTGCGGATCAAGCGCCTCGCCGACCTCGGATTCACCCTGCCGCAGATCGCCGAACTGGGCGACGCGGACCAGCACCCGCGGGAAGCACTCCGCGGGCTCGACGCCCACCTCGCCCGAACCCTCGACCGGCTGCAGGACGTGCGCACCGAGGTCCGACACATCCTCCAGCAGGCCGCTCCCACCGACCTCCCGCCCGCGCTGGCCGCGAGGATCCGGGACGCCGACCTGTCCGACGCCGACCGCACCCTGCTGATCGTGATGACCAGGGTGCTGGACCTCTCGGTGGTCATCGACTTCGTCGACACGTTGCTCGCTCTCCCACCGAGCGCGGCGGCGACCGCGTTCGACCAGCTCCCCGCCGACGCCGACGACGCGACCCGCCACGAGCTCGCGATCAGGCTGCTCCCCCGGAGCCGGACCCTGCGCGTGATGCTCCCCCGCCTGCGGAGTGCGACCACCGGGCTGAGCGTCGCCGCCGCCCGGACCGTCGACGAGGCCGTACGCGACCTCTACAACCCCGCGCAGTTCGATGTCCTGCGCCGGGTCGGGCTCCTGCTCCGCTCGCGTCCCGACCTGATCCCGACTCCACAGGTCGGTGTCACGCCGAGCCGAGATCGGGTCACGCCCGCCACGCCGCTCGGGTTGACCGTGCCGCAACGGCACGGTGTGCACTCCAGCGTGATCACCGCAGTGCCCCCGTCGAGCACCCCCGGAAGGCCATGAACCAGCACCGCATCACCCGTCGCAGCGTGCTCACCGCGACCCTGGGCGCGGCCCTGACAGGTTGCGGGATCGGCGCGACGCCCACGACCTCGCCCGCTCCCGCGCGGACCGCGTGGGTCGACGGCGTGCTGGTGGCCGCGACCGTTACGGCGTGGGTGCTGTGCCGCGGCTGGCTCACCTGGCGCCGATCACCCGCGGCCACCCGGTGATCGGGCGGCGTGGCGGCGGCGTCGGTCGACGACCCGCGCAGGACGCCACGCGGCCCGTCGAAAACATCAACAGCAGAGAAAGAGGAGCAAGAAATGACCGTCACGCTGGTGCATCCCGAGCGGGTCAACCGGGTCGACGTCCACCATCAGGTCGCCGTCGCGCAGGGCTCGCGCATCGTGTACCTGGCCGGGCAGGTGTCCTGGGACACCGAGGGCAACCTGGTGGGCCGGGACGACGTCGCCGCGCAGGCCGAGAAGTGCTACCTCAACATCGCCGCCGCGCTCGACGCGGTCGGGGCGAAGGCGGCCGACCTGGCCAAGGTCACCATCTACATCGTCGATCTCGACGACGTGAAGGCCGAGCAGTTCGTCGTCGGGCGCGAGCGGGCGGCCGCGACGCTGGGCGTGGAGTTCCAGCAGCCGAGCACTTGGATCGGGGTCACCTCGCTGGCCGCGCCAGGCTATCTGGTCGAGGTCGACGCGGTGGCCGTGCTGACCTGACAGGCGCAGCACGGCCCCGCAGGCTTCGGCTCCCGCCGTCGGCCAGGACGCTCAGTCCTGGCGACGGCGGCCGTCTCGCCGACTGCTAGGCCGACCACATCACCGATCAGAATGTGCCGGGTGTCGGCGTCCATGATCACCTCGACGGCGAACCCGAGGACGCCCACGGCGGACAGGAACGCCGCGGCCTTCAGGAGCTGCCGTGTCACGACCAGGGGCGGAGCGCCGACGCCAGGCGCCGTCACGACGTCGGCGTCGCTGCCCGACCACTCGGCCACCAGGTCGGCACCGAGCGACACCAGCCCGATGACGACGAACGTCATGAACAGCAGTGCGCCGAACGCGACGACCTCGACCGCGATCCGGACGGTGGCGCGCCGGACGTCGACGGGTCGAGCGTGCGCCGCAGCCGCAATCCGACGACGAGCACCGCCGCGTTGCAGGTGGCAAGGGCGAGCAGGATCACCCGGGCGCCGTCGAGCCGCCCGACGTAGCGCCAGGTCTCCGAGGTGACGCGGACGGTCGCGTTCCTGCGCGACCAGCCAACGGACCACCTCCTGCACGCCGTCGAGGCGTTCCCACACCTCGAGAGGTACGGGCTGCTCAGTTCGTTCGCGTCAACACGCCACGGCGAAGCCGTCTCCGCAGTCCACGCACTGATCGACGTATGGTTCGCCTCCGCCGACGGCGACAGCGACCGGCTGATCCACACCTACGATCGGTGCCTCGGCGTCGCCCGGTGGGCCTTCGCCCCAGACAACTGGCAGGACCGCGAGCAGTTCCTCCGGCTGCTGCTGCGCCAGGCCACAGCCGACCGACACAACCTGCCAGACGCCCTACTCGACCGGATGGCCATGTGGTACGCCGAACTCATTCAGATCGGCGAGCTCCCCGAGGACGTCGCAGGACGGCTACAGATCTGGGCCTAGCACGTCATTCGCAGACTCGACGGAGCATGACATCTTCGCGGGTCGCAGATGGAAACCGACGCATGTACAGCCGGAGAAATGCGCTGAACGCCTGGCGGTCGGCGACGACGACCGAGGAGAAGTTTGTCCGCGACTTCGTAAGGCTTGGGACAAGGTCATAGGAATGGACCGCTACGACCTGCGGTAGCCGTTCGGTCTGACGTCATCCGACTAAATCGGATCCAAGATCCGCCGGAGAAACTGCCGGGTGCGGGCCTCGGCCGGGTCGCCCAGCACCTGGGCGGGTGGTCCGGACTCCAGCACCACCCCGCCGTCGATGAACAGCACCTGATCGGCCACCTGCTGGGCGAAGCGGATCTCGTGGGTGACGATCACCATCGTCCAGCCATCGGCGGCCAGGTCCTTGATGACCCGGAGCACATCGCCGACGAGCTCCGGGTCCAGCGCCGAGGTCGGCTCGTCGAAGAGCATCAAAGTGGGCTTGAGCGCCAAGGCGCGGGCGATCCCGACGCGCTGCTGCTGGCCGCCGGAGAGCTGATACGGGTACTCGTCGGCCTTCTCCCCGAGCCCGACCTGCTCCAGCAGGGCCATCGCGTCCCGGATCGCCTCGGCCTTCGGCCACTTCTGCACGACCACCGGACCCTCGATGACGTTCTGCAGCACCGTCCGGTGCGGGAACAGGTTGTGCGCCTGGAACACCATCCCGCTCTGGGCGCGGAAGCGGGTCAGCGTCGCGCGGTCGACGGGCCGGGCGAAATCGACCGAGACTCCACCGATGCCGATCACGCCGGCGTCGGCCCGGTCCAGGGCGTTGAGTGTGCGCAACACCGTGGTCTTGCCCGACCCCGACGGCCCGATCACCGCGGTGACGGTGCCGGCCGGGACGGTGAACGTGATGTCACGTAGTACCTGCAGGTCGCCGAACGACTTGCGCAGACCCCGCACGGTCAGCAGATCGGTCATCTAGCCACGTACCTCTCCAGTCGTGCCTCCACCCGGTTCTGCGCGAACGACAGGACGACGCAGATGACCCAGTAATAGACCGCGGCGACCCCGTAGAGCGCGAAGAAGTCGAACGTGGGCGCCGCCGCAAGCTGGGCGACCCGCAGCAGCTCGGTCACCAGGATGGTGGAGGCCAGTGAGGTGTCCTTGACCAGCGAGATGAGGGTGTTGGACAGCGGTGGCACGGCGGTGCGCGCCGCCTGCGGCAGGATCACTCGCCGCAGCGTTGTCACGTACCCCATGCCGATGGTCTGCCCCGCCTCCCACTGCCCCTTCGGAATGCTCAGGATCGCCGCCCGGATCACCTCGGCCGCGTAGCCGCCGACGTTCAGGCTGAACGCGACCACCGCCGCCGGGAACGGGTCGATCACCACCCCGAACTGCGGCAGCGCGTAGAACACGATGAAGAGCTGCACCAGCAGCGGCGTGCCGCGGATGACGGAGATGTAGCCGCGCGCGAGCGCCGAGAGCGGCCCTGTCTTCGAGATGCGGGCCAGCGCCACGAACAGCGCGACGACCAGGCCGAGCGCGAAGCTGATCACCGTCAGCGGGATGGTCTGGGTGACGGTGGCGACCAGCATCGGCCACAGGTTGCGCCAGATCAGCTCCCAGGTCGAGGAGTCCACCTAGTTGCCGCTCACGTCCGAACCGAAGTACTTCTCCGAGATCCGCCTGAGCGTGCCGTCCGCCCGCAGCTCGGCCAGCGCCCGGTTGACCTCCTCGATGAGTCCGCTGCCCTGGCGCGCCGCGAACGCCTGCTCGCTGGTGTCGCCGGTGGTCCCGGCGACCTTCACGCCGGTGTCGCCAGTGGTCTGCTGGTACTCCCCCACCGCGAGGGTGTCGTTCACGGTGGCGTCGACGCGACCGTCCTTGAGCAGCTGGACGGCCTGCACGAAGCCCTCGACGGCCTCCACGTCCGCCCCGGCCCCGCGCGCGACGTCGGCCCAGTTGCTGGTGGCGGACTGCGCGGTGGTCCGGCCCCGCAGGTCGGCGAGGCCGGTGATGTCGGTGTTGTCGGCGCGGGTGACGATCACCCCCTCGGACACGGTGTAGGGCTCGGACAGGTCGTACCGGGCCCGGCGTTCGTCGTTGATCGTCACCTGGTTCGCGACCAGGTCGAAGCGCTGCGCCTCCAGCCCGGCGAAGATCGCGTCCCACGGGGTCGGCACGAACTCGACGGTGCGCCCGAGCCGGGCGCCGACGGCTTGGACGACCTCGATGTCGTAGCCGGTGAGCTGACCATCGGGACCCTGGTAGCTGAACGGGCTGTAGGTGCCCTCGGTCCCGACCCGCAGCGTGGTGGTGCTGCCGGAACCCCCGCTGCATCCGGCGAGCACGACGGCGGACAGCAGCGCGGCCGCTGCGACGAGGAACGTGCGACGCACGGACTTCTCCTTCGGATGACGGACGGCAGCGCGCTGCCGAGGCACGTGCGCAGCGCACAACCCGACCGGTCGGGGCAAGTGGTGTGGCTATCGAGGTGAGCGGTGTGGCTATCCGGACACCGGGCGCCAGGGGCAGCGACAGAGCGCGGCGTCGGTACGGCACAGGTCGACGTGCCGACGGGACCACGCCGGCCACGGCACCGCGACCTGCCAGCCCCGTCCAGCCCGCACGATCACTCCCATCCGCTGCAAAGATCCACACAATAGGTGCCGATGGGGCAGCCTTGTCAAGACTGTGAAACGACATTTACCTGCCAGTGCCGCGGCACAGAACGTTGGCGCGGTGATCGTGTCGCGCTGGCGGTGCCAGTCGCGGCTGGGAGGCTGCCGGTGGAGGAGGTGGTGCTGGTGGCGCGTCAGCCTGAGGTGTTCGTGCAGCCGTTGGAGCCCGAGCAGGCCCAGCGACTGGTCAAGGTCGCGAGGACGGCGCGCGACCGGGTCCGGCTCCGCCGGGCGGGGATCGTGCTGGCCTCGATGCAGGGCCGCACCGCGGCCCAGATCGCGCAGATGTTCGCCGCGACCGAGTGGTATGTGCGGGAGGTGATCCACGCGTTCAACGACACCCGGTTCGCGGCTTTGGACCCAAAATGGAGCGGCGGCCGGCCCCGTAAGTTCGGGCCGGCCGCCCGCGAACTGAACTGCCAGACCGCCCGCAGCACCCCCGTCGGCGCTGGGCCGACCGTTCACCACGTGGAGCCTGACCAAGCTGGCGGACTACCTGGCCGAGCACTACCGCCTCCCGGTGTCCACCGAGACGATCCGGCGAGTCCTGCGCGAGGCAGGCATCACCTGGCAGGCCACCAAGACCTGGAAGGCCAGCCGCGACCCGGACTTCGCCGCGAAGATGGCCCGCATCCTCGACCTCTACGACGCCCCGCCCGCGGATAGGCGAGTGATCTGCGTCGATGAATTCGGCCCGCTGAACCTGCAACCCCGACCCGGCCGAGGCTGGTTCCGCAAAGGGCAGCCAACCCGGCGGCCACCTACACCCGCACCGCTGGGGTGCGGCAGATGTTCAGCCGCGCTCGACCTGGCCTCGGGGCAGTTGTTTTACCGGTTCCGGGACCGCAAACGCTGGCGGGAGTTCCTCGACTTCTGTCGCCAACTGCACCGTCGCTTCCCGACCGGGCGGCTCTACCTGGTCTGTGACAACTACGGCGCACACCAGAAGGCGGAAGTCCTCACCTGGCGCGCTGACCACGGCATTGAGTTGGTGTTCACCCCGTCCAACGCGTCCTGGCTGAACTGGATCGAGTGCGAGTTCACCGCGCTGCGCTACTTCACCCTCGACGGCAGCGACTACCCCTCCCACGCCGCTCAAGAGACCGCGATCGCCCGCTACATCCGCTGGGCCAACCGCCACGCCACTCCCAAGCGGCGCTTCGCCGTCAACTCCAAGATCCGCCGACCCGATTACCTACCCAACGTTGCATGACGCGGCACTAGTAGGGATGGGTCGTTCACGCGCCCGCCCGCCTTGCCGCAGCGGGCCCGGTTGGTTTGCTGGTCACAGCGCTCGGGGACGGTCGCCCGGATCCCCGCGTCGTCGCAGGTATGCGCGGTTGGCGCGTTGGAGTAACCCTTGTCTGCCAGCACCCGAACGAGACGCGTGGCCGGGCGACCTGGGTCGGGGCGGCGGAACTCGACGCCGCCCGGGACCTGC
Source organism: Pseudonocardia yunnanensis (assembly GCF_039534065.1). Lineage (NCBI taxonomy): Bacteria > Bacillati > Actinomycetota > Actinomycetes > Pseudonocardiales > Pseudonocardiaceae > Pseudonocardia > Pseudonocardia yunnanensis. Next base: position 9,810 of record NZ_BAAAUS010000011.1, on the reverse strand, counting down.
TTGAACATCGCGGTGTCGTTGACGTTGCCGCCGGTCAACACCACCGACAACGGGCGGCCGTGACCGTCCCAGGCGAGATGGATCTTCGTGGAGGGCCTGCCTCGAGACCGCCCGATAGCATGATCATCTGGCTCGCCGTGTCCGCCGCAGGATTCGTCCACTCCCTGGGGACGACTGCGCGGTGCCGGCGTTTCGGGCGCCAGCGGCATGCTGGTGGGCACGCACGATGCTCGAGTCCACCGAGACCTCGCGGTCAAGCTCGTCGATCGCCTCGGCGATCACTTGCACTCACGCCACCAGCGGGGTGAGCGTGCCGTTGCGTGACCAGCGCCATAACCGGTTGTAGACGGTCTTCCACGGCCCGTACCGCTCGGGCAGGTCCCGCCACGCCACCCCGGTCTTGGCTTTGAACAACATCCGATTGATCACCCGACGGTCATCTACCCGCGGCCGCCCCCTCGCCCCGAGACCGTAAGCAACGGCTCGATCACCTGCCACTGTTCATCGGTGAGTTCGTGCCTACGCACCACAAAACGAAGATCAAAGCAGGTCAGCACGCCCACTTCGCGGACAGGCCCTGGGCCGAGTACGAGACCGGGTCTCACCGATGCGCCCCGAAGACCGTCGCGGCACATCGTGGCCCGAGCTGTCCACAATGGCTCAGCCAATTTCGTCGGGTTTCGGGGCGACGTGTGGTGCTCGACATGAGCGCCGTGACCTACTTGGGCTCCGAGCCCTCGCGCTGCTCGAAGACGAATCGGACCGGTTGGCGGTGGTGATCGGGGATCCCCACGGGGCCGTCCTGGACGCCATCGAGGCAGCCGCCTCGCCGTCCCGCCGCCGCTGTTCGACACCCTCGCCCATGCCCTCGGCCGCGCCCAGTTGGGCCAGCGTGATAATCCCCGTTCCCCGGCCTCGACCACTCGGACGGCGGGACCCGAAACGCCCTCCCGGCCGGGACAACAGCCGTGGCTGATCGCGCGGCTTCGGCCGCCAGGGCTCCAGCGCCCCCAGGTGATCACGGGCGGTTGCGGCCGACTGTCAGCGTCAAGGCCGAGGCTTAACCACGGAGTCGAGCCGGAACACCCGCTCAGCGTTGCGGTGCGAGATTCGGGCCAGGTCGGTCTCGCTAAACGGTGCTGAGCGAAGGAACCGGACAGCGTCGGCCGTCGACTCGTACGGGTAGTCGATGGCGAACATCACGTGATCAACACCGATCTCCAGCACAGCGCCCAGCAGCGCCGCGTGCGAGCACACGCCGCTCGTCGCGATCACCACGTTCTCCCGCACGTACTGCGAGGGCGACTTGGCGAGCGTGCGGAGAGGCTCGGTGATGGCGTACGAGGCGTCCAGCCGGGCCAGCTGGAACGGCAGGAACTCGCCCATGTGGCCCAGGACGAGGGTGGCGCCGGGGTGATCATCGAACACACCGCCGTAGATGATCCGCAGGGCGTGCCCACCGGTCTCGGCGGCCCAGCTGAACGAGGGCCCGGCCAGCTCTGGCCGTCCACCGAGAACATGCCACTCCCCGGCCGGCACCGACGTCGGGTGCAGGTAGAGCGGGGCATCAAGCTCCTCGAGTGCCGCCCACACCACCTGGAACCGCGGTTCGTCCAAGTAGTGCCCCAGCGTCGGGCCGTTCACCAAAGCACCGCACAGCCCGAGCGTCCGTACTGACCGCACCAGCTCTGCAGCGGCGGCATCTGGGTCCTGCAGCGGCAACGCGGCCAGACCCGCGTACCGGTCAGGGCGCTTCGCCACAATCTCAGCCAGCGCGTCGTTGGCGATCCGGGCGTCGTCCACGGCCACGGCGGCGTCCGGTTGGACCTGGATCCCGGGCGCCGTCAGCGACAGCACCGCGAGGTCGACGCCGTGCTCGTCCATCTCGGCCAGCCGGAGCTCGTCGAACTCCGGCAGCCGCCGGGCCCACTCCCTGGCCCGGTCGGCCCGCAGCACGCTATTGCTCCACGAGGTCACCTGCGTGGCCAGCTGCGGGAGTCTGAACGCCTCCTCAACCGCGATCGTCCTCATGTAGGGTCGCCATCTCCTCTCGTCCTCACTTGTCGATACGTAGCCGGAGCCGGTGCTCTCCCGAGGCTATGTCCCTGGATAGGGGTCGAGCGCCGCACTGCGCACATCGGCCGTCGACCGTGCGGGTCCCGGACATTCGCCAAGGCATGATGCCGCCCTGAGCGGCGGAAGAATGCAGTGTTGGAGTGCCAGAATTTCAAGGCGAACGCAACAAATTCACGTTTCATAGCCGGAACCCGCCGAGTCATCTGCTTTTGCGCCAGAATGGTCAAATAGCGCGCAAACCGGCCGGTAACCGACACATAGGTTCTCAGAGGGTATTGATACAAGGCCACAGGCCCAGTAGGGCCGGTAGAGCTGGTCACGGAGGGGCACCGCTCCGCGATCTCAGACGATCTCGGGCTTGCCACCCGAGTAGTACAGCCGTGCGGAAAGGTGCCCTCGTTGAGCAGCCAGGACCGGATCCGGAAGCTGCGGGCTCCGTTGCTGTGCATCGGGTCGGACTCGGCGATCTTGCGCCTCGTTGAGCGAGCTACCCCGGTAGATGAACATGCCCTCTCCGTTCCAATGCCTCTCGTCGCCGCTGGCGAACGGTCCGGCGCCGAACATGATTCCGTTCTTCTCGAGCTCGGTCTGGTGCGCGACGTGTGGATCGAGGTTCTCCAGTACCGGGCCCAGGCCGTTAGTGGGCTCGGAGAACACGACGAAGAGGCGCTTGGCGAGCAGGTCGTGCGTCTCGGAGTAGGTGACGAGGTCCTGCCAGGGCATGGACGGGGATGCTTCGGACATCGAGGGCTTCCTTTCAGGGCATTGGGGTGGCGGACCGGGATCAGACGAGGGGGCTGACGCCGCTGGTGAATCCGAGCAGAGCCCGTCCGTAGACCTCCGCGCTGATCTCCGGGTTGCCGACGGCGTGCCGGCTGGCCACCTCGCTGTCGCGCCAGATCCGCTGCATGGGGCTGGCGTCGGCGAAGCTCGAGGCACCGTGCGCGGAGACCAGCTCGCGGATCGCCTCCCTGGCCAAGCTGATGGCCCTTGCCGCGTCCATCCGGACCCGGGCGCGAGCGGCGTAGTCGGGAAACACCCCATGCTGCGCGGCCTCATCGATGTCCGCGGCCGCCCGGTAGGCATGCAGGTGTGCCGAGTCGACGAGCGACGCCGCCTTGGCCACCGCCAGCTGAAACGTGGGCGCGTCGGACTGCTTGTCGTAGAACGTGTGCGCGATGCACCGCTTAGGTGCCTTCTCCAGCACGAGGTCCAACGCCGCCCGGGCGAGGCCTAACTGCGGACCGACGAGGGTGATCACCGCACTGGGGACGAAGGCCCCGCGGTAGAGGGCCTCGTCGGGGAAGGGGTTGTCCACCTGCCCCGCGATCATCCCAAGGAACGAGATGTAGCGATGGGCCGGCACGAACACATCGTTCGCAACCAGCGTGTTGCTGCCGGTGCCCTTCATGCCCGTGACGAACCAGGTGTCCTCGATCGTCAGCTCGGACATCGGGATGAGGACCAGTCCCTGGTCCCGCACCGTTCCGTCCTCGGCCGTGACAGGGATCCCGACCTGTGCCCACTGCGAGTGCAGGCAGCCGCTGGCCCATCCCCACTTCCCAGAGACCCGGTAGCCACCGTCCACCACCTCCGCGCTCCCGGTGGGCGCGAGCACCCCGGCGACGCGATGCGCCGGGTTCGCCCAGACGTCCCGCTGGGCCTTCTCGTTCCACAGCCCGGTGAACCAGGCGCAGATGTTCATCAGGCTCGTCGCCCACGCGGTGGATCCGCAGCCCTTGGCGAGCTCGCGCGTCACCTCCAGCTTGGTGCGGAAGTCGACCTGCAGGCCGCCGAACCGCCTCGGCTGCATGATCGAGAACAACCCCGCTTCCTCGATAGCGGCGATGTTCTCGTCCACGACGCGCCGGTCGTCCTCGGTGCGCCGAGCATTCGCCGCCAGCAGCGGGACGAGCTTCGACGCCCGCTCGACGAGATCGGCCCGCTGCTCGCGCTCCTCACGGGTGACCGAGGTCCGGTCAAGAACGTAATCCATCATCAACTCCTTCATGGACGCAAGATGCACCGATCCCACTCAAATCCTTTGATCAGGCGATACGTGGCCACAGTCGGTGCCCGACAGACGCTAGGCGCCGGGCAGGGGCCACGGTGCGCGATGCGTACTCCGGCCGTCGTCGGTGCGTATCCCGGACATTCCATATAAATTCCAGCGTCGAAAATTGCTGTCGACGGTGCGTATCTCGGACATTGCACAACAAAGTCCAGTGTCAAAAGTTGTTAACAGTATCGTCGGAGTCGAAGGGGTATGCGCGAATGGCGAGGAGACGGTCATGTCCGGAGCAGCATTACCTGCGCCGACGTACGAGCAGTCGGCGGTCGGGCGGCTCCTGGTGAGCACACGTTCGGTGGAGGAGGCCGAGACCTGTGGATCACGGCTGCTCTCACCGCACCGCCTGAAGGTGAGCCGGGGCGGGATCAACGCCCGCATCCGCGGCGTCTCACTCGGGACTGTTGCGCTCTACCACCTCAACTACGCCGCGGGCCTCACCGTCACCGCCCCGCCAATGGTCGGCTACGTCGACACGCTCCTGCCCCTGCGCGGCGTGGTCCGCGTCGACCACGACGGCACGCGGTTCGACGCCATCGCAGCACGGAGCGCCGCGGTGATCAGCCCACGCGCCTCGATGACGCTCGGCTGGAGCCCCGACTTGTCGCTGACGATGCTGCGCATTGAAACCCGCGCACTGCGGTCGTTCGCCCGGCTCCTCACCGGCCGCGACGACACCGACCCGCGGCTGGCGGCGCGCGTTCACCCGCCCGACGGCGTCGCCGGCCTGCACGGCCTGGCCCAGCTCATCCGGCTCACCGCCACCCAGTTCGCCGGCGCTGACGCCTGGCCGGCGGCGATCACCACACGGCTTCGCGAGCACGCGATGCTGACCCTGTTATTGAGCCAACCCGACTTCCGGTCCCTCATGACACAGGAGGTCCGGGGCCCCGTGGCTCGCGCCGCGGTACAGGCAGCCGTCGCACTGGTGGACTCCCGCCCCACCGAGCACTTCACCACCGCACAGCTCGCCCGCGAGGTCGGCGTCAGCGTCCGTACCCTGCAGCTCGGGTTCCGCGCGGAGCAGGACACCACACCGCAGGCCTACCTGCTCCGCACGCGCCTGAGCGGCGCCCGTGCCGACCTGCTCGCGGCCCGAACGCTCGACGGCGTCACCGTCGCGGGCATCGCCCACCGCTGGGGCTTCAGCAACGTCGGCCGGTTCGCCGAGCAGTACCGCCGCGCCCACGGCGAACGGCCCGCGCAGACCCTCCGCCGCACCTGACCACGCGCCTCTAGCACGCTCGCAGTCGCCTCAGCCGCACAGCCCAGCCCGATGGACCGCTGGAACCATGCGGGGAACCCAGCCCTTGACCTCGTCGAGGCGTATCCGACCACACGGGTCGCCGATGCGTTTCTGACCTCTGCCGGCTGTGTAGGTGACGACGGCACGCGGAGTGTGCTCGAGCGGGTCGTCCAGGTGTTCGCACTGCAACGCTCGCCCCGCACGCGAGCCTGCTGCTGGCGGACGGACACCTCACCGTCGAAGGGGTCGCGATCTGGCCTTCGCGGTCGACCGGGTCAGCGCCGGACTTGCCCCACGCGCTCACCCTTGTGGAGGCGTTCGCCGTTCCGGACGCCATCCTGCAGGATCCCATCGCATGGACGGATACGCCGTCTGCCATGGCGTGGCCCGTTCAACCTCGCCGGGGACCCCCTGATCGACGCAGGCTGGCCCGGTCCGGTTCACCATCGCGGCCGGCGCGCTGTCCAGGGTCCGGGTCAACTGCGTGGTCTCGGGCTGGATCGGCCGTGATCGCCGCGGTCAACCCACCCAGCAACGCCGTCGCCGCCGCCTCGGACAGGGCGAGCTCCACCGCAGTGGGTCCGCCGTGACCGAGTGAGCCGAGTGCTTAGACCCCACCACGGTCACCCCGGCACCTAGGACGGGCAAACCAGACCCAGCCCCCGAAGCTGCCGACGCCGAATACCGAGATGCCCAGGGCCCAGCGAACACGGCACCGAAGTTAACCCCGAATACCTCGGGGCCCGCGAGGCCGTTGCGGGTCAGGCCGTGCAGGAGCCCTCTGGCCACACCGAGAGCCGCGTTGGATCATCTCCGATCGTAGCCGGGCTCTCCGGTTGGCAGAGCAGAACCAAGCGCCGACACCGGAGCACTCAGGGGCTACCGCTGTCGACGTTCCCGGGGTGCTGAGATCGGTTGTCAGCAAACATCCATAGTTCAGCGCATCAGCGGTCCGCTGCTGTCACAGACGCCCATCGCGCTCCGTCTGCATGTGAGAGGTACACACGTCGGCCCGCCCTCGTCGTCCCGGAGGTACTCATGGTTATTGCTCCCTCGCCGTTCGAACCGTTCGCACGGCAGAAGACGATCCTGCTCACCACGTTCAAGCGAGACGGCACGCCCGTCGGCACCGCTGTGAGCATCGCGGTCGAGGGGGACCGCGCCTTCGTGCGGACCTATGACGCAGCCTGGAAAGCCAAGCGGATGCGGAACAACCCGGAGGTCGAGATCGCTCCGTGCACTATGAAGGGCAAGCCCATCGGTCCGGCCATGCACGCCCGGGCGAGGCTCCTCACCGGAGAGGACGCGGTCCGTGCCGCCCGCGCGCTGGCCGGCAAGTACCGCTTCCTGCACGGAGTTCTCGTACCGTTCATGCACCGCGTGAGGCACTATCAGACGCTGCACTATGAGCTCAGGACATCCGGCGGGTGAATCCGATAAATCCGAACGTCGGCGCCGCAAGAGTGACGCTCGCGGAGCTCGCCGACGTCGCCGTGGTGAGCGTGCCCGCTCTGCTCCAATGTTGCCGCCGCCACCGGGGTCTCTCACTCGCCGAAGAGCTGCGCTCGGTTCGGCTGGCACGCGCACGCCGTGAGTTCGAGCAGGCGGACGCCGGGTGGACCAGCGTGGCATCGAACTGGGGGTTCATGAACGGGGAGCGCTTCGCCGACGACTTCGAGAACCGCTACCGGGAGCCGTCGTGGCTGACGCTGCGCGGGCCCGCCTATGGGTGAACCGCGTCCCGTCGCCTCCGGTCCTCAACGCTTCCGCGTGCGGGCCGCCCACAACAGGTGCCGCACGCGGTCACCGGGCCCGCCACGCGGTGCCCGGAGCTTCGGCCCGAACCGCCGCGCAGCCCGTTCTGGCGAACGCCTCGAAAACGTGAAGATGTGGAAGTCTTGCTGGTTCAGCCAGTCGGTTCGGCGCGGTGGTCCTCCAGCGATGCGATGTCTTGATCTGGCAGTCGGTGTTGTCCACAGTACCGGCGCTCTCCAGAGGCCAGTACTCGCAGGCCATAAGCAGGTCTTATGCCCGTCCCACGGAAATCCGACTAGCCCGAGGCAATAGGACACCGAGGGGACCGGTTCAATCAGGAGTAAGTCTCGATAAGATCAGCTCTGGAGGCTCAGCGCGTGGAACTGCAAGGTCAGACCGCACTCGTCACCGGCGGCACCGCCGGAATCGGTCTCGAATCCGCCCGCCTGCTCGCACAAGAAGGCGCCGACGTCGTTATCACCGGCCGCGACGTCAAACGCGGCAAGAAAGCGATTGATGCTATCCACGAGCCGGGCTCGGTGAGGTTCGTCGCTGCTGACCTGTCCAACCTCGACTCCGTCGGCGAACTCGTCCGTCAGGCTGGCCCGGTGGACATCATCGTCAACAACGCCGGCTCGTTCCCCGTCGCTGCCACAGTCGAGCAGCAGGTCGACTCGTTCGAGCGGATCTTCGACACCAATGTCCGGGGGGCCTATTTTCTCGTCGCTCAGCTCGCACCGCATATGCTCGACCGGGGCCGCGGCAGCATCATCAACATCACCTCCATCGCCGCGTCGAAGGGTATCCCCGGCGCTTCTGCCTACAGCGCGTCCAAGGCGGCGCTCACGTCGCTCACGCGCACCTGGGCCGCCGAGTTCGGTCCCAGCGGCGTGCGAGTGAACGCAGTCAGCCCTGGTCCAACGCGCACCGACGGGGTGTTGCTGGAGTGGGGTGAGAGCATCGAGGACATCGCCAAAACACTTCCCTTGGGCCGTACGGCGCGAGCCCACGAGATCGCGGAGGCGGTGTTGTTTCTTGCCTCGCCCCGTACCAGCTACGTGACCGGCACGACGATTCACGTCGACGCCGGGAGCACGGCAATCTAAGGGCGCCGTTGGACGGCAGCGAGCCATGACCCGCGTCCGCCCGCCCAGCAATGTCCGACACCTCGCGACGGCCTCGCGGCTCGACACCAACCCGCCGCCTTCAATCAGTCGGTTCGGGCGCGGGGATTCACGCGCGAGGTCGTCATCGAAGGCCATCGCCACTACGGGGTGCGGGACCCACGGTTCCAGGGTGGTGGCCGGGCAGCCGGCGTCTGCGACCCTTCGCCGCGACCAGGTCCAGTACATCAGCACCTGATCATCGCCGCCCACCTGTCCAAGTCGCGCGCGCAGTCCAGTTTCCCTACCAGGCAAGGAGAATGCATGTCCACATCAGAGGTTGTCGTCATCGCCGCCCTGTTGCCGGCCGAGGGGCGGTGGCACGAGGTTCAGGCGGCGCTCAGCAACGCGATCGAACAAATTCATGCACAAGAGCCGAGCGTGCTGACGTACGCAATGTATGCGGGGTCCGACCGTTTCATCATGATCGAGAAATACACCGACGCGGCGGCCTTCGCGGCGCACGCGAAGAGCGCATCGCTGCTGGAGTTGATGGCCGAACTGGACGGTGCATTGAGCACCCCGCTGGACGTCCAGGTGCTGACTTCGGTACCGGCCGGCGACCCGGCGAAGGGGGCTATCTGATCAGTGCATACGGCCAGACAGTCCACCTAGCTGTCCCCGCCAGAGGTTGTTGACGCGGTGTCCTCCGAGTGCGGTGTGCACGACTTCGGACCTAACGGAGAAGATGACCGAGGATTATTTCGACTCGGTGTCCTCCCAACGTCGAGGCAGCGTACTTCCTCGTAGCCCGGCTCACGCCTGAAACGGCCAAGCACGGCCACTGGGCGATCCTCAACGTACGCGCGCATGGTCGCCGAGTTCCGCGCGGCCGGAATAGTCCTGGGCCGCCGAGTACGATCGGCACGGCCTGCGGGTGAACGCGGTCAGGCCTGGCCCGCGCCAAGGCAAGGCACGGTGAGGACCCCGACCATCCGGCTGCGGCCGGTCTGGCAGGACGCCCCGGATTCTCCGACGAGGTAGTCGACGCCATCGTTTCCTGGCCACCGACCGCTCTAGCTCGTCCATGGTGCGTTGCTGCCGGTCGGCGGTGGGCGTATTGCGGTCTGAGCGGCGGTCGAGGCTGAGCCCCCAGAAAGACCCGGCCCTTCTCGCGGCGGCCAGTGCTGCGCGCCGCGTCAGCGGCAGCAAGCCCAACGGCCGCCAGCTCAACCGTCATCACGGTAGCGTCACGCGCAGCCGCGGCATCGCGGTGCGAATAGGCACGACCGAAGCTGCACCTGCTCGGTAGCGAGCTTGTACGCGGCTCCCCGGATCTGGGTCCTGTTGGATTTCGGTCATGCTGCCTCTGTGGCGTCCGTTGGGTTGTGGTAGCTCGCCCGGTCCCTTCTGGTAGCAGGGCCATGTCCCCCGCAGGGGCGGGACACGCAACACTTATTTCCCCGCCAGTAGGAACGCGCTTCCACATTTGGTCCAAGTGTGTCGACGGCTCCTCAAGACTGACCCTGTAGCGGCTCGGGAAAGTTGACCCCCCTCCGTGC
>NZ_BAAAUS010000010.1:3777-19269 GCF_039534065.1 Pseudonocardia yunnanensis | reverse complement strand
CACCATCTACCACCCTAAAGCGGTAAGCCGGGGCTTGATTCCTCCACTGTACACCCACCGGACACGTACATTTCCCGGGGGGTCCCTGTAGAGGGGGCGGTCAGTGAGCCCTGTTGACCGGGGCCGCTAGGGCCTTCGTTCTGTCCGGTGTCTCGCTGACGAAGAGAAAGTTACGCGATGCCTTCGAGGGCCGTTCAACCGCCCCCCCCCATTTAGGTGTTGACCTGCGCAAACGGCTGCACCCCGTCACGCAGAGTACCGACCCGAACACCAAATGGGCGACGCCTCCGGCCACCCCCTACGCCCGGCGGCACAGACGTCGTGGCGACCGTGCACACGTTCGGACATGTGTGCGGCGGCCACGAGGTGTGTGTGGCGGCCTGTGACTCCGGCTAGGGAGTGTGCGAGTCCCACCAGGCGAGCACTCGTGTCCCGAACAGGGTCAGCCATTTCGACGGCTCCCCCGCCGGCACGTCGACCTCGAACCACACCCGTCCGGGGTGCCGGCGGGCCTGGAGCCAGGTGCCGTCCGGCTGCCGGGCGCCCCGGATCAGCTCGATTGCGTCGGCCATGCGCGGGTCCGGTGTCGCACCGTCGAGCAGTGAAGCCTGGCGGAAGTACTCGGCCGCGTTGAGCACGTTGTAGAACCAGCGGAACGGGTATGCGAAGCCGTCCACCCACGGTGCCACCGGTTCGCCCGTCGAGAGCCGGCGGAAGAGCCCGCGCTGCAGGAGGTACTCCTCGCCCCCGTGCCGGGCAGCGCGCGTGGCGTCCGTGCCTCCGGTCGCGACGTCGTAGGCGAGCAGACCCTTGAGGGAGTTGAGCGTCGAGTGAAACGACGATCGCGTCGAGCCCTCGACCCACTCGCAGTTCCAGCCACCGTCGGGCAGTCGATGCTCGAGGAACCAGTCGACGATGCCGGTGATGTCGGCGCCGAGCCACAGGCCGTTGGAGACCGTCACGGCATTGATGCAGCAGTCGACCTCGCCGCCCCAGTACGGGAGGTTCTCGTACTCCCACCGGCTGTTCTCGGCGAGAAGCTCGGCCGTGCGACGCTCCCGCAGGACAGCGGAATCGAGGCCCCACTCCCGCAACGAGTTGAGTGTCCACGTCGTCGCCGTCCAGGGCTGGCCGGCATCCTCTGCCGCTTCAGGACCGTGAAAGTCGAAGCCGCCGGGGAAGTACGCGCCGCCCGCCCATTGCCCGTCCGGGTCCTGGAAGGCGAGGAGGCGCGCGCCGAAGCCTTCGGTCGCGATCCTTGCGCGCGTTGCTTCCCAGACCTCGGGCGGTTCGCACATGAGGTCGCGCTCGACCTGCCAGCGCAAGGCCGGATCAGAATCGCGGAGCCACGCGATCAGGGCCGGGGTCACCATGGCGTGACATTAGCGGCGTCGATGTCGTGGTCGAGGGCGCGTGGTCATCGCGGAAGCCGGTGACTCCCGGCGCAGATGGCGGCACTGCACCACGCGCTGGAGATGTCGGATCACGAGCGGCGCTTCAACGATCGGCGCGGCCGCGAGCACGCCCAGGCCTTCAACCGTGCGTGGGTCCTCACCGCTCGGACCTCATGACGATCAGCGCGGTCCGAGCTCGCGTGCATCGATGGGCTCACCCCGCCGCTGCGTCCTCCTGGTCATCGGGTGCTCGCTCGGCCGGCCACCCCGACCTGTAGGCGCGGGCGACCGACGTCCGATGCCTGGCGGCCACGACGCCCTTGAGACGGACCGCGGAGAGTTCGTCCGCCTGTCGGCGGCACGTGCAGTCGTTGGGGATCAACCAGCCGCAACGCATGCAGATGTTCATTTCTTGCTCCCTGCGCGGTCAGAAGATCGGAACAGCACGTCCGGACCTGGCTGCATCGGCGCGCCTCCCGATCGCAGCGCTACCCACCATCGCGCGACTTCCTGTGAGTGGCATCACAGCGAGCAGGACAAGCGTCTGGGTGCTGACCGGAACCGTCCGGTACCCGCCGGCCGGTACAACGGAACGCGCCGTGGACGTCCCGTGGCCCCGTGTCCGTCAACGCTGATCTACGTCGGCTCGCCGCGGACAGGTGGGCTGTCACACCGACCTCGACCGGTACCGATGAGTTCCGGGCCTGCCGATGGTCGACATGCTGCACGCCAACCGATCGCCCAGGAGGGCCGACCATGACCGCCGCCATCACCACCCACACCCTCGACGCACCCGGCGCCACGATCACGTATGACGTCCGCGGCGACCTCGGCGACGCCAGACCGTTGCTGCTCATCGGCTCCCCCATGGACGCGACGGGATTCATCACGCTGGCCGGCCACTTCCCCGACCGCCCGGTCGTCACCTACGACCCCCGGGGGACCGGTCGCAGCACTCGCACCGACGGCAACGGCGAGATCACGCCGGGCGATCACGCCGGTGATCTGCGGCGGGTCGTCGAGGCGATCGGCAGCGGGCCGGTCGACGTGCTCGCCAGCAGCGGCGGCGCGGTCAACTCCCTCGCCTGGGTGGCCGAGCACGGCGAGCAGGTACACACGTTGGTCGCCCACGAGCCGCCGCTGGCCACGATGCTGCGTGACCACCAGGCGTTCGCGTCGGTGATCGAGGACATGCACCAGACCTATCAGCGCGACGGGTTGGGGCCGGCGATGGCCAAGTTCATCTTCATCGTCAGTTTCGACGGGGAGTTGCCCGACGGCTTCCGGTTCCCGCCGCTCGACCCCGCGCAGTTCGGTCTGCCGGTCGAGGACGACGGCAGCCGCGACGACGCCCTCCTCGGGCAGAACCTGCGCAACTGCACGGGTTACCAGCCGGACATGGACGCACTGCGGGCCGCCGGCACGCGCATCGTGATGGCCCGCGGCGAGGCCTCCGGCCAGACGATGGCAGCGCGCGGCGCGGACGCGCTCGCCGAGGCGATCGGGGCCGAGCTCGTCCGCTTCCCGGGTGACCACGGAGGGTTCCTGGGCGGCGAGTACGGCATGCGGGGCGAGCCGGACGGCTTCGCCCAGCGGCTGCGCGAGGTGCTCGACGGCTCGTAACGCCACTCCGCCCAGAACCCCACGGTTTGCGGCGCCGGGTCGGCGGATCAGCCCGAAATCGCCGAACTGTCGGCCATCACCACCGCGAACAGGTCGGCGAGCGCAGCAAGGCTCGCGACCTGTAGGTACGCGGCGCGGACTGCGGCACGCTGCAGGCGATCGTCCACTTCGGTGCCACGAACAGTTCTCGATGATCACGGTCTCGCCTCGGCGGGGGTACGACGGCGCCCGGCGTTCGCCCCGATCTCGGCGCGGACGCCGAAAGGCGCGCCCTCGCCGGCATCGTGCTGGATGTGCACCACCGGTGCCGCGGCCGAGCCGGCGCGGTCCAGCAGAAGAGCGCCTGTGTACGTCCTGACGCGCCACATATCCGGTCAAACGCTCCCGTGATCGGGCCGGGCACCTGTCCCGTGATGCGCACCGGCATCGGCGGTGCTGACGGTAGATGGCGCGTGGTGAAGCCGGCGGGTGACGCTGCGATAGTCGCGGGGGCTGACTCCCACGCGAACCGCGAACGCACGCCGCATCGTCTCCGCGGAACCGAAACCGGTGTTGTCGGCGACCTGCAACACGCTGAGATCGGTTTCCTCGAGCAAGGACCGTGCGGCCTCGACCCGCCGCTGGATGATCCACGCGTGGGGCGTCAAGCCCGTGTGGGCACGAAAATGCCGCAGCAGCGTGCGCGTACTGAGGTGCGCGCGTTCCGCAATGCGTTGTAGATCGAGGTGCTCGTGCAGGTGCTCGGTCAGCCAGTCGAGCAGGGATGCGAGCGAGTCATCCGATTTGGCAACGGGCGACGGGCAGGCCGACCGTGCTGGATACCTGTCCTCCGGTGTGCGGATCAGCAGGCGGGCCACGCCGTAGGAGTAGGCGGCACCGAGATCGGAGCGGAGCACGTGAAGGCACAGGTCGACGGCGGCCGGCATGTCGCCTGAGCTCAGAATGTCTCCGTCGTCGACATAGACGGCGTCTTCCACCAGCTCGGTTCGGGGAAACGCTGCGCGGAACGCGTCGGCCAACAGCCAATGCGTGGTCACCCGCCGGCCGTCGAGCAGCCCGGCCTGCCCGAGAACGAACGCTCCGGCACACAGCGAGATCATCCGGGAACCAGACCTCGCGGCGTCGCCGACTGCCTGCAGCACTGCCGGGTTCTGGGCCGTCAGCGGATCTTGCAGGCCGGGTATCACGACGGTGTCCGCCGTCACGATCTCCTCCACCGGCGCCAGATCGCCCACCCCTGAGCCGAGTTCGGCGCTGCCCGTGGTCGACACGTCGCCGCAGAGCACAACGTCGTAAGGCGGATTCGCCTGGCCGCGCAGTTCGGTGAAGGTGGCCTTGCCGAACGCCTGCATCGGGATCGCCAGATCGAGGACGAGCGTGCTGTCCAGGACTACCAGTGCCACCCTGTGCTGTCTCCCAGGGCTTCCACATCCGACGGGCACCCCACTCACGTTCATCAATTCGCTCACTCGAATGCGTCGGTCACCCTGTCCAGCGCGCGGGTTCGCCGGACCTGAAAATCGAGCAGAGCGCCTATTGTCTTCTTCTATGCGAAGCTCTCGGTCGCACACATCCACCTGAGCAACTATGCCTCGCCGCTCCCTCGCGGTTCGCACAGATCACGCCACGAGAACACCAGATGCGGTCAATCTCGCGGCAGGCCGTCCAATCAAACCGATCGCAATGCGCGTGATCGCCACTCAATCCACCCACGAGTGATGGATCGCAGACTGAATACGCTATACGACGACGCGGTCGCGCCCGGCGAGCAGACCGAGAATCCCCTGCGGGACGAACATCGCCAACATCACCAGGAGTGGCACCGTCCATGCTCCCGTGAGGTCGTGCAAGGCTCCCATGGCGAACGGTCCGGTCGCCGCAATGACATATCCGACGGTCTGCGCCATGCTCGACAGCTGCGACGTCTCCGCCGCATCCCGGGAACGCAGCGCCATATACGTTATAGCCAGCGCGAATGCGGCGTTCTGCCCCAGCCCGAGTATGGCGATCGAGATGGCTTCTGCGCCCGGCACTGCAATCACGCCCAGCAACCCCACGGCCGCGACCGCTGCGATCCCGACGGCCAGTAGACGTTGCTTGCGATACCGCATGGCCACGACCGGCACGACCATGTTGCCGACGATTCCTGTGCAACTGGCCAACGACAACATCAGCCCGGCCGTCGCGGTATCGAACCCACGGCCGACGAGCACAGCGGGAAGCCACGACGTGATTGCGTAATAGCTTGCCGACTGCAGCCCCATGAATGCGGTCACTTGCCAGGCCAGACCGCTGCGCCAGAAGCCGCGGACCCGTGCGCCGGCCGTCCCGCCCGATCGGGTCACCACACGGAGAGCGGGGAGCCACCACAGCACCGCCAGTACGGCCAGCAGCCCCCACATCCCGAGCGCGAGGTGCCACTCCAACCCGGCGGCTCTGGCAACCGGCACCGTGACACCGGCTGCAAGGGCGCCGCCCGCGGAGATCGCCATCGTGAACAGGCCCATCATGAGGCCGGTCCGGTGGGCGAAATCGCGCTTGACCAACGAGGGAAGCAACACGTTCCCGAGGGCGATCGCCGCCCCCACCATCGCCGTTCCTACGAACAGGGCCGTCACCGCGTCGATCATGCGTACCGCACATCCGGCACAGAGCAGAACCAGAGCACAGAGCAACGTCCGTTCGAGCCCGATGCGCCGGGACAGTCTCGGGGCAGTCGGAGCGAGCAGGCCGAAGCAGAGCACTGGCAGGGCGGTCAGGAAGCCGGCCGTGGTGCCCGACAGCCCGGCGCTCGTCCGGATCCCGCCCAGAAGGGGGGACACAGCGACCACAGCGGGGCGCAGATTCACCGCAAAGAGCATGACGGCCGCCGCGACCCACAAGACTGGGAGGCGCGTAGCCCGCGGTAATGCACTGGACGTCGTGGACATCGGTGTGATCGGCCCCCGTTGATGTTCTCGCCCGACCTGGCCGTCGTCCTGGTGTTGCGCCCGACCGCGACGCGTTTGCGCCTCATTTGACACAGAAACTCCTTGTCTCTACAGCGGATGCTGCTCAATGCCGATCTCGACGGCGGATCGGCTTGTCGGTCGACCCCATTTCGCGGCCGAGAACGGTCGGCATGGCCGCTTCAACCGACTGCGCGATTCGTCGCTTCGAGCGCTCTGGGGAAGCGGCGCGCGGGGCCACGATCTCCGTCACGGCGCGGGCAACTAGTTCACACAGCCTATCTTGATGGCATACCATTCAGCTGTGATCTGAGCCATGGCGGCGTTGTGACTTCCGGTAGTCAGCGGATGACTTTCAGCTCATTGATCGTTAGTGGTCCCAGGTCGTGAAACGGTGGCTGACCTGTCGGATCAATCCAGTGGTCCGCTCCGCAGATGTGACGGCCTCGGTGGCGCCGATGCTGGAGGAGCCCGGCCATCCGCGATGGCATACCATCTGGTTCCAGCTGCACCCAAGAGCTTCGCGAGCGCGTGCCGCCTCCGCTATCCGGAGGACAATGGCCTCGACACCGGCGCCGAACACGCCTGCCGACAGGCCGAAAGCTCCGAGCAGCTCGCTCGACACGAACAGGCCCGCGCGGACATGGAGGAACTCCTCGTGTCTCGCTGGGGACGGTCGGTAAACTCGCTGGTCAGAGGAGGTGGGCGACGATGACAGTTGACGAGAGTGCTGTTCCGGACGGGGAATCCTCGGCGGCGCGCCGCACGTATGCCGAAATCGTCGAGCGGCTGGCTACGGGCGAGTTCGCTCCCGGCAGCTGGCTCCGAGAGAGGTCGCTCGCCGAAGCAATGGGCGTGAGCCGGACACCTGTTCGTGAGGCGCTGAGCAAGCTGAGCTCGGAGGGCCTGGTCCGCCTGGAGCGGAACCGGGGTGCGCAGGTGGTGGCCTGGTCCCGTGAGCAGATCATCGAGATCTACGGGTTGCGCGCGATCACGGAGGGATACGTCGCCTCGATCGCCGCCCGGAAGATCGACTCGTCCATGCTGGAGAAGCTCGAATCCAACCTCGTCGAGTACGAGAAGGCCATCACCGAGAACGACTCGACGCGGGAGAGGGCGGCCACCCTGAACAACGAGTTCCACTCGCTGGTCCTCGATGCCACCCGCAACGACAGTCTGATCTTCCTGCTCAACGGGGTTTTCGGCCTGCCGCTGGTGCGGCGTACGTACCTGCGCTACACCGAGCGTGACCTCTGGCGCAGCCTCGGACATCACCGCGAGCTCGTCGACGCACTTCGCGAGCACGATGGCGAGACCGCGGAAATGATCATGAAGGTGCACATCAGGACTGCGCAGCGGGCAGTACTGAAGTACGAGCAACTCGTACCCGAGCCACCAGCCACGTAAGCAGGACTCCCACACCGAAGCCGAGCGCCGGCGCCACGGTCCGACGCAGCAACGGCCCGGCGAGCGCGAGCGCATCCAGCTCGGCGGCCGTCGCCGCTGCCGGCCCCGCAGTAGGCACGCTGAGCGCTTCGGCGGCGTCCTGCGTCGGGTCTGCACTGAACAGCGACGCGAGGTTGGCCGCGAACTGGTCGATCAGGCGGGTGGAGATGTCGGCCATCGCGCTGCGGCCGAACTGCGCGATCTTGCCGGTGATCTGCAGGTCCGTGCGGACCTGCACCCTGGTGCCGCCCCCGCCGTCGTCGTGCAGATCAACGGTGATCACCGCGGCGGCCGAGCCCTTGCCGGTCCGCTCCTTGCCCCGCGCGCCGAGCACCATGCGCAACGCAGCGCGATCCAGTTCGCGGAACGCCACGGTGCCGTCGTATCCGACCTTGATCGGGCCGACTTTGACCGACACCGCGCCGGTATAGGTGTCTTCCCCCTGTGACTCGACGGTCGCGCCGGGCAGACACGGCGCGATGCGCTCGACGTCGGTGAGCAGCGTCCACGCATCCGCCGGGGTGGCGGGAACGGTGAACTCATTGACGAGCTCCATTCGGACTCCTTCCAGCGGCCGGTCTCAACCGGCGGTCTCGTTGTCGAGGCCGCTCTCGGTCGCCCGGTGCACCGCGCGGACGATGCCGTTGTAACCGGTGCAGCGGCAGACGTTCCCCGACATCCCGGTGCAGATCTGGTCGCGGGAGAGGCACTCCCTGCGGCGCACCAGGTCGTGCGCGGCGATCACCATTCCCGGTGTGCAGAAGCCGCATTGCAGCGCGCCTTCCTGCGAGAACGCGGCACGCACCCGGTCGGCGTCGGCGTCGGAGAGCCCTTCGATCGTCACCACCTCGGCGTCCTGGCAGGAGGCGGCCAGGGTGAGGCAGGACCGCATGGGCAGGTCGTCCACCCGCACCGTGCAGGCACCGCACACGCCCTGCTCGCAGCCAAGATGGGTGCCGGTCAGGTGCAGGTGGTCGCGCAACAGGTCGGCCAGCGTGGTGCGCGAGGGCACCGTGACCTCCAGCTTCTGGCCGTTGACGGTGAGCTGGACGGTGACGTGATCGTTGTCAGGCATGAGAGGCCTCTCGTTCAGCGGCCCGCAGCGCGCGGAGAGTGGCCACCGCGTGCAGCTGCCGGGAATGTCCTTCGCTGCCGGTGTCCGCACCGACGGCGTCGACAAGGTCGGCGACGGTGGTCTCGGGCGCGGGACGGTCCGCGATCACGGTCTCGGTGTGCCGCAGCCGCACGGGGGTGTCACGCGCGGCTCCCAGCCACAACTCGTCGCCGTCCGGCCGGCGAAGTGCCACGGCCAGCGACTCGGCGAACTCCCCGGGCTTCCTGGCCATCTTGTACATCCCCCATGTGGTGTCCGGGGAAAGTCGCGGAACCTCGACGGCGACGATCAGCTCGTCCACGTCGAGGGTGGTGGAGAAGAACCCGATCAACAGCTCGCGCACCGGGATCCGCCGCTGCCCTCGCGTCGACACCGCGAGCACCGCGGCGTCCAGAGCGGACATGACCGTGGGCCACTCGGCGCTGGAGTCGGAGTGCGCCAGGCTGCCACCGACGGTCCCCCGGGTCCGGACCGCCCGGTAGCCGATCCCGGCGGCAGCATGCGGAAGCAGGCCGTCCGTCACATCGGGTACCAGCTGGTCCTCGACCATCATGTGCGTGGTGGCGGATCCGTAGCGGGCGCCCGCGTCGTCCACCGCGGGTGTCCGCAGCTCGGCGATCCCGGTGATGTCGACCAGATGCGAAGGTTCGGCCAGTCGCATGTTCATGATCGGCAGCAGGCTCTGGCCACCGGCCAGGACCTTCGCGTCCTCGAGGGCGTGCAGCAGCTGGACCGCCTCGGCCACGGAGGCCGGCCGGTGATAGGTGAAGGGCGCCGGCTTCATCAGGCTGCCTCCTCCACGTCCGGCTTGCGCGCGCTCTCCAGCGCCGCCCACACCCGGGCCGGCGTCATCGGTGTCTCGTTGACGAGCGCACCGAACTCGCGCAGCGCATCGGTGACCGCGTTGGCGATCGCGGCCGGCGGGGCGATCGCGCCGCCTTCTCCCGCGCCCTTCATGCCGAAGACGGTGTACGGCGACGGCGTCTCGAGGTGCTCGATCTTGATCTCCGGTACTTCGGTGGCACCGGGAAGCAGGTAGTCCAGGAAGCTGGTGGACTTCGGTTGCCCGTCGGCGTCGTAGACGAGCTCCTCCAGCAGCGCGGTGCCGATGCCCTGGGCGATCCCGCCGATGAGCTGGCCGTCGACCACCTGCGGGTTCACGACGGTGCCGCAGTCCTCGACGATCGCGTAGTCGAGCAGGGTCACATCGCCGGTGTCCAGGTCGACGTCGACCACCACCGCGTGCGTGGCGTAGGTGAACGCGCCGGTCTGCACCTCGGACCGGTAGAAGTAGGTGACCTCCAGGCCCGCGTCCACCCCGGGCACGTGGTCGGGCGTGAACAGGAACTCCTTGGCGAGATTCGCGTAAGGGATCGAGCGGCCGCGGGCGTGCACAGCGCCGTCGCGGAGCTCGAGACTGCCGACCTCTTCGCTGAGCAGCACGGCGGCGATGCGTTTCACCTTGGCCGCGAGCTCGGATGCGGCGCCATAGGTGGCACCGCCGGCCATGACCATCGACCGGGAGGCGAACGTGCCGTCGCCGCGTGGGGTGAGGGCGGTGTCGCCGTGCAGCACGGTGATCCGGGCCGGATCGATGTCGAACACCTCGCTGACGACCTGCGCCAACGTCGTCTCGAGGCTCTGACCGTGGCTCTTGATGCCGACGGACAGGGTGAACGTCCCGGTGGCGTCCATCTCCAGCCGCGCGCTCTCGGTGCCGATCGTGACCGCCAGGCCTCGCGACGCCCACTCGATACAGCCGTGGGCGGTCTGCTCGGTGAACGACCCGAAGCCGATGCCGATGCGGTGGCCGGCGTCGCGTGGAACGTCACGCTGACGCGCCCGCCAGGCGTCGTGGCCGATCAGTGCGGCGGCCCGGTGGAGCGCCTCGGCGTAGTTGCCGCTGTCGTAGACCTTGTTCGTCACCGACGTGTAGGGCATCTCGGCCGGGGTGACCATGTTGCGCTCGCGGATGACGTGGGGCTCGATGCCCAGCTCGTACGCGAGGTCGTCAAGGGTGCGCTCGATGGCGAAGCACGCACCCGGCCGCGCCACTCCGCGATACGGGCCGGACGGGGTCTTGTTGCTGGCCACGCTCCGGGTGCGGAACCGGTAGTTCCGCAGGCGATAGGGGCCGGGGATCATGGCGGAAGCCATCGTCGCGTCCATCGTCGCGGTCCACGGGTGCACCGAGTAGGCGCCACTGTCCACCACGATCTCGGCGTCGACACCCAGCAGCGTGCCGTCCTCGGCTGCATGTGCCGTGACCCGATAGAAATGGTCACGAGCCTGCGTGGAAGCCACCATCCCCTCCCAGCGGTCCTCGACCCAGCGGATCGGGTGGTCCAGCTGCAGAGCGATCGCAGCGAGCGTGATCTCCTCGGGATAGACCGAGCACTTCGAACCGAAGCCACCACCCATGTCGGGCGCGATCACCCGCACCCGCCGGCTCTCCACCCCCAACTGGAGGGCGATCATGTCCCGGATCATGTGGGGCGTCTGGGTCGAGGACCACACGGTGAGCTGGTCGGCCGCGCGGTCGTAGTAGGCCGCCACGCCACGGGTCTCCAGCGGCACGACGGCCTGCCGGTTCATCGTGTACTCGCGGGTGATCGACACATGAGCCGCCTCGGCCGCACCGTCCACGTCACCGAAGTCGCCTGACGTCGAAGCGAAGACGTTGTCCGGCCAGTCGTCGTGCACGAGAGACCGCCCGGCCAGCGCGGTGCGGAAGTCTGCGACGGCGGGCAGCGGCTCGACGTCGACGAGCACCGCGGCCGCCAGGTCCTCGGCTTCGGCCCGCGTGGCGGCGATCGCCAGCGCGATCGGCTCGCCCACGTAGCGCACCTTGTCCACCGCGAGGTTCGGCAACGGCGCCGTGCGGAATCCGGGCAGTGTGGAGGTCGCGGTCAGCGGCTCGGCGATCTCCGCGAGCTCGGCGGCGGTCCAGACCGCGGTGCCGGCACCGTCGGGCGGGGTGACCGACACCAGGCGTCCGTGCGCCGTCTGGCTGCGGACGAAAGCGACCTCACACAGCCCGGGCAACCGCAGATCCGCGACGAACGAGCCCCGCCCGGCCAGGTGCCGCGCATCCTCGCGCCGGGGCTCACGGGCGCCGACTCCATGGCGGCGCCTTGTGGTGGGTTCCATCAACTCTTCTCCCTCATCCCGGCCGGCCATCCCGGTCACGGGTGCGGTCCTGTCGGCCGGTGTCTCGGTCCCTCCTCGATTGCAGTTGCTCGATTGTATGCCATCCTTCAATGGCGCACGGCTTTCGATCAGCACCGGTCGACCACTCTCCGGCGCGTGGGTGATCTCCGCCGTGTCGCTACCGATCGCCATACATGCAGGTCAGCGTCGATTTTGCTGATCTGCCGGGTCGGCAGGCGTGCGACAGCTTTCGGACGGGCAGATTTTCTCTACGCGCCAGTTGCGGCGACGTCTGCCACTTACACTCGGCATGGATTCGCATGTGGCATACCATCTGGCGCTGGCCTCGCGCGACACTGATGCGTACTGCCGATCTCTGTCGCGCGTCGTCGTCGTCGACCCGACGGGTTCGGCGAGCTCGTCGAGCGCGAGGCACTGCCTGCCGGGTGCGTGGGGTCACCCGGAGAATCCAGTGCCTCGTGCTCGATGTCCCCCGCGAGGTCGTGCATGGCGGGAACCGGTCCGGGCGATTCCGGCCGGTCGGCCCCCCGGGCTCGGGCAGGTCACCGTGCGCGGTCGCGGAGCCTCGTGGGCGAGAGGTGACGACGCGAGAGCGAGCGCGATCCAGGTGATCGGCCGGCCGTTGTCGAGGAGGCGACCGCGGAGGTCGACTCTGCCGACCACGGGCGCGGGTTCTGCGGGATCGTCACCCGCACGACCGTGCCCAGCCCGGGGCGGGAGTCGATCTCCAGCGTGCCTGCACTGTCCCGCGCGACCTGCTGCACCAACTGCAGGCCGATGTGACCGTGCCGGCGTGCCCGGCTCGGGTCGAACCCCGACCCGTCGTCGGCCACGGTCAGCTCGATCGATCCCTTGTCCCCGGACGCGATCCTGATCCGCACCGAGCCGGCGCCGGCGTGCCGCACGGCGTTACGGAGCAGCTCACCGGCGATCCGGTGGACGAGTACGGCGGCCGCTTCGGAGGGACGGAGACCTTCGGGCACCTCGATGGTCACTGTCGGCACGCCGCGGGCTCCGGCTGACGACGAACTGTCGAGCTGGTCGACCAGGTCACGCAGGGCACCGCCCAGGTCGTCGGCGACGGAACACGCCGGGACCAGCTCGTCGAGCAGCCCCCGTAAGCGCCGGACGTCCGCGGCGACGAGGCCCTGGGCGCGGCCGATCAGCTCCCACGGCGCCTCGCCGCCCGTGCGAAGCCCCTCGGCGCGGATCGCCTCCAGCAGCAGGCTCGCCCCGGCGAGGTCGGGGATGACGCCGTCGTGCAGGCGCTGAGCCAGGTCTCTGCGGGCGAGCTCGGCGGCGGCCAGCCCGTAGTCCCGGACGGCCCGCTGTTCCGCGCGGTCCCGTTCCATCCGGCGCGCGAGCGCGATGGACAACGGGACCGTGGCCAGCGCGACAAGCACGAGCCCCGTCAGCACCAGCGGCACGAGCTCCGCGACCGCGTACCTGGTCGTCTCGCCGACCGCGACCGGCACGTAGACCTCGAGCCGGGTGGGCGTGCCGCCCGCGTCCCGGAATCCGAAGTAGACCTCGAACCGATCGCCGGGCAGGCTCCGCTCGTAGGTGTGCTCCGGGTCGTCCGGGACCTCTTGGACGACGACCTCGTCGCGATCCAGCCGTGCGGCGAGCTCCGGGCGGAGGGAGCCGGTGTGGCCTTCGATTCGCTGCTCGTCCGAGAACACGATCCGGGCGGTGCCGCCGTCGACGGTGAAGACCTTGACCCGCTCGATCATCCCGGAACTCAGGAAGGGTGCCAGGTCCGCCAACAGGTCGTCGCGAACGAACTCGCCGGGTTGCCCGAGGTGCCGCTTCGACAACGGGACCAGGACCGCAGAGGCGATCTGCCGCCCCACCTTCTCGGCCGTACGGCGGGCCTCGTCCTCGGCGAAACGCAGGACACCGAAGGCTGTGATGCCGGACAGCACCAGAGCGACGATAAGCGTGATCAGCAGATGACGGAGAAGGGTTCGGCGCAGCACCAGCCCGGCCATCAGAACCGCGATCCGAGCGTGATGAGGCCGAGGCGCTCGGCCGAGACCACGGCGTCGAGCTGGCTGTGCACCCCGAGCTTCGCCATGACGGCCTTGATGTGGTCGCGCGTGGTGTGCACCGAGATGCCGAGCGCCGCGGCGATCCGGGTGGCATCGCGGCCCTGGCCGAGCTCGCGGAGCACGTCGTACTCCCGGTGTGTCAGCTCGATGCGCTCCGCGGGCCCGCGGACGTGTGCCTCGACCACCGGCCGGTCCGCGTCGGCGGTGCGCAGGGCCTGCAGGATGCGGGGCAGAGCGGCGTCCTTGCCCAGGAAGGCGACCGCACCCGCTGCGATGGAGCGCTCGGCGAGGTCCGCGCGGGGGTGAGCGGTGAGCACCACGATCCGGGAGGCCGGACGCAGCTCGCGCAGCCTGGGGATCACGTCCAGCCCACCCCCATCGGGCAGCTGCAGGTCCACCACGGCGACGTCGAACTCCACCGCGGCTGCCTTGACCAGGCCCTCGTGCACGGTATGGGCGACAGCGACACATCGGAGATCCGGCTGCAGGCCGAGGCTGAGCTCGAGCAGATCCGTGAACACCCGGTGGTCGTCGAGCAGGAGGACCGAGGTTCGGCTCGGCAGAATCTCGGTCGGGGCCGTCACCCCCCAATTCTAGGGAGGCAATCCTCAGTTGTTGAAGCCTAACCTTCCTTCGAACCGCCGACGGACGTCGACACCCGGGGCGGCACCCCCGTTCGCCCCCCGTAGAAGGAGCCCCGTGCGCCCCGCAAGACGTCACCTTCTCACCGCTGCAGCCACCGCGGCAGTGCTATGGCTCGCCGCCTGCGGTGGCGGCGGCGGTGAGTCCGCCGCCGCCCCGGCGAGCGCCGCGCCCGCCGCCTCCGACACCACGCTGGTGCTCTACAACGCCCAGCACGAGGAGGTCGGCCAGGCCTGGGCCGACGCGTTCAAGGCCAAGACCGGGATCACGGTCGAGCTCCGCAACGGCAGCGACTTCGACCTCGCGAACCAGATCGTGGCCGAGGGCGCGGCCTCGCCCGCCGACGTCTTCATCACCGAGAACTCGCCTGCGATGTCCCTCGTCTCGAGCAAGGACCTGTTCGCCCCGGTCGACCCGGCGACGAAGGCGCAGGTCCCGGCGCAGTACTCGTCGAGCAAGGGCGACTGGGTCGGCGTCGCCGCCCGATCGACCGTGTTCGTCTACAACTCCACCACGCTGACCGACGCCCAGCTCCCGAAGTCGATCATGGATCTCGCGAAGCCGGAGTGGAAGGGCAAGTTCGGCATCGCGCCGGCAGGCGCCGACTTCCAGGCCATCGTCAGCGCCGTCTACCTCACCCAGGGCGACGCCGCCGGCGCCGCCTGGCTGCAGGGCCTCAAGGACAACGCCAAGATCTACCGCGGCAACAGCACGATCATGCAGGCCGCCAACACCGGTGAGGTGCCCGGCGGGGTGATCTACCACTACTACTGGTACGGCGACCAGGCCGACGGCGGCGCGAACAGCGCGGCCACCAAGCTCGAGTTCTTCGGCAACCAGGATCCCGGCGCATTCCTGAGCGTCTCCGGCGGCGGAGTGCTGAAGTCCAGCAAGCACGCGGCAGAGGCCCAGCAGTTCCTCGCGTTCATGAGCGGCGCCGAGGGCCAGAAGATCCTCTCCGACGGCAACGCGCTGGAGTACAGCGTCGGCGCCGACGTCGCGCCGAACCCGAAGCTGAAGCCGATCGCGGAACTGCAGGCCCCCGCCGTCGACCTCAACGCGCTGAACGGTCCGAAGATCGTTGCGGAGATGCAGCGGGTCGG
>NZ_BAAAUS010000010.1:0-3729 GCF_039534065.1 Pseudonocardia yunnanensis | reverse complement strand
CTCCGCCTTGCCGCGGCGCTCGCGGTCGCCCTTCTGACCCTGCTCCCCCTCGGTTACGTCGTCGTCGGGGTGGTCGGCACGGGTCCCGCCGGGGTGGTCGCGTTGGTCTGGCGTCCGCGGGTGGGCGAACTACTCCTCAACACGGTCGCGCTCGTCCTGCTCGGGACGGCGGCGTGTGTCGTCGTCGGCACCGGTGCGGCCTGGCTCGTCGAGCGGACGACCCTGCCGTGGCGTCCGCTGTGGACAGGGCTGATGGCCGCCCCGCTCGCCGTCCCGGCCTTCGTGAACAGCTTCGGCTGGTACTCGCTGTTCCCCGGGTTCGACGGCCTCGACGCCGCCGTGCTGGTGACGACGCTCTCCTACTTCCCCTTGGTCTACCTGCCGGTCGCCGCCGTCCTGCGCGGCACCGACCCGGCGTTCGAGGAGATGTCCCGTGCGCTCGGCAACGGACCGTGGCGCACGTTCGGACGTGTTGTCCTGCCCCAGCTCCGGCCGGCCCTGACGGGTGGTGCGCTGCTCGTGGCCCTGCACCTGCTCGCGGAGTTCGGGGCGTTGCAGTCGCTGCGGTTCGACACCTTCACCACCGCGATCTACGACCAGTTCCAGTCGACCTTCAACGGCGCCGCGGCGACAATGCTCGCCGGCGTGCTCGTGCTCCTCTGCCTGCTGCTGCTCGGCGCGGAAACCGGTCTCGCCGGCAGGGCGCGAGTCGCCCGGGTGGGCTCGGGAACCGCGCGGCGGGCCGTCCGTCACCGGCTGGGACCGGCCACGCTGCTCGTGGTGCCGGCGCTCGTCCTCCTCGTGGTGCTCGCCCTGGGCGTGCCGCTGGGCCGCATCGCCTACTGGCTCGTCACCAGCACCTCGACCGCCTTCCCGCTCGACGTCCTGCTCCGGACGACCGCGACCTCACTCGGCCTCGGGCTGCTCGCAGCAGTGGTGACCTCGGCGCTCGCGCTGCCGGTCGCCTGGCTCGTCGTCCGGCGCCGGGGCAGGCTGAGCCGGCTCGTCGAGCGCAGTACGTACGTGGGCAACTCGCTGCCCGGCATCGTCGTGGCGCTCGCGCTGATCACGATCGGGATCCGGCTCGTACCCGCGCTCTACCAGAGCACCGCGATGCTCGTCGCCGCCTACGCGGTGCTGTTCATGCCGCGCGCGATGGTCAGCCTGCGCGCCGCCCTCGCCCAGATCCCGCCGGAGTTCGACGACGTCGGGCGTTCCCTCGGCGTCGGGCCCGGCGGCGTCCTCGTCCGCGTCACCGTTCCCCTGGTCGCCCGCGGGCTCGGCGCGGGTGCGGCACTGGTGTTCCTCGCCGTCGTCACCGAGCTCACGTCCACCCTGCTGCTGGCCCCGATCGGCACGCAGACCCTGGCCACCCGGTTCTGGAGCGAGTCATCCGCCCTGCACTACGGCGCCGCGGCGCCCTACGCCCTGTTGATGATCCTGATCTCCGCCCCGGCGGCGTACTTGCTGACCCGCCGGAGCCGGGAGGAGGTCGCGTGACGCCCGGATTGGAGGTCCGCGGACTGCGCCACTCCTACGGCGACGTGGCGGTGCTGCGTGGCGTCGACCTGACCGTGCCCTCCGGTGCGTTGACCGCCGTCGTCGGACGCTCGGGGTGCGGGAAGTCGACCCTGCTCCGGCTGGTCGCAGGCTTCGATCACCCCGACGAGGGCACCGTGGCGATCTGCGGACAGGCCGTCACGGGGCCGGGCGGGCTCGTTCCGCCCGAGCGGCGGCGGATCGGCTACGTCACGCAGGAGGGCAACCTCTTCCCGCACCTCACCGTGGCCCGGAACATCACCTTCGGGCTGACCCGCCGGGAGCGGCGCACCCGCCACCGCGTCGTCGAGCTCCTGGAGCTGGTCGGGCTCGACGAGTCCTACGCCGGGCGCAGGCCCCACGAGCTCTCCGGCGGGCAGCAGCAGCGCGTGGCGCTGGCCCGCGCACTGGCCCCGCGCCCCGATCTCGTGTTGCTCGACGAGCCCTTCTCCGCGCTGGACCCCGAACTACGGGTGGGGACCCGGCGGGCCGTGGCCGACGCGCTCGCTGCCTCGGGGACGACGACCGTGCTCGTGACCCACGACCAGACCGAGGCCTTGTCCCTGGCCGGCCGGGTGGCTGTCCTGCGCGACGGGATCATCGTGCAGGAGGGTGAGCCCGCCGACCTCTACCGCCGCCCAGGTGACGACGGCGTCGCGGCATTTCTCGGCGACGTCGTGGAGCTGCCCGCTCAGTTCCGGGACGGGCTGGCCACGACCGCACTCGGGGACCTGCCCGCAGAGCGGCGCAACGGGTCGTCGAGCGTGCTCGTCCGGCCCGAGCAGATCACCCTTCGCCCGGTCGTGGAGGGAGCCGCGACCGCAGAGGTGATCGGGATCGACTTCTTCGGGCCCTACGCCGTCGTCCGGGTCCGGATCGCCGACGGGCTGGTCGTGAACGCCCGCTGCCCGGGACATCTCCTACCCGGGGTCGGCGAGCGGGTGGGCGTGGCGGTCACCGGGACGGTTCTCTGACCGCTCGAATCCACGTTCCGGGCCAACTGCCTGGGACGACGCCCGGGTTGGCGTAGAACTTGGCGTGCGGGTGTGGCAGCCGCCAGCCCGCATGTCCCGAAGGGGTGCACCGATGAAGAAGATTTCTTTGACTGCCCTCGCCCGTGAGCAGCTGGAGATCGCCAGGCAGGCGTCCAGCGGTCGGAGCGCCACGACGGTGTACGGCGGACATGAGCACGTCTTACGTCAGACCCTGATCGCCCTGACCGCTGGAAGCAGCCTGGACGAGCACGAGAACCCCGGCGAAGCCACCGTGCACGTACTGCGCGGGCGCGTGAAGCTCGGCTCCGGCGACGTCGCTTGGGATGGTGCCGCGGGGGATCTCCTGATCGTGCCCGACGCACGCCACTCGCTCGACGCGATCGAGGACTCCGCAGTGCTGCTCACGGTGGCCAAGATTCGCTGATCGGCGCGGTCGCACCGGTCGAGCTACTACAGCGACGGTTCACATCATGATCAGGTGTGCGGCTGGAGGATTAGCCTGCAGACGTGATTTCCGGCAGGAATGGGACACGATCGGCGGTCGTCATCGGCGCAGGTATCGGCGGCTTGACCGCCGCGGTGGCGCTCCGCCGGATCGGCTGGGAAGTCACCGTAGTGGAGCGGGCGCCGGTCATCAGCGAGGTCGGGGCGGGCCTGACGCTGTGGCCCAACGCCATACGAGCCCTCGGCGTCCTCGGCCTCGAGTCGGCTGTGGCCGTACACGCGATCCCGACGGTTTCGCGCGGCAACATCCGTCAACCCGACGGTCGCTGGCTGCGCCACGGCCGTGCCGATGACGTCGGCGTCCTCGCGATTCACCGCGCACAGCTGCATGAGGTTCTCCGCGGCGCACTTCCCGAACGCTCGGTGCGCACCGGCGCCGAAGTCGTCGGGGGTACGACCGGCACCGGCGGGCCCGTACCCAACTCATCGCCCGAACCGCCCGACAGTCGAACGCACGCAACGCCAACGACAGCACCGTCGCTCATGCCCTGACATCGCTGGCTGTGCGCCTCGCCCCGCCCGGCCTCTGGCGCCGCTCGACCGCGCGGTGGGCGGGCTGGACTCCCCCGACGGCGATCTCAGCCATCGGATCCCGATAGTTCTGGTCGCGGGACGACGTCAGTTCTTGTGCTTGGTGACCTCGTCGGTCAGTTGGGGGGCGACCTTGAACAGGTCGCCCACCACGCCGAAG
>NZ_BAAAUS010000009.1:0-18587 GCF_039534065.1 Pseudonocardia yunnanensis | reverse complement strand
CCTACGTGGTCAGGCACGCCGAACGGGGACCCCGGACTTACACCACCAGCGGGGACGTGACCAGGACGCGTGCGAGCATGCATAAGCGATGCATGTATGAACCCGGGCAGTCGGATTAACGGTCGCGTCAATCTCCTGGTGCAGGAGTGTCCTACCCACCCTCGGCGGCCTGCCGTCCGCGGCCGAGCCCGCCAGATGCGATCGTCGGCGCGATCATGAAGGCCGCTAAGGGCCAGCCGGTGTCGAGCGGGTGCGGGAACTGATCATCGAGCGCATCCTCGCGTAGCACCTTCGACGTGTCGGGGCGGCTGCTCGTCTGTGGCCCGGCCCTGCTTGCCACGACAACAGCCATCCAGTGTGGAAGTCCGCGTGCCGCCACTCGGCGCAGTGCAATGCATCGCCGGGCCTAGACCCGGACGCGGCAGGTGATAGCACTAAGTAAGAGGTCTTGTAGTTCCTGCCTGGGCGGATGAGCCGGAGTTAGCCTCGGGTCGTGCAGATCCACGAGTTCTCCGGTGAGGAGTTGGAAGACGTCGCCAGTGAGTTCTTCATGCCGGCGATCGCCCGGGCGCGTCCCGACTATCGTGGGCGAGTGGCGTTCCAGGAGCTGGACGCGGCCCTGGCGCTGACTCAGTGGCGGCATCGGGGGCAGGTCTCGGTGGTCCGGACC
This sequence comes from Pseudonocardia yunnanensis, assembly GCF_039534065.1. Classification (NCBI taxonomy): domain Bacteria; kingdom Bacillati; phylum Actinomycetota; class Actinomycetes; order Pseudonocardiales; family Pseudonocardiaceae; genus Pseudonocardia; species Pseudonocardia yunnanensis. Next base: position 17,917 of record NZ_BAAAUS010000009.1, on the reverse strand, counting down.
GACCGGATGGCAGCGAGGGCGTCGGCGGACGACCTGATGCTCTTCAGCGTATGCATGGCCGGCCAGAGCCGCGTCCGCCAGCACGACCGCTTCGTCGACCTGGCGCCCGGTGCGGGAGTGCTAAACGATACGCGTAGCCGGTACGAGTGGGGCTCGTCGACAGAGACCCGGAGCCTGACCTTGCTTTTCTCCCGCGAGCTGCTCCCGATCCGCACCACCGAGATCACCGACTGCTGTGCACGCAGCATGGACACCGCAGCCCCGGCCATGCACATGCTGTCCAGCTACCTGAATCGGCTGTCCGAGGTCGCCGACGACCTCACCGGCCACCAGCGGCGGAACGCCGGGCGGGCCGCGGTCGATCTGCTCGCGATGACGCTGCAGGACGTCACGCCCTCCGTACCGGGCGCGGACGACTCCGCGGGCGTGTTGCTCGACGTGATGCGGACTCACATTCGCAAACACCTGGCCGACCCAGAGCTGCGGGTCGAGGAGCTGGCCCGGCAGCACCATATATCGGTCCGCCACGCGTACACCCTGTTCGAACGGATCGGGACCACACCCGGTGCCTACCTGCGCGAGCAGCGGCTACTCGCGGCCCGGACGATGCTGTCCAACCCGCGGTACGCCCGGCTCGCGATATCGAGCATCGGAGCTGCCGTCGGGTTCCTCGACCTCAGCACGTTCGAACGGGCGTTCCGGCGGCAGTACGGGACGACGCCGGCCGGTTGGCGGCGTGAGCACCTTCACCACTCTGGACCGCTCCCCTGACCGTGTTGCAGAAAACTCATGGTGCCGAGCAGGAATCGCTGTACACGCTGAATGCCCTCATTGGTCGACTGTTTGCACAGCCAATGAGGGACAGGCAGACACGAACCGGGCTGGGGAGCGCCGAGTCGAGTCGGCGCTTGATCCCTGGCCCCGAGGGGGGTGGGGCCGGGCCGCAGACGCGGCCCGGCCCCCGCTCGCCACGGCAGTGGCACCCGGGTACTCACGGTCGGGCTGCCCAACCTCGCGGACTACCGCGGACGCGGGGTCAAACCGATCGTTTTCGGGAGGTGCTTTCGTCGTAAAGGCCGTAGAGGCTGTCGCCTGGGGAGTAAACGGATCGGGCGGGGGCTGCTGGAGGCGCCGGTGCCGGCGGCCGGGAGCGTGGACTGGTCGGACCTTGCTGCGTCAGCCCAGACTGGCGCGTCCGTGTAGGCGATCGCACGAGCACGCCGCGGGATCTCCTCGTTGTCACTCGCTTGTGGGCAACGGCGCGCATGATCTCGCTTGGGACCAGACCTCCTCGCCGAGGTGCCCTCGTACCCAGGCCACCGGATCCGCCCGCCAGTGCTCCGCGTGGTCGCCGCGCTCCAGCCGCTCGAGCGCGTCGTCCCAGGCGGAGAGCGCGCTCTGGCGCTCAGCCAGGCGCACCTGCCACTCGGCCCGGCCGGCTTTGATCGAAATTTCCGAGAACCGCGCCGCGCGGTCGCGCTTCTGGTTCTCCAGCTGCCCGAGTCCCGGGGTGGTGGCTCACTACGCCGGTCAGGGGCCTCATGGGGCGGGGCATGACGGCCTCGCCAGGCGCAGGGGCTACACGTCCTCTGCGAGTAGGTCGAGGCGTACGCGCTGGAAGGTGGCCGGGTGCCGCCACACGGGGCGACCGCGCACCAGGTCTACTGCTACGTCGACGGCGAGCTCGACGACCAGTGCCGGTTTCACCCGCGTGTACTCGACGGGGGCGGCGTCGCCGAACCTCGCAGGGGGAAGCACAGATGGCCAGGGGTGCCGCTGATCAGCGGGGCGTAGCAGGGCGCCGAGGGCTGGCCGGGACTCGCGGGGGAGCGGCCCGGTGCGCCCGGCCACCCGTAGACGTCCGGCGTCGTCCAGGCCGCCGAGGACCCGCGCCACCGGCGCGGTGAGCGGGCCCAGTACACCGCCCACGACGGCTTCCGCGCTCCTCCTCGTCTTGACCTTGTGCCAGGCGTGCCGGGTGGGCAGGTAGCCGTGGTCGAGACGTTTGGCAACGACGCCTTCGATGCCGGCGGCTACGCCGCCTACCGCGGCCGCGCCACTACCCGAACCCGTCCAACGGGCGATCAATCGAGACCCGATCGACGATGCGGAATGGCGGTATGACGAAGCCGTTGTCGACATGCTGTCGTGGCCGCTGGGCGAACGCCGCTCCGGTAGCCGATTCGGGTTGGGGGCCTATGCCCTATTACTCGACCCGCACCCGGCACGGCTCCGGGGTCTCGGTCAGCGGCTGCGGCTGCTGCCTGCCCATTCCCCTGCTGCCCCTGGTGGGCGAGGCGTTGTGGGCACTGGCCCGGGAGTCGCGGCATCGACGGCCCGGCAGGTCGTGATCCGCGACGGACGCGTGTCCGCCCGCGCGGCGCAACCGACGTTCACCAGGGCGTGCTCAAGTAGGCGCGCTGCCTACGCGCCGTGGCGGCGCGTCTCGCGGTAGATCGGGATAGCGTTCTGCTGTGAGTTGACCTCGAGCTTCACGAGGATCGACCGGATGTGCACACGCATCGTGCTCATCGCCAGCACAGCGTCCACGGCACCCGGCGCTCCGCCGCTGCCATCGTCATCCGCCGCCGAGTCTCGACGCAGGTCGGCGATCGTCTCGCCTCCCAGTCAGCCGGGGATGACCGGCCAGCGCCTCGTGGTGTTCACTGACGCGACCAACGGGGACACCACGCCCGGGATCGGCCGCTGGCTCGTGCTGCCGCTGCTGGAGCCAGGCAGCAATCTGACGGTCGACTTCAACAAGGCGCACCTTTCCCAGTATCACCAGCAGCCGTCCGTCAGCGGCTCGTGGTCCCGGTTGCCAGGCAGTCTTGAGCGAGTTCTGTGGTGCGGCCGGTCTTCACCTTCTCGCGGGTCGGAGTACGGCCGATCCGAGGCGGTGGCAGATGCGCAGTGCCAGTTCGACGTCGTTGCGTCGGTCGTGGCTCGGGGCCGACCGTTTCCTGTGCTTTGCGGATTCGGTACTGGAATTGATATTTTCAGAAAGTGCCGAGAGTTGACATCTGCTTAAGATCCCTGTTGTGGCGGCTGCTGGTAGATCAGCCTCTCGTTAGAGATGGGTCAGGTATTGCTCAATGTCTTCAGGTATTATTTCTAAGGGTACGAGAATGGGGAAGAGATCGGCGCCCTTATGTATCGCTACATTCCAAAGTATCGCGAAGTCGGCGGTGCGGTTTCGCTCATTTCACGCGTCAGGAAGTGCGGTCAGCGGCACTGGCGGAAACGTCGGCGGGGTGGGTGACTTTATGACGAGCCAGTGTTTTCGGCGCGTTATACGTCATAATACATCTAACGACCCGTTAGAAGAAAACGGACGAAATCCTGGTCAGGCGTCGTCGGGAGCCGTCGTGGTCAGTATGATATTAACCATATCAGATTCACTTTCGTTCGCGCTTGATGCGCTAGCCATCAGGGGTTACTGTCTGAATGTAGCTATCACGCCGCCGATCCGGGGCGACTGGAGGCAGGTAAGAAGTGAAAGTTCTAATTTTGAGACAGCAGGACCGAGAGGGGTCCGCTATAGACTGTCGTCTGCGACTGGCTACAAATCTTGCAGGCGCCAAATCTTGAGGGTCCGCCTCGAGGAATAAGACGAAGCGTCGACTGAGGGTCATCCGCAGTCGGGGCTCGCTGCTTGGATTGTGAGAAGATCGTTTGGCGCGGCGAATGATCCATTGTACGGCGTTGCGGGCTCGCTTGGCTGTAGCGCTCGCCACTTTCACGAGTCTCGGCAAACAGTCGGTCCATAGCATCTCGAAGAATCGTGGTGAATTGATGTGTTAGCTGACGCCGAGAGGGCTTATCGAAAGATGAGGGCGACGATAGGTCTATCGCTGTCCGGAGTTCTTGTGATTGCCCACTGGTGTGGCAACTGCGAGAAGAGGTTCGGCGCGAAAACATATTGAGACTCGGCGGAAGCATGTCGGAACCGTCGGGCCGGAGAGGGCGTGTTTCGCACTGAGCGTCCTCATCACATGAAGGGTACCTATGAAGATCACGCGAATTGTCCTCGGCGGCGCCGTCGCTTCCACGCTGGCTGCGGCCTCGATGGGTGTGTTTGGGGCCGGCGTCGCATCGGCGGCTCCCCTTGCGTCCGGGGCGTCGCCTGCGAGCGCATCGCGCACCAGCCTGCTGGCCCTCGGCGGCGACCACGGCGACCACGGCGACCACGGCGGCGATCACGGTGACCACGGTGGCCACGGCGGCGATCACGGTGACCACGGTGGCCACGGCGGTGATCACGGTGGCCACGGCGGTGATCACGGTGGCCACGGCGGTGATCACGGTGGCCACGGCGGTGATCACGGTGGCCACGGCGGTGATCACGGTGGCCACGGCGGCGATCACGGTGGCCACGGCGGTGACCATGGTGATCATGGTGATCACGGCGGCGATCATGGTGATCACGGTGGCCACGGCGGCGACCATGGTGATCACGGCGGCGATCACGGTAATCACGGCGGCGGCCACGGTGGCCACGGCGGCGACCACGGCTGACTTGGTCAGGAGGCTTTCGGGTCGGGCCGCCATGTTCCTGCGCTTCGCTACAGCATGTCGTGACCTGCCGGTCAGCCGAGTTGGATACCCGTGATGGGCGGCACGTTGGTCCGGGAACCGGGGGACCACGTGCCGCTCTGTTTTTGAGACCTGTGAACCCGCCCCGAGCTCACCGTCCTCGTCGACGCCGTGGCCCTCGTTAATCGTCATCCCTGCCGTAGCGCGCTGACGGCGACCAAGATTCTCGGCGAGGCCGCCGATATCAGGCCTTGGGGCGGGGTGGCCTGAGAGCACCTGGTCGTCGGCGGTGGCGCGGGAGGCCGGTCTCGCTCACCAGGCGATCTCGAACTTGGCGAGACGAAAGGGCATCGCAAGGTGCTCTCGGGTAATTGCCCGGACTGTGGCCGCGCAGGCACGCCCGAGGTGAGTGACCAACTGCGTGACAACCGGTGCGCACGTCCATTGACGGCGACGGATGTCCACGGACGAGTTGGCTGGCTGACCTGTGGAAACACCCTGGCGCGCTGGCCGCTTGCATTGCTTCACACCGAAGTGCTCGCTTCCGTGGTTAGGGCAGATCTTCGAGGTGATCGCGTCACGCCGGATCACAAGGAGGCTACGACGTCATCGCCGTCGACCAACGCGGCGCAGCCTGCAGTGCGCTGCTTCGCGAACCCCGAAGAAGCCGCCGCGCTCACGGCGGGGCTGCCGACGATCCCCGTCACCGATGACGAGCGCACGGCTCGGATCCGCGCCGACGCCGAGTTCGCCGCGGGGTGTCGTGTCGAGTCCGGCGACCTGCTCGACCACATCAGCACTGAGGACGCCGCCCGCGACCTCGACGATCTCCGGGCCGCACTCGGCGATGACCGGCTCAACTTCGTCGGGCAGTCCTACGGGACGTTCGTCGGCACGGTGTACGCGAACCTCTTCCCAGCTTGGTCTTTAACCGGCGCGCTGTTGCCGAGCGGTGATGGTGAGGTCTCGCTTGGCAGTTTTCCCGACGTCGTAGTGGGGTGCCGGGGTGCGGTTGCGGGAGCCGGGTGGGCGTCCCGGGCCGGGCCGGGCCGGGTGGGTTTGGGTGCGCTGGCCGGCAGGGTGGTCGTCACGCGGAGGTTCCGGAACCCGCGGCGGACCCTCGCGGGGGTCAACCGTTCGGGCGGCGCGGGTTTCTCCCACGGCCGGCGAGGGTCCTCGGCCAGCGGGCGGGCGAGGCGCAGTTGGGTGTCCGCGGCGATCACGAGCCAGGTCCAGCGGTCGGCCGCGTGTGGGGTGCGAATCTTCGGGGCGGTCCAGCCCAGGGTTTGCTTGAGCATCCGGAAGGTGTGCTCGAGATCGAACCGGCGCAGGAACGACTGCCACCAGCTGTCGACGTCGGCATCGCTGGCGGCGGTGGCCGACGACCACAGCCAGACCGGTTTGGGGTCACGATCCCCGGGCAGGTGATCGACCTGCAGCCGGATCAGGGTGCCTTCAATGACGGGCAGCGCACCGTCGTGGTCGAGCCAGCAGCCGCGATGGGTCAGCCGCGGGTGCAGCCGGTCCCAGCTGGTAGCGGTCGCGGTGCCGTAGCGAGTGGTCTCGGTAACCGTGACCTGCGCCGGTGTGGGCCAGGTGGCCGGCTTGTCCAGAGCAAACTCTGGTCCGTGCTTGGGTGGACGCCCAGTGCTGCCGGGCAGTCCGGGCGGTTTGGGCAGCCGCAGGACTCGATCAGAGCGGATCCGGCCGAGCAGTTCGACGGGTAGGTCGGCCAGGACGAACGCGAGCCGGGTGATGTCGTAGCCGGCGTCGGTGACGATCAGGATGTCCGGGTCCGCGTCGTGCCAGTGCCCAGCGGTGATCAAACGGCCGATCACCGCCCGCAGCCGATCGGCGGTGACCGCGGTGGCGTCGTCGGGGGCCCCAGGCGGACCGCGTCCAGCAGCGCGGTCCACGAGGTGCGACCCGGCTCCAGCGCGGCGACGAAGGAGTACGGCCAACCCGTGATCAGCTGCGCCTGATTGCGCCCGCGACCGTAAACATGGCAGAACAGCCGCTCCGCGCTGGTCGGGGCGTCCGCGCGCAGCACGCGGCGTCGTGGCGGTCCTACGGCGACCCTGGGATGGGTAGGCGATCAGACGTCGATGGACAGCGGCTCGTCGGCACCGAGCAGCAGGCGACCGTAGGCCTCCTTGCCGAGCTCGGGCATCATCAGCGCGTGTCGGCCCGCGATCTCAGAGTCCCGCCAGATCATGCTCAGGACGTTGGCGTCGGAGAAGGACGACGCCCCGTTGGCGGTCATGAGCCGGTCCACGCCGTCCTTGACGAGCTCCCCGATCATTCCGCTGTCCATGCGGACGCGGGCCCTGGTCAGCCTGTCGAGCTGCACACCGCGCGCCGCGGCGTCGTCGATATCGGCGCATGCGCGCTGCATGAGCATCTCGGCCTGATCGAACCGGGTCGCGGCCTCGGCCACCCCGACCTGATGTGTCGGCGAGTTCCGGGCGTTCGTGTAGCAGGTGTAGGCGACGTTCTTCTTCGGCAGCCCGGCCAGCGTGCGCTCCATCGCGTGCCGCGCGAGACCGATCTGGGGGCCGACCAGAATGATCGCAGCAACCGGCATGAACGCCATGTTCGCGTTCTGTTCGTCGGCCTTGTGCGACGTGCTGAAGTGGCCTTCGACCATGTCGGCGAACCGCTGGATGCGGTGGTCGGGCACGAAGTGGTCCTCGACCACGATCGTGTCGCTGCCGGAGCCCTTCATGCCGGCCACGAACCAGGTCGGCTCGATCTTCCAGGCACTCGACGGGATGAGTGCCAGCGCGCGCGGGTCGTCTCCCTCGACGCCGATGCCCAAGGTCGCCCAGGTCGCGGCGAACGACCCGGACGAGTACGCCCAACGACCGCTCACGAGGTAGCCGCCCTCGACCCGCTCCGACTTCAGTGGCGGAGAGAAGATGCCGCACGCCTTCGCGTCCGGCGTCGCGTACATCTCCTGCTGCGCCTCGTCGGAGAACGTCGTCGAGAACCAGGTGCACACGCTGAGCAGTGCCACCGTCCAGGCGGTCGAGCCGTCACCGCGTCCCACCTCCGCCACGCACTCCATCATGGTGCGCAGGTTCGTCTCCAGGCCGCCGAGCCGGCGCGGCACGAGGAGCTTGAACAGCCCAGCCTCTTCGAGGGCGTCAACGACCTCGGGCACCACGCGTCGCTCCTGCGACGACTTCTCGGCGTGCTCTCGGATCAGCGGCACCAGAGCGGTGGCGCGGGCGATCACGTCCCGGTCCGGCTCGGTTCCCGCTCCGGTGGCCTGCGGCCGGTCAGGAGCGTCGGTCATGGCCTGTACTCCGTTCGACACTGAATGTGAAGCAGAACGCTAGGCGGATTCCGAGCAACGGCCAGCTGCTTCACGAGCGGGAGAGTGTACCGCGCAGGGTCTGCCCGTGGACTCACGCAACTACGGCACGGGTGTGCAGATCCTCACCGATCTCGGTGTCCAGAGACTCCGCCTGATCACGAACAATCCGGCGAAGTTCGGCGGCCTCGACGGGCACGGCCTGCAGATCGTCGGCCGGGTCGGCCTCCCCGGTGGCCGAGAACCCGCACAACGTCCGCCATCTGCGGACCAAACAGGATCGGATGGGCCATCGGCTGAGCCGACCGCCAGTCGGTGGGGGATTGGCCGAGCTGCCCAAGGCTGCTCCCCACGCGGGGTTCTGAACCGATGCGGAACGCGTGTTCGGGGCAGGCATCGCGCATTGCACACGCAGTTGGTCGAGCGATGTGTGGGGCGTCAGCCGACGCTTTCCTACGCGAGTTCGCCATCGTCACGCGCCCGAAGCGGGAATATGTGGCCTGGTGGTCGGGTAGCTGCCGGTTGAGGTCGGTGATGGCGTCCCACCACCTGACGACGTGTCCGGTTGCGCGGCCGTCTTGTTGGTCGCCCGGCCACGAGCCCGTGCGCACGTTCACCACGGCGGGGCAGCAGTCCTTCGTCGGCCGGCCGTACGCGCGGCCGGCCCCGTGGCTGAGCTGTCGATTCCTTGGCCTGACGAGGAGCCCGGGAACGGGCCGACGAGGGAGTGGCTCTGTCAGCCGGAACCCCTGTGGGCGGGGGGCAGCGGGAGTTCGGCTTGCAGGGTGGTGCCTGCGCCGGGTGCGGTGTGGATGGAGAGGTGGCCGCCGAGTGCCTCGGCCCGGTCGGTGAGTCCGATCAGGCCGGTTCCGTGGGTGGGGTCGGCGCCGCCTTGGCCGTTGTCGCGGACGCGAACCCGCAGCATGGTGCCGGTGTCGTCGTGTTCGGTGGTGTCGATGGTGACGTGGACGGTGCTGGCGTCGGCGTGTTTGGCGGTGTTGGTCAGGGCCTCGGCGATCAGGTAGTAGGCGGCGATCTCGATCTGTTCGGGCAGCCGACCGTCGGTGTGGATGTCCAGTTCGACCGGGATGGGGCAGCGGCGGGCGAGTGTGTGGAGTGCGGGGGGGAGGCCGCCTTCGGCGAGGACGGCGGGGTGGATGCCGCGGGCGAGTTCGCGCAACTCGTCCAGGGCGCTGCTGGCCCGGGTGGCCAGGTCGTCGAGCTGGGTGGTCAGCTCGACCGCGTTGGGGGGAATCAGCGCTTGGGCGGCACGGGCTTGTAGGGCGAGGGCGACCAGTTCTTGCTGGGCGCCGTCGTGCAGGTCGCGTTCGATGCGGCGGCGGGTCTGGTCGGCGGTGGTGACGATGCGGGCGCGGGAGGTGGTGAGCTCGGCGTAGAGCTGGGTGTTGTCCAGGGAGACGGCGAGTTGGCCGGCGATGAGGGTGACCGCATCGAGCCGGTCGGCGGTGAACGCGGCGCGGATGAGCCGGTTTTCCAGCAGCAGCACCGCCCGCAGGCTGCCGCGGCTGAGGATCGGGACGGCCAGCAGGGAGCAGCACTGCAGGTCGGTGAAGTAGGGGTCGCGGGCGAAGCGGTCGTCGTCGGTGGCGTCGGCGACCACGAGGGGTTCGCCCAGGCGTTGGGCATAGCGCAGCACCGACAGGGGGACCACGGGTTCCTCGGCGGTGCCCGCGTCCCGGGCGGTGTCCGCGATGTGGGTGGTGCCGGTGTCGCTGTTGGGGGTGGGGAGCAGCCAGTCGTGGCGCTCTGTGTTCCACAGCAGCAGGTGCACGCCGGTGGCGCCGGTCATCGCGCTGAGCACCTCGACGACGCGGGCGTGCAGGCGTTCGATGCTGGTCTCGGAGCTGAGTGCCTGGGAGGCGGACAGGATGCCGAGCAGGTCGAGCGTGCCGGTGGTGACCGTGGACCGCTGGTGGCCAACATCGGTGGGTTGATCGCCGCTGTCGACGGCGATCGTGTCGGTCCCGGGCCGCAGGGTGGGGTAGGCCCAATCCAGTTGGTCGACTTTCGCGGTGGCGCCCCACGCGGCGTACGCCTGGCGGGCCTGGGCGAGCAGCTCGTGACCGACGTGGTCGAGGCCGTGGGCCAGGTGGAAACGGGCCGCGCGTTCGGTGATCAGGGCTCGATGCCACGGTCGTTGACGGGCGGCGACCTCGCGTCGGGCGGTGTCGAAGGCGAGGGCGGCGGCGCGGAAGTCGCCGACCGCCCACGCCCGCTCAGCCTCCAGCAACCGCAGCAGGTGCAGAAAGTTGTCCGGCGCGTCCGCAGCGCGGGCGGCCAGCCACCGGATCACATCGTCCATCTCGGACAGCAGACCCTCGCGCTCCGCACCGTCCGTGGCGCGGGCCTGACCGGCCAGGCTGAGCCCGCGCAGCAGGTGGGCCACGGCGGTCGGGTAGAAGCCCAGGGCGGCTGGCAGCAGCGGCATCGCCTCGGCGGTGTGTCGCGCCGCGACGACCGAATGGCCGAAGACGGTTGCGGCGACTGCCCGGGCGATGTGTGCCAGGACGAGTGCCAGCGGGTTGTCGGCGTAGCGGTCGGCGGGAACCGCGTCACCGGCTGCGGCGGAGCTTTCGCTGCGCAGCACGCCCGCCAGCCACCGGTAGCTGTCGAGCACCTGGTCGGTCTGTTCGTTGCCGGTGCGCCGTGCGAAGGCCAGCGCCGCCTCCACTTGGTCGACGAGGCGGTCGAGGGTTGGCGCACAGTCCTGCAGGAAGTAGGCGGTCGCGTAGTAGGTGACGCCGACGTAGGCCAGATCACCACCAGCGATCAGCCCCTCGCGGGCACGCTGAGTGGCGTGGACACCGGTCTCGATGGGCTCGACCCAGCAACTGAGGATGCCGAACACCCGGCGCGCGAGCGAGGTATCGGGCTCATAGGCGCGGGCTTCACCCACCGCCAGGATCCGCCGCAGCGCCTGATATCCGGCGGCGCTGTCGCCGCGCTGTGCCACGGCGTGGAAGGACGCGATGGAGGCGGGCCCGACAAGGGTCTGTCCCGGTCCGTGCTCGATCCAGATCCGCAGCGCCTCCAGGCACAGCCAGGCAGACGTCGCGTGGTCGGCGACGAAGTAGCCCGCCACTTGGATCGCGTTGATCAGGCGGGTCGCGGCGAGCAACGTGGGGTCGGTGATCTCCGGCCGAGTCAGATCATCGGCGGCGTCGGTGTCCAGCCACCGGTACAGATACTCGAACTGGTGGTCGAGCTCCTGACCGAGTCGGTCCGCCGCCGGCACGACGATGCCGCACTCAGCCAGCGACTCCAGGCCCAGATCGATCGCTTCCCTGAAGCGTTTGCGGTGGGTCAGGCTGCTCACCTGCACCGCCGTCGCGTCGGCCCGTCGGATCGCGTCGGGACATAGCCGCTCGAGGGTGTGGTACTCCTCGTCCGCCTCGTCCAGCCGCCCGAGGCTGTAGAGGGCGGCGTGGCGGCCGGTACGCGCCTCGATCAGCGTGGCGGTCTCCCCCGGCTCGATCAGCCGTAGCGCGGCGACCAGCAGCGCGTTCACCAGGGCGTATTCCCCGATCAATCTGGCCTGGTCGGCGGCACGGCGCAGCAGCCCCACCACCAGCCGGCGTTCCGCCGCATCGGTGACGGCGTCGATCACCGGCAGGTACTGCTCGGCCGCCACCGCGAACAACTCCGGTACCCCGGCCAGCCGCCGCGCCATCGCCAGCTGCAGCGCGCGTCGCCGTTGCAGATCCACCCCGCGCAGGATGACCTCGCGGGTCCGGTCGTGGCGAAACCGCACGGCCTCACGCAGCCCCGGCTCCACCACCAGGACGCCCTCGTCGAGCGCGGGCGCCAGCTGCTGGTCCACCACACCCGCCACTGCGGCAGTGGCGGTCTGCAGCAGGCTCACCTCGACCCGCCCGCCCAGACAGGCCATCGCCTCGACCATCGCACGGGAGCTGGGCGGCATTGCCGCGACCCGCGCCGCCAGCAACCCGGCCACCTCGGACTCGCCCAGACGAGCCCGCGCGACCGCGTCGTCCCACCGCCACCCGGCGGTCGTCGCGGTCAGCACACCCTCGCGGCGCAGCGCGTTGAGCAGCTCCACCGTCTCGTACGGATTACCCGACGTGCGCTCGTAGATCACCTCGACCAGCCCCGCCACCGCGGCCCGGTCCGCGTTCAGCATCTCCGCCACCATGGTGACCAGGCCCGGCACCGGCAAGTTGTCCAGCTGCACCTGCCGTACGCCGGCCTGCTGGCGCCACCGGGACAGCAGCACGGCCAGCGGATGCGCCGCGTCCGCCTCGGTGTCGCGGTAGGCCCCCACCAGCAACAGGCCCTCGACCGGTTCCTCGGACAGCACGAGATCGATGAAGCCGAGCGGGGTGCGCCCGCCCCACTGCAGATCATCGACGAACACCACCACCGGCCGTTTCCGCGAGGCCACCACCCGCAGCACGTGCACCGCCGCTCGCTGCGCCCGTACCTGCGCGGTCAGCGGATCCCCCGCATCCGGCGGCACCTCCAGCACCGCCGCGAACTCCGGCACCGTAGCGCTAAGCAGACCCGCGTTCGGGCCAAGCGCCTCGACGATCCGTTCGCGGACCTCGGCCAGCTTGTCGTCTGGCTCGGCCAGCAACAGCCGACCCAACGCCCGGAACGCCTGGTTACCCGCGTCGAACTCGACGTCCCGCCGGTACTGGTCGAACTTGCCGGCCACGAACCAGCCATCCCGGCCCGTCACCACCGGGCGCAGCTGATCGACCAGCGCGGTCTTGCCCACCCCGGGCACTCCGCTGACCAGCACACCCTGGCAGTGGCCCGCCAGCGCCTCCTCGAACGCCGCCTCCAGCTCCGGCACCTCGCCGCCGCGTCCCACCAGCCGCGACGGCAGCAGGCGCAGCGGAACGTCGTGCTCGCCGATGCGCACCCGAGCCGCCGCCGGATGTGCCTGGGCGTCGCGCATCTGGTCCAGGTCGTGGGCCAGGCCCTCCGCGGTCTGGTAGCGGTGGTCGGGTTCCTTCTCCAACAGATGCATGACGATCTCGGACAGCGGGGCGGGCAGCGCCGGGTTCACCTTGGCCGGCGGCACCGGCACCCGTGCCAAGTGATCGTGGGTGAGACGTAGCGGGTCGCCGGTACCGAACGGCGGCCGGCCCGTCGCCAGCTCGTACAGCGTCGCACCCAACGCATACAGATCGGCCCGTTGGTCCACCGACCGGCCGGTGCGCCCGGTCTGTTCCGGGGCGAGGTAGGGCAGCGACCCGACGATCTCGCTGTGGTGGGTGAACTCGGGACGGAGCTCGGCGAACGAGGACGCCAACGCGAAGTCCACCAGGCACGGGGCACCCTCGTCGGAGATCACGATGTTGGCCGGAGTGATGTCCCGGTGCATCACTCCGCGGCGGTGCATTCCCGCGACCGCTCGGGCCAGCTTGCCGGCCAGCCGGATCAGCTCGTCGACGGTCAGCGGCTTGGCCAGCCCGGCCAGAGTGGTGCCGCCAGCGTCGACCAGCACGATCGACGCTGGGTACCGCGGCGTCTCCACCAGCTGCGCGATCCCCGGAACGTCGCGCAGTCGCTGCAGCATCGCCCGCTCGTGCCGCAGCCGCCGCTGCGCGTCCGGCCCCAGCGGCTCCTTCCGGACGACCGTGCGCCCAGGGAAGACCAGTCGAGTGACCCGCGTGTGGGCGCTCTCATGCAGCAGCATTTCGGCCCGAGCGGGCGGGTCTCGGCCCGACAGCACCCCGCCTGCCCCCATCCGACACCTCCGGGTACGGGCGTGCCTACGCTTATCCGCCTGCTCGCGCAAGTACCTGGTCGCCGATGACCGCAGGTGGTCGGAGCGGCGAGACTGCGAGTGCCGTGAGGAGCTCTGCAGCCGCGGTTCGGTCTCGTGCGCTACCGGCCGCTGTCGATGGACGAGGGCCGCAAGCCGCAGCGCAAACACGCTCTGAGATATTCGCACACGACTGAGCTGCCTCGCTCGCTCCATGAGCTTTCCGTCGGCACGGCTGAATGCCGGAGGCAGAAACTAGCCCGCGGCGGGCCCGGTGCCTTGGACGATGTCCCCATTGAGTCCATCTGGGTAGAAGCCGCCGGAGGAGCCTGCTTGGGAATCAAGGTAGACGATGTTGAGGATCTGCGCGGCGCTCCTGCCGAATGCACGGCCGTACTCATCGGTGGGAACTAGGTTGGCCTCGTCCTTGGTGCCGAGATCCTGATCATCGTCAGCGGGGCCGCTGACCGCGTTGCGAACCGCGGAGATCTTGTGCACGGCGTCGAACACCGAGTCATCCGCGAGCCCTTCACTGAACAGCGTGGCCCGCACGATCCCGGCGTGGTAGGCCTCGGTGGCCAGCAGGCCTGCTGCTGCATCCAGGTAGGTCTTGTTGGAGATGAACGGTGCCGCACCCTTGAAGGCGGTGACTCCTACATCTTCGAAGAGGAAGGCAGCGAAGAGGAAGTTGCGGTCGTTCGCATAGGCGTCGAAGATCTCCCCGGGCTTGATCAATCCGGCCGCAGTCGCCGCGGCGGTAAAGCTGTGGTCAAGGGAGATCCGTGGGCGCGCAGCGGCCGCGTCACCGAGTGCGCCGCGGAGGAACGCAACGTGGGCTCGCTCGTCCATGGCGATCTCGCGGGCGATGTTCTTGATCAGAGGACTACGGAAGGCGACCTGTCGGCCGCCGGACACCTGGCCGGGCGTCCCTGTCCCACCTACCATGTCATCGGGCAGTCCCTGACCTGTTGCGCCACGAAGGTAAAACTCCGCTTCGAGATACTCCAAGTTGAGCGCGAAGTTCAGGATCGAACCGTCACTTGGCCCGCCTTCTTCTGTCGTGGTCGTCGGTGCGCCGGTGGCGGTTTCGGCGACCATGCTGGTGAGCTTGGCGCGATCTTCCGCGGTTTCGGCACTACGGTTGATGGCGTCGTCGATGAAGCGGTTCTCAGACATCCTGACTCCTGTGTTGTTCGATGATGACGGTCGTGCCTAGAGACAAGCCGCTGTGATCTCAAATCGGCTGTCGAGGCCACCGCTACCTTCCAAGCGAAAAAGGAAGAACGTGGCCCAGTTCAGCTCGAAGTACGCGTCGTGGTCCGCACCGTCCTGGTCGACGAACGGCTCGGGAACCAAGAACCCGGCCGAGTTCACGAGGAGGTTGGCATCGGATTCGGCTCGGTGGCGGAGGGATGCAGGGCGTCGACCGGCCGCCTTCCCTGCGGCCGGGGAAGCCGGGCTCACCGATAACGGCCGTCGAAGCTCGATCCCCGGTTGGGCTCGGTGAACCGCACGCCGACGATCCGGCCTTCCTCCACGACCCAATGCAAGTCGTAGCAGGCACGATAGCTGGGAGGCCAGAAGGAGCAAAAGCGGCCGTCATCGACGTACCAGTTGCCTTGTGTCGGCCGACCCTGCTCGACGTAGGTGGTAGCGCCGCTGGATTCGAAGACCTGAGTGGAGCCGTCGTTGTAGACGAAGGCGTGCGCCGTAACCGCGGTGGGGATGTGACCCTCGATCACAGGGTCGCCATCCGCGACATGAATGTTCTTGAGCGTTTCGACCATAAGTTCCTCCTTCGGAACATATTCAGCCTGGTGAGACCGGACGCACCGTCGAGGACCGAGGCGGCGCGAGCGACGTGCTAGTCGGCGAGACCCTTTCGATAGGACTATCCGTGTCTCTCGGACAGGTGTTGCTTCCGAACCTGGTCCGCGGCCGTTCGATGGGTCTTCAGACCGATTCGGGTTCGTCTTCATCGGCGACGATGTGTACTGCGGCCTCTTCGGCGGAGGCCGCGCCGCCATCGCGACCGATGTCCACTGCGTAGAGGTAGGCGTAGTCGTCGATCTCGCCCGTGGGTTCGACGTCGATCAACCTCCCTGAGCGGGCCGTGCCGGCTTCGTTGTCGTACGGCTCGCCGTCGGTGTCCGAGGCGTCTCCCAGCCCGTCCCCGTCGGGGATCATGATGTCGGGCAGCTCGCGTGCCAGGCGGCCGTTGAGGCTTTCATGTTCGGCCGCTTCCCTTGCGGTGAGGCCGTAGTCGTTGAGCTCCCATGGACGGTCCGGAGGGGAGTAGCCCTCGTCCAGTACGTCTAGGAGCCCGCGGTCGTCGAGGCTGTCCTCTGGCTGAAGGAGCCCGGAGTCGATGTCGACGCCGTCGGTCCCGTCATTGTCATCTGTGGACATGTCAATCTCCCTGGTAGCGTTGCTCGAGCCAGGGGTCTCCCCGGTCGTGGTATCCGTTGCGTTCCCAGAAGCCGGGCTGGTCTTGGGCCAGCAGCGTCAGCCCGGACACCCATTTCGCGCTTTTCCAGAAGTACAGGTGGGGCACGAGCAGCCGGGCAGGTCCTCCGTGGATCGCTTCCAGAGGCGTTCCGTTCACGTTCCAGACCACCCACGCCTTGCCGTCGGTCACGTCCTCGATCGGCAGGTTGGTGGTGTAGCCGGTGTGCGAACGGGCGAGCACGAACGCTGCGTCGTCGAGCGGACCGGCTGACGTCAGCAAGGTGTCGACGGAGACTCCGTCGAATGTCATGCCGAACTTCGACCACGTGGTGACGCAGTGGATGGCACCCTCGTACCGGGATCCCGGGAGTGCTTGGATCTCCTCCCAGCTCCACGTGGTAGGCGACTGAACGAGGCCGTCGAGAGTGAAGGTCCAGCGATCGGTGCGGATCGACGGAGTGGCTTCCGCGTGTAGGACGGGCCACCCGTCGCCGGCGTCGTACTGACCCGGCGGCAAGTGCGAATCACGCGCCGTGTGGCCACGCCCCGCGAAACCTCTGGTGACCGGCATGATGCTTCCTCTCGTCTGTGTTTGGCCGTGCGATTCGCGCTGGCCGGTCTCAGGATCGCCACGACGTCACTGTCGGTGTTCGAATCTGTGGGTCATCCGGTCAGCACGAGCGACCGCAGCGCGACTTGGCGCGGTGCCCGCCAGACCGTGCGACACTAGCTACCCGTCGAGATTAGTACTGTCAAGTCCAGTCTATACGCGAGGTTACATCCTCTTCGGTGCAGGCGCTCGCGACCGCGTAGGTGCGCGAAGAGAGCATAAGCCGCAAGTCGCACCCCCACGGTCTGGTCTCTGGCTCGCCCGAAGATGGGTGGCGTCAGGTCTCAGTGGACTTGACAGTCCGACGAGAAGACCTGATAGTTGGCCTGGATAGTCCAGAGGGGCGTCCGCGTGTGGCCATCGGAGGACATCGAGCCTCACTCTACGTCGTTCGAGTGCTCCTCACGATCCACGATTACCCATAGTAGCTACTGGCCTTCGCAACGCGAGCGATCTACGTGTCCGCGCAGGCGCTCGCCGAGCGGTCGAGCGAAGGCGGTGTGAATCTGGCGGGCTGGTTGGTCCGGGAGGCGATATGACGCAGCTTGTTCCGGCTCCGGTCGGTGCTCGTGCGGCGCCGGTGCGCCGTGCGGCCACGGGGACGGTTCTGGCGAGGATGTTGCGGACGACGGATCCGAAGGACATCGCGATCCTGTATCTGGTGACGTCGTTCGTGTTCTTTCTGGCCGGTGGGGCGATGGCGTTGTTGATGCGCGCGGAGCTCGCTCGTCCCGGTCTGCAGTTCTTGTCGAACGAGCAGTACAACCAGCTGTTCACCATGCATGGCACGATCATGCTGCTGCTGTATGCGACGCCGATCGTGTTCGGTTTCGCCAACTACATCGTGCCGCTGCAGATCGGCGCCCCTGACGTGGCGTTCCCGCGGCTCAACGCCTTCTCGTACTGGCTGTTCCTGTTCGGTGGGTTGATCGTGCTGTCGGGCTTCTTGACGCCGGGCGGGCCCGCCGACTTCGGCTGGACCGCCTACACGCCCCTGTCCGGCGCGGTTCACTCGCCTGGCAGCGGGTCAGACCTGTGGATCATCGGCTTGGTCATCGGAGGACTGGGCACGATCCTCGGGGCCGTCAACTTCATCACCACCATCGTCTGCATGCGCGCGCCCGGCATGACGATGTTCCGGATGCCGATCTTCACCTGGAACATCCTCATCACCGCGATCCTGATCCTCATCGCGTTCCCCGAGCTCACCGCGGCGCTGCTCGGGCTGCTGGCCGACCGGCAGCTCGGCGCC
>NZ_BAAAUS010000008.1:334684-392328 GCF_039534065.1 Pseudonocardia yunnanensis | reverse complement strand
TATCGGCACCGGGGGTTCTGGCAGCCTGCCGACACGGTCAAGGAGCGCACCGCGTTGGAGGCGGCCTACCAGGGCGGCACCCGGCCGTGGATGCTCTGGGAGAACAGTGCCGGCGAACGCGACCCCCTACAGGCCACCATTGCGGCCATGAACGACGCCAACATCGAGCGATGAGATCGTGCTGAGCCTGCTGCCGGAGCGCATCGACCGGATCCTGCTGCTCGGCGCCCACTGCGACGACATCGCGATCGGCGCCGGCGGGTCCCTCATCGAGCTGTGCCGCGCTCATCCCGGCGTCACGGTCTCCGCGCTCGTCCTCACCGGGGGCGGCTCGTTGCGGGAAGAGGAGGAGCGCGCGGCCCTGGCGGCGTTCTGCCCCGGCGCTCAGCTGGAGGTGGCGGTCCTCGACCTGCCCGACGGGCGCGTCCCGACGCGCTGGGAGCGTGCCAAGCTCGCCATCGAGGAGCTGCGCACCCTCGGCGAACCGGACATCATCTTCGCGCCCTCGCCGCACGACGCCCACCAGGACCACCGGACGCTCGCGAAGCTCGTGCCCACGGTCTTCCGCGACCACCTCACGCTGGGCTACGAGATCCTCAAGTGGGAGAGCGACCTCGCGCAGCCCACCGTGTATCTGCCGCTCGCCGAGCCGGTGCTGCGCGAGAAGGTGGCCAAGCTGCACGAGCACTACGGCTCGCAGCGCGACCGCAGCTGGTTCGACGCCGAGACGTTCGGAGGGCTGGCCCGCATCCGCGGTGTGCAGTGCCATGCGCGGTACGCCGAGGCGTTCCACGCGTCGAAGCTCGTGCTCGGAGTCGCCCCTCTCACCGGGGTCGACCACCCGGTGGACTGAACCCCGCCATACGAACCACTCGAAGGGATCCCCGTGCGAGTTCTGCTGACCGGTCACCAGGGCTACCTGGGCACCGTGATGGCCCCGATCCTCACCGCGGCAGGCCACGAGGTGACGGGGCTCGACAGCGGCCTGTTCGCCGAGTGCGTGCTCGGCTCGCTGGACACCCCGGACGTTCCCGGGATCAGCACCGATCTGCGGGACGTCACCGTTGAGCAACTGCAAGGCTTCGACGCCGTCGTCCACATGGCGGCGCTGTCCAACGACCCGCTGGGCTCGCTGGCCCCCGAAATCACCTACGACATCAACCACCACGCCTCCACCCGGCTCGCCCGCCTGGCCAAGGAGGCCGGGGTCTCGCGCTTCGCCTATGCCTCCACCTGCTCGGTGTACGGCGCACAGTCCGGCGATGAGCTGGTGGACGAGGACGCCCCGCTCAAGCCGGTCACCCCGTACGCGATCTCCAAGGTGCGGGTGGAGGACGACCTGGTGGAGCTCGCCGACAGCGACTTCGTGCCGTTCTCGCTGCGCAACGCCACCGCGTTCGGATTCTCCCCGCGGCTGCGCGCCGACATCGTGCTGAACAACCTCGTCGGACGAGCCATCCTCACCGGCAAGGTCACCGTGCTCTCCGACGGCACGCCGTGGCGTCCCCTCGCCCACGCCGAGGACATCGCGGGCGCCGTGCTCGCAGGCCTCGCCGCGCCGGCCGACGTCGTGCGGGCGCGGGCATTCAACGTGGGTACCGAGAAGAACAACCGCACCGTCGCCGAGATCGCCCAGGCCGTGGTAGAGGCGGTGCCGGGCTCCGACCTCGAGATCACCGGTGAGGCCGGCAACGACCCGCGCTCCTACCGGGTGGACTTCTCCCGGGCGCGCAAGGAGCTCGAGTTCGAGGCGAAGTGGACCATCCCGGACGGCGCCCAGCAGCTCTCGAAGGAGTACCGCGACCGCGGCCTGACGCAGGACGCGTTCGACAACAAGTTCACGCGCCTGGCAGTCCTCAACGCTCGCCAAAAGGCAGGCGAGCTGGACGAGTCAATGCGCGTGCAGGGCTGACCAAGGCGTTTCGGAACCGTAGTGCTGTGGGGGCGCGGCCCTGACAGCACTACGGCTCCACAACGCCGGGGCTGTGGATGGGCGATCGCTCGCCCGCGTGTTTTGCGTCAGCCTCTTGTGCATGGCGATCTTGCTGCCCTCTGTTTTTCGTGGGTCCGAGGCTGTGGCCTGCGGGCTTCTCACTCGCGCCCAGCTGCGTGGGCCTTCGGTGCGGCGGCTCTGCCGTGACGTCTATACGGCCTCGTCGCGCCCGGTCAGCCACGAGCTGCGGTGCCGGGCGATGGCGCTCGCTCTGCCGGCCGGGGCGGTGATCACCGGTCGGTCGGCGGCAACGATCAGGGGCGTGCCGCTCTCCTGGCCCGACGACGACGTGCAGGTCCTCGCGCCGCCGGAAATGCGGCTCGGACATCGTGGCGGGCTGAACGTGCGGCGCACCGGGATCGAGCATGTCGACTGGGAGCCATGGGCCGGTGGTCGGCTGGCCACACCGATGCGGCTCGCCCTCGACCTGCTGCTCGGACGTGCCTTACCTGACGCCGTCGCTGATCTGGACGCCGTGCTGCGCGCCCGCCTGGTCGAACGCGCGGCGGTCGCGATGATGGTGGCGCAGCGGTCGGACAACGGAATCGTTGTCGCGCGTCGGGCCGTCGAACTGGCGGATCCGAGGGCGGAGTCGTTGCCGGAGTCCAAGCTCCGCGTCCACCTCGTGCTCGACGGCCTTGCGCCTGTACCGCAGTACTGGATTCAGGACGCGGGTGGCCGGATCGCGCGGGTGGACCTCGCCTTTCCTGAGCACAAGATCGCCATCGAGTACGACGGCGACTGGCGCGACGGCGAGACGTGGGCGTTGAACCGTGACCGCGACCGTCTCAACCGCGTGCACGCGGCAGGCTGGGACGTGGTCTTCGTGACAGCGCCGCTACTCCGCGACAGGGGACGACTCGTAAGAACGGTACGGGCAGCGATCCCCGGCGCCTGAACAGTTGGGAGCCGTACAGCTGTTCGAGACCCCGCTCCAACAGCACTACGGCTCCACAATGCTGCAGGATCTATCCCATGTGTCGCAATATTCGGACTCTGCACAACTTTGAGCCGCCTGCCACCCGGGATGAGGTGTACGGGGCTGCGTTGCAGTACGTGCGCAAGATCAGCGGGTCGACCTCGCCGTCGCAGGCCAACGAGGAGGCGTTCGCCCGGGCCGTGGAGGCGGTCACCGCCGCAACGCACCGGCTCCTGGACGAACTCGTGACGTCGGCGCCGCCGAAGAACCGCGAGGTGGAAGCGGCCAAGGCGCGTGAACGCGCCGCCGCGCGCTACGCCACAGGCTGAGGCGCGCGGCGGCCGCAGATCACTGCGAAGCGGCCATGGCGTCGGCGAACTCCTCGGCCTTCAGCGGCTCGAGGTCGGAGACGCGCAGGAAGTCGCCGAGCGTGGTGCCGGTGGCACCGCTGTCGACGTTGCGCGGGCCGCGGGCGGCACGCACGTCGTCGATGTTGATGGTGCGCAGGTCGTAGGAGAAGCGGGTGACGCCGGAGAGGTTCGGCGCTGACGCGTGGAGGTGGTTGGACGAGAACATCATCACGTCGCCTGCGCCCCCCGCGATCCTGATCTCGCCGCGGGACTCGATGTCCTCGAGCGGGAGCGGGTGGGGCCGGTCGTCGGTGGTGGTCTTCTCGGCGGCGGCGTGGCGGTGCTTGGCCACCCACTCGTCATAGTCGTACTGGTTCGAGCCGTTCTTCACCGGCTTGTCGAAGTAGTCGGTGTACATGCTCATGACGTTGTCGCCGACCACGGGGAAGACCGGGGTCCAGTAGTTGACCAGCTGCTGCGGGTGGCCGTACCACATGTCGCGGTGGGCCTTGTAGTTGTAGCTGACGCCGGCGGTGAGGTAGTTCTCCGCGGGGATGACGCGCAGCCGGGGGATGTCGAAGTAGGTGCGGTCGGGGTCGACTCCGAAGTCCACCGCGAACTGCTGGCACAGTTCCTTGGTGCGTTGCCCGTTGGTGAACTCGGACTTGAGCGGACCGACCCGGCCGATGAACTCGTCGACGCTCATCTCGAACTGGGCGCGCTCGGGGTCGAGGTCGCCGAACGTCTCGGCGATGAGGTTCTCGGCGTGCTTTACCAAAGCGGCCGCGCCGGGCAACCCGGTGTAAAGGTAGAAATCACCGGAGAACAGCGACTCACGTCGGCGGTCGTCGGCGATCTGACGGTTCAGATAGAGCGTGATCACGCAATTCCTCGCTTCTCCGGTCGAATGCCCTGCAAGTTCGCGGATGGAGGTTACCGTACGACCTGGACACGTCGGTCCTAC
Organism: Pseudonocardia yunnanensis; assembly: GCF_039534065.1. NCBI lineage: Bacteria > Bacillati > Actinomycetota > Actinomycetes > Pseudonocardiales > Pseudonocardiaceae > Pseudonocardia > Pseudonocardia yunnanensis. Next base: position 388,102 of record NZ_BAAAUS010000008.1, on the reverse strand, counting down.
GAAGGAAGTTAGTAGGCCGCAGCCACTAAGAATCGTAGTAGTCCTCGAGTAAAACGGTCAAACCGGATCGACTCTGAGGACCCGATCGTCGGTGCCATTGGATGTGGATACCAGGAGCGCGCCGTCGGGCGCGAGCCTGACGGCACGCAGCCGCCCGAACGCACCGTCGAGACCGGACGGAATGGTCACCTGGGCGACGGCGCCGTCCGCACCCAGGCGCATGAGAAGCAGCTTCTGACCGCGCAGTGCGCCCACCGCGAGCACCCCGTCGAGATCACCCCATTGTGGACCCGTGAGGAACGCGGCCCCGGACACGGCCTCCACCGGGCTGCCCGAGTTCCACGCGGCGGACACGGCGTCGGGGAAGCGCTGGAGGTCGGTCATCGGCACGGACTCGTCGTACCCGCCGACCGTGCCGCCCCGGGACGGGTCCCAGCCGTAGTTGGCGCCGGCCCGGAGGAGGTTCACCTCGTCGTCGGTGGTCGGGCCGTGCTCGGCCGAGTACGCCGCTCCGGAGCGCGGGTCGACGGCGACGCCCTGCACGTTGCGATGCCCGTAGTTCCAGACGAGCCGCTGTGCGGGGTTGCCCGCGTCGGCGAACGGGTTGCCGGGCGCGGGCCCGCCGGTGGCCAGGTCGATGCGGAGCACCTTGCCGCCGAGCGACGTCAGGTCCTGCGGAATGGCGGCGCGCGCGGTGTCGCCGGTGCCGACGAGCAGCGTGCTGTCCGAAGCTAGCGTCGGGCGGCACCCCGAGTGCCGGCCCGACGGGTTGATCGGCATCCCGCCGACCAATGGGTCGGCGACTCTGGTTGCGGCCCTGCCGTCGGCGGAGAGCTGCCAGGTGACCAGCCGCACGTCGGTGGGGGTGCCACCCTCCATATGGGTCTGGCACGTGGTGAATCGGCGGGTCTCGGCGAAGTCGGGGTGGACGACCATCCCCATCTGCCCGCCTTCGCCCCGGACGTACACATCGGACTGATCGGCGTCGACGGGCGTGACCGTGGCCCCTGGCTTCGTGCCCGACAGCATCGCGATCCGGCCGTCGCGCTGGGTCAGCAGCACGCGTCCGTCCGGCAGGAATCCCAGGTCCCACACGTGCGACAGGCCCCCTGCGACGACGCTCGCCCGTAGCTCGGGCGTGCCGGTGCGGGCGAGTGGCGTGGGGGCGGAGACCGGCGCCGAGCTCCCGGTCTCGCCCGAGATCGCAGCCTCGGGCGCTGTGCATCCGGTGAGCCCCAGCGCCACAGCGGCCACCGCCGCGACGACGAAGCGGCTGGCCGTGGTCCGCAGCATGAGCCTCATCTTGCCGCCGCCCGGGTGAGGACACAGTGTGCAAAACGCCCATCCACCCGTGAACGGGTCGATCTACGGCTCCCTGTCGACTCTGATGATCGCTACCGTCTGGACCATGCCCCGCAGTTACCTCCGCTTCCCCCACCTACACGCGGACACTCTCGTCTTCGTCGCCGAGAACGACGTCTGGACTGCGCCGGTGTCCGGTGGGAGGGCCTACCGGCTCACCGCCGACGACGTGCCGGTCGCTCATCCGCGCCTGTCGCCCGACGGCACCCGGGTTGCGTGGACGTCCTGGCGGGAAGGGGCGCCCGAGGTGTTCGTCAGCGACATCGACGGTGGCGGCGCGCGCAGGATCTCCTACTGGGCAGATCCCCGGGCGCACGTGGTCGGGTGGACGCCCGACGGCGATGTGCTCGCCGTGAGCACGGTGGGGCAGGCGTCCCGGCGGGGTTGGGCCTATGCGATCCCGCCGAGCGGTGGGACGCCGCGCCGGCTCGACCTCGGACCGGTCTCCGACGTCGCACTGGCTTCGGACGGCAACCCGATCGTGGTCGTCACCAGCGTCATATCGCGGGACATGGCCTGGTGGAAGCGGTACCGGGGCGGTACGGCAGGCAAGCTGTGGTGGGACGCGAGCGGGTCCGGGCAGTTCGTGCGGCTGGCGGCCGATCTCGACGGGCAGATGGCGGCCCCGATGCTCGTCGGCTCCGGCGACGGGAGGCGCATCGCCTTCATCTGCGACCACGAGGGCTGGGGCAACATCTACTCGCTCGGCGCGGACGGTTCCGGGCTGCGGCGCCACACCGACCACGGCGGCCCCGATGCGCCGCCGTTCTATGTGCGGCACGCGAGCACGGACGGCGAGCGGGTCGTGTACGAGTCGGCGGGCGAGCTCTGGATCCTCGACTCGCTCGACTCCACCGGACCCCGGCGCCTCGACGTGCGACTCGGTGGCCCGCGCACGGCCCGCGAGCCGTTCCGCGTCCGCACCGCCGACGAGCTCACGTGGGCCGCGCCCGACCGCACCGGCCGCACAAGCATCGCGCTGGTGCGCGGCACCGTCCACCGGCTCACCCACCGCGACGGGCCTGCCCGCACGCTCCTCGCGGAGCCGGGCGCCCGGGCCCGGCTGGCGCGGCCGCTCGGCGACAACCGCGTGGTGTGGGTCGACGACGTCGAAGGGGAGGACGCGGTCTGTGTGGCCCCGCTCGACGAGCGGGCCGACGGGGCGGCACCGCTGGGCCGGCACGGGGTCGGCGAGGTCGGTCGCGTGCTGGAGCTGGCCGCGGCCCCCGACGGGTCCAAGGTGGCGCTCGCCGCGCACGACGGGCGGCTCATGGTGCTGGAGCTCACCGGCGACCGCGAGGGCGAGCTGCGTGAGCTGGCGCGGGGAGCCGACGGGGAGATCAGTGATCTCTGCTGGTCGCCCGACAGCGCCTGGCTGGCCTACCGCGACCCGGTCGAGTCCGGCCTGACCCGGATCATGATGGCCCGGCTCGCCGACGACACGCTCGTGGCCGTCACCGAGCCGCGGTTCGTGGACATGGATCCGACGTTCACCTCCGACGGTAAGTACCTGGCCTTCCTGTCGCGCCGCAGCTTCGACCCGATCTACGACGAGCACTCCTTCGACCTCACTTTCCCGGCGTCGTGGCGTCCGTTCCTGGTTCCGCTGGCCGCCCGCACGCCCTCTCCGTTCGGGGCGAGCCCCGACGGGCGTCCGGTCTCGCCGGAGGAAGAGGGGCCCTCGGACCTGCCCGCGACGGCGGCTACCGACCCGTCGGCCGAGCCGGACGCCGCCGCCGAGAGCAAGGCCAAGCCGGAGAAGAAGAAGGGCGACACCCCGCCCGAGGTGGTGGTGGACGTCGAGGGGCTGGCCGCCCGAGTGGTGGCTGTGCCGGTCGTCGCGGCGCGGTACAGCGGGATGCGGGCCGGGAAGGACTGCCTGCTCTGGTACCGGATCCCCGTCTCCGGCGTGCTCGGCGACACCCGCGCGGGCACCGACGAGAAGGCCGAACGGCCGGTGCTGGAGCGCTATGACCTGGTGCGCCGCAAGCTCGACGTGATCGCCGACCCCGTCAGCTGGTTCACGGTGAGCGGCGACGGCTCACGGCTCGTCGTGCGTGACGGATCGGCGCTGCGGGTGCTGCGCACCGACCGGCCCGGCTCGTCGGCGCCCGGGGACGGGGACGGCGACGAGTTCGAGATCGACACCCGGCGCATCGTCGTCACGGTCGATCCCACCGCGGAGTGGCGCCAGATGTTCGACGAGGCCGGCAGGCTGATGCGCGACCATTTCTGGGCCCCGGACATGGCGGGCGTGGACTGGGCCGCGGAGATCGCCAGGTACCGGCCGCTCGTCGATGCCGTGGGCAGCCACGACGACCTCGTCGACCTGCTGTGGGAGCTGCAGGGCGAGCTCGGCACGTCGCACGCCTACGTGACGGGCCGCGGGGCGGGCGACCACTCGGGGCAGCCAGGTCTGCTCGGTGCCGACCTCGAGCCCACCGACGACGGGTGGCGCGTGGTGCGCGTGCTGCCCCCGGAGACGTCGGCCCCCGCCGCCAGGAGCCCGCTCTCCGGACCGGGTGTCGACGTCCGCGCGGGAGACGTGATCCTCGAGGTCGGCGGCAAGCCGATCGACCCCGCATACGGACCTGCACCGCTGCTCGTGTCGCGGGCCGACGAACTGGTGGAGCTCACCGTCCGCTCCGGTCCGGACCGCGAGGACGCGGGCACGGTGCGCCGGGTCGTGGTCAAGCCGCTGTCGTCCGAGGCGTCGTTGCGCTACCAGGACTGGGTGGCCGGCCGCCGGGCGTTCGTGGCCGACCGGTCCGAGGGCAGGCTCGGCTACCTGCACGTGCCCGACATGATGGCGCCGGGCTGGGCGCAGCTGCACCGCGACCTGAGCCGCGAGACCAGCCGGGAGGGCCTGATCCTCGACGTCCGCGGCAACAGCGGCGGGCACACGTCGCAGCTGGTGGTGGAGAAGCTGGCGCGCAAGGTGATCGGCTGGGACCTGCCCCGGCACCGCCAGCCCACGACCTACCCCGAGGACGCCCCGCGTGGCCCCGTCATCGCCCTGGCCGACGAGCTGTCCGGCTCGGACGGAGACATCGTCACCGCGGCGATCAAGCGGCTCGGCATCGGCCCGGTTGTCGGCGTGCGTACCTGGGGTGGCGTGGTCGGCATCGACGGGCGCTACGGGCTGGTCGACGGCACGCGCGTGACGCAGCCGCGGTACGCGTTCTGGTTCGACGACACGCACTGGAACGTCGAGAACCACGGCGTCGACCCCGACGTGGAGGTGGTGATCGCGCCGCAGGACTGGGTGGCCGGGCGCGACCCCCAGCTGGAGCGGGCCGTCGACATGGCGCTGGAGGCGCTGGCCGAGCGGCCCGCGGTGCGTCCGCCCGACGTGGCCACCCGGCCGAGCCGTCGCCGCCCGGAGCTGCCGCCCCGCCCCTGACGGCCCACCTCGTACGAACGGCACTCCCGCCCGATAGGTACGGACGGGAGTGCCGCTCGTACGGACGCGTGAAGGCGCATGTGGGGGACCGATCGGGTGAGGGTCGGCCGCCGCCGCTCACATTCGTGCCTGTCATCACGAGTGTGTGCTGGTGAGAGGGGGGTGCACCCGTGACGGCACGGCGATCGGCGGCGCTGCTTGCGCTGGGTCTCGTGCTGCTCGCGGCGTGCACAGCGCCCCCGCGCGTCCCGATGCAGCGCGGCCACAGCCCCATCACGGGCGAGCTGCGTGGCTCCGAGGTGCCCCCCACCCCGGCGCCGCTGATCGTCTCGACGAACGAGCCGGCGATCCCGTTCGCCGCCTCGAACGGGAAGGTCATCGCCACCTACGAGCTGAGCCTGCGCAACATGACGCCGCTGATGCTCACGCCCATTCGGGTCGAGGTGCGCAGTCCGTCGGGTGCGGTGCTCCAGACGCTCGACGCGGCCCAGATCCCGTCCGCTCTCGCCCTGCCCAGCGCGCGGTCGGGCGTCACCGGGCTCGGTGACGGACAGGTCGGAATGCTCTTCATGACGCTGGAGTTCGCCACGCGTGCCGAGATACCCGACCGGCTCGAGAACCGGGTGACGGTGACGGCGCCCGGGTTCCCACCGGTGGGTGTGACGTCGACGTCGGTGGCGGTGCCGGTGAGCGACGCGACGGTGCCGGTGCTGGGGCCGCCCCTCGTCCCCGGGTCCGGCTACATCGCGGCCGACAGCTGCTGCGATTCGGTGCGCAATCGCCGGGCCGGGGTGTCGGTCGACAACGGGCTCTGGTTCGCCCACCGCTTCGCGGTGGACTGGGAGCAGCTCGACGCGCGCGGCCGGACCGTCGCCGGGGACGACCCGGATGACCCCGCTGACTACACGATCTACGGGAAGCAGGCGATCGCCGCCACGGACGGCACCGTCGTCAAGGTCATCGACGGCCTGCCCGACCAGGAGCCGGGCGAGCTACCGGCGGGCATCAGACTCGACCAGGCCGACGGCAACAGCGTGATCGTGGCGATCGAGGACGGCCTCTACATGCTCTACGGGCACCTGCAGGCGGGCTCGCTGCACGTCGCGGAGGGGCAGCAGATCGCGCGAGGCGACCCGATCGGCCTGGTGGGCAACAGCGGCAACAGTTCGGCACCGCGCCTGCACTTCCACGTGACGGACGGGGCGTCGCCGGTCGAGTCCGAGGGCGTGCCCTACGTCATCGACTCCTTCACCGTCACCGGGCAGGTCACGTCGACCCAGGCTCTCGACGGGCTGCAGAACACCACCCAGCCCCTTCCGGTGCAGCCCACGCCCAGCGACGGCGCACACCGCGACCAGTACCCGCTGGACCGGCTGGTCGTCACCTTCCCCTAGGAGTGCGGATCCCGACCCCGGACCGGCGTGCCCGATCCCCGGCGTAGCCTGGGAACCGAGGCCCCACCGGGCGCCAGTCCCGGGTAGGGGTCTGTCTGTGCTGCCCAGCTCCTGCCATGCGAGGGGTATCTCGAACCGTGGCCATGCTCTCCGGTCTGCTCCATTCCACCCTGTCCGACCCCGATCTGCGCGCCGTCCTCGACGCCGCACGAGGCGTGCGACCCGTGGTGGGCGAGATGCCCGCTCTGCGGATCGAAGGACCGTCCGCGCTTCGCCCGATCCTCGCCGCCACCTTCGGCTCACCAGTGGACGACGGCGGTGCCGGGCGCACGGTTCTGGCCGTCACCGCCACCGACCGGGAGGCCGAGGACCTCGGCGCCGCGGCCGCCGACCTGCTCGGGCCCGACGACGTGGCCGTCCTCCCGTCCTGGGAGACGCTGCCGCACGAGCGCCTTTCCCCGCGCCCCGACACCGTCGGACGGCGGCTGTCACTCTTCCGCAGGCTGGCCCGCTCCGAGACCGCGCCGCGCGTGCTGGTCACAGCCGCCCGCAGCCTCATCCAGCCGATCGCACCAGGTCTGGGCCGGCTCGACCCCGTCCAGCTGCGGGTGGGGGACACCGCCGAGTTCGACGCGTTGCTCGTCCGGCTCGTGGAGCTGGCCTACACCCGCGTCGAGATGGTCACCGCCCGGGGCGAGTTCGCGGTGCGCGGCGGCATCATCGACATCTTCCCGCCCACGGCCGAGCACCCCGTCCGCGTCGAGTTCTGGGGCGACGAGGTGAGCGAGCTGCGCTACTTCGCCGTCGCTGACCAGCGCTCGGTCGGCCCCGTCGAGGAGCTGGTGGCGCCGGGCTGCCGGGAGCTGCTGCTCACCGAGCCGGTGCGCGAGCGGGCCGCGGAGCTCGCCCGCATCCACGAGAACAACCCGCCGCTGCGCGAGCTGCTGGAGCACCTGGCCGAAGGCATCCCGTCGGAGGGCATGGAGTCGCTCGTACCGGCGCTGGTCGGTGGCGAGCTGGAGCTGCTCACCGACCTGCTGCCCGCGGGATCGCCGGTGCTGCTCGCCGACCCCGAGCGGATCCGTACCCGCAGTGCCGACCTCGTCCGCACGGGGCAGGAGTTCCTCGAGGCGAGCTGGTTCGCGGCCGGCACGGGCGGGGCCGCGCCGATCGACGTCGGGGCGTCGGCCTACCGCGACCTGGACGACGTGCTCGACCACGCCGCTGCCACCGGACGGCCGGTGCTCACGCTGAGCCCGCTGCTGAGCGGGCGCGAGGACGCCCTCGCCCCGGCCGTCCACGAGGTGGAGTCCTACCGCGGCGACACGGACCGGGCGCTGGTCGATCTGCGTGCCCACGTCACCGCGGGCGGCACCGCTGTGCTCGTGGTCGGTGGCCAGGGCACCGCGCAGCGCTCGCTCGAGCAGCTGCGCGAGGCGGACGTGCCGGCCACGCTCGTGGACCGGCTGACGGAGCCGCCCGAGAAGGGCCTGGTCACGGTCACCTGCGGGCGGCTGACGGAGGGCTTCACGGCCACCGCCAGCGCGCTCGTCGTGCTGACCGAGGCCGACCTCACGGGTAACCGGGCGGCGGGCACCGAGCCGCGCAAGCTCGCGTCCAAGCGACGCAACGCCGTCGACCTGGTGACGCTGCAGCCCGGCGACTACGTCGTGCACTCCCAGCACGGCATCGGCAAGTTCGTCGAGATGCGCGAGCGCACGGTCAGCGGCGCCACCCGCGAGTACCTGGTGCTGGAGTACGCGTCGTCCAAGCGGGGCCAGCCCGCCGACCGGCTCTTCGTCCCCACCGACGCGCTCGACGAGATCAGCCGCTACGTCGGCGGCGAGGTGCCCACGCTCAACAAGCTCGGCGGTGGCGACTGGGCCAAGACGAAGGGCCGCGCCCGCAAGGCCGTCCGGCAGATCGCCGCACAGCTGGTGCAGCTCTACGCCGCGCGCCAGTCCTCGCCCGGCCACGCGTTCGCCAAGGACACCCCGTGGCAGCGCGAGCTGGAGGACGCCTTCCCGTTCACCGAGACACCCGACCAGCTCGCCGCGATCGAGGAGGTCAAGCGGGACATGGAGCGTCCGGTCCCGATGGACCGCGTGATCTCCGGTGACGTGGGCTTCGGCAAGACCGAGATCGCTGTGCGCGCGGCGTTCAAGGCCGTGCAGGACGGTAAGCAGGTGGTGGTGCTCGTGCCCACCACCCTGCTGGCCACCCAGCACCTGCAGACGTTCTCCGACCGGATGCGCGCCTTCCCCGTCACCGTCAAGGGACTCTCGCGCTTCACCGACGCCGCCGAGGCCAGGGAGACCGTGGAGGGCCTCGCCGAGGGCACCGTCGACGTCGTGGTGGGCACCCACCGGCTGCTGCAGACGGGCATCCGGTGGAAGGACCTCGGCCTCGTGATCGTCGACGAGGAGCAGCGCTTCGGCGTGGAGCACAAGGAGCACATCACCGCGCTGCGCACGCACGTCGACGTCCTCACGCTGAGCGCGACACCGATTCCCCGGACGCTGGAGATGAGCCTCGCGGGCATCCGCGAGATGTCCACGATCGCCACTCCGCCCGAGGACCGCCACCCCACGCTCACCTACGTCGGCGCCTACGACGAGAAGCAGGTCGCCGCCTCGATCCGGCGCGAGCTGCTGCGCGACGGCCAGGTGTTCTACGTGCACAACCGCGTGTCCACGATCGACCGCGCGACGCGGAGGATCCGTGAGCTCGTGCCCGAGGCGCGGGTGGCGATCGCGCACGGCCAGATGAACGAGGACCTGCTGGAACGCACGGTCAACGGGTTCTGGCACAACGAGTTCGACGTACTGGTCTGCACGACGATCGTGGAGAACGGCCTGGACATCTCCAACGCCAACACGCTGATCGTCGAGCGGTCCGACACGTTGGGTCTCTCGCAGCTGCACCAGCTGCGTGGCCGGGTGGGCCGCGGGCGCGAGCGTGGGTACGCGTACTTCCTCTTCCCGCCCGAGCACCCGCTCACCGAGACCGCCCACGACCGGCTCGCGACGATCGCCCAGCACTCGGAGCTCGGTGCGGGCGCCGCCGTGGCGATGAAGGACCTCGAGATCCGCGGCGCGGGCAACATCCTGGGCGCGGAGCAGAGCGGCCACATCGCGGGTGTCGGGTTCGATCTCTACATCCGGCTCGTCGGCGAGGCCGTGGCCGCCTTCCGGCAGGCAGCAGGCGCGGGCGACGGCGAGGAGGAGGAGCAGCTCGCGGAGGTGCGGGTCGACCTCCCGATCGACGCGCACGTCCCCCACGACTACGTCACGGGGGAACGGCTGCGGCTGGAGGTCTACCGCAAGATCGCCGAGGCGGGCGACGCCGCGGCGCTGGAGGCGATCGTCGACGAGCTCACCGACCGCTACGGAGAGCCGCCCGTGCCGGTGCGCAACCTGCTTGCCGTCGCCGCGTTCCGCCAGAGCTGCCGCACGCTCGGCGTGGCCGAGGTGGCGGTGGGGGGCAACGGCATCCGGATCGGCCCGGTCGACCTGCCCGACTCGGCCCAGCTGCGGCTCAAGCGGCTGCACCCGAAGGCCACGTACCGGGCTGCCACGCGGGCCGTGGTCGTGCCGCGGCCGATGGAGAGCGGCCGGATCGGCGGTACCCCGCTGCGCGATGCCGAGCTGCTGGACTGGTGCACCACCCTGTTGCGCGATGTGCTGGCCCCGACCAAGGTGCCTGCGCCCGTCTGAGCCGGGCCTCGTACCCGACCGGGTGTTGCACGGTCGGGTACGAGTCGGGCCGGATTCGTAACACTGTCCGGGTCCAGGGAGAGGTTCCAGCAGAAGCTCACCCGGGATCGGCCTGGGGCGGGCCTGACCCCCGGAGCGTTGCGTTGTCCGTTCCCCACCTGGCGACCCAGCCGTCACAGCGGGCGCCGTACGTGCCCGTGCCTGCCACCTACGGGCAGCGGGTCGGTGGTTTCCTCATCGACGTCGGCATTCCGATGGGCCTGCTCTTCACCGTGATGATCGCCGCGCTGATCCCCCGCGACCGCACCCTGGCGCTGGTCGTCTACGCGGTCTCGGCGGTGGTGGCGGTCGTCTTCGTGCTGTGGAACAGCGGGTACTGCCAGGGCCGCACAGGCCAGAGCCTCGGCAAGCGCGCGCTCGGGGTGCGGCTCGTCGCCGCGGCGACCGGGAAGCCCGTCGGGTTCCGGCGTGCCGTCGGGCGTCAGATCGCCCACCTGTTCGACGCGATCCCGTTCCTGCTCGGGTACGTGTGGCCGCTGTGGGACGAGCAGAAGCAGACCTTCGCCGACAAGATGTGCCGCACGCTCGTGGTGCAGGCCGACCTCTGACCGTGACGTCCCGGTCGGCGACGTCCCCGCGTAACGCACGGGCGCCGGTGGACGGGTGAGACGGCCGTGAAAGAGTGTGGCCGTGCGCATGCAGGTAGGGCGCGTTGCAGCGGCCGTAGCGGTCCTGGGCGCGGTGATCAGTGGGTGCGGCGGTCCTGATCAGGCGGGGTCGGCGGTGATCATCGGCGCCGACGCCGTGCCACTCACACGCGTCCAGTCGCAACTCGACGTGGCGTTGAGCAAGACCGACCAGATCGCCCGGATCACGGCTCAGGGCGGCACCACCGCCGACCTGTCCCGCAGCATCGTCACCCGCGAGGTGATGCACGACCTGCTCCAGCGGCGGGCCGCCGCGGACGGGATCGTCGTCACCGACGCCCAGATCGACGCCGAGCTCGCCGGCAGCGGTGGCGTCGACGCGATCGTCGACGGCTCGCTCTACGACCACTCGACATTGCGCCAGCGGGTGCGCGACGACCTCATCGCCGCGGAGCTCGCGAAGCGTTCGGTGGCCGGGCTCGCGGTCACGGTCGACCTGGTGGCTGCCACGTCCCGCGCCGACGCCGAGGCGAAGGCGCAGACGTTGCAGCACGGAGGCCCCGCGGCCGACGCGCTGTTCACCGATCCCCGAGTCGCCGAGCGGGGCACCACCGTGCAGGCGGCCACGAACCCGAACGAGGCGGGCAGCGTGCTGTTCGGCGTTCCCGTGGGCGGGGTGGTCGCCTTCCAGCCCAGCCCGCAGGAAAGCACCTGGATCGTGTTCAAGGTCACCGACCGGAGCACCAACGCCGCGTCCGACCCTGCCGCGGTCAACAACATGAGCCAGGCACAGCTCACCACCATCGGTGAGCGGCTGCTCCAGCCGGACGCCGAGAAGCTGGGGGTCCGGGTGAACCCGCGGTACGGCGTCTGGGACCCGATCCAGCTCCGTGTCGTCGCCGACGGGCAGCAGACGGGCATGGTCCTGCCACCGGTGGCCGCGCCTGCCCCCGCTCCCGGCACCGCCACAGCGGGCTGACCGGTGGCGTCGCGCTCCGTCGTCGTCCTCTCCGTCCGCGCGCCGCACGCCGTCCCTGCAGCCGCGTTGCCCGCACTGCGGGACGCAGCGCGCATCGTCGCTGATCGGACGGTCCCGGACGAGGTGGTCGCCGCCGCAGGCGCGTCCCGCGGCGAGGACGTCCCGGACGGTGGGGTCCTGCTCACCACCGACCAGGAGCACCCCTCGATCCCGTCGGCCGACACGGTGGTCAGGGCGCCGGAGCCGCCGGGTGCCGCACTGCTCGACGCCGTCGCCGTGATGGACCGGCTGCGCTCGCCCGGCGGCTGCCCGTGGGACGCCGAGCAGACCCACGCCTCCCTGCTGCAGTACCTCGTCGAGGAGTGCTACGAGCTCTACGAGGCGATCGAGGACGGCGACCGCGACGCGATGCGCGAGGAGCTCGGCGACGTCCTCCTGCAGGTGCTGTTCCATGCCCGCATCGCCGCCGAGCCCGACCCCACCGAGACGGGCGCGCCGTTCGACATCGACGACGTGGCGACCGACCTCGTGGCGAAGCTCGTCGGGCGGCATCCGCACGTGTTCGCCGGCACCGAGCAGATCGACTCGGCCCAGCGCCAGGAGCACCGCTGGGAGGAGCTCAAGCGCGCGGAGAAGCAGCGGGAGTCCAGTGTGGACGGTGTGCCGCTCGGGCAGCCTGCCGTCGCGCTCGCGGCGAAGCTGACCAGCCGCACCGCCCGCGCCGGGCTGCCTCCCGAGCTGCTGCCTGCCGGAAGGGGCGTGGGGGAGCAGCTGTTCGCGGCCGCCGCCTCGGCGAAGCTCGCCGGCATCGATCCCGAGGCCGAGCTGCGCGCCGCGGCCCGGCGGTTCGTCGATCACGTCCGCACCGCCGAGCGCAACGCGGCGGCCGTCGGCGAAGATCCGCACGCCCTCGACGCGGAGGCGTGGCGGCGCCACTGGCCGCGCCAGGGAAGCTGATCGCGGATTCTCCGAGAATCGTCATGATCCGCGAGCGCTCCGGCTGACTAACCTGATCTAGTGGCCGTGCGGAACGCTCCCCGTGCTCCTCGTCGGCGCAGCGCCGCGATCATCATCGCGTTCGTGCTGGTGGGGGTCGGGCTCGTCGCGGTGGTACTGACCGGGATCGCGGCGATCGACGACGGCGGGCAGGCCGCCCGGCGTGGCGACGGGCTCCGGCCGGCGAACGTCGGCCAGGGCACGCCGGTGCCGCAGCCCCCGGCTCTCGCGGCCGGTCTCGACCTCGTGGCCTGGTCCGCGCACACGGCCGCGCGTAGCGGTGTGCCCGCCCGCGCGCTGCGCGCTTACGCGGCGGCCGAGATGGCGCAGCGGGCCAAGACGCCGGCCTGCCGGCTCTCCTGGACCACACTCGCGGCGATCGGTCGTGTGGAGTCCGACCATGGCCAGCTCGGCCGCGCCGACCTCGAGCCCGACGGCATGTCCAGGCCCGCGATCGTCGGGGTGCCCCTCGACGGGTCCGACGGTGTGCGAGAGATCCGCGACACCGACAGCGGCCGTTTCGACGGCGACACCACCTACGACCGCGCGGTCGGCCCGATGCAGTTCCTGCCCACCACCTGGGACCGCTACGGCGCCGACGGCAACGGCGACGGCGTGCGCGACCCCTTCCAGATCGACGACGCCGCCGCCGGCGCAGCCGCGTACCTCTGCGCCGGCGGGCGCGACACGGCGAGCGGCGAGGGCTGGTGGGCCGGGGTGATGACCTACAACCGGTCGGTCTCCTACGCGCGGCTGGTGTGGGCCGCGGCCGACCGGTACGCGGGTGCGGTCGCGCCGTGACAGCGCCGCCAGCCCGTACGAACGGCACCGTCGCCCGATAGGCCCGCACCGATGCGCCGTCCGTCCACCCGGTGAGTCCGCCGCGGTCTATGGCACCTGCCGACGGTCCCCTCGTTCCTGGTCGGGCATGCGCTGCTTGCCGATCGGCGGGGAGGGCATGGAGAGTCGCTTCGCCTCGTATCGGGCCAGGTTGTACCGACCGGTGGTGCTGGGGAGCGTCGGTGGCTTCTCCGTGCTGTCGAACCGGAAGACGGATGTCAGGTCGCCGACTGTCTTGCGCCGCCACACGCTGATGTTCGTCTCGACCACTCCGGTGAGCCGTTCGAGCAGCAGCAGCTGCGAGGTGTGGTCGAACGTCTCCGAGCTGACCCAGCCGCCCACGGTCCACGGGGAGACGACCACCGCGGGTACCCGGAAGCCGAGCCCGACCGGAAGGTCGCCACCGTCCACGCCCGTCACCGATGTCTTGGTCACGTACTCGTCCGGTGTGCCGTGGGGCGGGGTGGGCGGCACGACGTGATCGAACATCCCGTCGTTCTCGTCGTAGGACAGGATGAACACGGTCTTCGCCCACACCTCGGGATTGGCCGCGATCGCATCGATCTTGGCGGCCACGAAGGTGGCGCCTGCCGCGGGCAGGTGTGCCGGGTGCTCGTCGAAGTCCGACGGCGGCAGGATCCAGCTCACGGTGGGCAGCTTGTCGTTCATCGCGTCGTACTCGAACTGGCCGACCGGGGTGGAGGCCATCGCGTGTTCGTAGAGGTCGGAGCCCTTCTTCGCCTCGTAGTACTGCTTGATGTGCTGGATCGACGGCAGACCGGTCGTCGAGCCGGGATCGTGGTAGATCCGCCAGGACACCCCGGCCTTGGTGAGCCGCTCGGGGTAGGTCGTGAACGAGTAGGCGCCGTTGGGTGCGGAGGTCGTGAGCGACGGTCCCCCGGCCTTGCCGTTCGGGTCGATCGTGCCCGCCATCCACATGTGCCGGTTCGGTCCTGTGGGTCCCAGCACGGAGCAGTGGTACCCGTCGAGGACGGTGAATGCCTCGGCCAGGGCGTACTGGAACGGAATGTCCTCACGGGTGAAGTAGCCCATGGTGAACGCGCCCGTGGTGTCACCATCGGAGGCCCGGTGCGCCGGCAACCAGTTGTCGTTCTTGCCGCCGTTCAGCGCCTGGTGCTGGACGGTCCACTCGTGGCTCATCGACGGGATCGCCTGCGCGGCCGTGGTGCGCGTGTCGAGCCGGTAGGGCATCAGGTAACCGTCGGGGTTGCCCGGGTCGGGCTGTTCGAAGACCGAGCGACCACCCGCGATCTTCATCGCGTTCGGGTCGCTGAAGCCGCGGACTCCCGCGAGCATCCCGAAGTAGTGGTCGAAGCTGCGGTTCTCCTGCATGAGCATCACGACGTGCCGGATGTCGTTGAGCCGTCGGTTCGTGGGCGGCGGCGCCGCGAGCGCCCGCTGGACGTTCGGGGGCAGAACGAGTCCGGCGGCCGCGAGCCCACCGGCCGCGGCTGCCGAGCCGAGCAGCCGACGGCGGGTCATCCGGGTGGGCGCGCCGGATGAGTCCGGGATTTCACTCATTGCCGCAATTTCGGGACGGTACGTGTCGGTTCAGAACCATGCACCGGACCTTCGTCGCGATGATCGACGTCGGCGCTCATACGGCGATGACGCGAGCTGAACTCCAGTTGAAGCGGATGCCGGCCGCTCGAACGTCTGGTGCGGGGGATCAGGGCTCCAGCAGGCTGCGCCCCCAGTAGTCACCCTCGCCCAGCCCGGCCGGGCACGCGAACACGGCCGAGCTCGTGTGCTCGATGTACTCCATCATCACGTCCGACTTGGCGAGCGCCCGCTGCATCGGCACGAACTGGGCGTGTGGGTCGCGCATGAACGCGAGAAAGAACAGGCCGGCGTTGAGGTGTCCCTGCCCGTCGCTGCCGTCGACGAAGTTGTAGCCCCGCCGCAGAATCCTCGCGCCCCCCAGCGACTCCGCGGACGCGAGCCGGATGTGTGCGTCCGTCGGGATGCGCGGCCGGCCGTCGGGCCCTGTGGCGTTGAAGTCGATCGGGTCGAACTCCGCGGCCGCTCCGAGTGGCGCGCCCTCGCCCTTCGTCCGGCCGATGATCACCTCCTGCTCGGCGAGTGATGTGCGGTCCCAGATCTCGATGTGCATGCGGATCCGGCGCGACACCAGGTAGGTGCCGCCCTCGAGCCAGGCCGGCCCGTCGCCGGGTTGTACCCACAGTTGCTGGTCGAGGGCGGCGGAGTCCTCGGCCTTGAGGTTGCGGGTGCCGTCCTTGAAGCCGAAGAGGTTGCGCGGGGTGGCCTGCCCCGTGGACGTGGACGACGTGCGCCCGAACCCCAGCTGCGACCAGCGCACCGAGGTGGTGCCGAAGCCCATCCGGACGAGGTTGCGCACCGCGTGCACCGCCACCTGCGGGTCGTCGGAACACGCCTGGATGCACAGGTCGCCGCCGGAGAGGGCGGGGTCGATCTGGTCGCCGGTGAAGCTCGGCAGCTCGGCGAGGCCAGGGGGGCGCTGCGCGGCCAGCCCGAAGCGGTCGACGCCGTCCTTCTCGAACAACGTCGCGCCCACCCCGAACGTCAAAGTCAGGGACGAGGCGGGCAGCCCGAGCGCCTCGCCTGTGTCGGACGGCGGGGCCTGCGGGTTCAGGTTGACCGCGCCGCCCGGTGCGGCCTCGGCGCCCGCCGTCATGCGCTCGGCGGCGGTGGTCCACTTCTGGAGCAACGCCCGCAGCCGGTCGCGGTTGTCGGCGGTGACGTCGAGCGCGACGAAGTGCAGCCGGTCCTGTGCGGGCGTGATGATCCCGGCCTGGTGATCACCGTGGAACGGCACCACACCGGGGTTCGCGGGGGCGTCGGTCCCGGCCCCGGCCGAGCCGACCGCGAAGCCGGTGGCCGCGCCGACCCCGGCCAGCGCGGCCCCGGCGCCCGTCCAGCCGAGCAGCCGGCGTCGAGAGATCGGGCTCACGACGTGACGACCCCTGCGACCTGGCTCACGGGCTCACCCAGCGCGTCGACGGCCTCGGACATCTTGCGCGTGTCGTCCGGCGTGAGCTGCGTGTAGAGCACGAACCCGTCGCCCGCCCGGTATCCCTCGAGCAGGGTGTCGACGGCGGCGAAGCGTTCGTCGAGCGTCGGGCCGAGGGTCGGGTCCTTGTCGTCGAGCACCGGGCGCAGTGCGGCGACGGCCCCTTGCGAACCCTCGACGTTGGCCTTGAAGTCCCACAGGTCGGTGTGCGAGTAGCGGTCCTCCTCGCCGGTGATCTTGCCGGTGGCGACCTCGTCGAGCAGTTCCTTCGCACCGTTGGCGAGCTGCACCGGCGTGAGCTCGACGGTGGTCACGCGGCTCTGCAGGTCCTTGATGTCGGCCATCAGCTGGTCGGCGATCGCCGGTGAGTCGGGCTGCAGGCCGTCGACCCAGAGGTCCTTCTCCAGGCGGTGGTAGCCGGTGAACGCGACGCCGGGGTCGCGTTCGTCGTCCTCGCGGCCGTCGATCTTCGGGTCGATGTCGCCGAAGGACTCCGCCACGGGCTCGATGCGCTCCCAGTAGGTGCGCGACACCGGGAACAGCGCCTTCGCGCCCTCGACGTCCTGCCGCTTGACGGCGTCGGCGAACTCCTGCGTCTTCGGTACCAGCGCGTCGATCTGCGAGGTGACATAGCGCTTGTAGCCGGCGGTGGCCTCGGCGAGCTTCGTGTTCTCGTCCACGGAACGTGCGGCGGTGCCGGTGACGGTGAAGGGCGCCCGGATGCCGTCGCCGACCATGCCCGGCTTGCACGCCGTGGTGTACGTGCCGCCGTCGGGCACCTCGACGATGAGCTGCCTGGTGAGGCCCGGACCGATGTTCTCGACCTCGCCCATGATCCGGTCGCCCGTGCCGTACAGGTAGAACTCGGTGACCTTGCTCCCCGTGTTGTTCACGGCGAACGTGATCGTGCCCGCGGGTGCCTCGGCGCCGCCGACCTCGCAGGCGTCGTCCGCGGCCCGGACGGCGATGGGGCCGCCGGCCGCTGCGCCGCCGGTGGTGGGGGCCGGTGCCGTGCTGGTGCAGCCGGCGAGGGCGGCCACCGCGAGGGCGGCCACGGGGAGCCCGGCGCGAGCTCTGCGGGACATCATGCTCCTAGACGATCGAGTGGGGGACGATCAGAAAGAACGGTCACGACGTGGTGGGGGCTGACGCGACAGGCCGGGGGCTGCGCTGAGGCAGTACGAACAAGGTGAGGACGACGGCCACGTAGGCGACCCAGACGATCGCCTCGAGCACCGTGGTCTGCGGGGAGAAGTTGAAGATCCCCTTGAGCAAGGTGCCGTACCAGGAGTCCGGCGGAACGGCCGCGCTGACGTCGAACGCGAGTGTGTTGAGCCCGGGGAGGATGGCGGCCTCCTGGAGGTCGTGCACGCCGTACGCGAGGATCCCCGCCGCCACGAAGACCAGCAGCACGCCGGTGACGGTGAAGAACTTGCCCATGTTCAGCGTGACGGCGCCGCGGTAGATCAGGTACGCGAGCAGGATCGACACGGCGATGCCGAGCAGGAACCCGATGAGCGGCTCGGTGGTCTCGCCGGCGGCCTGGGCCGCGGCGAAGAAGAACACCGCCGTCTCGAGTCCTTCCCGTCCGACCGCGAGCGCGGCCATGACGACGACGGCGGTGGATCCCATCTGGATGGCGCTCTCCAGACGCCCGCGGAGCTCGGTGGAGATGGACCGGGCCGCCCGCCGCATCCAGAAGATCATCCAGGTGACGAAGCCGACGGCGATGATCGAGAGGCCACCGCCGAACGCCTCCTGCGCCTCGAATGTGAGAGCTTGCTGTGTGAGGGTCAATGCGAGTGTGACGCCGACGCTGATGGCAACCGCGATAGCGACGCCGAGCCACACCTTCGGAAGTACGGATCGGCGTCCGGTACGCACCAGGAACGCAATGAGAATGCTCACCACCAGGGCGGCTTCGAGGCCTTCCCGGAGGCCGATCAGAGCGTTTCCGAGCAATGGGACCCTCTTCTCCACGCGGCATTATTAGGCCAGCTTGGCCTCAAGCGGACCGAGGGTAGCCTTAGTACAGCTGGGAGGAAAGGGTCGCGCCAGTGTGATCCGTGACGACCGGTCTGACCGGCCCGACTTGTCCTTTTCGTGGCGATTCGAGGAGCCCTCGATGTCCGATCGTTACGTACGACCGAGATCGACAGGCCGGGCTGGGCCCTTCGGGCAGGTCCGCGGCGGGCCGCTCCGCCGGTCACCGCGTCGACGGCCGCGCTTCCCGATGGCCACTACGGATGATCGATCCGGTTGATCCGTTCCGGGCGTTTGAATACTATTTGTGGGAATTGCTCGGAACGCCGCGCTGTTTGACACGGAAGCTCAGGCCAACCTAACTTGAACGCCGGATAGGCAAGCCTGGCAATCGTTCCCTGCCCGCCCTTTTGGAAAGTGGGTTGATGCTGTGCTGGCGACCTTTGTGATTGGCCTCCGGGAAGGTCTCGAGGCGGCACTGATCGTCGGGATCATCGCCGGTTTCCTGGCCAACCAGGGTCGTCGGGACGCACTGCGTCAGGTGTGGGTGGGCGTCGGGATCGCCGTGCTCATCTGCGTGGCCGTCGGGGTCGCGCTCGAGCTCCTCACCGCTGACCTGCCGCAGGCGGCGCAGGAGGGCCTCGAGACGCTCATCGGACTCTTCGCCGTCGCCATGGTCACCTACATGATCCTCTGGATGCGGCGCCACGCCCGTCACATGCGCGTGGAGCTCGAGTCGTCGGCCACCGCCGCGCTGGCCCGCGGCTCGGCGGGTGCGCTGGTCGGGATGGCCTTCCTCGCGGTGCTCCGGGAGGGCTTCGAGACCGTGGTGTTTCTGCTGGCGGCGTTCCAGGCCAGCACCTCCCCGCTGGAGGCGGGCGGTGGCGCGCTGCTCGGCGTGATCCTCGCGGTCGTTCTCGGCTACGGCATCTACCGCGGTGGCGTCCGGCTGAACATGGCCCGCTTCTTCCGGATCACGGGTGCGGTGCTCGTCATCGTCGCCGCAGGCTTGCTCATGACCGCTGCCCACACCGCTCACGAGGCGGGCTGGATCAACTTCGGTCAGCAGCAGGCAGCCGACCTGTCGTGGCTCGTGCAGCCCGGCACGCCGATCTCCTCGCTGCTCACCGGTGTGCTCGGCATCCAGCCGTTCCCCACGATCGTCGAAGCCGTGATCTGGCTGGTCTACGCGGTGCCGATGCTCGTCCACGTGCTCTGGCCGCAGCGCGGACCGGCCTCGCGGCGCCGGGCCTCGGAGCCGGCGCCCACTCCGCAGCCGGAGCCGACCCGCGGTTGAACCCCCTGCGGGTGGTCGCGTCGATCCACCCGTCCCTCTCTTTTCGTCGCCGAAGGATGGCATGTTCATGAGACCGTTTCGCCCGCGCGCGCTGGGCACCGTCGCGGCCGCGCTCTCGGTCGGCCTGCTCGCCGCCGCCTGCGGAGGCGGTGGCGACTCGGCCGGCGCGCCGGGCGGAGAGCAGACCGAGGTGAAGGTCGCGCTGTCCGACCAGGGCTGTGCGCCCGCGCCCGCCTCGGTGGCGGCCGGCCCGGTGACGTTCACGGTCACGAACGCAGGCACCGCGAAGGTGACGGAGGCCGAGCTGCAGAGCAACGGCAGGATCCTCGGGGAGAAGGAGAACATCACCGAGGGCCTCAACGGGAACTTCGCCCTCCGCCTGGACCCGGGCACCTACACGATGTACTGCCCCGGCGCCGCTCAGGACACCTCGACGTTCACCGTGACGGGCGGGGGCGCCGCACCCACGCCGCCTGCCGACACCTCGCTCACGAAGGCGACGCAGCAGTACCACGACTACGTCGTCTCCGAGGTCGACGCGCTGGTGCCGGCCACGAAGGCGTTCGACGACGCCGTACGGGCGGGCGACATCCCCAAGGCGGAGTCGCTGTTCGCGCCGGCCCGTACGCACTACGAGAGCATCGAGCCGGTGGCCGAGAGCTTCGGCGACCTCGACCCCGACATCGACGCGCGGGTCAACGACGTCGCCAACCCCGCCCAGTGGACCGGGTTCCACCGCATCGAGAAGGCGCTGTGGGAGGACAAGTCGCTCGCCGGGATGACGCCGATCGCCGACAAGCTCGACACCGACGTCGCCACCCTGCAGAAGAACGTCGCCACCGCCACCTACCAGCCTGCTCAGCTCGCCAACGGTGCCAGTGAGCTGCTCGACGAGGTGTCGACGTCGAAGGTGACCGGCGAGGAAGACCGCTACTCGCACACCGACCTCTGGGACTTCGCCGCCAACATCGCCGGTGCGCGCAAGGCCTTCGAGCTGCTCCAGCCCGCGCTCGCGGCGAAGGACCCTCAGCTCGCGCAGCAGCTCGAGGCGCGCTTCACCGACGTCACGTCCGGCCTCGCGAAATACCAGCAGGGCAACGGCTACGTCGACTACAGCACGGTCCCGCAGGACCAGCGGCGTCAGCTCGCGGATGCGGTCAACGCGTTGGCCGAGCCGCTGTCCCAGGTGGCGGGGAAGGTGGTCTGAGGGGCATATGGCTGATCTCTCGCGGCGTCGGTTCCTCGGCAGCCTCGCCGGTGCGGGCGTGGCCGGTGCCGGTCTCGCGATCGCGGGCACCTCGATCTCGGCGGCGGCATCCGCGTCCGCTGCCGCCGACACCATGGAATTCCGCGGCGCCAACCAGGCCGGGATCAGCACGGACGTGCAGAACCAGCTCGCCTTCGCGGCGTTCGACGTCACCAGCACCGAGCGTGCCGACCTGGTCTCGATGTTGCAGAGCTGGACCACCGCGGCCGAGGCGATGACCCGGGGCGCGCCCGTGCCGGGTGACTCGGCCACGCCCGACATTCCCCCCGCCGACACGGGCGAGGCCGAGGGGCTGGCGCCGTCCCGCCTGACGATGACGATCGGGTTCGGGCCATCGCTGTTCGACAACCGATTCGGGCTGGGCGCCCGGCGGCCCGCGGCGCTGCAGCCGTTGCCTGCGCTGCCGGGTGAGCTCCTCGACACCACCCGCAGCAACGGGGACATCGCGGTGCAGGCCTGCGCCGACGACCCGCAGGTGGCATTCCACGCGATCCGCAACCTGGCCAGGATCGGCCGCGGCACCGTCGTCAACCGTTGGACCCAGCTCGGCTTCGGCCGCACCTCCGTGACGGGCTCGGGCCAGTCCACCCCGCGCAACCTCATGGGGTTCAAGGACGGCACCCGCAACATCCGGGGCGACGACACGACCGCACTCGACCAGCACGTCTGGATCGGCGACGGGGCCGACCAGGCGTGGATGCGCGGCGGGACCTATCTCGTGGCCAGGCGGATCCGCATGTTCGTCGAGAACTGGGACCGCGACTTCCTGTCCGACCAGCAGGCGGTCTTCGGACGGACGAAGTCGGTCGGCGCCCCGCTCACGGGCACCAAGGAGTTCGACACCCCGGACTTCGCCGCGAAGGGCCCCGACGGCACGCCCGTGATCGCGGACGATGCCCATATCCGGCTGGCCGCCTTCGAGAACAACAACGGCCTGCGGATCCTGCGCCGTGGGTACTCCTTCAACGACGGGATCGACCCGAGCACCGGTGGGCTCGAAGCCGGGCTGTTCTTCATCAGCTTCCAGTCCGATCCGGCCACGTTCGTCACCCTTCAGCGCAAGCTGGGTGCGAACGACGCGCTCAACGAGTACATCCAGCACGTCGCGTCGGGCCTGTTCGCGTGCCCGCCCGGCGTGACCCGGAACGGGGACTACTGGGGCAGCGGGCTGTTCGAAGCGTGAACCGACTCGTGTCAGGCCGGTTCCGCGCCCTCCACGGCGATGCGGGCCAGCACCTCTCCCAGCGCCTCCTGGTACTCCGGGCGCGGGTCCATCGCGGCCGCCATCTTCAGCTGCGCCTGCGCCTCGGCGAGACGTCCCTGCCGTTGCAACGCCTTGCCGAGCGCGAAGCGCGCGTAGTGATCGGACGGATCGAGGTCGATAACGCGGCCGAAGGCCTCCTCGGCGCGGTGCAGCTGGGCCGAGTTGAGGTAGGCGCGACCGGCCAGCAGATGCACCGACGCGTCGTTGGGTTGGCTCTCGAGCACGGGGCCGAGCGCCTGCAGCGCGTCCAGCGGACGGCTCCGGGCGATCAACATCTCTGCCCGGCGGAAAGATTCGAACAGGCCGTCGGACGCGGGCTGGCTCGTCATGGTCGTCCCTACGTTAGGTGTACGGGACGCGATCTGCGAGGGGTTGACATGGGACGCAAGGGCGAACTACGGAGGACCCTGAGCCCAGTGGCGAGTTCCTGCGCCGATCGGGAACTCTCCACGACTACGCTGAGCCACCGGACACCGCGCCCAGCCCCGGCTGAGCGCACACAGGCGTCGTAACGAGCCCGGACGGGAGCACTGGTGGCGGTCATCGAGCAGGTCGGCGCACGCGAGATCCTCGACTCGCGGGGCAACCCGACGGTGGAGGTCGAGGTTGCGCTCGACGACGGGACCCTGGCCCGCGCGGCCGTCCCGTCGGGGGCGTCGACGGGTGAGCACGAAGCGGTCGAGCTGCGCGACGGCGATCCGCTGCGGTTCGGCGGCAAGGGCGTCGAGAAGGCCGTGGCTGCGGTGCTCGACGAGATCGGCCCCGAGCTCACCGGCATGGAGGCGGTCGACCAGCGGCTCGTCGACCAGCGGCTCGTCGATCTGGACGGCACGCCCGACAAGTCGCGCCTCGGCGCCAACGCGCTGCTCGGTGTCTCGCTCGCCGTGGCCAAGGCGGCCGCCGAGTCGGCAGGGCTCGAGCTGTTCCGCTATGTCGGCGGCCCCAACGCCCACGTGCTTCCCGTGCCGATGATGAACATCATCAACGGTGGCGCGCACGCCGACAGCTCCGTCGATGTGCAGGAGTTCATGATCGCGCCGGTCGGGGCCGACTCGTTCCGCGAGGCCTTGCGCTGGGGCGCCGAGGTCTACCAGGCGCTCAAGTCGGTGCTGAAGAGCAAGGGCCTGGCCACCGGCCTCGGAGACGAGGGCGGCTTCGCGCCCGACCTGCCCGGCACCCGCGCAGCGCTCGACCTGATCGCCGAGGCGGTGGAGAAGACCGGGTACAAGCTCGGCCGGGACATCGCGCTCGCACTCGACGTCGCGGCCACCGAGTTCTACTCGGACGGTGTCTACGCCTACGAGGGCAAGAAGCTCTCCTCGCAGGAGCTCATCGCCATCTACTCCGAGCTGGTCTCCGGTTACCCCCTCGTGTCGATCGAGGACCCACTGGCCGAGGACGACTGGGACGGCTGGGTCGCGCTCACCGAGGCGCTCGGCGACCGTGTGCAGCTCGTCGGCGACGACCTGTTCGTCACCAACCCCGAGCGGCTCGACGAGGGCATCAGCCGGGGTGCCGCCAACGCGCTGCTGGTGAAGGTCAACCAGATCGGCACGCTGTCGGAGACCCTCGACGCCGTCACGCTCGCGCACTCGTCGGGCTACCGCTGCATGATGAGCCACCGCTCCGGCGAGACCGAGGACACCACGATCGCCGATCTGGCCGTCGCCACCGGTTGCGGGCAGATCAAGGCGGGCGCGCCGGCACGGTCGGAGCGCGTGGCGAAGTACAACCAGCTCCTGCGCATCGAGGAAGCTCTCGGCGACGCCGCCCGGTACGCGGGCGACCTCGCCTTCCCGCGCTTCACGGTGGCGGAGGCAGGAGCCTGACGTGCACGCGAGCCGCCCCGTTCCCGTGCGCGAGTCGCCCGTGAAGCGGGCCTGAGGCGGCGCGATGGTCGAGGAACGCACCCGGGTTCGGGGCGAACGGACTCCCCGCACACCGCCGCGCCGCGGCGCCGGCACGGGAGCGACGCGGCGGCGGAACAGGGAGCCCAAGCTGAACCGGGTGGCACGAACCCGCGGTGTGGTGGCGGCGACCACGGGGATGCTCGGGCTGTCCACCACACGCCGAGCGGCGGTGCTGGCTCTCGTGGTCTGCGCGCTCGCACTCACTGTTGCGGTCCCGCTGCGCAACTTCGTCGCCCAGCGTCAGGAGCTCGCCGCCGTGACCAAGCAGCAGCAGGCGCTCGCCGCCGAGGTGGACGAGCTGTCGAAGGAGCGCGCCCGGCTGTCGGACCCTGCTGAGGTCGCCGCTCAGGCCAGGACGCGGCTCGGCTACGTCCTGCCCGGGGAGGTTCCCTACGTCGTGCAGCTGCCGTCCGGCCCGGACCTGACCGGCGCAGGCGAGGCCGGGGCCGGCATGCCGTGGTACCGCCAGCTGTGGCGCGAGGTCGCGGAGGGTTCGCGATGAGCCCGTCGACGCCGCACGGGCCCGCCTCCGCGGCCGGCATCAGCGAGGAGGACCTCGCGGCCGTGGCCGCCCAGCTGGGACGGGTCCCGCGTGCCGTCCGCGCGGTGGCCTACCGCTGCCCGTGCGGGCATCCGGCGGTGGTGCAGACCGCTCCCCGGCTGGAGGACGGCACTCCGTTCCCGACGCTGTACTACCTGACCTGCTCTCGGCTGAACTCCTGGGTCAGCCGCCTGGAGGCCGAGGGCCGGATGCGCGAGATGACCGAGCGGCTGGCCGAGGACCCGGAACTCGCTGCGGCCTACCAGCGGGCACACGAGTCCTACCTCGCTGAACGCGACGCGATCGAGCCGTTGGGCACCGACGTCAGCGCAGGGGGTATGCCGAGCCGGGTCAAGTGCCTGCACGTGTGCGTCGCGCACGCGCTGGCCGCCGGCCCCGGCGTGAACCCGTTCGGCGATGAAGCGCTCGCCGAGCTGGGGGAGTGGTGGCAGGTGAGCGCGTGCGCGCGCCCACCGGCATGACGGTGTCCGTCCGAACGAGCGGCACGTCGGACCGATAGCTCCGCACGAACGCGCCGCTCGTCCGGCTGGGTCGGCTCAACCAGGTGTGACCCGCTCCAGCAACGCGGCCGCGGGCGTGCCCTCGGGGAGGGTGCCCGCGGTGCGCCACGGGCCGTCGGCGTCGAAGCGCGCGCCCAGGAATGCCGACGAGACCTCCTCCGGCGCGTGCCGCACGAGCAGCGATCCCTGCAGGCACAGGGCGAGCAGCTCGGCGAGCCGCCGGGCCCGCCGTGCCTCACGCCCGTGCAGCTCGGCGCGCAGCGCGCGGATGGCGCGGTCGAACCGGCTGTCCACGCCCCCGGCGGCGTCGACCTCCGCCAGCACCGCATCCACCGAGTCGGGATTGCGGCTCACGGCGCGCAGGACGTCGAGCGCCGTGACGTTGCCCGAGCCCTCCCAGATCGAGTTGAGCGGGGCCTCGCGATAGAGCCGCGGGAGCGCCGACTCCTCGACGTACCCGTTGCCGCCGAGGCACTCGAGCGCCTCGGCCACCACCGCGGGCGCCCGCTTGCACACCAGATACTTCGACGCCGGGAGCGCGAGCCGCAGCAGCGAGCGCTCGCCGCGGTCCACGGCACCCGCGAGCCGCAGCGCCAGCGCGGTGGCGGCCTCGGACTCCAGCGCCAGGTCCGCGACCACGGCCTGCATCAGGGGCGTGTCGGCCAGCCGCGAACCGAAGGCGCTGCGGTGCGCCACATGGTGCGCCGCCTCGCTCAGCGCGGCCCGGACGAGCGCTGCGGAGCCCAGCACGCAGTCCAGCCGCGTCATCGACACCATCTCGATGATCGTGGCGACGCCCCGGCCCTCGTCGCCCAGCCGCCAGCCCGTGGCACCGATGTACTCGATCTCGGCCGAGGCGTTTGACCGGTTGCCCAACTTGTCCTTGAGCCGCTGCAGCTGGATGGCGTTACGGCTGCCGTCGGGCAGGACGCGGGGGAGCACGAAGCAGGTGAGCCCGCCGGGGGCCTGCGCGAGGGTGAGGAACAGGTCGTTCATCGGGGCCGAGGTGAACCACTTGTGCCCGACCAGCTGATACGTCCCGTCCGCCGCTTGGGTGGCGACCGTGGTGCCGGCGCGCACGTCGGAGCCGCCCTGTTTCTCGGTCATCGACATGCCGGCCAGCAGCCCGGCCTTCGTCGCAGGCTCGGCGAGCCCGAACTCGTAGGACGTGGACACGAGGCCCGGTTCGTAGGCCGCTGCCAGCACGGGGTCGTGACGCAGCGCGGGGACGGCGGCGTAGGTCATCGAGATCGGGCAGCCGTGCCCCGCTTCGAGCTGGCTCATCAGATAGAAGCCCGCGGCTCGCCGCACGTGCGCCCCGGTGCCGGGCTCGTCCACCCACGGTGCGGCGTGCAGCCCCCACTCGACCGCGGTGCCCACCAGCCAGTGCCACGACGGATGGAACTCGACCTCGTCGATGCGATGGCCGTACCGGTCGTGGGTGCGCAGAACGGGTTCGTGCACGTTGGCGAGCCGCGCGTGTTCCTGCGCCTCGGGTGACGTGATCAGCGCACCCAGGCGGCCGAGATCCGGCAACGCCTCCTGCGCTCCCTCCCGACCGACCGCATCCGTCAACGCCGGGTCGCAGGCCAACGGGTCGTGCCCCGAGAGCGGTGGCGGCTGGTTCTCGACGCGGTGCGTGCCGTGGTCCGTGACCGTCAGGGGGCCCGCGGGGACGGACAAGGCGGTGGAGCTGCGCTGGTCGACCACGCTGCGAGGGTAGTCGCGCACACCGCGTCGTGTGCCGTCCGCGATCCGGCTTCCGTGCCCCCGTCCCGCGTACGGTGACCGCTGTCGCCGTGTGAGCCGGACCAAGGAGAGTGCATGTCGCGCGTGGCCGCCATCGACTGCGGAACCAACTCGATCCGCCTGCTCGTCGCCGACATCACGACCGGCGACGGCGGCACCACCGAGCAGCGCGACGTGCATCGCGAGATGCGGATCGTCCGGCTCGGTCAGGGTGTCGACGCGTCCGGCGAGCTAGCGCCGGAGGCGTTGGAGCGCACGCGAGCGGCGCTGGTCGACTACGCGGAGGTGATCGGCCGAGAGGGTGCCGAGCGGGTGCGGATGGTCGCCACCAGCGCCACCCGCGACGCCCGCAACCGTGAGGACTTCTTCGGAATGGTCCAGGACACGCTCGGCATCGACGCCGAGGTGATCTCCGGGGACGAGGAGGCGAACCTGTCGTTCATCGGAGCGGTGGGCGACCTCGATCCCGACGACGGCCCGTTCGTCGTCGTCGACGTGGGCGGTGGCTCCACCGAACTCGTCGTCGGGACCTTGGAGGGCGGGAAGGCCACCGTGCAGGCCGCACGGTCGGTGGACGTGGGGAGCGTCCGCCTCACCGAGCGCTGCCTGGCGGGCGACCCCCCGTCGGGCGACGAGGTGGCGGAGGCCCGCCGGGTGGCCACCGGCATCCTCGACGAGGCGTTCGACGCGGTGCCGGTGGAGGGCGTGCGCACCTGGGTCGGCGTCGCGGGCACGATCACCACGCTCTCCGCCGTCGCGCTCGGCCTGGAGGAGTACGACGCCGAGGCGGTGCACCACTCGCGGCTGGAGAACGAGGACCTGCACCGCGTGGCGGACGAGCTGCTGGGCATGTCCCGCGAGGAGCGCAAGCGCCACGGTGCCATCCACTCCGGCCGGATCGACGTGATCGGCGCCGGCGCCCTCATCGTCGACGTGCTGGCCCGCGAGCTGAACGATCGCGCAGGCGTCACCGGGATGGTGGTCAGCGAGCACGACATCCTCGACGGGATCGCGCGCTCGATCGCCTGACCACGCGCAGCAGTGTCGGGCGCGGACTACCGGCCCGACCCCGCGATCACGAATCAGGCGCAGCCGTGACGAACGCCGCCAGGTGCTCCGACTGCGCCAGCCGCGAGGGCTCGTGCACGTACATCATGTGCCCGGCCTCGTAGTGGCGGACCTCGATGCGGTCGCGCAGCTCGTCCGGGATCGGGAGCTGGGCGAACACCTGCTCGGCTGCGAAGTACGGCGTGGCCCCGTCGTGGTAGCCGCAGGCCACGTGGACGCGCAGGTGCGGGTTGTGGCGCATCGCCGCGGAGAGCTTCGAGACGACCGACACGGCCCGGCCCTCGAACTCCTTGTACGACCACGGCTGCACGCGCCCGCTCAGCACCTCGTAGGGCAGGTCGCTGACGTAGCCGAGGCTGCTGCGGACGTGTGAGTTGAACGCCGCGGTGTACGGCCCCGTGATCGCCGCGATGGAGGGGTCGTAGCTGGGCTTCTCACCGCCACCGTCGTCCTCCCAGCCGGTGAAGCGACCGTCGATCCTGCCGACGGTGCGGCCAGGAGCACGCAGCAACTCCCGGAAGAACCGGTGGTGCTCGATCCGCAGGCGCACCCGGCGCACATAGCCCTCGTCGAGCCCGCTCAGGGAGGCCAGGCGCCCGGCGACCCGGTCGAGATCGGCGGCTTCGATCCGGGAGCCGCGGGCGAGCGCCCACGGGTAGTCGCCTGCGGCGAACTCCTCCGCGTCGGCGAGCACGTCGTGCAGCTCGCGCCCCGGGTGCAGCCCGTGGTGGTGCGCGATCGCCGCGTAGGTGGGCAGGAAGAGCGGGTAGGGCCGGTCGTTGCCCTCTGTGAAGCGGATCGATCCCATGTCCAGCACGCTGGAGATCAGCATGAGGCCGTTGAGGTACATGCCGTGCCGATCCTGCAGGTGCTCGGCGAGCGCAGCGGCGCGCAGCGTGCCGTAGGACTCCCCGGCCAGGAACTTGGGCGAGAGCCACCGCTCGTTGCGCGTGACCCAGAGCCGGATCACCTCGCCGATCGTCTCGACGTCGGAGGTGTAGCCGTGGAAGTCGGCGGGCTTCCCGCCGGTGATGGCGCGCGAGTAGCCGGTGGACACGGGGTCGACGAACACGAGGTCGGAGTGCGCGAGCAGCGACTCGTGGTTGTCGGTGAGTCCCCACGGCGGCGGGGTGAGGGCGCCTGCGTCGCCCATCACGACGCGGCGCGGCCCGAAGAGCCCGAGGTGCAGCCACACGCTCGACGACCCGGGCCCGCCGTTGAAGGCGATCGTGACGGGCCGGGTGGCGGGGTCGGCGCCGTCGAGGGTGTAGGCGACGAGGAAGACCTCGGCCCGCGGCTCGTAACCGTCGAACGTGCCGTCGGTGTGCTTCTCGTGCCGCAGCACGACCCGGCCCGCTGTCGCCGTGTACGCCAGCTCGCCCGTGGGCGTGCGTAACGTGTGAGACGTGGTCACGAGGTCGTCGACGGGCGGTGCGGGCGTTTCCGGTGCGCTCTCCTCGCTCACGTTCCAGACCCTAGGTGATCTCGATGCGGCACTGGTCGACTGTCGGGAATGTCCTCGGCTGGTGGCCTGGCGCGAGCTGGTGGCCAGGGAGAAGCGCGCGGCGTTCCGTGACCAGGATTACTGGGGACGTCCCGTGCCGGGGTTGGGTCCGGCGGACGCCCCGCTGCTGATCGTGGGGCTCGCACCTGCCGCCCACGGCGGGAACCGGACCGGCCGGA
Source organism: Pseudonocardia yunnanensis (assembly GCF_039534065.1). Taxonomy (NCBI): domain Bacteria; kingdom Bacillati; phylum Actinomycetota; class Actinomycetes; order Pseudonocardiales; family Pseudonocardiaceae; genus Pseudonocardia; species Pseudonocardia yunnanensis. The sequence goes on along the minus strand of NZ_BAAAUS010000008.1, from coordinate 358,469 downwards.
TGTTCACCGGCGACCGGTCGGGCGATGTGTTGTTCGCGGCCATGTACGCGGCGGGCCTGGCGAACCAGCCGACCGCCGTGCACCACGGCGACGGGCTTGAGCTCCTCCACACCAGGATCACCGCCCCGGTCCACTGCGCGCCGCCCGACAACAAGCCGACGACGGTCGAGCGGGACACCTGCGGCGCCTGGCTGCGTGCGGAACTGGCGCTGCTGCGCCCGCGTGCGGCGGTGGTGCTGGGCGCCTACGGCTGGCAGGCGCTGCTGCCCGTGCTCGCCGACGCGGGATGGGTCGTTCCGCGTCCCCGGCCCCGGTTCGGGCACGGGGTCCACGTCGAGCTGGCCGGGGACCGAGGTCCACTGCACCTCTTCGGCTCGTACCACGTCAGCCAGCAGAACACCTTCACCGGCAAGCTCACCCCCGCGATGCTGGAGGACGTACTCCGTCAGGCGGCCCGAGCAGCGGAGATACCCGCGAAGAGGTAGCCGTTATCACGTGCGTCAGAGGAGTAAAGCCGCCGTGAGGGTGGGACCCTGGAGGCATGGCGCGCAACACCAGGATCGTCGTGGTAGGCGGCGGATACGTCGGCATGTACACGGCCCTGCGGCTGCAGAAGAAGCTGCGACGCGGGGAAGCCGAGGTGACCGTCATCGACCCCCAGTCGCACATGACCTATCAGCCGTTCCTGCCGGAGGCCTCGGCCGGATCGATCGAGCCGAGGCACGTCGTCGTCCCGCTGCGCAAGGTGCTCAGAAAGTGCCACCACCTCACCGGCCGGGTCACCCGCATCAACCACGCCACCCGTGAAGTCACCGCGGAGCTCGCCGCCGGCAACTTGACGACCGTCGGCTACGACGTCCTGGTCGTGGCGCCGGGCTCGGTGGCACGCACGCTGCCGGTCCCCGGCCTGGCCGAGGTCGGCATCGCGTTCAAGACCGTCGGTGAGGCCATCTACCTGCGCAACCACGTGCTGTCGCGGCTCGACGCCGCGTCCACCACCATCGACCCGGCGCTGCGCAAGCGCTTCCTCACGTTCCTCGTGGTGGGCGGCGGCTACGCCGGCATCGAGGCACTCGCCGAGCTTCAGGACATGGCCCGCTACGCCACCCGCTACTACGAGAACATCACTCCCGACGACCTCCGCTGGGTGCTCGTCGAGGCCGCCAACCGGATCATGCCCGAGGTGGGTCCGAAGATGGGCCGCTACACGGTCGAGCGTCTCCTCGACGCCGGCATCGAGGTCAATCTCGACACCCGCGTGAAGTCGATGGTGGGCGGCCACGTCGTCCTCGACGACGGCAACGAGTTCGACGCCGACACGATCGTCTGGACCGCGGGCGTGAAGCCCAACCCGATGCTGGACCACACCGACCTGCCGCGGGACGCCCGGGGCCGGATCGAGTGCACCGCCGAACTGCAGGTCGTCGGCATGCCGGACGTGTTCAGCGCGGGCGACTGCGCCTCGGTGCCCGACCTGTCGAAGGACGACCCGGAGGCCAAGACCAGCCCGTCGGCGCAGCACGCGGTGCGGCAGGCCAAGGTGCTCGCCGACAACATCGTGGCGCACCTGCGGCACCGACAGCTCACCAAGTACAGGCACAGCTACGCCGGATCGGTGGCGAGCCTCGGGCTGTACAAGGGCGTCGCGGAGATCTACGGGATCAAGCTCCGCGGGATCATCGCGTGGTTCATGCACCGCACGTATCACGTGAGCCGCATGCCCACCTGGAACCGCCGGGTCCGCATCCTCGTCGACTGGACGGGCGCTCTGTTCCTGGGCCGGGAGGTCGTGGCGCTGGGGCAGATCAACGACCCGAGGGCCGAGTTCCACCGCGTCGCGAACCCGCCGGCGCCACCGGCCCCACCTGCACAGCGGCCTGGACCGGAACAGGCAGGTGCGCCCGCCGGCGCAGGTCAGGGCGAGGAAGCCGTCACGCCAGGGATCAGACGAGGGGCTTGACCTTCCAGAAGCCTCGAAAGGCCCGTTCCGGTTCTCCGGAACGGGCCATTTCTTTTGCCGGGTCATCGCTCTACACTCAACCAAGTGGTTGGTGGAGTGCGGGGCGATCGTCGCGAGCAGCTGGTCGTCGCCGCGTATCGACGGGTGGCGGAGGCGGGTTTCGAAGGCCTGCGGTTGCGGCAGGTCGCCGAGGACGTCGGCATCGACCACTCGACGCTGCACCACCACTTCGCCACGAAGCAGGACCTCATCGGTGCCGTGGCCGAGTACACGACCCGCCAGTTCTGGACGACGGCACCGCAGGGGCCGGAGCCTGCCGCCGCGCTGCGCGAGCACCTGCAGGCGTTGCGCCGGTTGATCGAGGACCGGCCGGACCTGTTCGCCGTCACGGTCGAGCTCGACCTGCGGGCCCGCCGCGACCCGGCGGTCGCGGCCGCCATGGCCCGGCACGAGGCCGGCTGGCGCGAGGTGCTCACGACGGTGCTGAGCGAGGGCGTCGCGCACGGTTCGTGGACGGTCCCCGTCGACGTTGCGGCCGTCGCGGAGCTCGTGATCGCGGCGGTGAAGGGTGCGCGGCTCGTGCCAGAGGTGGCGGGTCAGGTCTTCGAACAGCTCCAGGCGCTCCTCATCGACGGGGCGCACGATCACGCAGAGGGGGAGCGGTCATGAGCGGGCCGGGGAGAGTGATCGTCATCGGAGGTGGCATCGGTGGCCTGTGCCTCGCGCAGGGCTTGCGCCGGGCGGGGGTCGACGTCGCCGTCCACGAGCGGGACGCGGCCGTCGGCAGCCGGTGGGAGGGCTACCGGATCCACATCAACCCGGTGGGCGCGAGGGCGCTGCACGCCTGCCTGCCCGACGCGGTGTGGCACGAGTTCCTCGCGACGGCGGGGCGTGCGGGCGACTTCGGATGGTTCACCGAGCAGCTGCGCGAGCTGCTGGTGGTCGAGGAGTCGATCATGTACCCCGGTGCCGAGGACCCGTCGGAGAGCCACTACGCCGCCGACCGCCCCACGCTGCGCCGACTGCTCCTCACCGGCCTGGACGACGCCGTGCGGTTCGGCGCCGAGTTCGTGGGCTACGAGCAGCGCGACGACGGCACGGTGCTGGCGCGCTTCGCCGACGGGCGCACCGCCGTGGGCGATGTGCTCGTCGGGGCGGACGGCGCCGGATCCCGGGTACGCCGGCAGTACCTGCCGCAGGTGCACGCGGCCCCAGCCGGCGCGGTAGGGGTGGCGCACAAGATCTGGCTCACCGACGAGGTACGCCGCGCGCTGCCGCCGCGGCTCTGTGCAGGCATGAACATCGTCCACGTCGACGCGCCCTGCTTCCTGTTCACCTCGGTCTTCGAGCCGCCTCCCGGCACCTCCGCACGGCCGTACCTGCTGTGCGCCCTGGTCACGCGCCCCGATCTGCTCCCGCCTGACGTCACCGAACTCGACGGCGACGCGCTGCGTGCCGTGGTCGACGTTCTCGTCGCGCGCTGGCACCCACAGCTGCGGCTGGCTCTGGCCGCGTCGGACCCGGAGAGCCGCGGCGCGGTCGCCTTCCGCTACGCGGAGCCGGGCCCGGCGTGGCCGAGCACGCCGGTCACCGTCATCGGCGATGCGATCCATCTCATGCCCCCGATCGGCGGGCTCGGCGGCAACACGGCACTGCGCGACGCCCACCTGCTCAGCCGCCTGCTGGGTGCGGCGTCCCGCGGCGAGCAGGACACGCTGGCGGCGATCAGCGAGTACGAGTCCGACATGCGCGACTACGGCACCGCTGCCGTCCGCTTCGCTCTGGCACAGAAGGACCAGGCCCTGTCCCACGGCACTGTTGCGACGACGGCCGCACGCAGCTGGTTCAGGCTGTGTGCTGCCGTGCCCGCCCTGCGCAGGCGCACCTTCGGCCCCGGCACCACCGATCCCGCCGCCCCGAGAACATGGGAACGCGTGCGTGCCACGGCAGGACCGCCCGTGCCCGCTCCGTAGGCTGTAGGTCGCGCCCCCGTAGCCCAATCGGCAGAGGCAGGCCCCTTAAAAGGGTTCCAGTGTGGGTTCGAGTCCCACCGGGGGCACCGTGCCACAACCAGCAGAATCGGCCGCTGACCAGTAACAACCGACCCGCCGGGCGATCTTGTGCTGTCCGGCTGTGTCTGGTGGGCACCTGTGATCACCGGCCGTCTGTGCTGAAACCGAATGGGACCGCGAGGCCGAGTCGTGCCGCTTCGGCCGGTGAACGGGAGTCAGCGGCCCCGTCGTTTCCCGCCGGCCTTGAGGGGCGAAGCAGTGGGCCAGTCGAGCGGCAGGGTGCGGGACGCTTCCAGTTCACCGAAGAGGCGGCCGAGCCGTCGCAGCTCGGTGACAGCGATGATTCTGCGGTCGGGCGAAAACGGGCACGGCGAGTCGCGGACGCTCGACCACGCGCGCTCGATCTCGCATGTCGCAGCGGTGTCACTCAGCTGCAGGCCGCGGTGCACCGCTCCGACCAGGACCTCGGCGAGAGCCAGCTCGTCGGCGTTGGCCCGGCGGACCGCCTGTGATCGGGCTGCGTCGTTGTGCCGCCGCTTCCCGGAGATGAGCTGCAGGCTGTCGAACAGTGCCCCCGAGGCGATGCTGCCCCACAACCCCCGCCGCAGGCCGAGGTCGCGTTCGGCGACGAAGTGAGCGAGATCGTGCGGGACGGTGTTCGCGCGGTCGTACGAGGTCAGCAGGAGCCGGACCCCATCCGGGCGGTCGATCGTGGCTAGAGAACCCCCGCCTTTGCGCCTCGCGAACTCGATGTGCACGAGCCAATCCTCGCCGCCGTACCCTGCCGCCTGCATCCCGATAACTCACCACCGGCCCGCCGGCACAGCAGTAGCCGGTGCGACAACCGCAACCATGCCGCGAACCACTCAGGACCCGCCGTGCGAGGGCAGCAACGGACCGCGCGGACTATGCACGGACGCGGACCCGGGTATGGGGCATCGCCGCATGTCAGAGCACGGATGCCAGCCCACTGTAAAACCGTCGTCGGCCAGTCAGTCCGGCGTTGAATCTCTGTCGGCCTTCCGCGGACGAAGGGCCCATTGACGCACTGCCTCCTCGACCGGCGGCGGCAGTAAGACCACCTGCGGTTCGGCCTCCACCCAGCCGGGTTGCTTCGTGCGCTTCGCCGCGGCGAGGTGGTCCCGGTCGATCGGGCATTCGAGATCGAGCCCGGATCCTTCCGAGCCGCAGACGGTGAGCCAGTAGAGGTAGTCGTTGCCGTCCTCGCGGAGTCGGAAGACGATCTCGATGGCCATCCGCTCGCGGTCGAGGGTGGCGATGCACTCCTGCCGTCGGTCCCTGAGCATCTGCATCCAGCGGTCGGCTTCGTCGCTGCGCCCGTCCAGGACCTTGCCGCGAGACAGTTCGACCACCAAGCCGTCGGGGATACCAGCTTCCTCACCGAAGGTCATGCTTGCGAGCGTGGCAGGTCCCGACCCCTCGGCCGAGGAGTTTTCACGCCGCGGCGCCGGTCACGCCAAATGCGTGCCGAAGTTCGGGGGTTATGCCGTGCTCGCATCTTGTCGCCGCAGCTCAGTCGGGTGCTCATGCGCGAGCGCGGTTCCCCTTAAAGGGGTTCAGTGTGGGTTCGAGTCCCACCTGGGGCACCTCGCCACAACCAGTAGAATCGCCCGCTGACCAGTAACAACCGACCCGTCGGGCGATCTTGTGCTGCCCGGCTGTCCTCACGCCGCCGCCCACTGTCGGTCCACGGGGCGCCGGCTTCTGGTGTCGACGATTCCGACAGCGGCCACAGCCAGTGCAGGCTCACCGCTCCGTTGGCCTGTCGGCGATCTCCGTCACTTCCTCGAAGGCGGCGACTAGGGCGGTGAGGTCCTCGGGACGCATCGGCCGACCGTGATCCTTGCGCAGGTCCGCTGCCTCTTTCACGAGCTCCACCGGCACTTCTGGCAGCCCGAGACGAAGCGCCACAGCGATCCGATGGTTCCCGTCAAGGAACCCGAAGCCGGAGTTGAAGCCCAGCCGCAACGGTACGAGGATCCCGTGCTCTCGGACACTCGCCGTCAGAGCGTCAAGATGCGCCGGCGTATCGACGATCGCGATCGGCGCACCAATGAACTCACGATTCACAGCCCGGTAGCGGACTACCAGCTCGGTTGGTAATGAGACAACCACGCTGTCGGCTGACAGCGGGCGCATGTGGTCGCCGGATTGGTCGTTGTTATCCATTGCTTGCCCCCTCGGCCACAATGATCTCAACGACGAAAGCAAGTTGCACGGACGCGAGCCGGGCCGCCTAGGTCCCGATCCGCGCAGAGGGGCAGCATCTCTTCAACCCGAGATCGGCGGAGTCTCGGGCCGTTGTCGTGGTCCGCTGTGAAGGGAAGATCGGGGCTACCCATCGACACCGAGTACGTCCGGGCTCGTGGCGTGCGGAGGGCCTGCCGCCGTTTGCGTCGCGACGTTACGCGTCCAGAACTCCACGACGTGCCCGTTGGGATCCGTGACATAGGCCGAACGCTGTCCCGGGGCTGTTGGATCGTCGCCGAAGTAGACCTCGTCGACGTGCACTCCGTGTGAACGGATCTGGGCGACAACGGCGTCGTAATCGCCCTCCGCGACGGTCATCGCGAAGTGAACATGCGCGCCGCCTCGCGAGCCGGCGATGCCGATCTGCGGCTTCCACAGACCGATGCGGGTCTGGCTTCCCGACTGTAGCCAGACCGCTTCCCGCCCTCGGAACGCCTCTCCTTCCCAGCGTCCTATGACTGGCAAGCCGAGTACGCCGGTGTAGAACTGCTCGGACGCCGCAAGATCGCGCACTTCCAGCACGAGTTCGGTCACACCCATCGTCGGGACTGGCATCTGCTTCTCCATCACTTCAGCCGGACTGTTACTGGCACGGTCGACCTTGAAGCCGGGTTGAGGTCAAGAGCAGAGGGTGAGGTCGGGGAGCGCGTCGGTCGATCGGCCGTGCCGAATGCGTGCCGAAGCTGGGTATCGGGTTGCGGCCCGAGCCGCGTCTGTGCTGGTCAGTGGGCGTTATTGCTGGAGCGCAGGTGGGGGGTGGGGCTCGCCGACATTTCGGGGTGTCCGAGTCTCGTGGATCGCGATCACGACCCTGCTGCCTACGGGAGGTGTCGCGGTGGCGGGCAGGTCGCCGGTGTGTAGGCAGGTCAGCGATCCGCTTGTGGTGTCGACATCGATCCGGGTCGCGGCGCCGAGGGGAACAGTGCGGCGGAGCGTCCCGGTCACCGTGACGCCGTTCTCGGGACGGTCGGTGGGCTCCAGGACGAGTCGGCTGTGCTCAGGGCGGGCAACGAGGATGTGCGGTGCGCCGGTGAGCGCCGGCAGAAGCAGGTTGGTGAAGCCGAGAAGTCGCGCTGTGTCGATGTCTGCCGGGTTGTCGAGGACGTCGGCGGTGGGCCCCTGCTGGCGGATCTGGCCGTTGATCATCAGGGCCGTGTTCTCGGTCAGAGCTGCGGCGTCGTGGCGGTCGTGGGTGACCAGGATTGTCGCTGTGGGCTGTCCGCCGAGCGCGGCGCGCAGGTCGGCCAGCAGGTCTGTGCGGGTGGTGGCGTCGAGCCCGGTGAATGGCTCGTCGAGCAGCAGTACCCGTGGGCTGACGGCGAGCGCGCGGGCGATGCTGACCCGTTGGGCCTCTCCACCCGAGAGGGTGCGGACGTCGCGCTCGGCGAGTTGGTCGACGCCGAGGGCTTCCAGCCAGGTGGTGGCGCGTTCGCGAGCGTCGCGGCGATTGACCCCGCGGAAGCGCAGGCCGCTGGTGGCGTTGGCCATGACGGTTCCTCGGCGCAGGATCGGGCGCTGCAGGACGGCTGCGACGGCGTCGCGCATCTGTGAGCGGGTTGCCGGCCGGTCGTCGAGCAGGATCTCCCCGCTGACGCGGTGGGTGGTGAGCATGCCCAGCGCGCGCAGCAGGGTTGACTTCCCGGCTCCGTTGGGGCCGAGGACGGCAAGTGTGTGGCCGCAAGGCACATGCAGGTCGGTGACGTGGAGCAACTGCCGGTCGCCGACGTGCACCTCGAGGTTTCGGCAGCCGATGCCCTTGCGCCGGTCGGTCATCGGACCGTGGCGGGCTGCTTGTGCTGGATCAGGGTCAGGGCCAGATTGACCGCGAACGCGATCGCCAGCAGAACCAGTCCGAAGGCGATCGCGAGCGCGAACTGCCCGCGACTGGTGGCCAGAACGGCTGCGGTGGTCAACACGCGGGTGTCCCCAGCGATGTTGCCGCCGACCATCTGAGCCGCTCCGACCTCACTAACCACGGCACCGAACCCGGCCATGGCTGCAGCCAACAGCGGGAGTCTGGCCTCGGCCAGCAATGCGACGAGCGCTTGTGGCCGGCTCGCGCCCAGGCCTCGCATCTGGACCATGAAGTCGGGGTCGATCTGTTGGAGAGCGACGGTGACCAGCGCGATCACGATCGGGGTGGCGATCGCGGCCTGGGCGATGACCATCGCGGTCGGCGTGTAGAGCAGCCCGAAGGCACCCAGGGGGCCGCTTCTCCACAGCAGTACCGTGACGAACAGGCCGACCACGACCGGTGGCAAGCCCATCCCGGTGTTCGCCCCGGCCAGCACGACCCGCCGGCCGGGGAAGCGTGTCAACGCGATGGCGGCGCCGACCGGGAGCCCCACGAGCAAGGCGATCGCCGTGGCGGTCAGCGACACGCGCAGGGTCAATGCCGTGATCGACCAGGTGTCCTCGTCGCCGGTCAGCAGCAATCTGATCGCCTCGGTCAGGCCGTTCAACAGCACGTCCACCGGTTCATCCTCCGCAGCGCAGGCGCCTGCTCAACGACCCAGGGCGGCCTCGTCCTTGCCGGCGTCCGGGGTGAACAATGGCTGACCGAACTTGGCCACCCCGAACTGACCGATCATTTGCTGTGCGGGTGGGGAAACGATCCAGTCGGCGAAGGCTGTTGCTGCTTCGGGCTGCACCCGGTCGCCGGCTTTGGACGTCATTTCGATGACGTGGTAGACGTTCAACAACCCGGGGTCGCCCTCACTGAGAATGTCAAGTGACAACGTGTCGCGTTGAGCGAGGTAGGTCGCCCGGTCCGACAGGGTGTAGCCGCCCTTCTCGCTTGCCACCCGCAGGGTCTCGCCCATGCCCTGCCCCGTGGACTGATACCACGAGCCCTCTGGAGTGACCCCGGCCTTCGCCCAGAGGTCCTTCTCCTTCGCATTGGTTCCCGAGTCGTCACCGCGCGAGACGAACACGGCCTGGGCAGCGGCGATCTTGCCCATCGCCTCCACACTCGGGGTGCCGCGGATCCCAGCAGGGTCCGCCGCCGGTCCCACCAGCACGAAGTCGTTGTGCATCACCAGCAACCGGCGTCCTGCAACGCCCTCGGCCATGAATGCCTCCTCCGCCGCGGGGGAGTGCACCAACAGCACGTCCGCTTCTCCACGCCTGCCCAGCTCCAACGCTTGCCCGCTTCCGACAGCAAGTGTCTTGACCTGCCAGCCGGAGTCACGGGTGAACGCGGGTAGAAGTTCGTCGAGGAGTCCGGAATCCTGCGTGCTCGTCGTGGTGGCCAGTATCAGCGACTTCTCGGCCGACGGACCGGCGGGGCCTGGGTTTCCACATCCCGCGATCAGGGCGATCACCGCCAACGCGAACATCACATAGCGCATACGAAGCATCAGATCGGCCCCTTTACGACAAGTTGGAGGGTGCAACCCTATAAGCCGCGGCGACGTGCCCGGCTGGACGCGAGTCGAGCCACCAGTCGTCGCCGACCAGCCGCCCGGGCTCGACCGCGACCGTGACGACGCTCGGCCGGTTCAATTGCACGCGCAGGCAGTTCCGTTCGCTGCCGCATCCGCGAATAAGGAATCACGGCCCCGCTTTGCGGCGAGTTTGCGGCAGGTCGGCATCAGCCGGACTTGGCCTGCCTGACGCGGTTGACAGGCGTTTCGACGAGTACGTTCGTCGACTTGATCACCGCAACGGCCAGGACGCCCGGCTGCAACCCCAGTTCGTTGACCGCTTCGGTGCTCATGAGAGACACCACGCGATGTGGGCCGCACTGCATCTCCACCTTCGCGACCACGCGGTCGGCCTCAACCGCGGTCACCAGACCGACCAGCCTGTTCCGTGCAGATCGCTCCACACCTGATGGATCTGGTGCCGAGTACGCGAGAGAGCGCGCAAACTCGGCGAGAACGACACCATCGATGACGAGCCGATTGGACATGTCGCGATCAGCGGAGAGAAGGCCGGAATCGATCTGGCGCCGGACGGTGTCGTCACTGACACCCAACAGCGCCGCCGCCTCGGACACCCGGTACTCGGCCACCCGCGGAGCATAGAGGCCCCTACCGGCCATCACCCCGCGAAGACACCGACACAGACGTGGGCTCCGCCCACACCCGACGCTGCTTCGGAGATCAGGGACGAGTCCACACCGCGAGGAGATCACCACCAAGACCCAGGCTTACGTGGTCAAGAACAACCCGCGCGGACCACGCAAGGATGCGAACTGGCGACGGCTAGCCGTGCGCCGCGGCGGCCGGCAGCCGCACACCGCCGGGCGGCAGGCCGAGCGATTCCCGGAGGGTCTGCCGAGGCGATTCCGTGCGGAAGATGCCCTTCTCCTGCAGGAGGGGGATGACGCGGTCGATGAACTCCACGTTGCTCATCGGGACAACCTGGGGTGCGCTGATGAACCCGTCGGCGGCGTCGGTGTCCATCCAGTGCTCGACGGTGTCGGCAACCGTCGTCGGCGAGCCGACGATCGCCGGCCGTACGGTCGCCCGACGGACGAACTCGCGGATCGACCAGCCTGCCTCCTCGGCCATGGTCCGCCGCTCCGCGATGTATGCGTGCGGATCCTTCTGGGCGGAGGGGCTCCGGCGCAGGTATGCCCCGAGCGCGGCGTAGTCCGGCTCGATCGTGGGCAGCGGGCCATCGGGGTCCACTCCGGACAAGTCGCGCAGCCAGAGGCGCTGCAGCTCCTCGATGACGGCCTGGTCGGTGAACTCGAGATCGAGCAGATGGTCAAACTTCTCGTGGGCCTCGGCGTCGGTGTCGGCCACGACGAACCGCTGCCCGACGATCAGCTTGAAATCGTCGCGATTGCGGCCGTACTTCGCGAGGCGACCCTTCACATCGGCGTAGTCCGCGCGCGCCTGCTCGATGCTGCGCGGGATGATGTACTTCACTTCGGCGAATCGGGCGGCGAACTCGGCGCCCTCCGAGGACGCCCCCGCCTGGACGATCACGGGGTGCCCCTGGGGACTCTCCGGGAGCGCCGGTGTGGCGCGCAAGTCGAACTGCGTCGTGTGGGCTTCAACCAGATCCGGCGCCGGCCCGCCTGACCAGCTGTGCCACAGCTCTTGGGAGACCGCGAGAAATTCGCGGGCACGCACATAGCGCTGTGAGTGGTCCAGGAAGTCGCCCCGACGAAAGTTCGGGTGGGTCGTGCTCTCGGCGGCGGTCACGAGGTTGAACGCCACCCGCCCGCCGGAGAGGTGATCGAAGGTCGCGATCTGGCGGGCGAGATCGTACGGCTCGTTGTAGGTGACGTTGAGCGTTGTCAGGAACCCGATGTCGGTCGTCGCCCCGGCCAGCGTGACCAGGATGTTCAAGGTGTCCGGCCGCCCGTTGAGGGTGTGGGCGAGGACGGTGCCGTCCTTCTCGGCGAGTGTGAGCGCGTCGGCGAGGAACAGGAAATGCATGTTGCCGCGTTCGGCGGCTCGTGCGTTCGCGAGGAACGTGTCGACATCGATGAGGCTCATGTTCGCCGGGTGCCGCCACGCGACCTGTTCCTTGCCGGGGAAGTGTGCCCCGAGGATCAACTGTCGACGTCCCATCACGCCCTCCTGGCCCGCGTGTACTGGTTGTCCGCGACATCGAGGCCGAGGGCCTCGCGCAAGCTCGCTCTGGGTGGGAGCCGGCGAAGGGGCAGGCCCGCGGCCAGCTCCGAGATCGCGGACAGGGGCAACGCCGCCCCCGCCGGGCAGACGAGCACGAGGCCGTCCGCGCACGCTGTGGAAACCTGTTCCCGCAGGTCCGCCGCGGTCTCCTGGCCGGTCAGCGGGACCTCCAGGAGCGTTCGCGGGGTACCTGGTGCCGTCGCCTCGTCCGCTGCGATGGCGACGTCGGCCCAGTCCTTGGCGAATCCGGCCGTTCCCGCGTCGACGACCCGGGTGAAGATCGGGGGGCGGCCCTGGGGTGAACGCGGGTGCAGTGACGGGCCACGCACGGACAGGAAGCGGCCGCGGAAGTTGATGTGGTGCACCCGATCGAGATCCAGGTAGAGGCCGCGCTCGACGTCGCGGATCACAGCGCCGGCTTCCCAGGAGTCCCACAACTTCGTGACGACATCCGCGAACTCACCGGCTTCTGCCAGCTCATCTTCCGCCGACATCTTCGTGCCCCGCCCGATGTGTGCGACGGCCATTGCGCTCTGGCCGACGCGCACGCTCCACCCCGCGCGGCCGTGGCTCGCGTTGTCGACGGTCTGCAGATGCTTGGCGACGTGGAACGGCTCCAGTTGCGCGGTCTGAGTCGTGATGACCAGCCCGAGCCGGGTGCACAGCTGCGCGATGAACGAGCAGAACACGGTGGGGTCCGGTCGGGGGATCCACCGATCCCCCTCCCGCAGGGGTCCGAGATCGTCGTCGAAGAGCAGGAAATGCACGCCGGCTTGCTCGAGTGCGGTGAGCGCGGTGCGCATTCGGTCGCGATCGAAGGCGGCGGTGGTGTCGGGCAGTGCGTGGCTGGGGTCGCCGGCGAGTGCGTAGCCGGTCGCGAGTGCGACCCCGAGCACCAGGTCAGCCATCGATGTGTCCGCTCAGATCGACGACCAGATAGTCCTCTTCGACGGAGACGGGGAACGTCTCGGCGGTGTAGGGGCCAGGTACCTTTCCGGGCGGCCCGGTCAGGTCACTCCCGGATGTGACTTCGACCGGGTAAGCCCGGGCGCGCAGCTTCTCGGGGTCGCACCACGAGCGTCCCGTCGTGATGTCGAACTCCCACTGGTGCCATGGGCAGCGCAGGATCGAGGCACGGGGGTCGAACTCGTACACACCTGGGCGCGGCGACGACACGGCACCGGTTTGTTGGCCCTTGCACAGCGGTCCGGCCTGATGGGGGCATCGGTTACGCACCGCGTAATAGGCGCCGTCGATGTTGAACACGCCGATCTCCCGACCTTCGACGGTCACGATCGTGCGTTCTCCCGGCCGCAGCTGCGCGGCGACCCCCACGACATGCCGGCTCAACGGGCACCGTCCGAGGCCGGATTGCCGGGCAGGCCGTAGAGCGCCCGCGCGTTCTCGGACATGATCTGTGCCCGGACCGACGGGGAGAACGGCACGGTGCGCAGCGCCTGGTCGGGGGCGTCGAAGTCCCAATGCGGGTAGTCGCTGGAGAACATCACCCGCTTCTGCAGCGTCGGGAAGTCCTCGAACACGCGTAGCAAGCTGCGTGGATCCGGCGGTTCCTCCACCGGCTGTGTGGTGAACCAGAAGTGCTCCGCGAGGTACTCCGATGGGCGGCGCGAAAGGTGCGGCACCTCGTCGTGCATCCGCTCGAACGCGGCGTCCATGCGCCAGGCGAGCGGCGGTGCCCAGGCGATCCCACCCTCGATCAACACTATGCGCAGGTTCGGCAGCCGCTCGAAGATCCCCGAGAACACCAAGCTCACCACCTGAGCCTGGAAGGACTGTGCGTTTCCGGCATGGTCCTCGAGGTAATACGACGCCCAGCCGGAGGCGGTGCTCGGCTGGCCGCCGACACCGCCGAAGTGCACTCCGACCGGAAGGCCGTGGCGGGCGGCGGACTCGTAGATCGGCCAGTACTTGCGGTTGCCCATCGGTAGCGGGGTTTTGATCTGCATATAGATCTGGACGAACCGCGGGTCGGGCGCAACGCGCTCGATCTCGGCGACCGCGTATTCGGTGTCCTCAGCAGGGATCACGATCGAGCTGCGTAGCCGTGGTTCAGCGTCGAGCCATTCGCGCGCTGCCCAATCGTTGGTCGCACGGCAGAGCGCGTCGGCGTACTCCGCGTTGCGCATCCCGGACTGATCAGCCCGAACCAGCGGGCCGAGCACCGCGTACTCGACGTCCCATTGGTCCAGCAGTTGCTCACGCAAGAACGGCAGATCCGAGGCGGGCGCGCCGCCCGTGGGCGGCCAGGCGTCGCCGCGCGCCGCGCCCTTTGCCATCCGCGGGTACAGCGAGGCGTGGTAGGGGTTGCCGCCGTAGCGGTCGTGTCGGTCACGCCATTGCTCGGGCAGGTGCTCGCGGAGCACGGCGGGGGAGTGCATCGTGATGTGAACGTCGCAGTCGATGCATCTGGTGCGTTGCCGGGGCCGAGTCCGGACCGCGGTGTCGGTAACCGCGCTCATGACCGGCCTCCGGTGGGCATCGTGGCGTCGAGTCGGTAGAAGTCGCGTGCGTTGTCGAACATCATCTGGTTCGCCTCCGCAGGGCTGAAATGGCTGGGCACCGCGTCACGAGGTCGGGCGGGGTGGTCGTGTGGGTAGCCGGAGCCGAACAGCAACAGCTGCGCCCCCCACATGTCGGACAGGACGTGGGCCAGCGCGGCGCCGTCGCGCGGCGCGTCGTGCGGGCCGCTGACGAACCGGAAGTGCTCGCGCACGTACTCCGACGGTGGATGGCGCAGCCACGGCACCTCGCGGCGTAGACCGCGCCAGTTCTTGTCGAAGCGCCACATCGTCGCCGGGAGCCAGGTGTATCCCGCGTCGACGACAGCGACCCGCAGGTCGGGGAACGCGTCGCACACCCCTTCGATGATCATGCTCATGACCTGCGACTGGGCGATCGAGGCCATACCGACGTATTCCTCGATCAGGTAGTTCGGCCAGCCGACCGGCGTCGGGGCGTTCCCGGTGAAACCGCCGTACTGCAGGCTCACCGCCAGCCCGTGATCGACCGCGGCGGCATAGACGGGGTGATATTCCCGCCTGCCGTAGGGCATCGCCGAGCGAATGGGCAGGAACACCTGGACAAAGCCGGGGTGATGGCCGATCCGTTCGATCTCGGCGACTGTGAGCGCCGGGTTCTGGCTCGGCACCACCAGGGAGGCCCGCAGGCGCGGTTCCGGCTCCAGCCACTGGGCGATCTGCCAGTCGTTCACCGCGGCGGCCAGCGCCGCGGCGGCGTCGGGGTTGCGGATCGATTCGATCGCGTAGCCGCAGTTGAGGATCCCCTGCTCCAGATCCCAGGCATCCAGCGTCTGCGTCCGCAAGAGCTCAAGATCGCTACCGGCCGGACCGCCTTCTGGACGCAGGGCGCTCGGATGCTCGGACATGGGCATGCCGGGCGGCCAGGCCGACTCGGTGGGTCCCCGAAAGGCGGTGGTCGCGATCTGCTCCCGCCAGAAGGCTGGCAGGTGCGGAAGGAGCGCCGATATCCCCGGAACGACGGCGTGCAGATTCGCGTCGATCACTCGGTTCATAGTCAGTTCACCGATCCAACCAGATGTTGGCGAAGAAGAGGTCGCGCGTGATGTAGCGGTCGATGCCACGTACGTCCGGTTTGGTAATCGTTGAGAGGTAGCTCGAGGTCATCCAGCCGAGGACGACATCTTCGTTCAGGATCCGTTCGATCTGCTGGTAGGCGCTCGTCCGCTTGGCCGGGTCGGTGGTGGCGGCGGCATCGTCGATCAGCGCGTCGACCCGGGGGTTCTTGTACTTCCCGTAGTTGGCGCTGCCATCGCTGCGGAACGTCCGCGATACCGCAGGAAACGGGTAGTCCATCGGCGTGACGCTGCTCGTCAGCTCGAAGTTCCCGCCTTGCAGGACTTCCGTGGTGAACTGCGCGAGGTCATAATAGCGCGGCGTCACCTTCATGCCGGCCTTGGCCATCTGTGCCTGGACGAACTCCCCTTGTGTGACCTGACTCGTGCTGGTGGTGTAGGAGAAGCTCGGATCCCCGCCGTCGGCGACGTATTCCTGGACGAGTTTCTTCGCGTCCTCGAGGTTCTGTTTCGGGAAGATGTCGGAGGCCTGCTGCGTGTGGTACGGGCTGCCCTCGCGGAAAAGTGAGTCCGTGGGGACCCGCTGGCCCATGTACAGGCTCGCGGAGGCCGCGTCGAGATCGAGCGTCTCCATCACGGCCTTGCGCATGCGCAGGTCGTCGAAGGGCGGGTGCGTGAAGTTGAAGACGAAGTACGTTCCGGAGTTGCCAGGGCCGAAGTAGACCTTCAGGTTCGGGTTGGCGAACGCGCGGACCACCTCGGCGTTGTAGCCACCGTTGATCATGTCGACGTCGCCGTTCTGCATGGTTGCGTAGCGCGTCTCGGTGTCGGACAGCGGCCGGATCTCGATGCCGTCGAGGTAGGGCATGCCTTGCTGCCAATAGTGCGGGTTGCGGGTGAGCCGCATCCTGTTGTCGCGCTGCCAGCTTTCGAGGACGAAGGGGCCGGTCCCGACCGGTTGCTTACCGATGTCGGTGCCGTTCTTGAGCGCGGTCGGCGAGACGAGCATGCCAAGGGTGGCACTGAACGGCTGGGCGAAATAGACAGGGAAATCGCCAAGCGGGGATTTCAGGGTGAACTCGACGGTCGTCGGGTCGACCGCACGCATGGAAGCGATGGTCTCGGCGAACGAGTGGGCCGGCGAGGCGACCTTGTCGATATGCCGCTGGGTGTTGACGATGACCGCATCGGCATCGACTGGGGTGCCGTCGCTGAACTGGACGCCGGGTCGCAAACCCATCCGCCAGGTCAGGCCATTGTCGGGGGTTTCCATCGACTGCGCGAGGTAAGGCTTCACCGTGCCGTCGGGGGCCATCTTCAGCAACATGTCGTAGACGGCGGTAGACGCCAGGTTCGCGTTGGAAACCGTGGGGTCGAAGCTGACGATTTCCCGGTCGTTACCGATGATGAGGGTGCCGCCGCGGCGGGGGGTTCCCTCGGCGGCCAGATCGCCACCGTAAGGATCGAGCTCCTTCACCTTCTCATTCGCGGGGATGGTCGAGCGGTCGTTCGCGCCGACGGCGCCGCAGGCGGCCAACGCCGGCAGCGCGAGCGCCACCGTGACGAGGCCGAGGATTCGCGTTCGCAACCGCATGGGCTGTCACTCACTCTCCGTTGAGTCGAGCGTCGTCGGTTTGCGGGCTGCCAGGTGGCCGGCGCTTCGTCGCGCCGGTCACGCGTGCGGGCTGCCGGCCGCACAGGTGGTAGGTGGGGGGCACCACATTACCTTGCAATGCTAAGTATCGTCATTACTCCGCGGAGCGGACCAGTGACTGTGCGCTAGTAAACTTGGCGATGCGTGCACCGGGGCCGACGACGTCAAGCTAGCGACACGGTCATCGGGCCACCTCGTGTTGTCCGGCTGTGTCCGGCCGATGCCGCCCTCTGCCGGGTATCTGTGCCCAATAGGAGCCCAAGGTCTACCCGCTCTGCGCTTCGGGGCGATTGCTGATTTCCCGAGGCGTTAGCGTCACGCCGTGACGGCACGAAGGACCATCATCAGGTCGGCCACGCTCACGGACGAGCCAACGGTCTACGCGCTAGCCGCGGAGATGGCCACCACGTTCGTGGTCGAGCGAGAGAGCTTCCGGCGCAGCCTCGGCGAGCTGCTGGCCTCTGACAACGCAGTGCTGCTCGTCGCAGAAACGGACGGCAAGGTCAGCGGCTACGTCCTCGGCTTCACGCACCCTGCGTTCTACGCCAACGGCCGGGTTGCGTGGGTCGAGGAGATAGCGGTCGAGCTTGAGCAGCGGCGGCAGCGCGTCGGAGCGTTGCTCATGGAGGAGTTCGAGCGCAGAGCGTTCGACGCAGGCGCGAGACTGGTCGCCCTCGCAACACGTCGAGCAGCTGACTTCTACGTGGCCATCGGCTACGAGGAGAGCGCGGCCTATTTCCGTAAGCTTTTGTAGCTATGTGGGCTCGCTGCGCCGGCCCCCGCCGACTCGCTCCCTCTACATCCGGCCCGGTCGTGGCAGGCTACCCGGCCCGGCTTGCCGAATAGCTGCGCGTGACAGCGGTGGGCCGGAACCCGAATCGGGCGTAGAGGCGCTTCGGGGTGTCGTCTACCTCGGCACCGATAAGGACCGGCCCCGACCCTCGCCCGCGGGCGACTCCGATCGCGAAGCGCAGCATCTCGGTCGCGAGCCCCTCACCACGTGCCTCGGGGTGCACGAAGACGTCCTCGATCATGGCTGCGCCATCCGAACGAGTCCACACTCCGATGCACCCGACCGCCCGGGAATCCCGATGAGCGACGAAGTAGGTGGCCGGTACGAGGCTCCGCCGGAGGAGCACCGCGGCGTGAGTCTCTGAGACAGATCGTTCCCCGCGCCCGGCCCGGCGGTCTTCCTCGATGTGGTCGATCCTGAACAGTTCCTCGACGGCCCGCCAATCCTCGTCGTCTCGGGCGGTTTCCAACATCGAGGTCGCTGGGCCGACGGCGACCGACGCCGGGAGCACGAGCTGAAGTTGTGTGTCGAGCGACCAGTCGTTGAGCACGAGCAGTGCTTCGACTGCCGGTGGAGTCCGCGGCGAGATGAGGACCCGCGGCATAGTGAGCCAGTGATCGCTTCGACGTCTGCCAGGAGCGAGACGAGCTGATCTTCGGAGCCGGCTCTCAGCGAGGTGAGGAAGTTCCCGAGGGGATGGCCCGGAGCGGCCGGCGACCTCACCAGCCGACCACGCCCGAGATCGACACTCTCGCCGCCCAGCGACCAGAACTGCTCGACGAGATCGGCCACCTCATCGGCCGCCAGCTCCATCACCGGCATCGTCGACCCCCGTTTCGATCCCGTTCCGTCGTACCACGGAAGGAGCCGGGCTCCGCCGACGCCCGGCACCGTCGCCGGTCAGAGGCCGACGGGGCGGGGATCGGTGGTCTCAGCTGGGCGGCGTCAGTGCCAGGCGATCCCCATGCAGGCGACGAGCGCAAGGACGATCACCAGCTGGATGCCGAAGGCGGTCAGCTCGTGGCGGCTGGGGAGCCACGAGCCGCCGTGGGCGACGACGGGGAGCCGGCGGGCAGCGGGAGTGGAAGAGGGAGCGGGAGTCACGGCGATCAGATTCCTCCTCGGTTGGTCGAACGGAGCGGGGCGGCGCCGTGTCAGCTCGGGCGGCGAAGGCGTCCACACCACTGCCTCGGCGCCTCGAGCCTGTTCTGTCGGTGGTCGCTTGCACACTGGTCGTGCCGATGATCACTGATTTAGCAGGGGGGCGGGATGAGCGCAGGCCGGGACGTGCCCGGGAGACCGGAACGGAGGGGTCCGGCGCGCAGCCTGCCCGGTGGCGGCGACCGGTCCCGGTCGGCGACGAAGCATGACCGAGTGGCCCCCGCCCGTCGACGGCGACAGATCCACGATCACGTTCGAAGATCACTACGGTCGTCGCATGGCGGAACTGGTCGAGCCGACGACGCATCTGTACAGCGCATGGCGGGCAGCTCGCGACGACTGGGGCGCCGGAACCCACGAAGACGGATTCGGCCTGCTCGCCGCAGACGCAGTCGAGACGCCGGACGGGTTCGAGACCTGGGTGCGGCGCCTGCAAGGCGAGCAGGACTCGACGTACCGGTGGATCGTCGAGGGCGAGGACCTCCTCGGTGCCATCGCGCTGCGGCACCGGCTGGAGGATGGCGCGCTCGACGTGGGGCAGGTCGGCTACGGCATCCGTCCATCAGCCAGACGACGAGGGCTGGCGACCTGGGCGCTGGGACAGATACTCGCGACGGCCAGGGCGATCGGGCTCCACCGCGTCCTGATCGTCTGCGCCGACGACAACGCCGCGTCGGCACGGGTCATCGAGCGCCACGGTGGAGTCCTGGAGGGCGTCCACAACACCGCGTTGGGGCCCGCCCGGCGGTACTGGGTCGCGCTCGGTCCACCGACCGTGCTGCTACAAAGCCGCTGACGCAGGCGGAGAAGAGCCCGCAGAGGGACCCCGCCTGCCCCGATTTGCTGAACCTGCAAAGATCCGTGCCAGTTCGGACGGGTGCGGGAAAGCTGGTTCTTCCAGCGCAACAGGAGGAGCACCCGTGTCCATGTCCGCCACTCACGAACCCGACCGCTTCTGGGACGAGCATTACCGAGGAAACGCTCCGACCGTCGAACCCGGGGTGAACGCTCGGCTTGCGGAGATCACCGCTGACCTGTCCCCGGGCAAGGCGCTCGACCTGGGCTGCGGTCCCGGCGGTGACACGCTGTGGCTCGCCCGCCGGGGTTGGCGGGTAACGGCAGTCGACATCTCTGCCGTCGCGATCGACCGGCTCGCCGATCGTGCGCATTCGCTCGGGCTCGCCGATCGAATCACCGCGGAGCGGCACGACCTGGCGGAGAGCTTTCCCGCCGGCCGGTTCGATCTCGTATCGGCGCACTACCTGCAAACACCCTTCGAACTGCCCCGTACGCGCGTCCTGCAGACCGCCGCACATGCGCTGTCCACGGGCGGGCGGCTGCTGGTCGTCGACCACGGCTCGATCGCGCCCTGGTCGTGGAACCAGGACCCGGACACCCATTTCGCGTCCCCGCTGGAGATCGTGGAGGCTCTCGACCTCGACCCCGAACGGTGGACCGTCGAGCGCGCGGACGCGCCCCGCCGGATGGCCACCGGACCCGGCGGACAAACCGCCGAGGTCGTCGACCACGTCCTTCTGATGCGCCGAACCGGCTGACCCCGCCTGACCGAACCGGTGGCCCGCCTCGCCACGCCGACGGCCGCGTGGGCCACCCTCACGAAGGCGATGTCGACGCGTTCACCGCACGGCGTGCGCGGTTTTGCGGGAGTGGGCGCCGCTCGACGAGGCATCGACAGCGGTACCGTCACGATCGTGGTTGCGGCGAGCGCTCACTGGATCGCTGCGGCGCGGGCGCGGGAGTCTCGGCGCGAGGACGCGCTGTTCATCGACGTCTTCGCGGCCGACCTCGCCGGCGACCTCGGGTTCACCATGATGGCGCGCAGTGAGGATGCGACCGGGCAGGAGAACTCCTACATCCCGGTACGAGTCCGTTGGTTCGACGATGCCGTCCTGGCTGCGACGTCGGGGCGCATCGACCAAGTGGTCCTGCTCGGAGCGGGTCTGGACACCCGTCCGTTCCGGCTCGACGTTCCTCACCGCGTCCGCTGGTTCGAGGTCGATCGTGCCGAGGTCCTTGCTCGAAAGCAGCAGATCCTCGGTGAGACGCCCAGCAGATGTGATCGTCGTGTCGTCACCGCGGACCTTCGCGATGAGTGGATCGCACCTCTGAAAGCTGCCGGTTTCGAGCCGAGCCTGCCGACTGCGTGGATCGCCGAGGGACTCTTCTTCTACTTGGGCGAGGCGGGGGTTCATTCGCTGCTCGGCCAGGTCGCGGGCTTGAGCGCCGCCGGTAGCAGGCTCCTGGCCGACATCATGGGTGCCGCCGGCCTGAACGGGCCGGCCATGCAGCCGTATCGCGACCACTGCGCATCCCACGGCCTGCCGCCGCCTTTCGGCTCGGACGACCCTGTCGGCATGCTCGAGGCCGCCGGATGGCATCCCGAAACGATCGCTGTCCCGGGAGCACCGGGAGCGAACTACGGTCGCCTTCCGCCGGTGCCCGAGGGGCCGATCTCCGGCGCGACCCATTTCGTCGTCGCCTACACGCCGTAAATGGGTCCCGGTGCGGAGGAGAACAGATGTCATCGCCCAACGGATCACGTGCAGTAGCGGGCGCGCCGGGACCGACGCCTGAGCAGGACGCCGAAGACCTGGGACTGGTCCTCCGTGAGGCGGGAGACCCAGGGGGTCAGCGTGGCGGAGCCTCCGTTCGCCCTCTACACGAGGGCGCTCGGCTTCAGCGCCTAGTGAATGGAGCTTGACCTTCGAGTCGGGTGGAAGGCTTACCGTCGATCGGTGAGCACTTACCGGATATCCCAGCTCGCCGAATGTGCTGGTGTCCCGGCGACGACGCTGCGGTTCTACGAGAGGGAGGGACTGCTGCCGGTGGCCCGGACCTCTTCCGGCTATCGGCAGTACACCGACTCCGACCGCGAGCGGGTGCAGTTCATCACCGCCGCCAAACACCTGGGACTGCCGCTCGACCAGATCCGCGAGCTGCTGACCGTATGGGACGGAGGAAGGTGCCGCAGCGTCCGTGACGAGTTGCAGCTGCTGATCACTACGCAGGTAGCCACGGCGAGCGAGAGGATCGACGACCTGCGCATCTTCCGTGGTCGACTCGCCGCCGCATTGACGCACCTGCGCGAGCTTCCGGCCAACGACGGACCGTGCGATCCGGCGTGTTCGTTCCCGCCCGACCTCCCCGCCCGTCCGCCCGCTCCTCCACTGGGCCGTCGAGCGGCGGTCGCCATTCCAACCGCGGCCGAGCAGCACGAGTCTGCTCCGATCGCCTGTTCCCTGGACGGGAGTGCGTACGGCGATCGGATCGAGGAATGGCGCCGGCTGTTCGACGGCGCTGAGGTCGAGCGGCTGCCAGACGGAGGGCGCGCGGCGCGGCTGCCGGCGGACCGAGCCGCGGTACTCGCTCAGCTCATCGTGGCTGAGCAGCGATGCTGCCCGTTCTTCTCCTTCCGGCTCACATTCGCCGGCGCGCACGTCGAACTGGTGGCGCAGGCTCCCGAGGGCGCCGAACCGCTTGTCGCCGCACTCTTCGACCAGGACCCGTCGGCAGCGGGGGAGACCTGTCCCTGCTGATCGCGAGTCCGGACGGCTCCCTACGGCAGGTAGCTGGGGGATGTGCAGACTGGCGAAATGCGAATCTTGTTCCGAGGTGACGTAGAAGTCGGTTATGCGCAGGCCTCCGTGGAGGCGGGGGATGGACCGGCCGACATGTCGGATCCGGAAATGTGTTTCGCCGGGCAGAGCAACGGGCTCTGCGGCGCGGGTGAGCCGGGTCTGCTGTCCCTGGTAACCGGGTTGCACACGGGGGCGGCGCCATTCGTCGTCGAGGCGCACGACGCGCCGCCGGACGTGCCGGACTGGGAGGAGGTCGTCGAGGTGTCCTTCCCGGTGCCCCGCTCGCCGGTCGTGCTGTGCGGCTGGGCGGGCGAGAGCTCCGCATCGTTGGACCTGGCGCCGGACGTCTACCGGGTGCGGTACTGCGCCTCCGGAATGGACGCCGGTAAGGCGGCAGACGTGCGCCGTGCCGGGGAGCCCGAGATCGATCGCTACCTCCTCCAGTTCTGGCCCGCCCCGGCGGAGAAGGATCGGGTGCTGCGCCAGACCGGTGCCGTGGCTCTGTACTGGCACGAATACGCACGTAGCGCACCGACGCCGGAACAGGTGCGCGCCCGCCGCGCGGAGGCCGCGAAGCAGCGACAGCGGGAGATCGATCATGCGCGCCAGATACACGAGAGCCTGCTCTGGCGTGGGGCCCGCCCTGCCGGGCCGCTCGGAGACGTGCCATCCGCACGAACACTGGTGCTGCTTGATCGCCCGCTGGCCGAGGCCATCGCCGCCGCCTCGCCCGCCCGGCAGAGGGCGCTCGCGCGCTGGACCGCCCGACGGGCGCTCGCCGAGGCGGGCCTGGAGTCGATCGACTGGATCGCCTCCGGGCTCACCGCGCTGGACGCCGACGAGCAGTTGCCCGAGCCGTTCGACGACGACCAGACAGCCTGGCGATCGCTCTGGGCCGATGAGCGCGTGCCGCGGAGCGTGGTGACCTCACCGGACGAGCAGAGCTCCACCTGCCTACAGCAGGCCATGGCGTTTCCCGTGCTCGCTGCCGCGGCACACCCGGATCCGGTGGTCGCGGTCTTCGACGCCGTCCACCACGCCACAGCCGCGTTCGGCGCCCGCGGCTATCAGACGTTGTACGGCGAGTTGCAGCGCAAGCTGAGTGCCCTGTCGGGCGGGATCCTCACTTGACGGCCGCGCACACCCCCGAGCCCCCGTGCACACGTC
>NZ_BAAAUS010000008.1:86578-334651 GCF_039534065.1 Pseudonocardia yunnanensis | reverse complement strand
CGTGTGCACGGGGGCCATCAGGTGTGCGCGGTCGCCCTCTGCCACGGGAGGGGTCAGCGCTGCCCCGTGATCAGCGTGGCCGCTCGTTCGGCGATGGCGAGCACGGTGGCGCACGTGTTGGTCGAGACGATCGACGGCATCACCGACGCGTCGGCGACCCGCAGGCCCTCGACGCCGTGGACCCGCAGGTCCGGGTCCACGACCGCCCGGCTGTCGGTGCCGATGCGGCATGTCCCGACCGCGTGGAAGAGGGTGCCGGCGCTCTGGAGCACCGCGTCACGCAGCGCCGCGTCGTCCTGCGCCGCGGCGCCGGGCATCAGCTCGTGGTCACGCCACTCCGAGAGCGCCTTCGACTCGCCCACCTCCCGGGCCCGCCGCAGCCCGACCACCATGCTCTCGACGTCCCGCTCGTCGGCGAGGTAGTTCGGGTCGATCAGCGGTGATCCCTCGGGGTTCGCCCGGCTCAACCGGAGCGAACCGCGGCTGACCGGCGTCATCAGCGCGCTCACCACCGTGAACCCATCGCCCTGCCCCGGCGTCCCGCGGGAGCCTGCCGGGAAGCTCATGAAGATCATCTGCAGGTCCACCGGGCCCGCAGGATCGCTGCGAAACCGCACCTGTGGCCGACGGGCGAACTGCGCGGCCTGCACGGGCCCCGTCGCGCGGTAGGCCACCCCGGCCTGCGGATGCTCGTGCAGGTTCTCTCCCACCCCCGGCCGGTCTGCGACGACGGTGATGTCGGCCTCGCGCAGTTGCGCCGCGGGCCCGATCCCGGAGAGCAGCAGGAGCTGCGGCGACGCGATCGTGCCCGCTGCGAGGACGACCTCGCGCTCCGCCGTGGCCGAGCGCCGCTCACCGTCCACTGTGTACTCGACGCCTTGGCACCGGTCGCCGTGCAACACCAGCCGCCGGACGTACGCGCCCGTGACCACGTCCAGGTTCGATCGATTCAGCGCCGGAGTCAGGTAGGCATCGGCCGCGCTCTGCCGCATGCCGTGCACCACGGTGTACTCACTCCAACCGACCCCCTCGCCCGACCCGGAGTTGAGGTCGTCGGCGACGGGATGTCCCGCCTCGACCGCAGCCTCGAACATCGCATCCCACAACGGCTCCTCGGCCTCACCCGGAGCAACCGTCATCGGCCCGTCTGCTCCCCGGTCACGGGGATCGCCGACCCCGACCGCGTGCTCGGCCCGCTTGAGGAACGGCAGCATCGACGCGTAGTCCCAGCCGGTGGCGCCGACCGCTGCCCAGGCGTCGTAGCTGTCGCGGTGGCCCCGCGTGTGCAGCGACGCGTTGATCGCGCTGGAGCCACCGAGCACCTTGCCCCGCGGCCAGGGCAGCACGACGCCACCGAGGCGCGGCTGCGGCACGGTCTCGTACGCCCAGTCGACCTCCGTGCCCTTCAACGTCGACCACATCTCCGGATCGGCCATCTCCGGTGGCCCGCTACGAGCACCCGCCTCGAGTAGGAGCACGCGCACTGCGCGGTCCTCGGACAACCGCGACGCGAGCACGCAACCTGCCGTACCGCCACCCACGATGATGTAGTCGAACGCCACCCGACCTCCCCCGGCACCGATCCGGGCCGCGCCGCCCCCTCCAGCGGCCGCCACGAACCCCGAACGAGATCCACCGTGCCACCGGGTTGATCGGATTCGGGCCGCCCGGTGAACCCGGTCACCTGCGGATTCGTCTGCCGTCGGCTCAACTCGACGGCACGTCCGGACGTCTCATCAACCATCGGTCAAACCACTCACGGGTACGGCGGAGCAGGGTGCTGCCGAAGTTCCATGGGCTCGGCTCGTTGGCCGTACGGCGAACCGCCGCCCGGACGTCCCACGAGTCGACCGTCTGCCTCCGCAGTGCGTAGGATGGGAGGGGTCGAGAGCATTTCGCACGTGGGCGGCCAAGCCCGCGTCGTCCTCGATTCAGGCCCACACTGGACGAACTTGCCGTCCGGGGATGGGAGCACCGACATCACGTCGGCATCCGACACACAGAGCACGACAGCACCAACCGATCTGGACGAGACTGAGGTGGCGTGCCCGGTCTGCCCCCATCCACGGGACGCACACGACGCCATCGGCACGCGGTACTGCACGGCGACGATCGCCAGTGGCGCCGCAGGCCGAGGTTGCGTATGTCGGCTCCCAGGATGAGTCCGCAAGCCACCCTCACCTGAAAAGGAACTACCGGCTTGCGCCGTCCGATGTGGATGGACGGCGGAGCACTGCGTCGTGGCAGATGCTGCGGCCATCGGTGTCCTGTCGAGGATCAACAGGTGTAGTCTCAGCTGCGCCGGGCTCATTTCGTGCATGGGCGTTCGAGCCCAGGTCGTTCCCGGCGAGAGTCCACGCGGACGAGCGATCGTCCGGGGACGGAGTACCGACATGACGTCGGTCCGCATCACGCCTATCGCTCGCAGCCCGGTAGAGACCGGCAGCGGCCACCGCGAGCACCTCCGGTTGACAGTGAAGCCGACGGCACCCGCCACGGGCGTTGTCGACGGTGGATGGTGGCCTCGGTCGCGCAACCTGGCTGCCGAGGTTCCTGCCCTGCTGTCGGCGCTCGCCGATCGCCTCGGGGCCATCGAAGGTGTGAGCTACAACCCGGACGATTGGGAGCCCACCCCGAGCAAGATCATTGCCGGCGGCGGGCGCATCAGGCTCGGCGGCTACCGCTCACAGCGCCGCGACACGATCGACGTGTACGGGCGCGGCCAGCTTGTCACGCTCCTGGTCGTGGCGCCCGAGGCGACCGCACCGGTCGCTCAGGCCGCGCTGCGGGCTGCGGGACATCGAGGCAACACAGACGGCGTCGAAGCGCTGCTCAGCGCCTCCGCGCCTTCTCCTACGCCGCGGAGCAGCACCGGGAGTTCGACGCCGGTGCCCTCCCATGAATGATCTCGTCCGCGATGAGACGAGTTCGAGCAACAGTCGACGTCGCCATCCGGCGACCACCCGCATTCCGGAAAGGAACCGAACATGGTCACCACCAAGCCCATCTACATCTCGCTCTACGACCAGCGCGTCCAACTCGTTGCGCACGCTTTGACGCAGAACTCGAAGCTCGGCGAGAAAGAGGCAGCCAAACTTGCCGTGCACGTCCTTTACGCCATTGACCACATCCCGGAAAAGGTGCGGTAGCTCCGCCTCTCCGGGCCGGAACCAGAACGATCAGGAGTCGTGAGCCCGGCGCCGACGTCGGCGCGGGCCACCGTGCGTCGCGCCAGTGGTCAACCACGGTGGGGTGTACTTCTGGAAGGGGCGCAGACCGCTGTTCCAATCGGCCGCGCCGATCGCCAGGACGGTTACGAAGATGATTACCCCAAGAAAAGTGATCATCGCTGGTGCTCTCTTTTTGTGTTCGGGGTCCGAACTCGGACCGTAGGTCCGGACATGTGCCGGGGCCGGAGTAGGAGCGGGCTCAGGATGAGGCGTTGGGGACCAGGTAGAGCGTCGTCCTCTGCCGGCTCGCTCGGAGGTCTGCGGGCACCGGGGGGTTGGCGGCACGGCGGCGCTCCAAGATGACATCGATGGCTTCGATATCGCCCGCATCGGTCGGTTCGCCCAGATCGAGGCCGAGTAGCACCGTCAAGTCGCTGAGTTCGAACGCAGGACCGGTCTTCATGCCCGGCCTGTTCCGGTTGCCATCCGCTGGTGTCGGTAGTGGTGGACCTGGTGGCGGTCGTGGTCGCGGCGCAGCCGGCCCTCCAGCCGGCCGACCGCGGCTTCGAGCGCGGCGTGGGCGTCGGCTCCACGGGCTTCGGCGCGCACGGTGGGGCCCTTGCCGCGACCGGTGATCACGACCTGTAAGGACGACTTCGACTGACGCGGGTTCGGCTCGTGGTTCAGCTCGACGTCAAAGCGGATGACGTGACGGTTGAAGTGTTCGAGGTGGGCCAGCTTGTCGGCGATGTGCGACCGGTGATAGCTGGACACAGTGATGTTGCGACCTGTTACGATGATCTCGGCCGGGGCGTTCATCGTGGCCTTCCTGGATCTGTCGACTTTCCCGGATGTGTGCGACGCCGAGCCCTGATCCATCGCTTCGCGAGGTGGGGCCGAGATGTGCCATCACGGGCACCAGGACCTGGCGAGGACGCGGCCTGAACGCTCGCGTTCGAAATGACCCGAGAGTGTCACCATACTCCTGTATTCATCACTCAGCGACGGTGACGATCGAAAATCTCGGGTCTTCGTTCGGGTTGCTCGCGTCCGTGGTGGCTCCCGCGCGGGTGAAAAAGGACCGGGTGCTGTCGGCGGCGAGTAGCCTGAGCGCGCCGAGGAATTCTCGAGCGCCGGCAGCCACGTCGGCGTCGTCCGAGGCGGACGTGACACCGGCCTCGAATTCCCGGCCGGAGACGGGAGTACCGGCGTGAGGTCGGTCCTCGGCGAGAAGCGCGACCACATCGGGCGGGCCGCGGTGCGTGCGGCCAGGCATCCGCTGCCCTGGCTGAACCAGCCGTCCGGCGGCGAGAACCACGTCACCGACGCGAACGGACGGCCGGTGTACGACGGCTTCAATGCGGCCGAGATGTTCCGGCTGTACGCGGTGGAGGCGCAGGCGGGACGCTCGGAGCGGTCGGCTGGGACGCATGTCCCGGGGACGCGCTGGGTCCGCCGCCTGCTTCGCGGGGCCTCCTGATCCGTCCGGACGTCGTCGGTGTTCGCACAAGATCTTCTCGGCCGAAGGTCGAGCAACGACAGGTGAGGAGCGGAGACGGAATTCGCTCCATTATTTTCGGTCGCCGACCGACTATTACGCGGGTGATCGTCGCGCGACTTCGTGACGAAGCCGGCGGAGCCGATTCAGTGTGATTCCGTTTGCGTTCGAGTCAGCTCGACGGCACGTCCGGACCTCTCATCAACCATCGGTCGAACCACTCGCGCGTGCGCCGGAGCAGGTCGAGCTGGTGGTTGCGTTCGCGGATCGAGTGGTTCTCTCTCGGGTAGACGACGTACTCGTGCTCGACGCCGAACCGGCGAAGGGCCCGGTGGAAGAACTCCGCCTGGGAGATCGGGACATTGGTGTCGTTCTTGCCGTGCATGATCAACACCGGTGTGCGGATCTTCGAGGCGAACGAGATCGGGCTCAGCCGGTCGTGATGGTGGGGGCCTGTCCCTTCCCAGCCGGTGCTGCCGCCGAGCCCGGCCTCGAACGGCCCTTCCTCTCCGGTCGCTGCGAGCATTCCCCAGTCGCTGATACCTGCTCCCATGAGAGCAGCTTTGAACCGATCGGTCTGTCCGACCGCCCACGCAGCCATGAATCCGCCGTGGCTCCAGCCCCCGATGCCCAGCCGGTCCGGGTCGGCGACGCCGTCGGCGATCAACATGTCGATCCCCGTGAGGACGTCGGTCCACTCGTCCATGCCGACCGCGCCCGCAACGCGTGCGGCGAACGCGTGACCATGTCCTCGGCCGCCGCGTCCGTTCGGCAGGAACACCGCGTATCCCGCCGTAGCCAGCCACTGCCCGGACGGATACCAGCCGAGCTGGAGCTGATCGGTGTACCCGTCGTAGGGGCCGCCGTGGATCAGCGTGACGAGGGGAAATGGGCCATCCTGCCGAGACTTTCCTGCGGGGAGGATCAGGAGGCCGTCCAGCTCCAGCCCGTCGAACGCCTTGTAGGACAGGCGCTCCTGGGCGCCCCACCGGACATCCCGAAGTTCCGGTCGCAGGTCGCTGATCCGCACCAGCGGCCCCAGCGGCGATCCTGCGTGCACGTCCTGGGGCTCGTACGACGTGCTCACCACGGCGGCGACAACATCGCCGCCTTCGTTCGCGGTCAGGAACTTAGCGAAACCCTCGACCCCTGATATCTCCACGAACTGCGGCCCGATGGGGTCGAGCCGGTGAATCGCCGTGTCCAGGCCGTCGGCGAACAAGGCCAGCGGCGCACCGGAGTCGATCTGGACGAGCTGCAACGGACAGATGCTCGTCCCGCCCGTCAGGTTGCGGTGCTCGCCTGCTTTTCCGCTCGTGGGCACGACGACGTCGAACACGGCGGCACCACCGACCAGACCGGGTGGGGTCGTCGCCAGGTACGCCAGGTGCCAGCATGCTTCGGCACGCCACCAGACAACTGACGATGCCCCCACCTGCGCACGGCCGAGGTCCCGTGCCGCCCCGGTGTCCACGGCGACCAGGTGGAGTCCGGGCTCGAGCAGGCCCGGGTCCAGATCGGGCGTGGGCCAGGTGAGCACCGCCAACGGCCCGCCATCGGGTCGTTGCACCACCTCGACGACGTGCCGGTCGCCGAGCGCCTCCGGAGTTCTGATCTCACGGGTCCGCAGGTCGAGCAGCCGCAGCCGGGAGAAGCGCACTCGCTCACCCCAGACCTCGGCATCGTCACGTTGCTCGGCCCGTCGCTCGTCGTCGTCGGTCGGTTCGTCGTGCGCGATGACGGCGATCAGATCGGGCTCGGCCAGGGGGCGGTGATCGCGGATTCCGCCCTTCCAGGTTGTGAGGGCTTCGACGTCACCACCGGCAGCGCGGATTCGCTGCAGCTGCGGCGTGCCACGTTCCGACCGGTCCGACAGGAAGAAGATCCACTGCGAATCCGGTGCCCATCGCGGCGAGGAGACCTGCACGGCGTCCCCGGTGAGCTGCCGCGGGGGCTCGCTCCCATCGGCCCGCGCGATCCACAGTGCGCTGATCGGCAGCTCGTCAGGCTGCCCGACGGGGGCGACAATGAACGCGACCCATCGGCCGTTCGGGGACAGCACGGGGGTGGAGGGCGTGCTGCCATCGACGACAAGCTCGTCGCTCAGTTCCGCTCGGGGCGATGTGGCGAACATCAACTCATCCTTGCAGGCATGCAGGAGCAGGATCGCGACTCAGTAGGTCGTCCGCTCCTTCGGCGACCAAGGGCAGCCATGCGGGAGGAGCCCGTCGATCGTGAGGCGCATCGACCGTCGCACCGCTCTCAAAGCCGGCGGGGTGCTGGCTGTCACCGCTCTCGCGAGCTGCGTCGACAACGAATCCGCGACGGCCGTACCGACCAGCTCTGTCCCAGCCGGACCGACCAGTCCCGCAGCGGCCGGTCCGACCGTCCCCGCCGCGGCCGCGCCCGACTGGAACGGGTTGCGGAGCGGCCTCGACGGCACGCTCCACCTGCGCGGTGAGAGCGGGTACCCCGCCGCCCACCAGCTGTTCAACCCGAGGTTCGACTCGATCCAGCCGGCCGCCGTCGTCCGAGCTGCCACCACCGACGATGTGCGCGAGTCGATCCTGTTCGCCCGGCAGAACGGGCTGGTCTGCGTCCCCAAGGGGGGTGGGCACTCCTACGTCGGTGCCTCCACTGTGGCGGGCGGGCTGGTCGTCGACGTCGGACCGATGAGCAGCGTCGGCTATTCCGACGACGTGGTGACCGTCGGCGCCGGGGCCAAGCTGTACGACGTCCACGCGCAGCTGGACAAGGACGGCAGATCCCTCCCGACCGGGACGTGTCCCACGGTCGGTGTCGCCGGGCTGGCCCTCGGCGGCGGTATGGGAGTCCACACCCGCACCTACGGCCTGACGAGCGATCGGATCCTCTCGATGGAGGTGGTCACCGCCGATGGGGTCGTCCGCACCGCCGGGCCGACGCAGGACGCGGACCTCTACTGGGCGTTGCGCGGGGGAGGCGGTGGCAACCTCGGCATCGTCACGTCGTTCCGGCTGGCCACGATCCCCGCGAGCAAACTCGGTTTGTTCACGCTGACCTGGCCGGAGGCGTCCGTGGCCGCGGCGCTGCGGGGCTGGCAGCGGTTCGCGCACGAGGCTCCGATGACGGCCTGGGCGAACTTCCACATCGACGCCCAGAGCAACGGAACGTTGTCGATCCACGCTGTCGGTGTCTCCACCACGGGTTCGGCCTCGGCCGCCGCCGAGCAACTGGAGTCGTTCGTCGGGTCGAAGGCCACCAGTCGCTCGATCACCGTCAAGACCCACATGCAGGCGG
Organism: Pseudonocardia yunnanensis; assembly: GCF_039534065.1. NCBI lineage: Bacteria > Bacillati > Actinomycetota > Actinomycetes > Pseudonocardiales > Pseudonocardiaceae > Pseudonocardia > Pseudonocardia yunnanensis. The sequence goes on along the minus strand of NZ_BAAAUS010000008.1, from coordinate 326,704 downwards.
TGACGTACCTGGGCGGCGGGACCACCAGCGCGCGAACGGGATTCCTCGCCGGCTCCGACGTCCTGCGCGGTCCCATGGACGCAGCGACGATCACCCGGCTGCTCGCCGCGGTGAAGGCTGCCGCACGGGCGAAGGTGCCCGCGTCCGCGATCCTGGACCCGCTGGGTGGTCAGGCGGCGAAACAGCCGCAAGGTGGTGCTGCTTGGCCGTGGCGGTCTGCACTCGCCGTCATCCAGTGGTACTCCGGCCTCCCGGCCCACCCGTCGGCCGCGGCCCTCCGCGCGGCGCAGAACTTCGTGACCTCCGGGCATCGCGCCGTGGCCGCTGCCTCCGCCGGCGGCTACGTCAACTACATCGAGGCCGGCCGCTCCGTGAGCTCCTACTACGGGTCCAGCCTGGCCAGATTGCGCGCGGTGAAGGCGGAGTACGACCCGACCGACTTCTTCAAAGCCTCGCACGCCGCTTTCGGGTAGTCAGGAACGCGCCGTGCGCAGCCTGCGGGCGATTGCCTGGCGGGCCCTCTCGATCCCCAGGTCGTTCTGGTGCAGCACGAAAAGATCGTTCGCCAGGTGCAGGAACGCGTTGAGCTCGAACGCCAGTTGAGAGGCTTCTTCGTCCGGCCTGATCGCGCCGTCTTCCTGCGCTCGCTCCACGAACTCGATCACGGTGTCGTTCCACGTGGACTGGGAGCGCGCGAGCGCATCTCGGACCGGGCCGGGATGCGTGTCGAGCTCGGCGCCGGCTGAGGCGAAGAAACAGCCTCCAGGAAAGACTTTCTGGTCGACGTAGGACAGAAAGCGCTCGCACAGAGCGGTGAGCCGGCTCAGAGCGTCCGGCTGTTTCCGGGCGGGCAGCACGACCTGGGTGGCGAAAACGTCCTCGGCGGCAGTGATGATGGCGAGCTGGAGTTCTTCCTTGGACGAGAAATGCGCGTACAAGCCGCTCTTGCTCATCCCGATATGGGCTGCCAGTCCGCCGATCGACAGGCCCTCGAGGCCCTCGATCGTGGCCAGCCCCATCGCGGCCCCGAGGATCGCCTGGCGGCTGCGTTCGCCGTCGGATCGCGTGCGCCGGACCGGCGCCGTCACCGGAATCGGATCAAAGGACTGCACGTTGACACCATAGCACGACCGGTCGTACTTTCTAGTTAGAGCGACCGATCGGTCGTGCTGCTATCGGTGAGGTAGACGATGACGCGTTCCAGTAGTCCTGCGCTCGTTCTCGTCCACGGCGCATGGCACGGCCCTGACATGTGGACGAAGCTGATCGACGAGTTGCCGGAGATCGATGTCCGCAATGTCCGGCTGTCGTCGAGTGGAAACGTCGTGTCGCAACTCGGCGATCTGTACGCCGACGCCCGAACTGTGCGATCAGCGGTGGAGAGCGTCGATGGTCCGGTGGTGGTGGCAGCCGCTTCCTATGGCGGCGCCGTCATCACGGAGGCGCTGGCGGGCGTCGACGCCGTCAGGCGACTGATCTACATCAACGCGTTCCAGTTGGAGATCGGGCAATCGATACTCGGTGCGTGCAACGGGGTTCCGCAGGAATGGTGGCGGGTGCACGACACGGAAGGCTATGTCGACGTGGTGCGCGGCAAGGAGATCTTCTACAACGACGTCGACGCCGAGAGCGCGGAGCGGGCGAACGGCGCTCTGCTCCTCCAGTCGTATGCGTCGTTCGTGCAACCGATCACGCAGGCCGCCTGGCACACGATCCCGAGCAGCTATGTGATCAGCGAGCGGGACGCGGCCATTCCCGTCGGCGCTCAGGAGTTCATGGCCGGGCGTGCCCATCGCGCGTGGCGGCTCGACGCCGGCCATTCACCGTACTTGTCCCGGCCGACCGAGATGGCGGCGATCCTGCGCGAGGAGATGGCGAACGCTTCGGCCTGACGACGGCTTCGCGCCATGTCCTACCCCTGAGTGATCGCCTCGGCCGCGGTACGGCGAAGGTGGCAGCTCACGTCTCCGACGAGGTCGATGTGCACGCGCCGCTCCACGAAGCGCCATCTCCCGTCACGGCGCTCGAAGCGGTCGTGGTAGCGGCCGCTGACGATGGGTTGCAGGGGCAGGTCGGGCAGCGCCTGCAGCGCGGTGACGTACGACCGGGCGCCCGCTGTGCCCGCCTCCTCGTCGACCTCCACGATGATGTTCGTGACGAGATGCTTGGTGCGAGGAGTGCTGTCCTCGTAGACGATCACCGAATCTCTGAGCATCCCCTCGATGGCGTCCCGGCCGGTGATCGGCACGTTCCGCGCGATGAAGGTGGCATCGGCGAGCAGGTGGCCGACACCCGCGAAGTCGCCGACGTCCACGAGCTCTGCATAGGTGGAGATGAGGTTTTCGATGGCCCGGTGGCTCGAAGCCGGATCGGCCGGTGTGCCGGATGAGGGCATGGTCACCGTTCCGACACTAGGTGGGCGGGGCCGTGGTTCGAACCCGTTTGGTCGGGGTCCGGGCCGCTGTTTAGGCTGACGCAGCACGCAGGACATGACGGCCGAAGGGGGTGGGACCCATCACCGCTCGTTCAGGCTGGGCACTCCCCGTCTCGCGCTCTTGCGGCTGACCTGACTGAGGTCGCCGAGGGGAGGCGCCCGCGGGCATCGCGAAAGGCTCCCATGTCGATCTCATCCCCTTCTCTCCCCGAACCCGCGTCCGACATCATCACCCGCCTCCGTGCGGCCGGGTGCGTCTTCGCCGAGGACGAGGCGCGCTTGCTCCTCGCCGCGGCCCGTACCCCGTCCGACCTCGCAGTCATGCTGGATCGGCGCATCGCAGGCCTGCCGCTCGAGCAGGTGCTCGGCTGGGCGGAGTTCTGCGGTTTGCGGGTGGCCGTGGATCCCGGGGTCTTCGTCCCCCGCCGCCGCACGGAGTTCCTCGTCCACGAGGCGGTCGCCCTCCTGCAGCCCGGGGCCGTGGTCGTCGATCTGTGCTGCGGCACGGGTGCGGTGGGCGCCGCGATAGCTGCGGCACCGATCCCGATCGAGGTGTACGCCGCCGACATCGACCCTGCTGCCGTGCGGTGCGCGCGCCGCAACCTCGGCCCCGTCGGCGGTCTGGTCTACGAGGGCGATCTCGACGAGCCGCTGCCCGTAGCGCTGCGCGGGCGGGTCGACGTCCTGGTGGCCAACGCGCCGTACGTGCCCACCGACGCGATCGGCATGATGCCACCGGAGGCCCGTCTGCACGAACCGAAGGTGGCGCTCGACGGCGGGCCGGACGGGCTCGACGTGCAGCGCCGGGTGGTGGCCGTCGCCCCGCGATGGCTGGCGCCGGGCGGCCACCTGCTGATCGAGACGAGCGAGCAACAGGCGCCGCACACCGCCGACGCGTTCGCCCGCCACGGGCTCCTCCCGCGAGTGGCCTGCTCGGACGAGCTGAGCGCCACCGTGGTGATCGGGACGATGCCGGGCTGACCGCGCTGGTCGGAGAAGGTGCTGGTGGATCTAGCGGTCGAGGGGCTTGTAGTTCGACGCGAAAGCGAGCAGTTCCTCCACCGACTGCGCGTGCTCGAGCAGGCGGGCGTCGAAGCCGCGCCGTCCGACGAGCTGAACCCCGAGCGGAAGACCGTGCTCACCCAGTGCGGCGGGCAGGCAGATCGCCGGCGTGCCGGCGAGGCTCCACCTGGTGCAGTAGCGGGGGTCGCCGTTGTCACCTGCGGGTGGGGCGGTGCCGGAGGCGGGAACGGTGAGCAGGAAGTCCACGGTGGACAGTGCTTCGTCCAGTTCGGTGACGAGCTGCGTGCGCCGCTCCAGCGCCCGCTGGTACTCCTCGGCGCTGATCGTGGCGGCGTGGTCCAGCATCTCGCGCACCTTCTCGCCGACGAGGTCGGGCCGCTCGATCCCGAGCCGCCCGATCCCGGCCGCGCCCTCGAACTCCGAGATCGTGCCGTGCAGCGACAGTCCTTCGTCCCCGCAGAGCGGGGTGGTCACGTCGGTCACGTGGGCACCGGCGTCCGCCAGCTGCCCGGCCGTCCGGTCCAGCACCGAGCGCATCTCGGCACTGGTCATGGACCAGTCCCGCGTGTGGACCACACCGATCCGCAGCCCCGCCGGTTCCGGAGGCGCCGTGGCCGCCGTGAACCTCAGGTCACCGCCGGACATGACGTCCGCCGCGGTGCCGGCGAGCCCGACCGTGCGGGCGAAGACCCCCACGGTGTCGATGCTGGGGGCATAGAGCCACAGCCCGTCGGTGGGGATGGTGCCGTAGGTCGGCTTGAACCCGACGACGCCGCAATAGGCAGCGGGCCGGACGATCGACCCGTTGGTCTGCGTGCCGATCGCCAGGGGCACGAGACCTGCTCCGACCGCGGCGGCCGACCCGCTGGAGGAGCCGCCCGGGCTGAAATCGATGTTCCATGGATTGCGCGTGGCGTTCGCGCCGAAGTAGGCGAACTCGCTGGTCATGGTCTTGCCGACCACCACAGCACGCCAGTTCTGCAATGCGGTGACCGCTGCGGCGGTGCTCGTCGCCTGCCGAGCGGGAATGGCGGCCGTGCCGAGCGCGGTCGGGAGGCCCGCCACGTCGAAGAGGTCCTTGACGCCCAGCGCGAGGGCGTCCGGTCGCTGGTCCGAGGAGCCCGGGGACGTGCCCACGCACGTGAAGGCGCGCAGCGTCCGGTCCAGGGCGGACACCCGCTCGAGCTGATCGATCACCGTGATCTCTCCTCACCGTCCAGCGGGCGGGAGGAAGCGCCGCCGCAGGGCCACGCCCTCGAGTCTCCCGCCCAGGTCCGGGCGCATCAGCGAGAGCTGCCCCACGACGACGGGCTCGCCGCCACGGTGGGCACGCCGTTCATTCCGACGCGGCAGGGGCCTTCCTGGTGAGCCGGTCGCCCAGCTCGGCGTCGTCGGCCACGAACCACAGGTGACGCCCGCGGTTGCACTCCACCACGAATGCACGCAGCGACGCGCTCCTGGCCAGGTGCTCGGACAGGTCGCCGCGCACCGCGAGGCGCAGCCGGTAGTTGACGAACTTCTGGACGATCTCGCCCGCGATGCCGGTGGACAGTGTGAAGAAACCGGGGTCGAGCCGTTCGACCGGGACGGCGACGAGGTCGGCCCGCTGGTAGAGCGCCTCGCCGATCATCTCGACGGCGTCGCCGCTGGTGCGGAGCTTGGGTCCGTCGGGAGCGCAGACGAGGACGTGCGTGCCGCGGATGTTCGTCACGATGTCGGCCACGGGCCCAGCGCTCATGCGCACAGTCTCGGTGATGCGAGGGATCGTGGCTTGTGAATTTTGCGTGTCCGGTCAAACCGTGGTGGTCGGCGGGTGGATCCGCCGCCGGCGCACCAGCGCACCGAGCGCGGCCGCGGCCGCCACACCCGCGACGAGAGGCGGGGCGAGGAACAGAGCGCCGACGGGCCACAGGTTGGCGCCGACGACCTCGGCGCTCGCGCTGTAGACGCAGAACAGCAGGAACGCCGGCACCGCGACACCCACCAGCGCCACCAGCACACCGCGCACGTATCCGGCGGCTCCCGCCAGAACCGCGAGCCCGGCTCCTGCCGCAGCCCAGTGCCCGGTGCGCACCGGCGAGGCCAGGGTGTTCGGGTCGCGGGTGGGCACCACGCTCCAGTCGGCCGGGAACACCGCCCACCACAGCACGAATGTGGCGACGGCGAGCAGGGCGGTGACCCCCGCGGTCCGCATCAACCGACGTCCACGAACTCGATCACCGGCTCCACACGCACGGGGGTGGCGAGGCTGTTGGCGATGAAGCACTCGCGGTGGGCGACCTCCACGAGGTGGCGGACGCGGTCCTCGCTCGGACCCGCGGCGAGCTGGATCCGCGGCCGCAGCACGATCTCGGCGAGCCGGACCGGACGGTCGGCCTCGGGCATCGTGGCCGTGGCCTCGTCGTGATAGTCACGCACGTCCAGCCGGGCCCGCGCGGCCACCGCGAGGAACGACAGCAGCTGGCAGGACGCCGCGGCCAGCACCACGAGCTGCTCCGGGTTGAGGTGCGCGGGGTCGCCACGGAACGCCGGGTCGGACGACAGCGTGAGCTCGGGGGCGGCCGGCGGGGCGGTGCCCTGGTGCGTCCGTCCGTAGTGCTCGTAGCCGCCGGCGGTGGAACCGGACCACGAGCACGTTGCCTGGTACCGGTGCACGGAGTCCTCAGCCATGATCCGACCGTAGTGCGCTCACGCCAGCGCCTGCAGCAGAGCGGCAAGCTCGGCCGGGCGGTTCTCGGGGATCATGTGGTTCGTCGCGATCTCGTGGTAGCGCCAGGCCGGGCTCTCCTTCGCGCGCCGCGCCGGCGTCTCGAAGGCGGCCCCGGGATCCACGGTCGCCCGGATGTACGTGCGGCCGAACGGCTGCTCCTCCAGCGGGGTCGAGAGCCGGACCGGTTCGGTGAGCGTGCCCACCGGTTGCGGGGTGCGGCGCAGGTTCGACCACTCCGCCGCCGCCGGGTCGTCGTACTCCCGCTTCGGCGGCGGCACGAGCCACGGAGCCCCGATCTCCGACGCCGGATCGCCGAAGCCGCCACGGGTCAGCGTGGCCAGGCTGTCACCGTCGCCGGGCACGAACGCGTCGAGGTAGACGAGCTCGCGCACCCGGGTGCCGATGTGGTCGAGCGCCCCCGTGACGACCATGCCGCCGTAGGAGTAGCCGAGCAGCACGATGTCGTCGAGGTCCTCGTAGCGCACCACGTTGACGACGTCGAGCACGTGCAGCGACAGGTCGACGTGCGGTCCGGTCAGGTGCGACCGCTCGCCGATGCCGGTGAGGGAGGGCGTGAAGACCTCGTGGCCCTCGGCGTGCAGCAGCCGCCGGACGAACCGGAAGCCGTACGAGCCACCCCACGCGCCGTGTACCAGTACGTATCGCGCCACGTGATCAGCGCTTCGGGACGCCGGCGTCACGAACCCCGACCGGGTCGGCAGCGCGCCGCGGGGCGAGCGGGCCGCGGGAACGGCGACCCAGGAACTCCCGGCCGGTCTTCAGCACCCGGCTCACCGTGTTCGGGCCGCGCCGCGCCTCGATGAGGTCGCCGATCCGCCCGAGCAGCCAGCCCAGCAGCGGCGCCGCGACCGCCAGGATCAGCCACATCCGCAACCGCGCCGAGAAGAACGCCCACATCGGGCTCACCTCCGATCTGAGCCGGTCTCCGGCGGGAGCCTATGCGGGCGCGCTCCTTCTCGCACGATCAATTTGTCGGACGGGCCCCGGCTACATCTTCGATGCCGCGCTCTTGATCGCCTCGCGGATGCGGAAGTAGGTGCCGCACCGACAGACGTTCTCGATCTCGTCGATCTCCTCGTCGGTCGGGTCGCTGGTGCTGTTGAGCAGGGCCACTGCGGCCATGATCTGGCCGGGCTGGCAGTAGCCGCACTGGGCGACGTCCTGCTCGAGCCAGGCCTCCTGCACCGGATGCAGCTGATCTCCGTCGGCGAGCCCCTCGATCGTGGTGATCTCGCGGCCCTCGACGTCGGACACCGGGGTGACGCACGGGTTGAACGCCTCCCCGTCCACATGGGAGGTGCAGGCCTTGCAGACGTCGATCCCGCACCCGTACTTGGGCCCGGTGATCCCCAGCTTGTCGCGCAGGGCCCAGAGCGTGGGCAGGTCGGCGGGGGCGTCGACGGTCACCTCGCGACCGTTGACCGTGAAGCTGTAGCTCGGCATGGCGGGGCCTCCTAGCGGGGGAACGGCTCGAAGTCGACCGGGAAGTTGATCGGGAAGCTGCGCGGGGCGATGCCCGTGGCGCGGGCGTAGGCGTTGGCGATCGCGCCGGCCGCGGCCGGCACGCCCAGCTCGCCCGCCCCGCCCGGTTCGCCCTCGCCGGGCAGGATGAAGATCTGCACGTCGGTGGGGGAGTTCGCCTGGCGCGCGTAGTGGAACTGCGAGTAGCTCCCCTCCAGCGGCAGCCCCTTGTCGATGTGCAGGCCGGCCTGCAACGTCACCGAGATCGCGTCCGTGAGACCGCTCAGCAGTTGCGCCTTGAGCCCTCGCGGGTTGATCGGGAGCCCGTAGTCGCCTGCGATCACGGCCTTCGTCACGCGCGGGGCGTGTGGGTCGCGGCCGTCGATCTCCACCAGACACGCGGTGCGCGAGCGGTACTCCTCGTGGAACGCGATGCCCTGGGCGAAGCCGTCGTCCAGGGAGCGGCCCCAGTCGCCCTCCTCGGCGACCTTGTCGAGAACCGCCCGCTGCGCGTCGTTCTTGAGGAACGCGCGGCGGAACTCGTAGGGATCCTTGCCGAGCTTCTCCGCCACGGCGTCCACCACGATCTCCTCGCCGCACCGCGAGCTCACCGAGTACACCGAGCGCCACGCGCCGGTGTGCATCTTGATGGGTGCCTCGGTGAGCACCTGCTCCACGGCCCCGAAGTTGTAGGGGCTCTTCACGGTGAGCATGAAGACGGTCTGCGCGAAACCGAAGTTACCGCCCGGAAGCTCCGCTGCGGTCGCGGACAGGATCTCGCCGAGGCCATGAGTCCAGTCGGTCTCGACGAACGCCGTGTGGTGCTCGAGCCGCAGCACCGTGTCGGGCCCGAGGGTGGCCCGGAAGCGGTGGTGGGCGGCCGGCCTGGCGCGGCCGTGGCGCATGTCGTCGGTGCGCGACCACATGAGCTTGATGACCCGGCCGGTCGCCTTCGAGATCCGCGCCGCCTCCAGCGGGCCGTCCCAGAACAGCCTGCGTCCGAACGACCCGCCGGCCTGCACCACATGGCAGGTGACGTTGCCCGGCAGGAGGCCGAGCTCCTTCGCGATCTGCTGCTGGGCGACGATCGGCGACTTCATGCCGCCCCAGACCTCGGCCTTTCCGCCCCGGACGTCGGCAACCGCGGAGTTGGTCTCCATCGGTGCGTGGCTGATCGGAGCCCAGTCGAACTCGAAGTCCATCTGGTTCGGCAGCGAGATCGGGGGGATCAGGGGCAGCGTCGTCTTGCGCAGGGCATCTCTGATGCCCTCGTCCGACAGGTCGTCGACCGTGCCGGGGCCCCAGCTGACGTCCAGGGCCGTCACCGCGTCGAGGGCCTGCCCGAACGTCTCCCCGACGACGGCGACGCCGGTCTCGATTACCGCGACGTCGAGTACGCCGGGCATGGCGCGCACGTCGTCCTCGTTGTGCACCTCGTCGACCGTGCCGTTGATCGTCGGTGGCCTGCGGACCATCGCGGGGGTGGCATCCGGGATGTCCAGGTCGAGCGTGTAGGTGAAGGCGCCGGTGACCATGGCACGGGCGTCCACCCGCGGCTGTGGTGTGCCGACGAGCTTGAACTCCGACGGAGGCTTGGGCCGGGCCACCAGCTCACGGATCGGGAGCGACGCGGCGAGGCGCGTGAGCTCGCCGTAGCCGGCGCTGCGGCCGTCGGTGGCGACGACGCGGCCGTTCTCCGTGTTCAGACCGTCCGCGGGCACACCCCACCGGTCGGCCGCGGCCGCCTGCAGCCGGGCACGTGCCGCCGCGGCAGCCGCGCGCACGGGACCGTAGACAGACCGGATCGAGTTCGACCCTCCGGTGAGCTGGTTGAACAACAGCTCCGGCCGGGCCGGTGCCAGCGGCATGTCGACCTGGTCCAGCGGGATGTCGAGCTCCTCCGCCACCAGCATCGCGACAGCCGTCGTCAGGCCCTGGCCCACCTCCATGCGGGGCAGCTCGGCACGCACCCGGCCGTCCTCGGTGATCTCCACGGTGAACAGCAGTGCCTCGGTGGGCTTGCCGGACAGGATCAGGACGTCACCCAGGTCCTGCAGGTCGGCAGGCTGCGGGAGGCTGGGCGTCGGAACGGCGGACGCCGACCCCGGGGCGAAGGTGTCGATGCCGAGCTTGGCGGCGACAGTGAGTGTCGATCCGGCCGCCAGGTAGACGAGGAACTTTCGCCGTCCGAAGACGGCGTCGCGCAGTCCGGGCTGCACGGTGCGGTGGCGGCCGCGCATCGGGTCGTCGGTGGTGGGACTGGCCATCCGGGCTCCTCCTGAGGGCACGACGGCGTGCCCCTCGTCGGGGGTCGAGTTCGGTGGTCGTGCGGGGTCGGGCGCCTGAACGCCACCGGTCGGTGCCGGTGACGGGCACGGTCGGATAGTGGCCGGGACCACGATGATCAAGGCCTCGTGCTACCAAACGACGGCGTTGAAGATCGGAAACGTCGAATGTGCGAGGAACCTGAACACCCGGCTAGTACTGCAGCTCAGGCTCGTCCGGACGATCCGGCGCCGCTGTCCGGCAGGTAATCTCGGGGAGGTGACGGGCGACCGTCCGGTCCTGGTGGGACTGCTTCTCTACCTGCTCGTGGCCGCCGCGCCGACGATCTTGTTCTGGGTGGCCGCGAGGCTGGTGCCTGCCGTGGTCGAGTGGGTGGCCGAGCGCCGCCGCCGCGCCGCCGCCGCGCCGCCGCCCCGGTGGGGCCGTCCCTCGAGCGCGTCGTGGCCAACCTCCGCAGGCTGCGCCGCGAGGTGCGCGATCGCACACAGAACACCCAGGTCCGCCGGGTGGCGGTGCTCGCCGCCTACGACGACACGCTCCTGCAGGCCTGCGGGCTGGTGGACGTCGACGCCCCGCTCGCCTCGGCCGACAGGCCCGACCGCGCGTTCGCACGACTGCTCACCGAAGCCGCCCTGGAGGACGCGGGCATCGCCCTCGACCCACCTCAGGACGGCGCTGCCGCAGCTTGACCCGAAACACAGTAAAGTCGCCTTTACGTACGGGGAACGCCGTGGCCCGCTTCGGCGTTGAACAGCATGGATGCCCGAGACGCTTCCGAGGAGGAACAGGTGCGCACCAGTAGCAACCCGGCGTTCCGCAACCTGCCCACCGGGCAGGGCGGCGGATACGCCACGTTCGACCGCCGGGGTGGCGCGATGGGTGGCGCGGCCGCCTATGGCGACGCCCAGGCCGCGCAGGTCGGATACGGGCGTGCCGGTGTCAGTGAGCGTCCGCTCACGATGGATGACGTCGTCACCAAGACCGCACTCAACGCCGGCATCGCGCTCGTCGCCGGCGTGCTCACCGCGATCAGCGGGCTCTACGGGCTCGTGCTCCCGGCGTTCATCATCGGGCTCGTCGTCTCACTGATCGTCATCTTCAAGCAGAGCACCAACCCGGCGCTCGTCCTCATCTACTCGGCGGCCATGGGTGTGGCGCTCGGTGGCATCACCGGTGCGCTCGAGCTATCGGGCACGCAGTTCCAGGGCATCGGCCTGCAGGCCGTGATCGGCACCGCCGGCGTGTTCGTCGGCATGCTCGTCGTCTACAAGACGGGCGCGGTGCGGGTCACGCCGAAGTTCACCAAGTGGCTGATGGGCGCCCTCATCGGCGTCACGGTGCTGGCGGTCTTCAACCTCATCTTCAGCTTCTTCATCCCCGGCGGTCTCGGGGTGCGGGAGCCCACGATGATCGGCTACCTGTTCAGCATCGTCTGCATCGGTGTCGCCGCGTTCAGCCTGCTGCTCGACTTCGACATGGCCGACCGCGCCGTTCGCGACGGCGCCCCGGCCAAGTTCGCCTGGTACATCGCGTTCGGCCTGATGACCACGCTGGTCTGGCTGTACATCGAGATCCTGCGCCTGCTGAGCTACCTGCGCCAGGAGTGACGTCCGGGTCCGTCCCGGACCACCCCGTCACGACAGCGGCCCGGCACCCCGAGAGGGGTGCCGGGCCGCTGTGCGTCTCGTGGGTCAGCTGAGGCGCTCGAGCACCATCGCCATGCCCTGTCCGCCGCCGACGCACATCGTCTCCAGGCCGATCTGCTTGTCGTGGGTGCGCAGGCCGTTGATCAGCGTGGTGGTGATGCGCGCGCCGGTCATGCCGAACGGGTGGCCCAGCGCGATCGCGCCGCCGTTGACGTTGAGCTTGTCCTCGTCGATGCCCAGCTCCCGGGCCGAGGGGATGACCTGCGCCGCGAACGCCTCGTTGATCTCCACGAGGTCGACGTCGTCGATCGTCATGCCTGCCCGGCCCAGCGCCTGCTTCGACGCCTCGATCGGCCCGAGGCCCATGATCTCCGGCGACAGCGCGGAGACGCCGGTGGAGATGATCCGGGCCAGCGGCGTGACACCCAGCTCGGCTGCCTTCGTGTCGGACATGATCACGAGCGCCGCCGCGCCGTCGTTGAGCGGGCAGCAGTTGCCGGCGGTGACGCGGCCGTCGGGCCGGAACACCGGCTTGAGCTGGCTGACCGCCTCGTAGGTGACGCCGGAGCGCGGGCCGTCGTCGGCGGAGATCACGGTGCCGTCGGGCAGGGTGACGGGGGTGATCTCCCGGGCGAAGAACCCGTCGGCGATCGCCTTCTCGGCAAGGTTCTGCGAGCGGACGCCGAAGTGGTCCATCTCCTCGCGGCTGATGCCCTTGAGGAGCGCGACGTTCTCCGCCGTCTGGCCCATCGCGATGTAGACGTCGGGCAGGTGCTCGTCGGGGCGCGGGTCGCTCCAGGAGTCGGCCCCGTTCTCGGCGATGTGCTTCGTGCGGTCCGCGGCGTCACCGAAGATCGGGTTGCGTGTGTCGGGCCACGAGTCGGAGCTGCCCTTGACGAAGCGGGAGACCGTCTCCACTCCGGCGGAGATGAAGACGTCGCCCTCGCCGGCGCGGATCGCGTGCAGGGCCATGCGGGTGGTCTGCAGCGACGACGAGCAGTAGCGGGTGATCGTGGTGCCCGGCAGGCTGTCGTAGCCCAGCAGCACCGCGACGACCCGCGCCATGTTGTAGCCCTGCTCGCCGCCGGGCAGGCCGCAGCCGAGGATGAGATCGTCGATGTCGGACGGGTCGAGCTGTGGCACCTGGTTGAGCGCGGCGCGCACGAGCTGGACGGTCAGGTCATCGGGTCGGATGGTGGTCAGCGACCCCTTGTGGGCGCGGCCGATCGGGGATCGGGCCGCCGCGACGATCACGGCTTCGGGCATCGTCTTCTCCTCGCACTGGGTATGGCTACCGGCCGGAGAATACCCGCGGGTAACCGCATCAGGGGATCAAATCGGATGTGACCCTGCCGGGTGGAACGTGACCCGAGTTGTCAGGTTTCGGCCTCATGATCCCGGCATGGCCACATGGAAAGACGTCGAGATCGCCGAGCCGGGGTTCGCCGCCCGCGTACGGAAGATCTTCGACGCGCACAAGCACAAGACCGTCGCGACGCTTCGCTCCGACGGCTCGCCGCGCATCTCCGGAATCGAGGCGCAGTTCGCCGACGGCGAGCTGACGTTCGGGTCGATGCCGGGGGCGCGCAAGGGCGCCGACCTGCGCCGGGATCCGCGGTTCGCGCTCCACAGCGCCTCGGAGGACCCGGGGGAGGGCAACGAGGCGGCCTGGTCCGGTGACGCGAAGATCGCCGGCCGGGCGTTCCACGCCGGCGACGTGGACGGTGACCTGTCCGGCGACCTGTTCCGTGCCGAGATCGACGAGGTCGTGCTCACGGGCCTGAACGAAGCCGCAAGCATGTTGGTGATCGAGGCCTGGACACCCACACGCGGACTGCGGCGGATCGAACGGGAGTAGAGGCCGGCACAGGGCCGGTGACCGACACCGAGCAAGGTGTACCGGTTGTGTCGATTTCGCCCCGGGTCGTTCGTCGTCATGCTGTGGTGGCACCCCGGCCACCCATGTCGACCCCGTGACGACGACAGGGAGCATCTCGTGAAGTACATGCTGCTGATCTACGGTGCCCAGCCCACCGAGCCCCCCACCGAGCAGGCGATCCAACAGGAGATGGACGAGTACTGGGCCTACGAGAAGGCCGTCGCCGATGCGGGCGTGCGGCTGTCCAGCGACGCGCTGCAAGGCGTCGAGACCGCCACCACCGTCCAGATGCGTGACAACGGCGAGCGGGTGGTCACCGACGGGCCGTTCGCCGAGACGCGCGAGATCCTCGGCGGCTACTACCTGATCGACGTCCCCGACCTCGATGCGGCGCTGGACTGGGCGGCCCGATGCCCGGGTTCGCACCGCGGCGGGAAGGTCGAGGTGCGCCCGATCATGGAGTTCGAAGCGCCGTGACCCTGGGGGCAGCCGGCTCCGTCGAAGCAGTGTTCCGTGAGGAGCGGGGCCGGCTGCTCGCCACTCTCGTGCGTCAGTTCGGCGATCTCGACCTGGCCGAGGAGGTCGCCTCCGAGGCTGTTGCCGCCGCGCTCGAACACTGGCCGGTCGACGGCGTGCCGACGAAACCGGCGGCGTGGCTGCTCACGACTGCGCGCCGCAAGGCGGTCGACAGGCTGCGCCGGGACAAGGCCTACGCCACCCGGCTGGCCGTGATGCGGGCCGAGGCCGAGCGCGAGGGCGCGGCCGTCCCCGCCACGGAGGACGAGGACGTCCCCGACGAGCGGCTCCGGCTGTTCTTCACCTGCTGTCATCCGGCCCTGCCACTCGAGGCTCAGACGGCGCTGACCCTGCGATGCCTCGCCGGGCTGGGCACGCCCGAGGTGGCGCGTGCGTTCCTCGTGCCGACCGCCACGATGGCGCAACGCATCGTGCGCGCCAAGCGCAAGATCCAGGCGGCGCGCATCCCGTTCCGCGTGCCGGACGCGCGCGAGTTGCCCGGCCGGCTCCCGGGCGTGCTGCGTGTCATCTACCTGATCTTCACCGAGTCCTACGCGGCGAGCGCCGGGCCCGAGCTCCTGCGCGCCGATCTCGCCGACGAGTCGATCCGGCTGGCTCGGATCCTGCACGGCCTGCTCCCCGGAGAGCCGGAGGTGTCGGGGCTGCTGGCTCTGATCTTGCTGGTCGACGCCCGGCGAGCCGCCCGCATCACCCCGGACGGGGACCTGGTGCTGCTCGACGAACAGGACCGGTCGCTCTGGGACCGGGACCGCATCTCCGAGGGACGCAGGCTCGTCGTCGAGGCGCTGCGCCACGGCGCACCCGGGCAGTACGCGCTACAGGCGGCCATCGCGGCACTGCACGACGAAGCAGCGGACGTCGCCACCACCGACTGGCCCCAGATCGTGGCCCTCTACGACGTGCTCGGAGACGTTGCGCCGTCACCACTGGTGCGGCTCAACCGGGCGGTGGCGGTTGCGATGCGGGACGGTCCGGCAGCCGGACTCGAGCTCCTCGACGCCCTGGCTGACGACGAGCGGCTGCGCGGCTACCACCTGCTGCCCGCCGCACGTGCCGACCTCCTGCGCAGGCTCGGTCGCCACCGCGACGCCGCGCTCGACTACCGGCGGGCGCTACAGCTTGTGGGCAACGAACCGGAGCGGGCCTACCTGGAGCGCAGGTTGTGCGAGGTGACGCGCTCCTAGGTTCGCTCGGCGGCGAGCTGGCGCAGCTTGGCGAGCGCCCGGTGCTGGGTGACGCGCACGGCGCCTGCCGTGGAATCGACGGTGCGGGCGGTCTCCTCGGCGCTCAGGCCCAGCGCGATCCGCAGCACGAGCACCTCGCGGTGGTGCTCGGGGAGCTGATCGAGGAGGTGGCGCAGCTCGGCGATCTGGGTGCCGAGCACGGCGATCGTCTCGGGGCCCGCAGCGGCGTCCGCCGCGTCGGGAAGCGTGTCGGTGGGGACGGAACGGTTGCGCCCGGCAGCACGGAACGCGTCCACCACCTTGTTGCTCGCGATCCCGTAGACGAAGGCCATCACCCGCGTCTCGCCGGGACGCCAGCGCTCGAGCGCGTTGTAGAGCGCGATCAGCACGTCCTGGGCCACGTCGTCGGGCGTGGCCATGCCGACCGTCACGCCGATCCGCGCGCGGCAGTAGCGCACGACCAGCGGGCGGACCTCGTGCAACAGCTGCTCCAGCGAGAGCTTGTGGCCGTCGGCGGCGCGCCTGGCGAGCTCGTCCAGCTCGGCGTCACGGATGGCGAGGCGCTGGGCCTCGGCCCGGTCGCGGTCCTCGACCCCGTAGACGTCGTCGCCGACCGATGGCACCGGTGCGCCCCTCCTGCTCATCGGTCCTGGCCGGGAACGGCCGGGGAGGCCGGACCGCAAAAGTCTCCGGCCCCCGGCCACTCTCGGGAGTCGTCGGATCAACCGGCCGCGGCCCGCTCGGTCGGTGAGGTTCGTCCCGTGTTGGGGAAGACTAGTCCGTTCGCCACGTTTTGTGCTCCCGATCGGCCGGACGACTGAACGCGCAACCATTCGACTCTGCGCAACTCCCCACGTCGCAGGTCATGCGGCACCCCCGGGGCGCCCCGCGCACAGGGTGCGACCATTGAGCTATGCGCTACGTCGAGCACGTCACCGACCTGGTCGGGAACACCCCGCTCGTCCGGCTCGGCACGGTCGCGGAAGGGGTCGCCGCGCCCGTGCTCGCCAAGGTGGAGTACTTCAACCCGGGCGGCAGCGTGAAGGACCGGATCGCGCTGCGGATGATCGACGCCGCCGAGGCATCGGGGGAGCTGCGCCCCGGCGGCACGATCGTCGAGCCCACGTCGGGCAACACCGGCGTCGGCCTCGCCATGATCGCCCAGCGCCGCGGCTACAAATGCATTTTCGTGTGCCCGGACAAGGTGAGCGAGGACAAGCGCAACGTCCTGCGCGCCTACGGCGCAGAGGTCGTCGTGTGCCCCACCGCCGTCGAGCCGGACCACCCCGACTCCTACTACCGCGTCTCCGACCGGCTGGTCGCCGAGACCGAGGGCGCCTGGAAGCCGAACCAGTACGCCAACGAGCACAACCCCGAGTCCCACTACTTCGGCACGGGCCCGGAGATCTGGGAGCAGACCGAGGGCCGGATCACCCATTTCGTGGCCGGGATCGGCACCGGCGGCACCATCAGCGGCACTGGCCGCTACCTCAAGAAGGCGTCCGGTGGCCGCGTCCAGGTGATCGGCGCCGACCCCGAGGGATCGGTGTACAGCGGTGGCGGCGGCCGTCCGTACCTCGTGGAGGGCGTCGGCGAGGACTTCTGGCCGACGACGTACGACAAGGACATCTGCGACCGGATCGTCGCGGTCTCCGACGCCGACTCGTTCCACATGACCCGTCGGCTCGCCCGCGAGGAGGCGCTGCTGGTCGGCGGGTCCTGCGGAATGGCGGTGGCGGCGTCGCTGGTCGTCGCGCGCGAGCTCCCGGCCGATGCGGTGGTCGTCGTGCTCCTGCCCGACGGCGGCCGTGGCTACCTCGGCAAGGTCTTCAACGACTCCTGGATGGCGAGCTACGGGTTCCTGCCCCCGGCGCAGGGCGCCACCGTCGGCGACGTGCTGCGTCGCAAGGACGGTGCGATTCCCGCCCTCGTGCACGTCCATCCGAACGAGACCGTGGCCGACGCCGTGCAGTACCTGCGCGAGTTCGGGGTCTCGCAGATGCCCGTGGTCCGGGCGGAGCCGCCGGTGATGGCCGCGGAGGTGGCGGGCGCCGTGGTCGAGCGCGACCTTCTCGACGCGCTGTTCACCGGCCGGGCGCAGCTGTCGGACCGGCTGGAGAAGCACATGTCGCCGTCGCTGCCCACCATCGGTGCCGGCGAGGCGCTGGCCACGGCCATGAGCGCGTTCGCCACCGCTGACGCCGCGCTCGTGCTCATGGACGGCAAGCCTGCGGGCGTCGTGACCCGTTCCGACGTGCTGGCCTTCCTCGGCAGCTGACCCCGGCCACGAGCCACGTTCACGCCATCGGATGGCGTGGACGTGGCTTTACGCCGACAGGGGCCACCACACGGCCGGGGCCGGCTGCGGTCCGCGTAGCGTGCTCACATGCGCGGCTTCTCCACCAACGCCATTCACGCCGGCCAGGAGCCGGACCCGACGACTGGCGCGGTGATCACACCGATCCACCAGTCGTCCACCTTCGCCCAGGACGGGGTGGGTGGGCTCCGCGGCGGTTACGAGTACTCGCGCAGCGCCAACCCCACCCGTACCGCGCTACAGGAGTGCCTCGCCGCGCTCGAGGGCGGGCGTCACGCGCTCGCGTTCGGCTCCGGAATGGGCGCCTCCGACGTCCTGCTGCGTGTGCTGCTGCGCCCGGGTGACCACATCGTCATCCCGCACGACGCGTACGGCGGCACGTTCCGGCTCGTCGACAAGGTGCTGGTGCCCTGGGGGATCGAGTACACGCCTGCTGACCTCTCGGACATCGACGCGCTGCGTGCGGCGCTGCGACCGACCACCCGTGCCATCTGGTGCGAGACCCCCACCAACCCGCTGCTCGGCATCGCCGACATCGCGGCCCTCGCCGACATCGCCCGATCGGCCGACGCGCGGCTCGTCGTCGACAACACGTTCGCGTCGCCCTACCTCCAGAACCCGCTCGGCCTCGGCGCCGACGTCGTGCTGCACTCCACCACCAAGTACGTCGGCGGCCATTCCGACGTGGTGGGCGGTGCGCTCGTCACGAGCGACGACGAACTCGCCGAGCGGCTGCGTTTCACCCAGAACTCGGTGGGGTCGGTTCCCGGCCCGTTCGACGCGTGGCTCACCCTGCGCGGGGCGAAGACCCTCGCGGTGCGGATGGAGCGCCACAGCGACAACGCGGAGCGCATCGCCGAGCTGCTCGCCGGGCACCGAGGCGTCGAGCGCGTGCTCTACCCCGGTCTGCCCGAGCATCCCGGCCACGAGGTTGCGGCGAAGCAGATGCGCCGGTTCGGCGGAATGGTGTCCTTCACCGTTTCGGGTGGCCGGGAGGCGGCGCTGCGGGTGTGCGGCGCCACCACGCTCTTCACGCTGGCCGAGTCGCTGGGGGGCGTCGAGTCGCTCATCGAGCACCCCGCCGCCATGACCCACGCCTCGGTGGCAGGTTCGGCGCTGGAGGTGCCGGACAACCTGGTGCGGCTCTCGGTGGGCATCGAGGACGTCGAGGACCTCGCGGAGGACCTCCGGGAAGCGCTGGACACCGCCACCCGCTGAGCCGTGGGCAACAGCACCCCGGCGGATCAGCTCTTCGCCGGGGTGTCCAGGTCGGCGGTAGTGGGCGGCTGCTGGGCGGGCTCGGGCACCACGAGGTCGCCGGGAGCGATGCAGCCGCCCACAAGTTCGTAACCGTCGGCGTTCAGCTCGTAACGGCCGGGATCGTCGCAGCCGGCGCCTTCAACGGTGGCAACGGCCACCGCTGCCAGCACGGCGGCCACGAACAACGGTGCCATCGCCCGCAGCCGAGTCATCCGACCTCCCCGCCAGCGGCTCCGTCGGATGCCGCTACCCACTGGTTCACAGGTTACCGGGGGGCGTGGGCCCTCGCCTCCACGGTGCGAGGATGGGTGACATGGTCACCGTCGGTTCCGTCGCGCCGCCCGTCGGGCTCGCGGACGTTCGTAGCGCCGCTGAGCTGCTGCGGGGGGTGGTCGCTCCCACGCCGATGGCAGGGTCCCGTGCGCTGACGGAGATGTGCGGTGGTCCGGTGTGGCTGAAGTGCGAGAACCTGCAGCGCACCGGGTCGTTCAAGATCCGTGGCGCGTACACCCGGCTCGCCCGTCTGGATGACGAACAGCGATCCCGTGGGGTGGTGGCGGCCAGCGCCGGCAACCACGCCCAGGGCGTGGCCCTGGCCGCCCAGATGCTGGGGATCGAGGCCACAGTTTTCATGCCCGAACAGGCGGCTATCCCGAAGGTCGGCGCCACTCGTGGTTACGGCGCACAGGTGCATCTCGTCGGCCAGACGATCGACGGCAGCATCGCCGCGGCCACCGAGTTCGCCGAGCGCACCGGGGCCGTGTTCGTGCACCCGTTCGACCACCGCGACATCATCGCCGGCCAGGGGACGGTCGGGCTGGAGCTGCTCGAACAGGTGCCGGACGTACGCACCGTGCTCGTCTGCACCGGTGGAGGCGGCCTGCTCGGCGGCATCGCGGCAGCGGTCAAGGAGCAGCGCCCCGATGTCGCTGTGGTGGGGGTGCAGGCCGCCGGCGCCGCCGCCTGGCCCCCGTCTCTCGCCGCAGGCGAGCCCTTGGCGTTGGAGTCCATGCGCACGATCGCCGACGGCATCGCCGTCGGGCAGCCGGGGAAGGTGACGTTCCCACAGGTGGCGAGCCTCGTCGACGAGATCATGACGGTCGACGACGATGCCCTCTCCCGAGCCCTGTTGCACTGCTTGGAGCGCGCGAAGCTACTGGTGGAGCCTGCGGGAGCGGCAGCGGTGGCCGCTCTGTTGCAGCACCCGCGCCGGTTCGCCACACCTGCCGTGGCCGTGCTGTCCGGCGGCAACGTGGATCCCCTCGTGCTGCTGCACGTGATCCAGCACGGCATGGCCTCCGCCGCCCGCTACCTGTCGTTGCGGGTACGCGTGGGAGACCGGCCCGGCGCGCTGGCCGAGCTTTTGGCACACGTGGGTTCACTCGGCGCCAACGTGCTGGACGTCGAGCATTCACGTATCTCGGGCACGCTCCCACTGGGAGAGGTGGAAGTGGCGTTGGCGCTCGAAACTCGTGGCCCTGATCACTGCACGGAGCTGGTGGAAGCGCTGCGCGGCACCGGCCACGACGTGGTCGAGGTGGCCGGGCCGCGTTGAACCGCGCTCCGTGCGATGTAGCCGGGGTGTCGAGTGCGGATCAGCCTCGGAACGGCTCCGCTGACACGAGCGCAACCTTCATGTTGCCGCCGTCGGGAAGCTGGTACTCGCGCGACTCGCCGACCCGCGCGCCGAGCAGCGCGGCTCCGAGCGGCGAGTTCGGGGAGATCACCTGCAGGTCACCGTGGCTGCCCTCCTCGCGGGAGCCCAGCAGCACGGTCTCGGTGTCCTCGTCGTCGTAGCGGATCTTCAGCACCATGCCGGGAGCGGCGACATCGGAGGACGTGGGCGGCGTGCCGACGTGCGCGGTGCGGAGGAGCTCCTGGAGCTGGCGGATGCGCGCCTCCTGCTGGCCCTGCTCCTCGCGCGCGGCGTGGTAGCCGCCGTTCTCCTTGAGGTCGCCCTCTTCGCGGCGGGCGTTGATCTCAGCAGCGATGACGGGGCGGTTCGCGATCAGCTCGTCGAGCTCCTGCTTGAGCCGATCGTAGGCATCCTGGGTCAGCCAGGTCACCTGGGTTTCCGTCACGGTCATCACTCCTCCAGCCTGTCGCGGTCCATGCAGCCACGGACCGTTCGCCCGCGGGGTCGGGCACCGCCGGTGCGCAGCCCCGTTCTCGAAGGCGGCACTAGCCCCGAGTAAGGAAAAACACGACCCGCCTGCGGGCCGTGTCGGCTCACGGTAACACGGTGGCAGCCGCTCGTCGCAGCTATTCGACGAACGGTTGGGGCGTTCGGGAAGTTCCCGGCAACGTCATCGTCGCAGGTCAGTGACCCTGCGAGACCGAGGCCGACCGGTGGCTGCGGCCGGACGGGGGTCCGGTTGACCGCTCAGGGTAGCGGTGCCGGGCGTCTCCTGTCCGCAGGTCGGAATCCCCGGCGTGCCGCGCGTCGGACGCCCGTGCGGACGGTTGCACAGCGTCACGAAGCGGGCACCGACGCGGTCACGGGGAGCCACCACAAGGGGATCGCGAACCGGAGGGGAAGTACGTGGGGACCATCGGTGTTGACCAGGAAGGAACAGGTTGTCGGGCCGATCTGACACCATCGTTCCGGTAGATGATCTGTCCGAATGATCTATCCGACGCATGTTCGACCGGAAGGACCGCAGCGACCGCCATGTCCTCACTAGCACTGCACAACTCGGGACCTCTGCGGCTCATGGCTGTGCACGCGCACCCCGACGACGAGTCCAGCAAGGGTGCCGCCACCATGGCGCGCTACGTCGCGGAAGGCCACGAGGTCATGGTCGTCACCTGCACGGGTGGCGAGGCCGGAAGCATCCTCAACCCGGCGATGGACCGGCCCGGCGTGCTCGACGACCTCCCGGCGGTCCGGCGTGCCGAGATGGCCCACGCCGCCGAGATCCTCGGCGTGGAGCACCGCTGGCTCGGCTTCGTCGACTCCGGCCTCCCCGAGGGCGATCCGAAGCCGCCCCTCCCCGAGGGCTGCTTCGCGGTGCAGGACCTCGAGGTCGCCACGAGGCCGCTGGTGGCCCTGATGCGCGAGTTCCGCCCGCACGTCGTGATCACCTACGACGAGACCGGCGGCTACCCGCACCCCGACCACATCCGTTGCCACGAGATCTCGGTGGCGGCCTTCGACGCTGCGGGCGACCCCGACCTGTACCCCGGCACCGGCGAGCCGTGGCAGCCGCTCAAGCTCTACTACTCCCACGGCTTCTCCAAGAAGCGCATGGTCCTGTTCCACGAGGCGCTGCTCGCCCGCGGTCTCGAGTCGCCCTACCACGAGTGGCTGCAGAACTGGGCCGACCGTCCCGACGCGTCGGAGCGCGTCACCACCCGGGTGCAGTGCGGCGACTGGTTCGAGGTTCGTGACAGGGCCCTGCTCGCCCACGAGACGCAGATCGACCCCACGAGCCGCTGGTTCTTCGTGCCGCTGGACATCCAGCGCGAGGTGTGGCCCACGGAGGACTACGAACTCGTCCGCAGCTTCGTCGATTCACCCACTCCGGAGGATGATCTGTTCACCGGTGTCGATGCCGGGGTGGCGGTGCGCCCGGCCGTCTGACCGGCGCGTACCGTTCTTCGGGTGAGTCCCGTCGAGCCGCTTGTGGCCGAGCCCTTCCTGATCCACGGGAATGGCGCGGCTCCGGTCGTGCCCGTGGTGATGGCGGTCCCGGCGCAGGACCCTGCGCCCCCGCCGGGAAAGGGACCGGAGTTCGGCGAGGCATCGCCCGTTGCGCTCGTCGTCATCGTCTTGCTGGCGATCGTCACGATCTTCCTGATCCGGTCGATGACCAAGCGGCTCAAGCGCCTGCCGCCCAGCTTCGGGCCCGTCGAGGACGAACCCGACAAGGCAGGCGACAAGCCGGAGGCGTCGGCGGACGACGAAGCCGACGACGACAAGGCCCAGCTCACGGCCAACGGCAAGAAGACCGGGGCCGAACGCGGGGCAGGCGAGGCCGAACACCGCCCAGAGGATGCCGGGGGCAGCCGGGCCTGACAGGGTTGACGGCATGCCGAATCGGCTCGCCACAGCCACCAGCCCGTACCTGCTCCAGCACGCCGACAACCCCGTCGACTGGTGGGAGTGGTCCGACGAGGCCTTCGCCGAGGCGGCCCGCCGGGACGTCCCCGTGGTGCTGTCCGTGGGGTACGCGGCCTGCCACTGGTGCCACGTCATGGCCCACGAGTCGTTCGAGGACGAGGCCACCGCCAAGCAGCTCAACGCCGATTTCGTCGCGGTGAAGGTCGACCGGGAGGAGCGCCCGGACATCGACGCCGTCTACATGGCGGCCACGCAGGCCATGACCGGCCAGGGCGGATGGCCGATGACGTGCTTCCTCACCCCGGCCGGTGAGCCGTTCCACTGCGGCACCTACTACCCGCCCAGCCCCCGCCCGGGCATGCCGGGGTTCCGCCAGCTCCTCGACGCCGTCACCAGGGCATGGCGCGAAGACGGCGAGCGCGTGCGCCGCTCGGCCGGGGAGATCGCCGCCCGCCTGGCCGACAACGCGGCCGCGGCGCTGCCTCCGTCGCCCGTCGATCCGGAGTCCCTGGACCGGGCCGCCGCCACCCTCATCGAGATGTTCGACGGGCGGTTCGGTGGATTCGGCGGGGCACCGAAGTTCCCGCCGTCGATGGCGCTGGAGTTCCTGCTGCGCCACTACGAGCGCACCGGCGCCGAGCCCACGCTGCGCCCCGCCGCGCTCACCTGCGAGCGGATGGCCCGCGGTGGCATGTACGACCAGCTCGCCGGCGGCTTCGCCCGCTACAGCGTCGACGCCCAGTGGATCGTGCCGCACTTCGAGAAGATGCTCTACGACAACGCGCTGCTGCTCCGGGTCTACGCACACCTCGCGCGGATCACCGGCGAGCCGTTCCCGCGCCGCATCGCCGAGGAGACGGCGGCGTTCCTCCTCGGCGACCTGCGTACCGCGGAGGGCGGCTTCGCCTCCGCGCTCGATGCCGACACCGACGGCGTCGAGGGACTGACCTACTCATGGACGCCACAGCAGCTGCGCGACGTGCTGGGCGACGACGACGGGAACTGGGCCGCGACCCTGCTCACCGTCACCGAGCGGGGCACGTTCGAGCACGGCTCGTCGACGTTGCAACTGCTGACCGACCCCGACGACCCCGAGCGCTGGGAACGAGTCCGCGCCGCGCTGCTCGCGTCACGCAACACGCGCCCGCAGCCGGCCAGGGACGACAAGGTGATCACAGCGTGGAACGGGATGGCGATCCTCGCGCTCGCCGAGGGAGGCGCGGCGCTGGACCGTCCCGACTGGGTGGACGCCGCGGCCCAGGCCGCTGATCTCCTGCTGCAGCTGCACGTCGTGGACGGACGGCTGCGCCGCTCGTCCCGGGAAGGTGCGGTGGGCAGCGCCGCCGGGGTTCTGGAGGACTACGGCTCCTTCGCCGAGGGGCTGCTTGCACTGCACCAGGCCACCGGCTCGCCGCGCTGGCTCGCCGCGGCCACCGAACTGCTCGACGTCGCGCTCGAGCACTTCGCCGACCCGGAGCGCCCCGGCTCCTTCTACGACACGGCCGACGACGCGGAGACCCTCCTGCACCGGCCGCGCGAGTTCACCGACAACGCCACCCCGTGCGGGAGCTCGGCCACGGTGTCGGCCCTGCTGACGGCATCGGTGCTGGTGGCCGACCCGACCCGGTACCGGGACGCCGCCGAGGAGGGCCTGCGCGGAGCGGGCACGCTGGCCGAGCACCACCCGCGGTTCGCCGGCCACTGGCTCACCGCCGCCGAGGCGATGGTGCGCGGGCCGCTGCAGGTGGCGGTCGTCGGGCCCGACGGTGACGCGGGCCGGGACGCGCTGCTCGCCCACGCCCGGCACATCGCCGCAGGCGGCACCGTCATCGTGCCCGGTGAGCCGGGCGCGGCCGGGGTCCCGTTGCTCGCCGACCGCCCCCTCGTCGACGGCGTTGCCGCGGCGTACGTCTGCCGGGGCTTCGTCTGCGATCGCCCCGTGACGGCGACGGAGGAGCTCACAGCAAGCCTCGGCCTACGCCCCTGACCCTGCCCCGCGAGTCGCCCGGTTCCCGCGGGTGAGTGGCGTGGATTCCGTCCGTGAGTGGCCCGGTCGGTGTGTCTTGCGCGCTGGACCTCGTGGGGGACGTCCCGATCCTGTGCGTGATCCGGGGCGACACCGGCTCGGGCGTCGCCTGCGCCCGCGGGCGGGTCGTCCGCTTCGCCTCTGAGTCCCCCGATCGGGTGGGCCGTCCGGTTCGCTCACCGTGAAACTCTGCGGTGCAGCGGTGTTGCTGTGTAATCTCGTAATCGGCACACAGCAGTGGAGGTGGAGCAGATGTCTGGACGGATGCACCGTGGGTGGCACGGGCCCGGTGGCCGAGGTGGTCGCGGTCCTGGCCGGGGTGGCTGGCAGCAGGCGGACCTTCCCGGTGCGGACGACGCTGCGGCGTGGCTGCAGGGGCGGCTGCCGGACGCGTGGTTCGTCGACGCCCCGGACGTGACGGTGGACCGTGAAGAGATCCTGATCGTGGGCGAGCTCCCACCGATCGACACCGAGTTCCCCGACACGGAGGCAGGTCGGGCGGATCGGGCAGCGGCGGTGGCGGGGCGCATCTCGCGCTTCCGCGAGTCCACGCGTGACGAGCGCATCGAGATCGCTCGCCAGGCGGAGCACCGCTATCAGCGCAAGGTGGCCTGGGGCGCCCGCCTCGGAAGCACCATCGAGCTGTTCACCGTCGCCTCGGTGCCGGTGATGACGCGGCTGCGCCAGCCGGAGCGCATCGTGCTCGACACGCTGGTCGACTCGGGCGTGGCCCGCTCCCGTTCCGACGCGCTGGCCTGGGCGGTGCGGCTTGTCGGGCAGCACGCCGACGAGTGGCTGAACGAGCTGCGCGAGGCGATGGCGAAGGTCGACGAGCTGCGTGCGAAGGGTCCGACCGGCAACGACGGCGCATGACCGACGCATCAAGGGGCCACCGCACGACCGGACGGGGCGGCTCGCGACTCGCGGGCCGTGGCCGGGTTCAGAAGAGGATCAGCCAGATCGCGATGTAGTGGCAGATCGCGGCGAGCACGGTGGCTGCGTGGAAGAACTCGTGGTAGCCGAACGTGGCCGGCCACGGGTTCGGCTTGCGGGTCGCGTACATCACCGCACCCACGGTGTAGAGCAGGCCACCGGCCAGGATGAGCACAAGCGCCGCGACGCCGCCGCCCCTCAGGATCGCGGGGAGCACGAAGACGGCCACCCAGCCGAGCGCGACGTAGATGGGCACACCGACCCACGCCGGGGCGTGTGGCCACACCGTCTTGAGCACGACCCCGGCGAACGCGCCCGCCCAGACCAGGATGAGCACCCAGCGTGCGGTGCCTGGGTCCATCGCGAGCGCCGCCACCGGCGTGTACGTGCCCGCGATGAACAGGAAGATCATCGAGTGGTCGAGCCTGCGCATGACGGCCCGGCTGCGGGGGGTGCGCCAGGTGCGGCGGTGATAGAGCGCGCTCGTGCCGAACAGGCCGAGGATCGTGACGCTGTAGACCGAGGTGGCGAGGGCGGCCCACGACCCCACCAGCGCGGCCGAGACGGCGATCAGCGTGGCGCAGGCCGCGATCGACACGGTGAACGACCAGAAGTGGAGCCACCCGCGCATACGCGGCTTGACCAGCGGCGCGCCGGGAGGCACGGGGACGGTCCGCATGCTCACCTGAGCGAGGCTACGGCACTTCCGTCGACGCCCTCATGTACCGGCGGTGAACCGCAGGCTGCCAGGTGGACCGCGCGTCGAAGGGGGTGACGGCCGCGGGCGTACGCTGACTGCCCGTGGGCGTCCGTGACGTGCTGTACTCGCTGTACGAACGCAAGCTCCGCCTCGAACTGGGCAGAGGGCCGGCAGAACGACCGCGGCACGTCGCCCTGATGCTCGACGGCAACCGCCGATGGGCGCGCGGAGAGGGATACGCCGACGTCAACGACGGCCACCGCGCCGGTGCCGCCAAGATCGCTGATCTGCTGGAGTGGTGCGAAGAGGCCGGCGTCGAGGTCGTGACGCTCTGGTTGCTCTCGACCGACAACCTCAACCGCCCGGCGGAGGAGCTCGAACCGCTCCTCGAGATCATCACCGGCGTCGTCGACGATCTGACCGGGCCGGCCACCCGCTGGCGCCTGCGGATCGTGGGAGCGCTGGAGCTGCTGCCGTCGGAGATGGCGCACCAGCTCTCCGCTGCAGCGGCTCGCACCGTCGGACGCACGGGGCTCGAACTGAACATCGCCGTCGGCTACGGCGGACGCCAGGAGATCGCCGACGCGGTGCGCAAGCTCCTGCTCCAGCACGCGGAGTCGGGCACCTCCATCGAGGAGCTCGCCGAGGTGCTCGACGTCGACCACATCGCGGCCCACCTGTACACGTCCGGCCAGCCGGATCCGGATCTGGTGATCCGCACCTCCGGCGAGCAACGGCTCTCGGGCTTCCTGATGTGGCAGTCCGTGCACTCGGAGTTCTACTTCTGCGAGGCCTACTGGCCCGCCTTCCGGCGGGTGGACTTCCTGCGCGCCCTGCGTGACTACGCGGCCCGCCACCGTCGTTTCGGCTCCTGACATCGGGGATGGCCGGTCGCAGAGAAACGGCCGGCGCGGTGTAGCTCCGTACAAGGCGAATGCCCTTCCGACCGGTGACGGGCCCTTGGCAAGTCCGTCACCGAGTCAGAAGGGCATTCACGGGGTGCGACCCGATGGCGCCGGTCTACTTCTCGCCGGCGTCAGGCCTCGATCAACCGCCGAGAGGGGCCGTCACAGGGGCCGACTGGTTGAAGGAGTCGGTGACGCTGTAGTCGTCGTCCTGGCGGTTGTCCTCGAAGGTGAGGTTGTCGCAGCTCGCGATCGGGGCCCCTGCCTGAATCGGCGCGGTGACCGGGGCGAATGCCTGGGTCAGCACGTTCGCGGCCGCGCCGAGGAGCGCGATGCCGGTCGAGGTGCCGTCGTTCGCGTTGGCGGTCTCCGCGGTGTTGTCGTAGGCACAGTCGGCTCCGTCGTACTCGGAGTCGATGTCGAAGAACCCAACCGTCGAGCTGTCGCCCCCGCGGGGACCGTTGTCCGAGCCGCCCCTGTCCGCCGCGAAAGCCAGCGGAGCCACGGCGAGCAGACCGGCGGTGGCCGCAGCCACGACAATTCCAGCCTTCTTCAGCACAGTTCATCTCCTGTTGATTCATCGGAGCCGACCAGGGGTCGATCCTCATCAGAGTCAGCGGCATGACTGGGGGAGCCCTCGCTGACCAAGGAAAATCTAGCAATGTAGCGGGATCGGAACAAATTCCCTACTTCTATCGTGTGAAGCGATCACTCTGTGTTTGGTTACGCCTTCTTTTGGACACGTTTCTGTGGGCGATTCGTCGAGTGGAGAACGGCATTGTTGTACGGTGTGTCACCGCGATTCACTCGCCAGAGCCCGTATCCTTTTTGCGGCGTGCGCGGTGTGACTGCGTCCGCGGGGCGTACCGTCGGGAAGACGCTGCGGGTCGGCCTCAGCCGCGCAGATGTTCCGGCGTGCGGGTGCTGGACCGGGCCGGCCGCGGCCTGCCGCACCGCCGCGGAAGAGAAGTCGAGGCCCAGTGTTGCAGAGGGCGGCGTGCAGAAGCGGGCCCGGACCGTGTCGGTCCGGGCCCGCTTCTGCGGCTCGAGATCAGGCGAAGATCACCCGTTGAGCGAGCGCTGAATAGAGGTGTCGTTGTCCGTGCTGTTGTCCTCGAAGGTGATGTTGTTGCAGCTTGCGATCGGAGCGATGGCCTGAATCGGCGCGGTGACCGGGGCGACCACCTGAGACAGCGCGTTCGCCGCCGCGCCGAGCAGTGAGAAGGAGTTCGAGGTGCCCGCATTGTCGTTGGTGACCGCTGCGTCGTTACCCATGTAGCACGCGGCCCCGTCGTACTCGGAGTCGACGTCGACGACCCGGACCGACGCGTTGTCGTTCCCGCGGTCCGAGCCGCGGTCGGAATCTCCCTTGTCTCCCGCGAAGGCCAGTGGGGCCACGGCGAGCAGACCGGCAGTGGCCGCAGCCACGACAATTCCAGCCTTCTTCAGCACAGTTCATCTCCTGTTGAGTCATCGGAGCCGACCGGAGCCGATCCCCATTCAGAGCCAGCGGTGTGATGGGGGGAGCCCTCGCTGACTGCCGAAAATGTAGCGGCCGGGGCGGAGCTGAAACAAATTCCGTAACACGATCGTGTGAACCAATTACGCAGCGTTTTGGTTACGCCTTCTTTTGGGGGGCTTCAGGAGTCGGTGCTTCGGGTGGATCGTGATTCTGCCGCACGAT
This sequence comes from Pseudonocardia yunnanensis, assembly GCF_039534065.1. NCBI lineage: Bacteria > Bacillati > Actinomycetota > Actinomycetes > Pseudonocardiales > Pseudonocardiaceae > Pseudonocardia > Pseudonocardia yunnanensis. The sequence continues at coordinate 297,635 of NZ_BAAAUS010000008.1, read as the reverse complement.
GCGTGACTGCTCATCACCCGCACGGTCGCGTATCCTTTTTGCTGCATACGCAGCGTGTTCGTCCTTCGGAGGCATGCCGCAGCGGATGGGCCTGCGAAATCGTGCGACTCGTGCAGACGTGCCGTCGCGCTGGAGAACCGAGTCGGGCCGGTGGCATCCGGCTGATCACCGTGGTGCGCCGATCGATCTGGTCGGCCGGCGGAGTGACCGGCGCCGTATCGGCCGCACGGCTGCACCGTCTTTTCGCCAGCGGGCTTCTCGTAGGGCAAGCGTCGGGCATGAAGAGGGGCCCGGACCGACACGGTCCGGGCCCCTCTTCAGCGGGTTGCCGTCAGGCGAGGGTCACTCGTTGAACGACCCTTCGACTGCGGTGTCGTTGTCCGTGCGGTTGTCCTCGAAGGTGAGGTTGTCGCAGGCCCCGACCGGGGCCAGCGTCTCAACCGGCGCAAAGGCCGGGGTGAACGTCTGGGTCAGGGCGCCCGCCGCCGCGCCGAGCAGCGCGAGGGTGTTCGCGGTGCCCGCGTTCTGGTTGGCGGCCTCCGAGTAGTTCCCGTAGTCACACGTGGCCCCGTCGTACTCGGAGTCGACGCCGACGTATCCGACCGACTCGCTGGAGCTCCCGCGGTCCGCGCGGTCGTTGGAGTCGCCCCTGTCTGCCGCGAAGGCCAATGGGGCCACGGCGAGCAGACCGGCTGTGGCCACGGCCACGACAATTCCAGCCTTCTTCAACACAGTTCATCTCCTGTTGTGTCATCGGAGCCGACCGGAGCCGATCCCATTCAGAGTCAGCGACATGACGGGGAGCCATCGCTGATCGAGCGGAAAGCTAGCGGTTGGGCCAGGCCTGCAACAATTTGGTTACGACTATCGTGTGAATTGATAACGTTACGTTTGGTTACGCCTTCCTTCGGGGGTGTTCTGGAGCGTGCTCTCCGGCTGGAGTGGGGGTTCGACTCACAATGTGTGAGCACTTATCACCTGGAAAGTACGTACCCTTCCGGCCACGGAAGCGTTTGCACGGCCCTGCAGGTGAGGCCGCTCGGCGCTCCGGGACGCTGTTGAGGCGCTTTCCCGTGACGCTTGTCGGAGTCTATGAGGGCTGGTCTCCTCCATGATCAGCGTTTGGGGCGGGGCGCCGTGTTATCTGCGGTTGGGGGGTCCGTTCCGGCGATCATGGGTTCGCGGGCTGGGCTGGGCCGGTGGGCGAGTGGCCCGTTCATCCGGATCTATCGCGCGAATGGGCCGCTCGTCGGAGCCGGAGCGGACCCGATGCGGACCGGCGCTCGCGTGCCCGAGCTCGTTGGCTGAGGGCTTGCATGCGCGGTTCCCGACGCATCGGAGACCCCGGATGCCGACGAGTCGGGCAGTTCTCGGAGGCGTGCTCGGTGGCGGGCGCGCCGGCTGGACCGCCCATCGGGCCAGGCGCCGAACGATCGGGCCTCTCGTCCAATAGGTCTGCTCGGACGGCCCGCTCGCTCGGTCTGTCGGAACTCCGGTCCGGCGATCCTCACCCCGGTGAGGGAGGTCTGCGCCGGTTGCTCCATTTGGCTGGCCGGGCCCTGGCCAGAGCCATGTAGCCCGACCGCCCTTCTAGCAGCGGAACTTCGCGAATCAGGCGAAAGTGCCAAAGATCACGACAGACGGTGGCCTCTCATCGGTAAGTGGTAGGCCGTTACGGGAGATCTTGCCGTTAGCGGACGACTCGACACGGTCTTGCTGTTGACCGGACCGGGGTGACCGCCGGTAGCGTTCTCATCAGCGGGCCGTACCCCATGCGGACCGCTCGGGAGGCCCTGGTCGTGGTGTCACTTGCACCCGAGGGGGCCGGCACCCGGCCCTCGCGGGCGTGGACGGCGGCGAACGTCAGGCCGCCGGAAACGCCCGGGCCAGGGCCGGCCGGCCCACCGGTGACGTGGGCGCGGTGCCGCGCCCACCAGGGAGCAATCGTCGGCCGCTCATCCCGAGTCGCCTCTGACGACTCGGGGTTCGGCTGAGACGAGCGCTAGCGAGGAGCCTTCGTGACCGACCGTCGTACTGCCCCCGCTTCGCACACGACCCGCTGCTACGTCCTCGACACCTCGGTACTGCTCGCCGACCCGTGGTCGATGACCCGGTTCGACGAACACGAGGTCGTCCTGCCGTTGGTGGTCATCTCCGAACTGGAGGGCAAGCGGCACCACCCGGAGCTCGGTTGGTTCGCCCGCACAGCACTGCGCATGCTCGACGAGCTTCGTATCGAGCACGGTCGTCTGGACGCCCCGGTGCCGATCGGTTCAGCGGGCGGCACGCTGCACGTCGAGCTGAACCACACCGACCCGGAGGTGTTGCCGGCCGGATTCCGCACCGACTCGAACGACAGCCGCATCCTCGCCTGCGCGCTGAACCTGGCCGCTGAGCGCAAGCTCGAAGGCCGGGGAGCGGTGGTGCTGGTCAGCAAGGACATGCCGCTGCGGGTGAAGGCCGCTGCTGTCGGGCTGCAGGCCGACGAATACCACGCCCTCGACGTGGTGCCGTCGGGGTGGACCGGCATGACCGACCTCGACGTGACGTCTGCGGACGTGGACGCCCTGTTCCGGGACGGAGTCATCGACCACGACGCTGCTCGTGACCTGCCGTGCAACACCGGTCTGCGGCTCACGGGTGGCGGTTCGGCGGCGCTCGGTCGCGTCACGGCGGACAAGCGGGTACGACTGATCCGCGGTGACCGCGAGGCATTCGGTCTGCACGGACGCTCCGCCGAGCAGCGGGTTGCCCTGGACCTGCTCCTCGACCCCGAGGTCGGGATCGTCTCCCTCGGCGGCCGGGCCGGCACCGGAAAGTCGGCGCTCGCGCTCTGCGCGGGCCTGGAAGCCGTGATGGAGCGCCAGCAGCACCGCAAGGTGGTGGTCTTCCGTCCGCTCTACGCCGTGGGTGGGCAGGAGCTCGGCTACCTGCCGGGCAGCGAGAGCGAGAAGATGGCGCCGTGGGCGCAGGCCGTCTTCGACACGCTCGGCGCGCTGGTCAGCCAGAACGTGCTGGAGGAGGTCATCGCCCGCGGCATGTTGGAGGTGCTGCCGCTCACGCACATCCGCGGTCGCTCGCTGCACGACAGCTTCGTGATCGTCGACGAGGCGCAGTCGCTGGAGCGCAACGTGCTGCTCACGGTGTTGTCGCGGCTGGGCACGGCGTCCCGCGTGGTGCTGACCCACGACGTCGCGCAGCGCGACAACCTCCGTGTTGGGCGGCACGACGGCGTGGCGGCGGTGATCGAGAAGCTGAAGGGCCACCCGCTCTTCGCGCACGTGACGCTCACCCGCAGCGAGCGCAGCCCGATCGCCGCGCTCGTGACCGAGATGTTGGAGGGTCCGGCCGCCTGATGCGGTCCTGACGGAGAGGCGCCCTCCCGCCGTTGGCGGCGGTGGGAGGGCGCTGTTGTTCAGGGGACGAGCACGAGCTTGCCGCGCGCCGCCCGGGATTCGATGTGCCGATGGGCCTCCTCGGCGTCCTCGAGGGTGAATGTGCGGTCGATCGAGGGCGTGAGCATCCCGTCAACAGCAAGTGTGAGCGCCCGGCTGCGCCCGGTCGTCACACGCTCCATCCAGCCTGCGCCGCCGCAACCCGTCAGGGTCAGCCCGCGGGCCAGCAGGTCCATCGGTGCGATGTCCGGTGGGCCCGCGAGCAACCCGTAGAGCAGGATCCGGCCGGCGCCGGGTGTCATCGCGTCGAGGTGGCGCGCTGTCGTCGCGCCGCCGATCGAGGTGAAGGCCAGGTCGACCGTCGCGCCCGCGGCCTCGGTGACCTGGTCGGGCCAGTCCGGATCGGTGTGGTCGAGCACGACGTCCGCGCCCGCTTTCAGTGCGAGGTCACGTTTGGCGGCGCCGCCGGCGGTCGCGACGATCCGCCGCACGCCGTGCGCCCGCATGAGCTGGGTGACGTATCCACCGATGAGCCCACTCGCGACCTCCACGAGCACGGTCTCCTCGTGCTGGCCCTGCCCTGCGACGCACAGTGCCAGTGCGACCGATCCCTGCAGCGCGAGTGCGACGGCGTCGGGGCTGCTCAGCGTCTCGGGGATCGGCGTGATCGCCGAGGCCGGCACGGCGACCCGCTCGGCGTACGTGCCGCCCTGGGAGGTGTCGACGGCGACGACGCGCTGCCCGATCAGCCCGGGGTCGGTGCCCTCGCCCACTGCCTCGACCGTGCCCGCCGCCTCGAAGCCGAATACCGCGGGCAGCGGCACCGGCATCGGGAAGGCGCCCGTGCGCATGGCTGTCTCGTGGTAGCTGACGCCTGCGGCTTCGACGCGGAGGAGCACCTGGCCGGCCCCTGGGACGGGCTCGGGGACGTCTTCCAGCCTCAGTACCGCAGGCCCTCCGTGCTCGTGCATGACAATGGCGCGCATTGGTTCCCTTGCTCGTGGACTAACTGGACCGCTGGTCAAGATCGAGCGTACTGGACCGGAGGTCCACTTTTCTAGGAGGTCCTACGTGCGTGAACGTGCCGACGCTGCCCGGAACCGGCGCTTGATCCTCGCGGCGGCCGAGGAGCTACTCGCCGTTCACCGTCCGGATCAGGTCTCGGTGGAGCAGGTCGCAGCGGCCGCCGGTGTAGGCAAGGGCACCGTCTTCCACCGGTTCGGCAGCCGCAGGGGACTGATGGTTGCGCTCGCCGAGCAGCGGGCCTTCGCGATGCACGAGGCAGTGCTCTCCGGGCCACCGCCACTCGGGCCGGGCGCCTCGCCCCGCGAGCGGCTCCTGGCCTTCCTCGACGCGATCGTCGAGCTGGTCTCGCGCAACATCGGCCTGATGGCGGCGCTCGACCACGCGACCGTCACGCACCGGACGGAGGATGAGCAGGACGGCCCACATCCACTGCACGTCTTCTGGCACGGGCACATCGCCGGGCTCCTCGCGGAGTCCCGTCCCGACCTCGACGCCGAGCTGCTCGCCCACATCCTGCTGGGCGGGCTGCGCAGCGACGTCGTGGTGCAGCTCGTGACGTCGGGCGAGACCGCGCGCCTTGCCGCGGCGCTGCGCACCACGGCGACAGCGCTGCTGGACACCCCGACCGACGGGGCATGAACCTCGGAGCGGCTACGAGTGCCTCCGCCCTCGTAGCCCGCCACCCGTCACAAACCGTGCGGTGTGCCTTCGATGAAGCCCGCCATCGTCTGCACGCCCACCACCGCTCGCTCGTGGAAGTCGTCGAGAGTGCGTGCGCCCGCGTAGGTGCACGCCGAGCGGACGCCGGAGCAGATGCCGTCGAGGACGTCCTCCACGCCGGGACGGGCCGGGTCGAGGAGCTGCTTCGAGCTCGAGATGCCCTCCTCGAACAGGGCCTTGCGGGCCCGCTCGAAGCTGCCCTCGTCGCGGGTCCGAGCGCCGACCGCGCGCTTGGACGCCATCCCGAACGACTCCTTGTAGGGCTGCCCGTTCTCGTCGCGCAGCAGGTCGCCCGGTGACTCGAAGGTGCCGGCCAGCCAGGAGCCGATCATCACCGCGGACGCGCCGGCCGCGAGGGCGAGGGCGACGTCACGAGGATGACGCACTCCGCCGTCGGCCCACACCCTGACGCCGTGGTCGCGTCCGGCCTCGGCGCATTCGAGCACCGCGGAGAACTGCGGTCGCCCGACGCCCGTCATCATCCGCGTGGTGCACATCGCACCCGGGCCGACGCCGACCTTGATGATGTCGGCCCCCGCCTCCGCAAGGTCGCGCACGCCCGCAGCCGTCACCACATTGCCTGCCGCGATCGGGACCGCCGAGCCCGCACCGGCGACGACCTTCCGTACGGCCCGCAGGGCGTCGAGCATCTTGTCCTGGTGGCCGTGGGCGGTGTCGACGACGACCACGTCCACCCCCGCCTCCAGCAGTGCCTCCGTCTTGACCGCGACGTCACCGTTGATGCCGACCGCCGCCGCGGTGCGCAGCCGCCCCCGGGCGTCGAGCGTGGGGGAGTAGATCGCCGCGCGCAGCGCCCCGAGCCCGGTGAGCAAGCCTGCGAGGCGGCCGTCCGCGTCGAGGCCGAGGGCCACCCGCCGCGTGCCGAGCGCGTCGAACACCTCACGAGGCGGCGTGTCGAGCGGCAGCGTGAGCGGCGAGGGGTCGAGCACGTCTCCGAGCCGCGTGAAGCGGTCGACGCCGGTGCACGCGCCCTCGTCGACCGTGCCGACCGGGCGCCCGTCCCCGTCGACCACGACGATCGCGCCGTGAGCCCGCTTGGACAGCAGGTTGAGCGCATCGGCCACGGCGTCGGCGGGCGTGAGCACGAGCGGCGTGTCCCAGACGGGATGCCGGGCCTTGATCCAGGCGACGATCTCGGCGACCGCGTCGGAGGCCACGTCCTGCGGCAGCACGGTGAGCGCGCCCCGGCGGGCGAGCGTCTCGGCCATCCGCCTGCCGGCGACCGACGTCATGTTGGCCGCGATGACCGGAACCGTGGCGCCCGAGCGGTCGGCGGTGGTGAGGTCGACGTCGAACCGCGACGCCACGGATGACCTGCCTGGAACGAGGAACACGTCGTCGTAGGTCAGGTCGTGGTGGGGCTCTTTGCCCTCGAGGAATCGCACGAAACGGCAACGCTACGCGCGTACGGCGCATTGCGCTTCCCGTCGTGCGCCGGATCGACTGCTGCGGTCTCGTCGCCGCACGTCACAGCGGTGGCGACGGTGCCTGGTCTCAGCGCTTGCGGCCCATTGCAGCGGCGAAGAGCGTGTGCACCGCGCTGTCGACGGGCGTCTCCTCGTCGGGGCGCCAGTCGTTGGCGTAGACCAGGCCGGGCTCGATCAGGTCGAGCCCCTCGTTGAACCGGCGTAGCTCCGCCCAGGTGCGGAAGCGACCCGTGCCGAGTCCGCCTTCGAGGAACGCCCTCTCGAGCTCCTTGGCCCGTGGCTCGTCGTCGTCGACGAAGTTGGCGAGCAGGAGGTAGGCGCCGGGGTTCAGCCGCGCCTTGAGCGCCTCCGCCGTGACCAGAGCGTCCTCATCGTGCAGGTGATGCAGGATGCTCACCGCCAGCACCGCGTATGGCTTGTCGTAGTCGATGAAGTCGCGGGTGGTGGGGTTGTCGAAGATGGCGTCGGGGTCACGGATGTCGGCGGTGATCACGGTGGTGCGCTCCTCGTCGGCGAGCAGCGCGCGGCCGTGCGCGAGCACGATCGGGTCCTTGTCGACGTAGACCACGTGGACGCTGGGGTCGACGCGATGGGCGATCTCGTGCACGTTGCCCACGGTGGGCAGGCCCGAGCCGATGTCGATGATCTGGCGGATGCCGACGTCGGCGACGAGGTGCTTCACCGTGCGGCGGATGAGGTCCCGGCCGGATCTCGCGAGGTCGCCTGTCTCGGGCACTGCGGCGTAGAGCGCGTCGGAAGCGCGTCGGTCGACCTCGAAGTGGTCCTTGCCTCCGAGGATGAAGTCGTAGGCACGGGCGACGGAGGGGATGTTCAGGTCGATCTCCGGAGGCGGCACCGTGCCGTCCAGCCCGCGGTTCTCCGTGGAGGGTGCCCGGTCGAACTTCACGCTTTTCCTCCAACTGACGCATCGAGCCGGCGCCCAGCCCCGGCGCCGGAGCGGCTGCCCGCTCGATGCTGATCATGCACTGTTCTCATACCTCAGCGCACGCGCTGGGCGGATTTGTTCAGTAGAACGTTGCGGGTCGCCGGTCGCCGAGCGTCAGTCGCGCAGGAGCGCGCGGACGGTGTCGATCGAGTCGGCCTCCGCGGGAGTCTTGTCCGGGCGGTAACGCAGCACCCTGGCGAACCGCAGCGCCACACCACCCGGGTAGCGAGGGCTGCGTTGGGCGCCGTCGAGCTCGATCTCGACGACGAGCTCGGGCCGCAGCAGCACCACGTGGGCGGACTGCTCCCGTGCGAGGGCCGGGAACGTGCTGGTCTGCCAGGCCAGCAGCTCGTCGGTCATGCCCTTGAACGTCTTGCCGACCATGATCGGCTCGCCGCCGTCGGGATCGCGGGCACCCAGGTGGATGTTCGAGAGCTGGTTGGAGCGGCGGCCATGGCCCCACTCCGCACCGAGCACGACGAGGTCGAGCGTGTGGACCGGCTTGACCTTCTGCCACGCCCGGCCGCGGCGGCCGGCGGCGTAGGGCGCGTCGAGCGACTTGACCATGACGCCCTCGTGGCCGGCCGCGATGGCCTGGTCGAGGAGCGCGGCGGCCTCTTCGCCGGTGGGGGCCACCAGACCGGGCATGCGGTGGCCGCCGACGGCGGTGTCGAGGGCGTCGAGCCGCTGCGCGAGCGGTGCGTCGAGCAGGTCGGTGCCGTCGAGGTGCAGGCAGTCGAAGAAGAACGGTTGGAGCAACAGTTCGCCCGCCGCCGCACCGAACCGGCTCATCGTCTCCTGGAACGGGCGGGGACGGCCGTCGTCGCGCAACGCGAGTGTCTCCCCGTCGAGCACGACCGAACGGCACGGCAGCGATCGCACCAGCTCGACGAGCTCCGGGACGCTCGAGGTGATCTCGCGCAACGTACGGGTCCAGACCCGTACGTCGTGGCCCTCGCGGTGCACCTGGATGCGAGCGCCGTCGAGCTTGTACTCGACGCTCGCGCGCGGCCCGATCTCGGCGAGTGCGGCATCGAGAGTGTCGGCGGGCGAGGCGAGCATGGGCCGCACCGGCCGCCCGACCTGCAGCGAGACGGCATCGAGACCCGCGACGCCTTCGGTGAGCGCGAGCCGGGCTGTGGCAGGCAGCTGCCCGGAGAGCATGAACGCGCGCCGGACCGCCGCCGCGGGCACCTCGGCCGCCGCGGCGATGGCCTCCAGCATCACGCCTTCCAGAGCGCCCTGACGCAGCTCCCCGGTGAGCAGCCGGCGCAGGAACGATTGCTCGTCGGCGGTGGCGGCGCCGAACAGCTCGGCGAGCAGCGCGGCTCGGCGCGCCGTGGAGCCGGCGCCGGTGGTGGCTGCCAGTGCGTCGAGGGTGGCGTCGACCGCGGCGACCTCCAGCCCAGGCTCGGCCGCCGGCGCTGCGTCGATCGCGACGAGGGTGCGCCAGCCGGTGCCGAGACGGTTCTGCCGTGGCTCACCCGCCAGCCACGCTGTGGCCGGCTCGACCTCGTCGCCCTCGGCCCGGCGCAGGAGGGCGGCGAGCGTGGCCGCCTTGGCGGTGCGGGAGCGCGTGGCTCCCACCTCCGCTGATGCGGCGACGACGTCGGCGAGCAACACGTGGCCCATCCTGACAGCGCACACCGACATTCCGCGCCCGTTACGAGGACGCCCTCGGCTCGGTGGCGCGGACGAGCTCCTGCCTGATGTGGTCGACGTCGTCCAGCGGCGCGTTCCTCGCGGCGACCCCGACGACCAGCCGGAAGATCTCGTCGTCGGTTGCGACCACGTCATACCCGTTGATCCACAAGAAGGTCGCAGTGGCAAGCCACCCCAACCGCTTGTTCGCGTCGACCAGGCCGTGATTGCTCACCAGCGACTGCAGTAGCGCGGCCGCCTTGCCGTGCAGGCTCGGATACGCGTCCTTCCCGAACACGGTGGCCTGATGGCGCGCCAGCGCGGACTCCAGCAGCCCGTAGTCACGCACCTCGGGTCTGCCCGCGACAGCATGCCGCGCGATCTGCATCAGTGACTCGAGCGTGAGGAATTCCGTCACGCCTTACCGAGCCGGTCGAGCAGCTCCTCGTAGCGCGGCGTGAGTACGTCGAGCGCGCCGTGAACCCGGGACAGGTGCGCGTGGCGGGCGATGTACTCACGCACGGCTTCGCGGGCGACGTCCTGCATGGAGCGGTGCTCGATCTCGGCCTGCATCCGCAGGGCCTCGGACTCGTCGTCCGTGAGCCGGAGTGTCATGGCCATATGCGGATGATACCACTATGATACCGACGAGCGGGAGGTGGCGCGAGCACGCCGAAATGAGCGGGCATGGGTTCGGAAGCGTCGGTCCTCGTTCCGCTCCGCGCAATCCGCCGGACCGCCCGCCAGCACAACCGGCTCGGACGCTCGGCCCATGCCGGAAGTCCGGGCGACCCCGAATCGAATTGTCCTTCCTCTGCCGCCATCGACCCCCTGTGAACAGGGAGGTCACCGACTGCGATGAATCGCACCCTCCGTCGCGCGTTGCCAGCCGTGGCCGCTGTGCTCCTCGCATTTCTGGCCGGTTGTGGCGCGAGCGCCTCCACCACCGCCCAGAGTGGAGCGGGAGGTTCCGACCCGGACACGCTCGTGTTCTCCGCGGTGCCCGGAGAACAGACGACGCGGATCCAGCAGCGCTACGCGCCCGTCCTCGACATGCTCTCCAAGGTCACCGGGAAGAAGATCGAGTTTCACCAGGCCACGAACTATGCGGCCGTGATCGAGGCGCAGCTCGCCGGGCAGGTCCAGATCGCCGAGTACGGCCCGCTCTCGTACGTGCTCGCCAAGGAGCAGGGCGCCGACATCACGGCTGTCGGCGCCTCGATCGACCACAAGGGCGAGTCGCCCGGCTACCACTCCTACGGGATCACGAAAGCCGGGTCACCGATCACGTCGATCAAGGACTACGCCGGAAAGAAGATCTGTTACGTCGACCCGGATTCGACGTCCGGATTCCTGTATCCGTCGGCGGAGCTGCTCCGGAACGGGATCAACCCGATGACGGGTGTGCAACCGATCTTCGCCGGTGGGCACGACGCATCCGCGCTCGAAGTTCTTTCCGGACGATGTGACGCCGGGTTCGCCGACGACTCGATGGTCGACACGGTTCTGCCGCAGTCGGGTCAGCTCAAGCCCGGGCAGCTGAACATCCTCTGGCGCTCCGACGTCATCCCGGGCTCGCCGGTGGCGATCAGCAACTCGCTCTCGCCTCAGCTCAAGACGGAGCTGATCGACGCCTTCCAGAACAAGGCGAACATCGACTACCTGAAGGCCAACGGCTTCTGCGGGCAGGACTGCGCGTTCGGGGCGAGCGGTACGTGGGGGTACGCACCGGTCGACGACGCGTTCTACAACCCGATCCGACAGGTCTGCGCGGTCACCAAGAACAAGAACTGCACAACAGGATCCTGATCTCGGACGGCCGCCGCCACCCGGGGGGAGACCGGGTGGCGGCGACCGTGCGGGTCAGGGGGCGAGCGTCACCGTGGTCGGCTCGCCGACGCCGGGAAGGCCCGGGCGGCTCGTGACGTCGACGATCAGCTCGCCGACCTCACTGGTGACCACGAGCCGGGTGACCGCACCGAGGAACGTGCTGGTCAGCACGGTGCCCGGAAAGCCGTCGGGTTCTCCGACGGTGAGCCCTTCCGGACGCACCTGACGCGTCGGCGCGTCGGGCCGGATCCGCAGCCCGGCGCCCTCGTCGACGGGGACGTGGTTGGTGACCCCGACGAACTCCGAGACGAAGTCGGTGGCCGGGCGGGTGTAGACCTCCTGTGGGGTGTCCACCTGCTCGAGCCGACCCTTGTTGAGCACCGCCACCCGGTCGGCCACGGCCAGGGCCTCTGCCTGGTCGTGGGTGACGAACAGCGTGGTGATGCCCTCCGCGAGCTGCACGCGGCGGATCTCGTCGCGCAACTGCACGCGCACCCGCGCGTCCAGCGCCGAGAGGGGCTCGTCGAGCAGCAGTACCGACGGGGAGACGGCCAGCGCGCGGGCGAGCGCCACGCGCTGCTGCTGGCCGCCGGACATCTCGTGCGGGTACGAGCCGCCACGGTCACCCAGGCCGACGACCTCGAGCAGCTCGGCCGCCCGCTTGGCCCGCTCGGCCGCACCGACCCGCCGCATGCGCAGCCCGAAGCCGACGTTCTCGGCAGCCGTCATGGTGGGGAAGAGGCTGTAGGCCTGGAACACCATGCCGGTGTCGCGCTTCGACGCCGGAATGCCGGTGACGTCCTTGCCGCCGATCAGCACCTGGCCGGACGTCGGGGTGTCGAAGCCGGCCAGCAGCCGCAGCGCGGTGGTCTTCCCGCACCCCGACGGGCCCAGCAGGGCCAGCAGCTCACCGGGCTTCAACGCCAGGTCGAGCCCGTCGAGGGCGTGGGTGGTGCCGTAGCTGCGCCGCAGGGAGCGGAACTCCACGGCGGTGCCGCGTTCCGTCGCCGGCGGTGCGGTGATGACGTCGGTCATGCGGAGGTCCTCCTCGAACGGGTGCGGCCGCCACCGGCGAACGACACCGCCAGCAGCAGCAACCACGTGAGCAGCAGGCTGGCCAGCGACAACGCCACCGAGACGCCCGCGGCGCTGCGCCCCACCTCGACGACAGCGATGGGGAAGGTGTCGGTGTAGAGCAGGATGCGGGCGATGACGATCTCGCCGAGCACGAGCGCCAGCGTCAGGAACGCGGCTCCGAGCACGGCCGTGCGGATCGCCGGCAGGACCACGCGCACCAGGGCCGACGACAGCCCGGCGCCCAGGTTGCGAGCCGCCTCCACGAGCGTGCGCAGCGGGATCGCCGCGAGCCCGTTGTCGACCGCCCGGTAGGCGAACGGAAGTGCGAGCACCACGTAGAACGGGGTGAGCGCGGTGGTGGAGGAGGCGAACAGGGTGCGGAACACCGGGCCGCCGAGGTTGGCCTGGACGAACGCGATGCCGGCCGCCATCACGACGGGCGGCACGACGATCGGCAGGATCGTGGCGCTTTCCAGCAACCCGGCCACCGAGGGGAAGCGCAGCCGTACCCACACCGCTGTGGGTACGACGAGCACGAGCACGACCACCGCGGTGAGCACCGCGATCTGCAACGACGTGAACAGCGCGGTGAGCAGCACGTCGTCGCCGGCGATCGCCAGGTAGTTGCCCACGCCGTAGCCACCGCCGGGGATCCGCAGGCTGAACTCGGCTGCGGACAGCAGCGGCACCAGGAAGTAGATCGCCGCGATCGTCAGGACGACGACGCGCCAGCGCCGCCCCCTCATCGGGCGCTCCAACGGGCGGCCCGGCGCTGCAGCACCAGGTACGCGACCATCACGATCGCGATCACGACCACCATGTCGACGCCGAGCGCGAGCCCCACGTTCTGCTGGTTGGCGAGCACGTTGCCCGAGAGGGCGGACGCGATCGCCGTGGGCAGCAGTGGGATCGAGCCGCTGGTGAGCGCGAGCGCCGTGGCGTAGGCCGCGAAGGCGTTGCCGAACAGCACCAGCGTGGCACCGCCCAGCGCGGGCGCGAGCACCGGCAGCGCAACGTGCCGCCAGTACGTCCACGCGGACGCGCCGAGGTTCTCCGCCGCCTCACGCCACTGCGGCAGCAGTCCCTCCAGGGCCGGGGTGATCAGGATGACCATCAGCGGCACCTGGAAGTAGACGTAGGTGAGGCCCAGACCGGTGAGGGAGTCGATCCGGAACCCACCCGCGTACAGGTCGATGCCGATGCCGCGCAGGAAGACGGTGGCGAGCCCCGTCTGGCCGAGCGCGGCGATGAAGGCGAAGGCGAGCGGCACGCCGCCGAAGTAGGCGAGCACACCGGACGCGGTGGCCACGATCCGGCGCAACGGGCTGTCGGGGCGGGAGGTGAGCACGGCCTGTGCGAGGAACGTGCCGAACACCGCGCCGATCACGGCCGTGATGGCCGAGATGAGCAGGCTCGACAGGAACGCCGCGCGGTACTGCGGCTCGCTCACCGACGCCACCAGGTTGGCCAGTGTGGGCCGCCCGTCCGCGTCGGCGAATGCGCCGTTGATGACGAAGAAGAGTGGGCCGCCGAGGAAGACCAGCATGTAGCCCAGGAACGGCACCAGGCCCAGCGCCGCGGTCCAGGACCGGGTGGCGCGCACCCGTTCCGGGGGCGCGGCGGGGGCCTCGAGCAGTGCGGTCATCACCGCTCCTTATGCGGTTGCACCGGACCAGCCCTCGGCGACAACCTTCTGAGCCGCGTCGGTCTGGGCCTGGGTCGGGAACTCCGGCTCGCCGCTCACCGGGGGAAGCGCCGCGGCGAGATCCTTGTCGACGGTGCCGGCCTTGGTCATCGCGTCGAGACGCACCGGGCGGGCCTTACCCGCCAGCCAGAGGTTCTGGCCCTCGTCGGAGTAGAGGAACTCCTGCCAGAGGCGCGCCGCGGCCGGGTGCGGGGCGTTCTTGTTGATCGCCTGCGTGTAGTACTGCGCGAAGAGGCCGTCGGACGGCACCGCGACCTTCCACTCGAACGACGCCTTCACCTTGTCGGCCTGTGCGACGTTCAGGTAGTCCCAGTCGAGGACGATCGGCGTCTGCCCGCTCTCGACGGTGGCCGGCGTCGGGTCGACCTTGAGGAGGTTGCCGCTCTTCGCGAGCTTGCCCCAGAACTCGACGCCGGGGGCGATGTCATCGAGCGACCCCCCATTGGCGAGCGCTCCCGCCCAGACGCCGGCGAACGCGGCAGCCGCCTGCGTCGGGTCGCCGTTGAGCGCCACCTTGCCCGAGTACTCCGGCTTGGCCAGATCGGCGAAGGTGGTGGGGCAGGTCGGGATCAGCTTGGCGTTGCAGCCGATCGACATGAAGCCGCCGTAGTCGTTGACCCAGGCGCCACCGGCGTCCTTGTTGCCGGACGGGATGGAGTCCCACGTCTGCACCTGGTACGGCGCGAAGAGGGGAGTGTTGCCGGTGGCGAAGGACTGCCCGAGGTCGAGCACGTCGGGGGCGCGGTCCTGGGTGCCGAGCTGCTGGACGGCGTTGATCTCGTCCTGGCTGCTTCCCTCGGGGTTCGCCGAGTTGACCTTGATTCCGTACTTGTCGCCGAAGGTCTTGATGATGGCGCCGTAGTTGGCCCAGTCCGGCGGAAGTGCGATGACGTTGAGCTCGCCTTCGGCCTTGGCGGCGGCGACGAGAGCGTCGAACCCGCCTCCTGCCTGGGCGGAGGTGGCGGTGGCCCAGCCGGCGCCGCCCTCTGTGGGCGCGCTGCTCGAGCCACCTGAGCTCACGCATCCGGCCGCGCTCAGCGCCAGCGCGGCGCCGATCGCGGCCACCAGTACGCGGCGTGCGGTCATGGGGAGCTCCTTTTCCCTGATCACCCGATGGGGACGCCGCAGCGTGCGCTGTTGACGTTTCCGGTTTGTGGAGATCATCCGGCCAGGGCATGTATCAGCGGATACTGGCGCATTGCGAGAGCGTCACGGAAAGGTCGCGGCCGTCCGGGCCGCACTGCCACGAAGGCCGGGACGAGGCGCGGCTCAGGCGGCCGACGGGCTCCCGGCTGCTTCCTGCACCAGGTCGGTCACCCGCACGATGCCGATGCACACGCGGTTGCCGTCGAGCAGCACCAGGTCGTCGTAGCTGCGGCTGCGGTCGCCGGACAGGCAGTACTGGAGCGCGCCGCGAGCGTCCACGGTGGTCGGAATGGTGCGCGGCTGCTCGGCGAGCGCCATCGCAGGCCTGTTCGCGTACAGCGCGCGGCCGAACGGACCCGAGATCGCCAGCATGAAGCGGTTGCGGTCGAGAAAGCCGGTGGGGCGCCCGTTCGCGTCGAGCAGGACCACGCTGCCGGCCTGCGGGTGGTCGGCCAGCGCCTGGCGGACCTTCTCGGCGGTGGCCGTCTCGGGCAGGGCCACCGCGGCCTGCGCGAGGTCGGCCAGGGTGTGGCGGGTCTGCTGGGGTTGCTGCTGGCCGACGGTGGCGGGGGCGTGCTGCGACGGCTGCCGCGACGCGTGGGCCTGCGGCATCAGCTCCACCGGCAGCAGGATCCCGCTCGTCGACGGGCGCCTGCGGGGCTCGGCGAGCAGCGGGCCCTGCGCCCAGGGGACGCCGTGGTCGCGTACCGCGGCGAGTTGGTCCGGGGTGCTGACGCCGGTGGCGGACACGCGTACGCCGACGGCGTGACAGACCTCGACCAGCGCCTGTACGACGGTGCGCGCCCGAGGTGTGTGCGGCAGCCGTGCCACCAGCCCGGGGTCGATCTTGACGAGATCAGGCTCGAGTTCGGCGACGAGGTCGAGCCCGAAGCCCCGGCTGACCGCGTCGAAGCCGATGCCGAAACCGTCGGCCCGCAGCTCCGCCACTCCCTCGGCGAGCGCGTCGGGCGGTGCCGCCGACAGTGCCGGGTTGATCTCCAGCAGGATCGGCGGCGTGAACCCGCTGGGCTCGCGCTTCTGCAGCGAGGAGCGCAGCTGGGTGACGCGGCGGCGGGCCGTCACCACCGTGTCCGCCAGTACGTCCACGTGCAGCGGCACCGTGGCGTCGTAGCCGGTGCCTGCCAGCACGGAGGCGATCGCGATGCCGGAGTCGAACTCGGCGAGCTGCCGGGTGCCCCACACCGACTGGCGCGCGACGACCTGGACCTGGTCGCGCGCCTGGGCGCGCCGCACCTCCATGCCCACGGGCCGGCCGTTCACGAGATTGAGCAGCGGCTCGAACGTGAACCTGCCGTGATCGCTCATCAGGCCCCCTTCCGCTGCGCGTGAGGGAACTCAATCACGTGGCGTAGCGCGAAGGGTGAACATCGGATGAATCATCACCGAGGGCTACAGGCTTCGAACCCTTCGGGTGATATTTCGCGCCCGATCGGTCAAGAAGTCTTGCTTCCCCGCGCCATCGTCAGGACGTCCAGCGCGGCGTCGAGTTGGTCGGCCGTGAGCTTGCCTGCGTCCACGTGACCGCGTTCGAGCACGACCTCGCGGATCGTCTTGCGCTCCTTCAGCGACTGCTTCGCGATCGACGCCGCCTCCTCGTAGCCGAGGTACCGGTTGAGCGGCGTGACCACGGACGGCGAGGACTCCGCGAACTCGCGCGCCCGCTCGACGTCCGCCTCGGCCCCGGCCACCACCTTGTCGGCCAGCAGGCGGGCCACGGCGGCGAGCAGCCGCGCGGACTCCAGCACGTTGCGTGCCATGACCGGCATCATGACGTTCAGCTCGAGGTTGCCCTGGCTGCCGGAGAACGCGACCGTGGCGTCGTTGCCGATCACCTGGGCGGCCACCATCATCGTGGCCTCACAGATCACCGGGTTGACCTTGCCGGGCATGATCGAGCTGCCCGGCTGCAGATCCGGCAGGTGCAGTTCGGCAAGCCCGGTGCGGGGGCCCGAGCCGAGCCAGCGGATGTCGTTGGCGATCTTGAACAACGAGACGGCCACGGTGCGGAGCGCTCCGGACGCCTCCACCAGACCGTCACGCGCCCCCTGGGCCTCGATGTGGTCGGGCGCCTCGGACAGCACCTCCAGCCCGGTGGCCGACCGCAGTTCCTCGACGACGGCCGCGCCGAACCCGTCCGGTGCGTTGAGGCCGGTGCCCACCGCGGTGCCGCCGATCGGGAGCTGCCCCAGCCGGGTGAGGGTGTCGTGCAGCCGGGCGGCCCCGTACTCGGCCTGCGTCGCCCAGCCGCCCGCCTCCTGGCCCAGGGTGATCGGCACAGCGTCCATCAGGTGGGTGCGCCCGGCCTTGACGACCTCGGCCCACTCTGCGGCGCGCCGGCGCAAGGTGGCTGCGAGGTGTTCCAGCGCGGGGATCACGTCCGCGCCGACCGCCTCGGTGGCGGCGAGATGGATCGTGGTGGGGAACACGTCGTTCGACGACTGCGACGCGTTCACGTGATCGTTCGGGTGCACCTCGACGCCGGCACGGGCGGCGACGGAGGCGATCACCTCGTTCGCGTTCATGTTGGAGCTCGTGCCTGACCCGGTCTGGAACACGTCGACGGGGAAATGGGCGTCGTGCTTGCCGGCGGCCACCTCGTCGGCGGCCGCGGCGATCGCATCGGCGACCTCGGGGGAGAGCACCCCGATCCGGCCGTTGACGCGCGCAGCAGCACCCTTGACCAACCCCAGTGCGCGGATCTGGGCCCGCTCGAGACCGCGGCCGGAGATCGGGAAGTTCTCCACGGCACGCTGCGTCTGAGCCCGCCACAGGGCATCGACGGGCACCCGCACCTCGCCCATCGTGTCGTGCTCGATGCGGAACCCGGCCTCGGCGTCGTCGCTCATGTGGCCCAGTCTTCTCGTCGGCCCGGCCGTGCGCATCGAGGAGTGCTCGACGGCACGGTGCGACCGTCTGCGGGGTGGCCGCCCAGGAGGGTGCTGAACAACTTCGCCGCGCAGTAGGGCCGAGTTGTTCAGCGCGCTCCTTAGGGGACGACCTGCACGACGTCGCCCGTCTGCAGCGTGTTGAAGAAGTTCTGGGCGGCTGCGCGGGAGAGGTGGACGCACCCGTGGGAGAGCTGCCGGAGGCTGCCCTGGTGGAAGGCGACGCCGCCGTTGAAGAACACCGAGTAGGGCATCGGGGCGCTGTTGAACAGCGAGCTCTTGTGGTTCATGTCCTTGAACGACACCCGGAAGGTGCCGGGCGGGGTGAGGAAGCCCTGGCGTCCGTGGGTGATCGGCACCGGGCCGTACTGGACCTTGCCGTCCTGCATCAGCCAGGCGCGGTTGGCGGACAGGTCGATGCACGCCCTGGCGCTCGACGAGCAGGGCGTGCCGGCCGCCGTCGGTGCCGTGCCGCTGCCCGGGTCGGGCGTGTTCGCTACCGGAGCGGCGGGCGGCGGTGCGTGCACAGGGGCGGGTACCGCCGGGCTGGGCGGGTTGATCGAGGCCTCAGCGGGAACCGCTCCGACCGCAGCGCTCCCCAGGAACACCGCCGCGGCCGTGGCCCCGGCGAGACCGAGGAGCTTCAGTGCACGCATGAACGAACCCCAATCGACGACCCTCGTGCGGGTCGCTCAACCCCCGCTTCTGTAGCTATCCGAAGCATTCCGTGTCGCCTTCGGGCGGATCAACCGTGATGGCGGTCCCACACCCTGACGATTCCATTACGGAATGGTGCGTTTCGAAATGAGGCTACGGGAGTGGCGGGGCGGAGTGCTCCACTGCGGCCAACTGCTCATCGGACAGATCGAAGTCCACTGAGGAGTACTCGCGCAGCTTGGTCAACCGGTGGTAGCCGTCGATCATCCGGACGGTACCCGACTTCGACCGCATGACGATGGACTGCGTCGTGCACCCACCCGCCCGGTAGTGGACACCGCGCAACAGGTCGCCGTCGGTGATGCCGGTGGCGCAGAAGAACACGTTGTCGCCGCGGACGAGGTCGTCGGTGGTGAGCACCCGATCCAGGTCGTGACCTGCGTCGATGGCCCTGGCCCGCTCCTCGTCGTCCTTGGGCCAGAGCCTGCCCTGCATCGCGCCGCCCATGCACTTCATCGCCGCCGCGGTGATGATCCCCTCGGGCGTGCCGCCGATCCCGTAGAGCAGGTCGACACCCGTGTTGGGGCGGGCCGCCGAGATCGCTCCGGCCACGTCGCCGTCGGAGATGAAGTGGATGCGAGCGCCCGTGCGGCGGATCTCCTTCACCAGAGACTCGTGGCGCGGCCGGTCGAGTACGCACACCGTGACGTCCGTGATGTCGGTCTGCTTCGCCGCCGCCACCCGGCGGATGTTCTCCGCCACCGGCACCGTGATGTCGATGACATCGGCCGCCTCCGGCCCGACGGCGAGCTTCTCCATGTAGAAGACCGCGGACGGGTCGAACATCGCTCCACGCTCGGCCACAGCGAGCACGGCCACCGAGTTGGGCATGCCCTTGGCCATCAGGGTGGTGCCGTCGATCGGGTCGACCGCGACGTCGCACCACGGGCCTTCGCCGTTGCCCACCTCCTCGCCGTTGAACAGCATGGGCGCCTCGTCCTTCTCGCCCTCGCCGATCACGACGACCCCGCGCATCGACACGGTGCCGATGAGCTGGCGCATGGCGTCGACGGCCGCGCCGTCACCGCCGTTCTTGTCGCCGCGCCCGACCCATCGTCCGGCGGCCATCGCGCCGGCCTCCGTGACGCGCACGAGCTCCATGGCCAGGTTGCGGTCGGGCGCCTCGCGGCGCCGCTCGCGGGGGGTGCTGGCGTCCTCCGCCGAACTCATCTACGGCCTCCTTCTCCCCGGTGGCTTCTCCCCGTGGCGAGCACGCGCGGTGCCAGCGGGGGCCGTTCGGGGTTGCTTCAGATCCTGGCAGATCGGTCGCAACAACGGTTGTCCAACAGTCCGAAACCATTGCGGCTGAGACGATGCGCACGTGCTGGGAGGATGGGACGCGTGACTTCCCAGCCGGATCCGACGCCGCGGCCGTCCGCCCGCCCCGCCGCGGGTCCGCCGTCCAAGCCGCCGCGGTCGGCGATGACCATGCGGGACATGCTCGTGGCGCTGGGCGTTCTCGTGCTCATCGTGATCGGGTTCGGTGCCCTGTCCGGGTCGTGGTCGTTCGCGCCCACCGGGCCGTCCATCGACCCCGGCTCCGTCCCGGTCGTCGACGCTCCTGCTGAGCTGGGCAGGCTCGCGCCGCTCATGCCGTTCCCCGTCCGGGACCCGTCGGTGCCGGCGGGCTGGCGGGTGAACTCGGTGGACCAGGACCCCATCACCGGGGGTGGCCAGGCCGTCCGCTCCGGGTACGTCACGCAAGGTGGCCGCTACCTGCAGTTGCTGCAGAGCGACGCTCCGGAGGCGGCGTTGCTCACCACGGCGGCCGGGCAGGCGCCCGTCCCGGGACGCGGCCCCGTCGACGTCGACGGACAGCAATGGGTCGTCTACGGCGGGCAGGACAGTGCAGGGGCACGCGCCGAGCCCGTCTGGATCACGGAGGTCGCCACGCCGGGTGGCAGCCCGGTACGCATGCTGCTCACCGGCAGCGCCAACGAGGAGGAGTTCCGCACCCTGGCCGTCGCGGCTGCCGGTGCGACCCCGCTCCCGCGCTGACCTGGCTACCGCGTCAGTCGGATGCGGGCGGATCCAGCACCTTCTGGACGCGTTCGCGCGCTCCGGCGAGCTGCTGCTCACAACGCCGGGCGAGCGCCTCGCCCCGCTCCCACAGCGCCACCGACTCGTCCAGGCCGAGGCCGCCGGTCTCCAGGGTGCGCACCACTTCGGCGAGCTCGTCGCGGGCCTGCTCGTAGCCCAGCCCGTCGACGCCAGGCTGTTCGGTCATGTCGTGCTCGCCCTTCTCCTGCGTGGGCGGGCGCCCGGCGGCTTCGCCGTCCCGCTGTCCACGGCCCCGCTCTCAGCGCCCCCTGCGTGCGTGTCGTCCCCGACGGCGGCGGTGACCGCTCCGTCGGCCACCCGGATCCGCAGCCGGTCGCCGGGTCCGACCTCGGTGACCGACCGCAGCACGGGCAGCACCGTTCCCGGATCGGCGCCGTCCGACAACCGCTGCACCACCGCGTAACCGCGCGCCAGGGTGGCGGCCGGCCCGAGTGTGGTCAACCGCGCCCGGACGTGCTCCAGGTCGGCGCTCCTGCGGTCCAGGCCGCGCAGCAGGCAGGACCGGGCCGCCTCGCGCAGCCGCTCCACCTCAGCGGCACGTGCGTCGATGGCCTGCAGTGGGTCGGCCAGCACGGGGCGCCCGCGCAGGGCTGTGAGCAGCCGTTCCTCGCGGTCCACCCATCCCGCCAGTGCGCGCCGCGCCCGGTCGCGCAGCCCGGCGATGCGGGACGTCTCCTCCGCCAGGTCCGGTACGAGCCGCCGGCCGGCCTCGGTGGGCGTGGAGCAGCGGACGTCCGCGACGTGGTCGACGAGGGGAGTGTCCGGCTCGTGCCCGATCGCCGACACGACGGGCGTGCGACAGGCCGCCACCGCGCGGCACAGCGTCTCGTCGGAGAACGGGAGCAGATCCTCCACGCTGCCGCCGCCCCTGGCCAGCACGATCACGTCGACCTGGGGGTCGCGGTCCAGTGCGCCGAGCGC
Source organism: Pseudonocardia yunnanensis (assembly GCF_039534065.1). NCBI lineage: Bacteria > Bacillati > Actinomycetota > Actinomycetes > Pseudonocardiales > Pseudonocardiaceae > Pseudonocardia > Pseudonocardia yunnanensis. The sequence continues at coordinate 276,096 of NZ_BAAAUS010000008.1, read as the reverse complement.
GTCGACGATCTGCGGGACCGCCAGCGCGCCCTGCGTGGCCGTGTGCTCGATCCGGAAGCGAACCGACGGCCAGCGCGCCGTCGCGTTCGACACGACGTCGTGTTCCGCCGCCGACGCCCGGCCCGTGACGAGGCCGATGCAGCCGGGCAGGAACGGGGGCCGTCGCTTACGTGCCTGGTCGAACAGGCCCTCGGCGGCCAGCAGTTTGCGCAACCGCTCGATCCGGGCGAGCAGCTCTCCGATGCCGACGGCGCGGATCTGGTCGACTCGCAGGTTCAGCGTGCCGCGGCCCAGGAAGAACGACGGCTTCCCGTGGACGACGACCCGGTTGCCCTCGGCCACCGCAGGCCCACCGTCCCGGACGAGCCCGATCGGCGCCGTGAGCTGGAGCGACACGTCAGCGGCGGGATCACGGAGCACCAGGAAGGCGGTGCCGGTGCCGGCGCGCGCGGTGACCTGGGCGAGCTGGCCCTCCACCCACACGGCCCCGAGCCGGTCGACCCACTCGGCGATCTTCCTGGCGACCGTGCGGACCGGCCACGGCTGGTCGGCCGAGTTCGGGTGGGTCACCCCTCGTTGACCGTGGTGATCCGGTTGGAGAGCATCGTGACGAACGGCGGCCGGTTGTCGTGGGCCGTCTCCCAGTCCAGGAGCGCCTGCAGGTCGTCCACGGTGAGGTGGCGCAACCGGCCGCGCAGCTGCGGGATCGTCAGGTCCCGGTAGCCGGGCAGGACGTTCGGGCCGGTCGCGGTGTCGGCCGCAGGCGCGTGCCGCTCCGGCGCCGCGGGTGTCGCCGTGTCTGCGGCGGTCTCTGCTGCGACCTCGGCGGCCGTCTGCACGGGTGCCTCGGGCTGGGCAGTCTCGGCTGCGAGCGTGACGACGGCGTCGCGCGCGGACCGCTGGTGCAGCGTGCTCACGGTGCTTGCGCCGTTGCGCTCCATCGGCTCCTCGTCGTCGAAGACGGCCCAGGCAGGCCGCTCCTCGACGGGACGTAGCGTTCCCAGTGCGCGATCGCCCTTGATGGCCAGCTCGGTGACCTTCTGCTGCACGCGCATCGACGCCTGCAGGGCCTGGCTCACGGCGGTGACGGGAAACTCGACGACGAGGCGGGGCAGGTCACGGGCCTGTTCGACAGCTGTGGCGACAAGGCCGGCGGCAAGCCGCACCGGCAGCGGCAGCGGGCTCATGACCCCCAGTCTCCTCTGCCGGGCCGCAGGGAGCAGCCTGGGGGTTTCGGGTGGATGCGTGACGTCTGCGAGAACAAGAGGGGCCCGTACGCTGGGGCCCATGTCCGGAGCGAACAAGCGCGTCCTGCTGGCCAAGCCGCGCGGATACTGCGCAGGCGTCGACCGGGCCGTCGAGGCCGTGGAGCAGGCGCTCGAGCAGTACGGCCCGCCGGTCTACGTCCGGAAGCAGATCGTCCACAACGTGCACGTCGTCGAGACGCTCACCGAGCGCGGAGCGATCTTCGTGGATGACGCCGACGAGGTGCCCGAAGGCGCGCTCGTGGTGTTCTCGGCCCACGGTGTGTCCCCCGCGGTCCGCGACCAGGCACGCGAGCGGCAGCTGCGCACGATCGACGCCACCTGCCCGCTGGTCACCAAGGTCCACCAGGAGGCCAAGCGCTTCGCCCGCGAGGACTTCGACATCCTGCTCGTCGGCCACCACGGCCACGAGGAGGTGGAGGGCACCTCGGGCGAGGCGCCGACGAACATCCAGCTCGTCGAGACGGCGGCCGACGTAGCGAGCGTCACCGTGCGCGATCCGGAGCGGGTGGTGTGGCTGTCGCAGACCACGCTGTCGGTCGACGAGACGATGGACACGGTCCGCGCGCTGCGCGAGCGTTTCCCGTCGCTGCAGAACCCGCCGAGCGACGACATCTGCTACGCCACGCAGAACCGCCAGGTCGCCGTGAAGGCGATGGCCGCCCAGTGCGACCTCATGCTGGTGGTGGGGTCGCGCAACTCGTCCAACTCGGTGCGGCTGGTAGAGGTGGCGCTGCAAGCAGGCGCAGGCGCCGCCTACCTCATCGACTACGCCCGGGAGATCGACGAGAGCTGGCTCGAGGGCGTGGGGACGATCGGGCTCACCAGCGGCGCCTCCGTGCCCGAGGTGCTGGTGCGGGGCGTGCTCGACCACCTCGCCGAGCGTGGCTGGACCTCCGTGGACGAGGTCACGACCGCCGAGGAGACCCTGACGTTCTCGCTGCCCCGCGAGCTGCGGCCCGCCCGCGGCCCGCAGCAGAGCTCCGCCGCGGGCTGACGGGCGGTTCGTCGGGCGCGGTGGCGGCCGGGGTGGGGGCGTCGAGCGGGCGCTGCACGATGAGCCGGACCAGGCCGATGACCAGCACGATGCCGGTGGTCGATGCCATGGTCGGGAACGCGTTGACCAGCGGTGCGCCCACGACGAGCAGCCGCTCGGCCACCCCGGCGCCCGGCTTGGGCGAGCCCGCGAGCAGCACGACCACCGGCACGGCCACGGCCACCAGGAGCGGCGGCTGGACCATCGGCCCGAACAGCCCGTCGCGACGCACCCACGCGACCGCGAGGACACACCCGGCGATGTAGCAGATGGCGAAGACCATGCCGAGGCTTCCGATGCGCACGAGGTCGCCGATCACGCCGACCGCGGTGAGCGCAGCGCCGACGCCGACCGCCGCGACGGGTGGGATCCCGAGGACAGTCGGGACCACCGACCGGTCACTCATCGGCCACCTGCCGCCCGCGCCGCGTTCACCGCGATTGGTCACCTCGTCACGGTAGCTCTGCCCTCCGGACGGCCTTCGCCTGCGGGTCGTTCCCCGCGGGCCAGCTCGTGCAGGGCGACCAGCGAATCGTCGGCCGAGGCCACCAACTCGGGTGCGGCAACGGTGCGCGGAGCCCGCTCGACCTGGGCCGGAGCCCCGATCTCGTCGTCGGCGACCTCGAGGTCGGTGAACTTGCGGGCCGTGACCAGCACGCGCGCCTCGAGCGAGGACACTGTCTGGTTGTAGCTGGCGACGGCCGAGTCGAGGCTGCGGCCGAGCTTGGCCACGTGGGTGCCCATGGTGGCGAGGCGGCTGTGGAGCTCCTTGCCGAGCTGGTGGACCTGGGCCGCGTTGCGCGCCAGCGCCTCCTGCCGCCAGCTGTAGGCGACGGTGCGCAGCAGGGCGATGAGGGTGGTGGGCGTGGCGACCACGACGTTGTGCGAGAAAGCGTGCTCCAGCAGCGCAGGATCGGACTGCAGCGCGGCCTCGAGGAACGGATCGCCCGGCACGAACAGCACGACGAACTCCGGCGACGGCTCGAACGCCGCCCAGTAGTTCTTGGCCGAGAGCGCGTCGACGTGCTGGCGCAGCTGCCGGGCATGGGCGGCGAGGCGCTCGCGGTGCACGTCGGGGTCGCGGCTCTCGACGGCCTCGAGGTAGGCGGCGAACGGCACCTTCGCGTCGACCACGATCTGCTTGCCGCCGGCCAGGTGCACGACCATGTCGGGCCGTACCCCGCCGTCCTCGCCCTGGCCGGTGACCTGAGTGGAGAAATCGCAGTGCTCGACCATCCCGGCCAGCTGCACGATCCGCTCCAGCTGCAGCTCACCCCACCGGCCGCGCACCTGGGGCGCGCGCAATGCGTTGACCAGCGCCTTCGTCTCGTGCTGCAGCTGCTCCGAGCTGAGGCGCATGGCGCTGACCTGCTCCCGGAGCCCCGCGTAGGCCGACTCGCGCTCCTTCTCGACCGTGCGTAGCTGGCCCTCGACGCGCTGCAACGTGGACGCCACCGGGTCGAGCAACTGTGCGATGGCCTGGGCGCGGTTCGTGGCGTCGCCCTCGGCCTTGGCGTGCAGCGCCGCGGTGGCCTCCTTGATCCGCCCCTCGGCGAGGGCCACGAACTGCTCGTTGTTGCGGGCAAGTGCGTCGGCCGAGAGCGCCTGGAAGGCCTGCCGGAGCTCGGCGTCGCGCCGGGTGAGCAGGTGCTCGCGCTGCGCCCCGGCCTCGCGCTCGCTCTGCAGCGCCGCCAGGGCCGCAGCCGCCTCCGACTCCGCACGGCGTAACCGCTCGGTGGCGCGTTCGTGCTGCTCCATGAGGTCCTCGAGCCGCTCCAGCAGCCCGGCGCGTTCGGCACGCAGCCCGGCCGCGTCCGCCCGCGCCATCGCGGAGGCATCGGCCGCCGCCCGCCCGGCCTCCGCCGCCGCCACGCGGGACCGGGACGTGACGAGGAACCAGACGACGCCCGCGCCGAGCACGGCGCCGACGATCAGGCCGATGAGCAGCACGGAGACGGCGGCGGTGTCCACGGCGATCAGCGTGCACCGGCCCTCCGACGGAAACCGGGCAGACTCGCCGAACCCCTGGGTCCAGCGGGCGACACGAATCGGTGAACGGTCGAACAGATGGTCGAGGTCGGAGGTCACCCGATCGGGCGGTTCCGGGTACGGCGGACTGACGGGCCGCTCGTCGTGCGCGGGTGCGTGTGGCGGGTTGGGTGGTCTCGAACGAACCTCGCGCCCTCAGCGGGTGGAGTTGAGCGATCTGCTGCGGCGGGTCGCGGAGTTGGATGAGCCGGCCGGGCTGGGGACGGTATTCGTCGTTGCCGGAGCGGGAAGTCATCGCTGTGGGGCGGATGTGCGGGCTGGGGGTGCGGGCGATCGCGCGGTTGTTGGGCGGCCTCGGCGGTGAGTCGGGAGATCGCCGCTTGGATACTGGCTGACTAAATCCCCGGATGTGCCTTGCGAGGCTCGTTCCTCCCTTCGGCGGGTGACAAATGGCGAGGCCTGTCACTCGGGTGTCACTCGCTGTTCGCGTTGTTGGGAGGGCATTTCTGGATAGGGTGACAGAGAATTTCGGGGAAGCGAGTGAGGCTCCACACGTCGTCGTTCGCAAAGTGAAGCCCGTCAGGGTTCATGACCATCAAATTTGCGGGCCATATCGTGGAAGGAATGCCGTCCGCATGATACGTAACTTGCCGCTGGGCGCCCATGAGTCCCCCATCACGGGCGAATACCCGCACCGGCGCGACAAGCAGGTCGCCAGGAAGGTGAATGCTGTCCTGATCGGCCGGTCCGTTCGATGAGTGCTGCATCCGCCGAATCGGTGCATCCCCGCATCCACCTCGCGCGCCGCGTGATCACTCCGGCTGGGCCGCGCCGGGCCGTAGCGGTGATCGGTGGGCTCGTCGCCGCGACCGGCGAGCCCGACGAACTGCGGGCCCGGTTCCCGGGCGCCGGGGAGACCGACCACGGCGACGCCGTGATCGCGCCGGGCTTTCGGGACGCACACATGCACCCGTGCTTGGCTGCGATGTCTGCCCTGGAGATCGACGTCGAGACCCTGCAGTCGAAGGACGAGCTGCTGTCCGCGTTGCGCGAGACAGCCCGGTCGACCCCGCTGGGCGGCTGGGTCCGGGCGTGCCGCTACAACGACGCGCGCATCGGGGGCGGAAGACTCACTCGTCAGGAACTCGACGCAGTCACCGGTGGTGTACCGACGCTGGTGGGGCACATCGCCTACCACTGGGGAGTGGCGAACTCGGCGGCGTTGGAAGCAGCCGGTTTCAGCGAGGATTCGCAACCACCGCACGGCGGGGAGTTCGGACGTGACGCCGACGGTCGCCTCGACGGGACGGTCTACGAGCGGGCGTTCTCCGCCTTCCTGACGGGCGACAACGAGCGGGCTGCGATCATCCCGCCTCACGCGCTCGAGGACCAACTGCGTTCGCTGTGCGAGCTGCAACAGCGGTTTCACGCCGCCGGAATCACAGCGGTCTGCGATGCGTACGCTTCGCCGGAAGCCATCGAGCTGCTCACGGCTGCGCGCGCCCGGGACGCGCTGAGCATGCGTGTCAGCTTCCTCGTCCCGTTCGACCGCTACTCCGGGCTACGGTTCAGCGGAGTGCACTCCGGCTTGGGCGATGACCGGCTCCGCTTCGTCGGCGTCAAGGCGTTCCTGGACGGTGCGGTCGCGGGCCGTACCTGCCTTCTCGACGAACCGCACGCCGAGACCGGTGAGCACGGCCTGCAGAGCCTGACCGATGCCGAGCTTGCCGAGATCGTGCACACGGTGCACAGCGCGGGCGACCCGTTGTGCGTGCACGCCAACGGCGACCGCGCGATCCGGCTGCTGCTCGACCACGTGGAGGCAGCGCAGCGGGAGCACCCCCGGCCTGACCTGCGCCACCGCGTCGAGCACTGCGCCTTCGTGGACGAGGAGATCCTCGAGCGGCTGTCGGCGGCACGGATGATCGCCGTGCCCGTGTCCGGCTACGTCGCATTTCACGGTGGCCGGTTCATCGACTGGTACGGCGACCGCGTCCACCGGATGATCGCGTACCGTTCGCTGCTCGACCACGGCGTCTCGGTCGCCGGCTCGTCGGACTACCCCACCTGCCCCTTCGAGCCGCTCCTGGGAATGCAGAGCATGGTCACCCGCACCGGTCTCGACGGAGTCGAGGTCGGTGTCTCGCAACGGATCTCCAACGACGCCGCGCTCGCCGCCTACACCACCGGCTCGGCGTTGGCCACCGGCGAGCACGGCCGCGTCGGGGAACTCGCACCAGGTCAACTGGCCGACATGGTCGTGCTCGACGACGACCCACTCGAGGTCGCCGGCGGCGAGATCGCCGCGATCCAGGTGCTCGGCACCTACATCGGCGGCAAGCAGGTGTGGCCGAACAACCAACCCGCGGACTGACCTCCCGCCCGCCATCGCCCACCCGGTATGGAGCACCCCCGAAAGGACGCGGCGGTCGATCGCTCAACGGCCCGCGTACACGGGGAAGCCTCCTCCGCGGGTGTGCTCCATCGTCGGTTGAACTCGGCCACTGCTTGTGCCGTGCTCAGCCGCGGGGGCTCTCGTGCTGCAGAAGCCAGCGCTTGGCGTCGATGCCCCAACGGAAGCCGCCCATCGTGCCGTCGAGGCGGAGCACCCGGTGGCACGGCACGAACAGGGCGGCGGCGTTGCGGGCGCACGCCGAGGCGGCGGCGCGGACCGCGGCGGGGCGGCCGGACTTCGCCGCGTACTCCGTGTACGTGACGGGGGCGCCTGCCGGGATCGTGCGCAGCACGTCCCAGGCGTGCTCGAGGAACTCGCCCGACCGCTGCTTCACCGGCACGTCGTCCACAGCGGACACATCGCCGTCGTGGTAGCGGACGATGACGTCGCCGACGGCACCGAGATCGCCTTCTGCCAGCTCGGTGGGCCGCAGGGTCGGGTGGATCTGCGGGACGAGCTCATCCAGCGACGCCGTCCAGCCGGAGGCGATGACGGCCCCGTCCTCGTCGACGATGGCCGTGAACGGTCCGATGGGCGTGTCCAAGGTGGACCAGGTGGCGTTCATGAAGTCCTCCGGATTCTCGGTGTGGTGGCTAGGGGGTGAGGGCCGAGGCGCGCGTCAGGTGCATCGCGGCATAGGACCGCCACGGCTTCCAGTTCTCGCCGTGGGCCACGAGCGGGCCGGCCTCGGACGGCAGACCGAGCACACCGGCCCCGCGGCGCACCGCGAGGTCGGTGGCGAGAAGTTCGTCGGGATCGCCGAGCACGCGGATCGCGAGGTAGCCCGCGGTCCACGGCCCGATGCCGGGCAGGGCGGTGAGCGCCGCCCGCATCTCGGCCGGGTCGCGCCCGGCGTCGAGCACGAGTGACCCGTCCGCCATCGCCTCGGCCAGCCCGAGCACGGTCGCGATGCGCGTGGCCGGCCCGGTCAGCACCTCGGCGCCACGTTCGGCGATCGTGGCGGCCGTCGGGAAGAGCAGGTCCGCCGTGCCCGCGGATGGATCGTCGGCGGCGCCGATGAGCTGGGTGGGCAGCCGCTCGCCCAGCGCCGCGGCCAACCGGGACGCAGCCGTGCGCGCCGCGGCCACCGACACCTGCTGCCCGAGCACCGCGCGCAGGGCCGTCTCCACGCTGTCGACGCTGCCCGGGAGCCTGATCCCCGGCGTGGTGGCCACGGACGGCGCGAGCGCGGGGTCGGCCCCGAGCAGCGCGTCGACGGCGAGCGGGTCGGCGTCGAGATCGAGCAGGCGCCGGAGCCGGGCAACCGCGGGGCCGAGGTCGCGCGGGTCGCCCAGGCGCACGGTCGCGACGACGTGCTCGGCGCCGGCGGCACGTCGACTGCCGTTGCCGGGCGCGGTGGGTCGCAGGTCGAGCGCCACGGTCGCGGCCGCGTGCGGCAGCCGCAGCGTCCGCCGGTACGTCCCGTCCACGACGGACTCGACGCCGGCCAGCGCACGTGCGGAGAAGAACGAGAGCAGGCCGTTGCCGTCGAACGGCGGGCGGTACGGCAGCCGCAGCACGAGCGTCCCGGCCGCGGTCGGCATCGCTCCCCGGCGGCGGCCGGCTTCCGTGCGCAGCGTGGTCGGCGGAACCCCGTAGACCTCGCGCACGGTGTCGTTGAACTGCCGGACGCTGGCGAAGCCTGCCGCGAAGGCGATGTCGGCCATCGCGAGCGGCGTGGTCTCGACCAGCAGCCGGGCGGTGTGCGCCCGGTGCGCCCTGGCGAGCGCGAGGGGCCCGGCTCCCAGTTCGGCCGTGAGCACCCGGTTGAGATGACGCTCGGAGTAGCCGAGTCGGGTGGCGAGGCCCACGACCCCCTCGCGCTCGACCACGCCGTCGGCGATCAGCCGCATGGCTCTCGCGGCGAGGTCGGCACGGATGTTCCAGTCCGGCGAGCCGGGCACTGCGTCGGGCTGGCAGCGGCGGCAGGCGCGGTACCCGCGTTGCTGCGCGGCGCCCGCGGTGGGCAGGAACTCGACGTTGGCCCGCTTCGGAGTCATCGCCGGGCACGACGGCCGGCAGTAGATCCGGGTCGTGCGTACCGCGGTGATGAACTGCCCGTCGAAGCGGGCGTCGCGAGCAGCGACGGCGCGGTAGCAACGTTCCTCATCGAGTAACACGGCGACGACTCTGCCACCGTAAACGTCCTCACACTGGCGGGAATCGGACGCGAACAGCAGATGAGAGTCCTCTCATCTCCGTCTCACGTCGTGGTCACCTGCGCTGCCCAGCATGGTCGTTGTGCGCCTCCCCCTCACGATCGTGACCACCGTGCTGCTCGTCGTCGGTGTCGTGGTGGGCATGGCAGCGCTGGGTTCGGCGCGGACAGGTGACGGCGAGTCCTTGGACCCGATCACGGTGCAGGCCCCCGCTGCTCCCGATCCGGGCGTGCGCCCACCCGAGCAGCCACCTACGGACCCTCAGGGTTACGTCGCCCCGCCGCCCCCCGTGCGCGACGGGGACGACGACGGGCCCGGTGACGACGGCGGCGACGACGGACCCGGCGATGACGGCCCCGGTGACGACGGTCGCGATGACGGGCGCGATGACGACGACTGACCGTCCCGCCGAACTGGGCCCCCGACCCGATCTCGGCGACGATGGACCGCACCGGCGCCCCACCGATCGGGCCGGCGCCCCGGAGGCCACGACGAGGACGCCGATGCCCGCGACGCTCGACCGCTCCGACCCGCGGGCCGACAGAGGGACCGCCGTGGTGCGCCGGGCCGTTCTCCCACGGTTGCGCACTGTGCTGTGGACCGCGCGCACCCGGATCATCGGCTGGGTCCTGCTGCTCGTGCTCGGCGCCCTCGCCGTGGTCACGTTCGTGACGTGGCGGCTGCTGATCCAGGCGACCGACGAGCGGATGGAGGACGCGCTGCGGTCCGAAGTGGACGAGTTCGCCGAGCTGACGGCCACCGGGATCAATCCGCGCACCGGCTTGCCGTTCGCGACGGTCGGCGACGTGATCGGGGAGGCGATCGCGTACAACATCGCGCGGCCCAACGAGAAGTTCCTCGGTTACGTCGACGGTGCGTACCGGTCGCAGAGCCGTCAGGAACCGGGCACACCCGAGGTGCTTGCGCGGGACCCGGAGTTCGCGAGCCTGGTGGCCGCCGTGCCGGTGCCGCGGGACGGGCGCTACGAGAGCCCGGAAGCAGGGGAGGTGCGCTACCTGGCGATCCCGGTCTCGCTCGAGGGCGACCCGTCGCGCGGGGTGATCGTGGCCGCTTACCTCGCCGACGCCGAACGTGCCGGCGCCGACAGCGCCGCCCGGCTCATGCTGCTGGTCGGGGGCATCACGCTCCTCGGTGCGGCCGCGGGAGCCTGGCTGGTCGCCGGGCGCATCCTGCGCCCGCTGCGTGACGTCGCCGCGACCGCCCGCACGATCACCGACACCGACCTGTCCGGACGCATCCCCGACCCCGGCGAGCGTGACGAGCTCGGCGACCTGGTGCGCACGGTCAACGCCATGCTCGACCGCGTCGAGATGGGGGTTGCGGCGCAGCGCCGGTTCGTCGACGACGCCGGGCACGAGCTGCGCACGCCGATCACGATCGTTCGCGGGCACCTCGAGGTGCTGGATCCCGCCGACCTGTCCGACGTCGCCTCGACGATCGCGCTGGTCGACGACGAGCTGGGCCGGATGAACCGGATGGTGTCGGACCTGCTGCTGCTCGCGCGCTCGGAGCAGCCGGCGTTCCTGCAGCTCGAACAGGTGGCCGTCGGGGAGCTCACCGAGGACGCGTTCGAGAAGGTCGCGCGGCTGGGGGACCGGGAGTTCGTGCTGGAGACCGTCGCCCGGGTCGACGCCGTGCTCGACCCGCAACGGATCACGCAGGCGATCGTCGCTCTCGCCGACAACGCGTGTCGCTACACCCGTCCCGGCGACCGGATCGCGATCGGCTCGCAGCTCGCGGGTGGCCTGCTGCGCTTCTGGGTCTCGGACACCGGCCCGGGCGTCACCGCCTCCGACCGGGCCCGGATCTTCGAGCGGTTCGCCCGCGGCGCGGCGGCGGGCCCCCGGTCCGACGGGGCCGGTCTGGGACTGTCGATCGTCCGGGCCATCGCCGTGGCGCACGGCGGCCAGGTGCTGCTGGACAGCGTGCCCGGAACGGGCGCCACGTTCACCGTCGTGGTGCCACCGGTCCCGCACCCGGTGGCGTCGTGAGCGAGCTTGCGAGCTCACCATCGGGCGCAGCAGCCCTGCGAACGCGGCCGACGAGCGTCAGCGAGGTGGGCTCGTGAGCGAGCTTGCGAGCTCACCATCCGGCGCAGCAGCCCCGCGAACGCGGCCGACGAGCGTCAGCGAGGAGGGCTCGTGAGCCGCATCCTGATCGCCGAGGACGAACCACGCATCGCGGCGTTCGTCGAGAAGGGACTGTCGGCCAACGGCTTCGCCGTGACGGTCGTCGGCGACGGCCCATCGGCCTACGACTACGCGATGACCGGCGGGTTCGACCTGATGGTGCTCGACATCGGCCTACCGGGAATGGACGGGTTCGCGGTGCTGCGCAAGCTCCGGGCGGAGCGTTGCCCGATGCCGGTGATCGTGCTGACCGCGCGTGACAGCGTGCAGGACACGGTCGCCGGGCTGGAGGGAGGCGCCGACGACTACATGCCCAAACCGTTCCGCTTCGAGGAACTGCTGGCCCGGGTGCGGCTGCGGCTCGCGACCGACCGGACCGCGGAGCCCACGGTGCTCGCGCACGGCGGGCTCCAGCTCGACCTGCGCACCCGCCGGGCGCGGGTGGGTGGGCGCACGGTCGATCTGTCGGCCCGCGAGTTCGCGATGACGGAGACGTTCCTGCGGCACCCCGGGCAGGTGCTCTCGCGTGAGCAGTTGCTCAGCCACGTGTGGGGCTACGACTTCGACCCGGGCTCGAACGTGGTGGACGTCTACGTCCGCTACCTGCGGCGGAAGCTCGGTGCCGAGCGGATCGTGACGGTACGCGGGATGGGCTACCGGCTCGACGGCTGAGGCGTCACCTGTTGCAGATCTCGCCGCGCATGCGCCCGTCGTCGCACGCCTGCCGGAACTGGGCCGTCCACCGGCGGAAGGTCTCGTCACCACGGTCTGACCTGGAGTCGGCCTGGTGCTCGTCCTGCGCCCGGGCCGCGGCCGCCTTGGCGGCCTGCGCCTTCGCTGCTTCGGCTGCCGCAACCTGTGCGCGTTCCGCGATGATCGCGTTGACCCGATCGCGGGCCGGGGTCAGGACGAGACCTGCGATCTGCGCTCCCGTCACGGGGGGCACGATGGCCGGCGCACCGGTGGCGCCAACGGGGGTGGGGGTCGCGGCGTGGGTGTCGAAGTCGGGCACCTTCACCGCCGCGTGGGCACTGGGGGGCGCCAGCGTGAGGACTGCGGTGCTGCCGGCGGCCAGAACCCCGATCACCGAGCTCGCGAGCATCCCCCGGGACGAGAAAGCCACGATTTCCCCCATTCCACGCCGACGAGATCCATCTGGACCATCGACGCAGAGCGACGGACGTTAGCCAAGACCACCCGAACGGGTGACGCCGGTAAGGAGGCCGCCTCCCCCACACGCCAGTGCGCCGACGACCGGCAGTCGCTCGCAGGTGCCCAGCACGGGACGGCTGATCCCGTCGATCAGCCTGCCGACGGTGCGACGGCGCTCGTCGTCGGTCCGCGGGATGACGACGATCCTGCGCAGACGCTCCTCGACGCGGCGCTCCGAGTCGAGGGAGGGCTTCCGGGCAGCCGTGCTCCGCTCCGGCTTCTTGCGCTCGGGCGACTCGGATTCAGCAGCCCTGGGCTTGGCAGGGGCGGAGGCCTTCGCGGTGGACCTCTGGGGCGCAGGCTCGGCCCGGCGCGATGGTGCATCTGCCTCGGACCGGACGGCAGGCTTGCGCAGCACCACGTCCTGCTCCTGCCGCTTCACGCTTCTGTTCGCGCGCTCGGTGGCGGCCGAAGCCTGCTGCTCAACGGCTTCGACCACAGGTGCTGTGACCGGTGGCGGCGCGGGCGCGGCCACCGCTGGGGCCGGCGCCTCGGCGACCCGGGCTGGTGCGGCGGCGGGAGCCCTCGGGGCGGCGACCGCCTGTGTGGCGGCCGCGGGCGTGGGGGATGGCGTGGCCAGGGTGAACACCGCACCCCCGCTCGCGACCACCGCGGCGCCGACGGCGGCGGCGAGCAGGATCCTGATGGTGGAACGCACGGGCTGCCTCCGCGGGTCGGCCGGCTCCGGAGGGCCGAACACGGTCCGTATCTGGTCTAGCTCATCCGGGTGAGCGGCACTCTACCGAACGGCCGACCCGGCCGCGATGGTCTTGTGGCGGCATCGTGAGTGCAGCATCAAGGCCCCGATCAGCAGCGCCACGACCACCAGCGGCACCGCCCCGACCTGGGTCAGCACGTGCGGCCCGACCTGGTTTCCCAGCAGGACGAGGGTCGCGGCCCACGCGGTGCCCGTGAGCATCAGCGGTGGTCCGGCGATCAGGTACGGCACTCCCGCCCCGCCGGCGACCCGCGGCATGAGCGGCCGGGCCGCAGCAGCCCAGTGCCCGCAGGCGAGCAGCGCGGCCGTCGCCACCGGTCCGCGGCCCGCGAGCCATCGGTGCGCCCGGGCCGTGCCGGTCCGGATCACCCGTCGATGCCTTCCGTCCCCGTCCAGCGCCGGTACCCCGCGGCCGGATCGGCCCCGCCACCAGCCGATATGGGCGCCGGCGACCGTGGCGGCGGCCGACATCGCGATCGCGGGCACCAATGCGTCGGGGCGGATGTGCGACCACAGCCCCAGCGCGACCAGCAGCGTGGTGCCCGGCAGGGCGACGCCGACAAGGGTGCCGCTCTCGACCACCAGCACCATCGCCGCGACGACGAGGACCGCCGCTGCCGGCCAGTTCGCGATCGTGTCGAGCAGAGCCGTCAGCACGCCCGGGGGCCGCGGCAGACGAAGAGCCTCGACGGTGGCACGTTGCGCCACACCGGCTCGGTCGCGACGACCTCGCCGAATGTGGCCTCCAGGTTGCGGCGCAGCTCGCGTACCCGCGCCGGCAGCGCGGTCAGGGTCGTGATGGTGGTGAAGACGCCCCCGGGGGCGAGGGTGGCCGCGATCCCGGCGAGCATCTCGCACTGCTGCTGCGGGGGCACCAGCGTCCACGGCAGCGACGAGACGACCGCGTCCACGGGCCCGACACCGGCGTTCGCGAGTAGCGCCGGGAGGTCCGCGGCGTCGCCCTGCAGCACGTGCAGCCACGGCATCCGGTGTCGCAGGTGCGCGACCAGCTCGGCGTCCAGTTCGACGGCGAGGTAACGGGCGCCGGGGGCCAGCCGGGCGCTGATCGCGGGGACGAGCGCCCCGGTGCCCGTGCCCAGCTCCACCACGGTCGGCGCACCCGTCGCCGGCAGCACTGCTGCGATCGCCGCCGCGAGTGTGGGGCCGGTCGGCGCGGGCGCCCCGATCAGGGCGGGCCTGCGCAACGCGCGGCGCAGGAAGGTGCGGTGGTCGGTCCATGCGGTCATGGCGATCACACTCGTGCCGCCGGGGCCACAGAACCATGAGGCTGGACCGCCTCTGGGTGGGTGGGCTGGCCCGACGGTGGATGGTGGGTCCAGCCCCACTGCACGTGCCGTCCGTGATCGGCCAGACTGGCCGGCGTGACGAGCATCCGGGTCTGGCTGCTCGCCGCCGGACGGCTGTTCGCCTCGATCGTCACGGCCATGATCGCGCTGGTGCTGCTCCTCGCGCTGGTCACCGGGTTCGTCCTGGTGCCGGTCCTCGGGCTCGGCGTGCCGGTGGTGGCAGGCGCTCTCGGCGCCACCCGCGTGCTCGCCGACCTGCACCGCCAGGAGGCCGGACGCGTTCTGCGTGTCGAGCTCGTCGCCTCCTACAGCTCAGAGCCCGGGTGGGGTTGGCGCGACCTGCTGGCATGCCTGCGCGACCCGCAGAACGGCCGGGATGTCGTCTGGCTCGGCGCGCACGCGGTGGCGGGAATCGTCGTCTTCTGGGTGCTCTACGCGCTGCTCGCCGCGGTCTCGAGTCTCGCGATCGGTGCGAACGGCCCGTTCTCGGTGCTGACGATTCCGGTGCTGGTGCTCGTGGCGGTGATCTGGTGGACGGTGCCGTGGGCCGTGCGCGGGTTCGCGCTGCTGGTCCGCCTCCTCCTGGCTCCCGACACGACGCTGGCCCGGCGGGTCGAGCAGCTCACGGAGTCGCGCGCGGCGGCCGTGGACGCGCAGGCCGCGGAGCTGCGCCGGATCGAGCGTGATCTCCACGACGGGGCGCAGGCGCGGCTCGCCGCCGTGGGCATGGCGCTGGGGCTCGCCGCACAGGCCGTCCGCTCCGACCCCGACCGGGCCGCCGCCTTGCTGGAAGAGGCGCGTGCCGACGCAGGCAAGGCGCTCGCCGAGCTGCGCGACCTCGTCCGCGGCATTCATCCGCCGGTGCTCGCCGACCGCGGTCTCGTCGGCGGGCTCGAGGCCGCCTCCCTGCTGTGCCCGGTGCCCGTCGCGCTCGACTTCGACCTGCCCGCGCGGCCGCAGGCCCCGGTCGAGTCGGCGCTGTACTTCACCGCGACCGAGGCCCTGGCCAACGTCGGACGGCACTCGGGTGCGACGAGGGCGTGGCTGCGCGCCCGCTACACACGCGGTCGCCTCACCGTCCTCGTCGGCGACGACGGCCGCGGCGGAGCCGACCCCCGGCGCGGCACCGGCCTGCGCGGCATCGAGCGCCGCCTCGCCGCCTTCGACGGGACGCTGCACGTCAGCAGCCCGCCCGGCGGCCCCACAGAGATCACGATGGAGTTGCCGTGCGCCCTGCCCCCGCCGGTCTCAGGACCGTCATCGCCGAGGACCACGTCCTGCTCCGCGACGGTCTGATCCGGCTGCTCACCGCCAACGGCTTCGACGTCGTGGAGGCCGTCGACAACGGTCCGATGCTGCGTGAGGCACTGGTCCGCAACCGTCCGGACGTCGCGGTGGTCGACGTGCGGCTCCCGCCGACCTTCACCGACGAGGGCCTGGTGGCGGCGATCGCGGCGCGCCGGGACGTCCCGGGACTGCCGGTACTCGTGCTCTCGCAGTACGTCGAACAGCTGTACGCCCGCGAGCTGCTCGCCGACCAGGCCGGCGGGGTCGGGTACCTGCTGAAGGACCGCGTCGGGAACGTCGAGGAGTTCGTCGAGGCGGTGCGCCGGGTGGCGGCAGGTGGCACCGCGATGGACGCCGAGGTGATCGGCCAGCTGCTCGGCCGCCGCTCCGCACCGCTCACCCGGTTGACGGCGCGTGAGCGCGAGGTGCTGGAGCTCGTCGCCGAGGGCCGCTCGAACGTCGCGATCGCCGCCGCGCTGTTCGTCACGGAGAAGGCGGTGGGCAAGCACATCAGCAGCATCTTCGCGAAGCTCGACCTGCCGCCCTCCGACGACGACAACCGCCGCGTGCGGGCCGTGCTCACGTACCTGCAGGCGGCACCCGGAGCCCGCTGACCCGCGACTACCCTGGACTCCCGTGTCACTCACCCTCGGCATCGTCGGCCTGCCCAACGTGGGCAAGTCGACGCTGTTCAACGCCTTGACCCGCAACGACGTCCTCGCCGCGAACTACCCGTTCGCCACGATCGAGCCGAACGTCGGTGTGGTGCCGCTGCCCGACCCTCGCCTCGACGTGCTCGCCCGCATGTTCTCCTCGGCGAAGGTCGTGCCGGCCGTCGTCTCGTTCGTCGACATCGCGGGCATCGTGAAGGGCGCATCCGAGGGTGCGGGGCTGGGCAACAAGTTCCTCGCGAACATCCGGGAGTCCGACGCGATCTGCCAGGTCGTGCGCGTGTTCGACGACCCCGACGTCGTGCACGTGGACGGGCGCATCGACGCAGCGGGCGACATCGAGACGATCTCCACCGAGTTGATCCTCGCCGACCTCCAGACGTTGGAGAAGGCGGTTCCGCGCCTCACCAAGGAGGCGCGGATGCAGAAGGACCGGCGCCCGGTGCTGGAGGCTGCTGAGCGGGCGGTCGAGATCCTCAATGGCGGCACCACGCTCTTCGCCGCCCGCGTCGACCCCGAGCCGCTGCGCGAGCTGACCCTGCTCACCACGAAGCCGTTCCTCTACGTCTTCAACGCCGACGAGGGCGTGCTCTCCGACGAGGCGAAGCGCAAGGAGCTCATCGAGCTCGTGGCTCCCGCCGACGCCGTCTTCCTCGACGCCAAGGTGGAGGCGGAGCTGCTGGAGCTGGACGAGGAGTCCGCCCGCGAGCTGCTGGAGTCGATCGGCCAGCACGAGCCCGGCCTGCACGCCCTCGCCCGCGCCGGCTTCCACACGCTCGGCCTGCAGACCTACCTGACCGCCGGGCCCAAGGAGTCACGCGCCTGGACGATCAAGAAGGGCGACACCGCGCCCCAGGCGGCCGGGGTGATCCACAGCGACTTCGAGCGCGGGTTCATCAAGGCCGAGATCGTCTCCTACGACGACCTCGTCGAGGCCGGGTCGATGAACGCGGCCAAGGCAGCGGGCAAGGTGCGGATGGAGGGCAAGGAGTACGTCATGGCCGACGGCGACGTGGTGGAGTTCCGGTTCAACGTCTGATCGCGAGTCCTGCATCGCCGCTGATGCAGCTATGATGCGGCTATGCGCACCACCGTCGACCTGCCGCCGGGCGTGCATCGGCGCGCCCTCGAGATCGCCGAGCGCACCGGGCGCTCATTGTCGGCCGTGGTCGCCGATCTGACGATCCGGGGTTTGAGCCAGCTCGACGAACCGGTCGTGGTGCGCACCGACGATCGGTCCGGGTTCCCGGTCATCAGCGTCGGTCGCAGGGTGACGTCCGAGCAGGTGGCGGCGGCGCTCGACGAGGAGTGACGACCTACCTGCTCGACGCGAACGTGCTGATCGCGTTGACCGTCGCCGAGCACGAGCACCACGAGCGGGCGACTATGTGGGCGGCGGAGAGCGGTCGGTTCGCGATCTGCCCGGTGGTGGAGGGCTCCCTGGTTCGGTTCCTCGTGCGCAGCGGCGAGAGTCCGGCTGTCGCGAACCGGCTGCTCGGGGCGATCCACGCGATGCGCAGCTGCGAGTTCTGGCCGGATGGGGTGTCCTATGTCGATGTGGATCTCCGGCACGTCCGCGGGCACCGGCAGGTCACCGACGCCTACCTCGTGAGTCTGGCGGCAGCTAGGCCTGGCGCCAAGTTGGCGACGATGAATGAGGGGCTGTGCCAGGAACTGCCTGATCTGACGCTCCTGGTGCCCAGGATCTGACCGGTTCGCCACGTTGATCGGCGGCGCCGCTTGGTGGAGTTCAGCTAAAACGCGTAGGTCGCTTCCGTTCACCGTGTGGCGCGGCGACTCCGTAATCGGTTTGTCGTTCCAGCCGCGGGCCACCACTGTGATCGCGATGACGGGCACGACGCTTCTCCTGCGGGCGTACGACGAGCAACTGCGTACCGATGCCGAGACGCCGAGCGCGGTCTCGGTCATCCGGCACGGCCCGCTGCGCCTGGCGAGGTTCGGCGGCGGATGGGGGTTCGTGACCTACCGCGACCTCGGCGGAGCCGACGCCGACGAGATCGCCCGCCTGGTCACGGAGGTGTTGACGCACTACCGGGCCGACACCGGGATCGAACGGGTGGAGTGGAAGACGCGTGGTCACGACCACGCCCCCGGACTCCACGAGGCGCTGGTGGGCAACGGGTTCGTCCCGGATGAGCCAGAATCGATCATGGTCGGTGACGCTGCGGTCCTGATCGCCGAAACACCTCTGCCGGAGGGAGTCACCCTGCGTCGGGTGACCGAGGAGCCGGACGTCCGCGCCATGAGCGCGATGCAGAACGACGCGTTCGGTGAGCCGGCCTCCGAACGGACGGCTGACGCGCTGCTGCGCCGGCTCGCGCTCGGTGACGGGGTGGAGTTGTGGGTCGCTGAGGCGGGGGGTCGGATGGTCGGCGCCGGCCGACTCGAACCGGCCGCAGGCAGCGACTTCGCCGGGATCTGGGGAGGCGCGACACTGGAGCAGTGGCGCGGTCGGGGTATCTACCGTGCGTTGACGGCGGCGCGCGCCCGATCCGCGCTCGCCTGCGGTAAGACGCTCATACACAGCGACTCGACCGAGTACTCCCGTCCGATCCTCGAACGCGCAGGTCTCGTGAAGGTGTCGACGACGACTCCTTACGTGTGGCGGCGCTGAGAGGTTGTTCGGCCGCGCAACATGGTCGAGTTCCGCTTCAACGTCTGACCGCTGGGCAATGAGCTGCGGCTAGCTGACCAGCTGTTGCACGCGGCCGTAGCTCACCCCGAGCACGATGGCCGCGTCTCGCAAGCTCAGATGGTCATCGCGGACCAGCTTCCGCGCTGCCTGACGCCATGTCTTGGCTGCCTCGCTGTTGATGGCCTCTGCCCTGGCTTGCTCGGCTCGTGCCTGGTTCATGAGGGTCAGGGCGTCCGGGTCGATCCGCGAGTAGTCCATCTCGACGGAGATCGTCTCGGGGTCGACGTCGAGCCAGAGCGCGATCAAGGTTCGTGCGGTGTCGGCCGCGGAAGCCAGGGTGCGTGTCTGTCCGACGGCGTCGATCTCGGGGACCTCGATCACCCACAGACCGCTGTCGCGGAACGCCTGCACCGTGTAGATGCGTGCTTCGGTGGGGGTCACCGCCACCACTCCTTCCCGAGGCAGGGCATCTGCTGGCCGATCTTGCCGATCACATACGAGGAGACTTCGTGGCGGGGCACTGCAGTCTGGTGCTTGCCGACGCAGTTGCAGCGCCAGATTTCGTGTTCTCCACCCTCGCGGACGAAGTAGACGTCGTGGTCGCGTAGTCGCCGTGTGACCTCGGTGTACTTCATCTTCGGAGGCTTAGGCACAGCGTATGTGTAGCAGCCCTACACGGCAAGCGTTAAGAGGGGCTACACGCGAGGGGAGGCACGAGACGACGAAGCCCCGCCCGGGGCTCCCGGGCGCCGGGACCAGCCGCGGTTCGGACCGGTGTCCCGACCATCCATCCGGCAGGCTGCCGTGCGTCGATCGTGCGGAGGGCGTGCCGCATCGGGTGCCGGAAACCCGCGATCAGAAGAGCGTCGTGAGGGCGCGGTCGAGATCGGGCAGGCCGGAGAGGTCGATGAGAAACTGATCCTCGAGGGCACGACGGACAGCGGCCGGTGACTCCAGAGCGCGGCGTTCGCTGGGGCCGTCGACGTGGTGCACGGCAAGGCTCAGCCCGGTGGACCTGCGGCCACTGAGTGCGTAGCGGCGGTCGGTGTCGGCGCGGCCGATCAACAGCCCCCCGACCATCATGGAATCGGGATGGTGCGAGTTGTAGAAGTTGCTCATCGAGAAATCGGCCATGTACGACTCGGCGAGGTCGAACCGGTACAGCGCCATCCAGCGCCCGCCGAGCCTGGCCTCCATCACGAACGCAGATCCATCGGGCCGAATGCGAAGAAGTCCGTGCGGTGTCGGCTGCTCCGTGTCCGACTCGAGTGCCAGCACGCCGGTGAGTCTGAGTCCGAAACCTGCATCGACGATGTATGGGCCTTGTGGCAGTTCGACACGAAGCAGCATGTGGGTGCGCGGCGGCATCGGTGTGTCGGCCGGCCGGCCCCACAGGACGCGCCCGGTGAGGAGGGTAGTGGTGTAGCCGAGGGCGTCGAGCACACCGCACAGAAGCAGATTATGTTCGTAGCACCCGCCACCGCGACGTGACCGGACGATCTTGGTGATCAAGGATGCCTGGTCGAGGTGCACCTCGCGGCCGGTGAACTTGTCCAGGTTCTCGTAGGCGATCGCCTGCCCGTGAGCAGCGACGATGCGCGCCAGTGTCGCAAGGTCCGCCGGAGGTCGCGCTCCTTCCCACGCACCGGACAGGCCGATTCGATGCAGGTAGGCAGCGATGTCGAAGTCGATCTCTGTTGTCGTGGTGACGCTCACGGACCCTCCTTGCGGGGGCGTGGATATGTGACGGGCCGGCTGTCCGAATCGCCGTTGTTCCATCGGGCCGCTCTTCGCGTGCAGCTGAATGCTATGTCGAGGTGCCTGCGGCATGCTCGATTCTAGCTGGAGTCGACGAGTCCGAGCTCGGACATATGTCGCATTATTCGGCGAAGGGACTCGACTATTCTCATTCAATGAGAGTTTCCCAGGTCACTCTCGCTACCCGCACCGGCGCAATGATGGTCGGCCGGTGACGTCGATCCAACGTATTGGTGGGGCTTTCCTCCGCGCGGCATGGCGATGCTGCGCGTCACGGACACCGACGTTCTACGGCCCGGGCTGGAGACCAGGGCCACCACGCTGCGACGTTGCCCCGTCGGGCAGTCTTTGAGACGCTCGGGTCGGGCTCCTGAGAGCGGGGCTTCCTGGACGAGCGGCGCCGTACCCAGACCGCGACAAGACGGCGACCTTCAGGAGCCTGTCATGGCTTGGTTGGTGCTCATCCTGTCCGGGGTCTTCGAAGCGGTGTGGGCGACGGCTCTCGGGAAATCCGTCGGTTTCACGCGGTTGATCCCCTCGATCGTCTTCCTCGTCGGGCTCATCGTGAGCATGGGAGGCCTTGCCTACGCTCTGCGTACCCTGCCGGTCGGCACTGCCTACGCCGTCTGGGTCGGCATCGGGGCCGCCTCGACCATTGCCTACGCGATGGGAACCGGCGAAGAGTCCGTGTCCGCACTCAAGGTTGTCTTCCTCCTCGGCATCATCGGCTGTGTCATCGGCCTGAAGGCACTCCACTAGTCGGGTGTGCCGGGACGACGCGCGGCAAGGAAGAGGAGAACATCGTGCGGATAGCAGTCGCCGGCGCGACCGGGAACATCGGTTCCCTCACCGTCAGCTCCCTCGAACGGGACGGGCACGACGCCGTGCGCATCAGCCGGTCGCTCGGGGTGGACCTGACGACCGGTGACGGGCTCGACGAGGCCCTGGCCGGTGTGGAGGCGGTCATCGACGTCACCAATGCGCCGGCAGCCGACCGGATCGGGTCGGTGGCGTACTTCGCCACCACGACGCAGAACCTGCTCGCCGCCGAGGAGAGGGCCGGTGTACGCCACCACGTGCTGCTCTCGATCGTCGGGATCGATCGCGTCGAGGGCAATGCGCACTACGCAGGCAAGCTGGAGCAGGAGCGCCTCGTCGCCGCGGGACCGGTGGCGTGGACGATCGTCCCGGCCACGCAGTTCCACGGCTTCGCCGAGATGGTGGCGAGCTGGGCCGAGCAGGACGGCGTCGCCACGATCGCGCCGCTGCTCGTGCAACCGGTCGCCCCCGCGGACGTGGCCGACATCCTCGCCGAGGTCGCGGTGGGTGAGCCGCAGGGACGACATGTCGATGTCGCCGGGCCCGAGACGCAGGACCTGGTGGACATGGCCCGGCGCACCAACGATGCGCGCGGCCGCGCGGTGAAGCTCGTGCCGACGTGGGCGGCGCTGTACGGCCCGGCGATGGCCGGCAATGTGCTGCTGCCCGGCGAGGGGGCTCGCATCGCGCCGACCACCTTCGACGAGTGGCTCGCAGGTCAACGACAAGGCTGACGTCGACGTCCGATCGGAACGGCTGTTCACCCCGCGGCGGCCGTGTCCCGGTCGGTGATCGGGGCCCGGGCAGGGGAGTCGTCCTGGCCGGTGAGGTGCGCCAGGGAGCCTGCTTCCAGGGCGACCCACAGCGACTCGTCGGCGGCGATGGCGATGCCGTGCGGTTCGGCTCCCGGCGTGAAGTTCGCCTCGGCGATGATCTGTCCGTCGCGGTCGAGCCGGACGGCCGAACTGGTGGCCCACAGCGTCGCCCAGCACCCCCCGTCCGCGGTGCTCGCCACCGCGTGCGGGCGGCAGGATCGATCGGGAAGGGGGAACTCGTCGATCCGGCCGTCGGGATGGATCCGTCCGATCTGACCGGCGCCGATCTCGGCGAACCACACCGCGTCCCGTCCCGCATGGATTCCGACGGGAGCCGCGCCGGGCGTCGGCAGCGGATAGGTGGTGACCTCGCCCGCGGGAGTGATCCGTCCGATGGCGTTGGCCTGGTTCAGCGTGAACCAGAGCGCGCCGTCGGGTCCGGCGGTGATCAGGGCGGGCATGCTGCCCGCTGCCAGCGGGAACTCGTCGGTCGTGCCGTCGGGCGCGATCCGTCCGATCCGGTCGCCGGACATCAGCGTGTACCACAGCGTTCGGTCCGGGCCGGCGCACAGGCCGTAGGGCGTGCCCGTCGGGGTGAGCACCGGCAGCGAGGAGATCGTGCGGTCGGCGTCGACGCGGCCGATTCTGCCGTCGCCCCGGCTGAACCAGATCGCGTCGTCAGGGCCGGTGGTCAGCACCATCGGGCGGCTCTGCTCGGCGTCGAGCCGGAAGCGGTCGACCTGCCCGTCCTTGCTGAGCCGTGCCAGCTCGCCGAGTTCGACCAAGGTGGTCCACACCCCGCCGTCCGCATCGATGGCGACGCCGTAGGCGCCCGGTCCGACCTCGTACTCGGTGATCGACATCCCCGTCCCCCTTCTCCTGTGCGCGACATTAGAGCGATCCGGACGACTGGCAGGCCCCGGACACCGGCTCCCTGGAAGGCGACCTGATCGCGATCGACCGGGAGGTCTGCGACGCCATGATCGCCGAACCGTCGCCGACCGGGCCGCTCTACCACCAGCGGATGCTGATGCGTGAGCCGCTCACCCATGCCGACGCCGATTCCTACGCCCGTGTGGCTCTCGGTCTCATCGGCGGATCGCGAAGGCTGCGAGAAGGGCGGTGATGGCGAGGCCGGCGGCCCCGGTGAGCAGCACTCCCTGCAAACCGTCGACGAAGGCCTCGTTCGCAGCGGCGACCGGTGCGCTGCGCAGTTCCGGCGGCATCGACGCGACCAGAGGACTCCTGGCGTCCTCGAAGAGGAGGCTGTCGATCGCCTCCTGCTGGTCCGCAGTGAAGTCGGTATCGGATCGCGACAACAATCTGTCTCGAGATCTCCATTCCAGGGCGGTCAGCAACGCTGTGAGAACCGCCAGGCCGACGACGCCGCCGATCTGGCGCGCCTCGATGGTGAGGCTGGCGGCGACGCCACGGGACTGCTCGGGGAGCCGCGTGAGCGTGAGGGTGCTTGCCGGAATGTAGACGCACGCCGTCGCCGCACCGAGGATCACCAGAGGCGGAATGAGGAGCGGCCCTTCGCCCAGGTCGGTGCCTCGGCTGAGCCAGATCATCGCGCCGGCGCCGGCGAGCAGGCCTCCGATGATGAGCCGGCGTGCAGATCCGCGGTCGGTCAGTCGCCCGGCCAGCGGGAAGAACAGCAACGCCCCCAGTGCACCGGGCAGCATCAGCAGGCCCGCGGCGGCCGGCGTGAGGTCGATGACCTGCTGGAGATAGAGCATCAGGAAGACCGTCACGGCGAGTGCGGCGCCCTGCATCGTGGCCAGACATGTCAGTGCGGCGGAAACGGTTGTGTTCCTCAGTTGCCGCAGATCGAGCAGGGGGTCGGTGACCCGATGTTCGAACCTGACGAAGGCGCCCAGCAGGAGCAGGCCCGCGGCGAGCAGGCCGAGTGTGCCGAGGTGTCTGATCCCCCAGTAGTCGGATCGCTCGCATGCGAGCACGACGAACGTGAGCCCCATCGACAGGAGCACGACCCCCCACAGATCGAGCGACTGGCCCGGCGGTCCCCGCGTCTCGGTCACGTACCTGCGTGTGGCCGCGATGACCAGGAGCGATACCGCGAGATCCGTCCAGAAGAGCCATCGCCAGCCCGAGGACGTCACGAGGAATGCCAGCAGCAGTGGGGCGATCGTCGTGGCGACGGTGGTGCCCGCCGCCATCGTGCTGACCGCCCACCCGCGATGCGCGTCCGGCAACATCTCGGTCAGGTTGGTCAGGGCGAGCGGCACGACCAGGGCGGCGCCGATTCCCTGGAGCAGGCGGCCTCCGATCAACACTCCTGCACTCGGCGCGAGCGCGCACACGAGAGAGGCCAGGCCGTAGAGAATCATTCCCGCGACGAACAGTCGGCGTCGGCCGAAGAGGTCGCCGAGCCGGCCGCTCACGGTGACGAGAGCGGCAATCGGCAGCAGCGCCCCGATGACCACCCAGTTGACGGCCCCGCGCGAGACGTCGAACTCATCCTGGAAGCTCGGCAGGATGACGGCGATGCTGGTCATTCCGGAGAATATCAGCGCATTCGCGGTGACCGTGGCAAGGGTGGCCATCCGTTGCTGATGATTCAAAATCTGCAACACGGCCACGCGCAACGATAACAAAATCGTCTTATGGTGCCCGGAGTAGATCGACAGTCGGACAACGAACGGGACTCTCGCCGCGGATCGCGACGAGAGTCCCGTTGATCGAGGAGCGGACGGTCAGCAGACGAGGTTGGTGTCGAAGCCCCCTTCGTCCTCTCCGTACTGGACCAATCTCGTTTTGGCACCGGTGAAACTCGTGGTGCACATCGTCTTTGCGGCGTTGCTGTCCGTGTACGTCGCGAGCCACAGCGGCGCGTTGTCGAGGGAGTACATCGGCGTGAACTGTGGCTTCCACGCCGTCCGGTAGTTCGCGGCGGTCGACGCGGTGTACCCGCCGGTGATCTTGCGCCACTGGTAGCCGGTCGAGTAGAGCCCGACCTCGGCCACGCCGTGGCTGCGCAGGTAGTCGTTCATTCCCTGCACCATGGCGGTGTTCGACATGCCGTTGCCGCTCCACCGGTTCTCGATCTCCACGTCGAGCCACCAGGTGTGCTGTGTCATGCCCCGGTCGACGGCCATGGCCGCACTGAGCGCGTTGGCGGCAGCGTGCCAGCCGTAGTCGTAGGTGCACCCGGCGTCGGTTGTGGAGCGGGCGTCGATGCACAGCACCGGATCTTGGCTGCCCGACCGTGGCCAGTAACCGTAACCGGCACCGCCCGGTGCCGGGTTGCTGGTGTTGAGGTAGACCCCGGCTCCGTACGGCGTGCCCTTCGCCCACTGATACTGGGCGCTGATGCAGGGGTTCGTGGTGAAGGGGCGCCCCTCGTTGATCCCGACGATGCCGAAAGAGCCGTTGTCCGTGGGGAGCGCTACACCGCACTGCGGGTGGGACACGTCGTGGCCCATGTCGCCCGACGGGGAAACGCGGCGAGTGAGGGGAACCGCGGTGTCGTTGCGGGGCGTGCCACCAGGAGGTCTGTGTGAGCGGCTGGGGGGTGGGGGATGAGTTCCGGCGCGGCCGCGCGGAGTCTCGGCCCAGGCGGTCGACGCAACAAGTCCGGTGGCCATGATCGCCAGCGCAACCACCATCACGACCGTTCGCGTCAACTTCTGGGCCAGCGTCAGAAGCATTCGCCCATTCCTCTACTGCTTACCGTGCGCGGGCGGTCTTTCCGCCATCGCGATCCTGATCGGGTCACGAGTCGCGGACGTGCCGGCACAGCTGCAGCCGCCTGGACCGAATCATGACCATGAGGCTAAGCCCAGCCGGTGCTCGGAGCAGCGAAAGCGTGTCTCATTTCATGTGATACTTGACGTTGCAGTACTGCGTGTTGCATGGGTGGAGAGTGGGTCTCCGTCGAACCGGCTCGAACTGCGCACCCGGCTCGATTTCGCCGAATGTATGGCCCTCGCGGATGGCACAGGTGGGACATATCGAGCGCAGCTACAGCCTTCATTCTTTTCAATTCGAAAATGTATCGGACTGAAAATCATCGACCGGCGCAAGTCTTCCGGAAAAGGGGGGGCTCACCGCCCGGACCGTCGGCGCGCCGGGCGGACCGAGTGTGCGGCGGCCGCGGAGATCGTGGAGCGGGACACAGCCTATGGAGCAGTGATCCAGCGCGCCGCCGCTTCGGCGCTGTCCATCGGACTCGTGTTGAAGGCGATGGCTGCGTCGGGCGCATGCTGCCGGATCAGGTTGACCACCTTTTCGAAGAACGGGAGCATCGGTTCCGGCTTACGAATTCCGCCGCCCACGACGACGCAGGCATAGGAGTGCCGGGTCAGGTAGTCCACGATCTTCGTCTCGGCGGTCCCGTCGAGACCGACCAGGCAGAGATCCGCCGAAACTCCTCGCTTCTCGAACTCGGCCTTCCCCTTTTCGAGGGCGGCTTCTATGACGTCGGCGTCCATCCCGGGGACCGCACGCGGATCGATGCCGACGACGAGAACGTTCGGTGAGTGCAACTGCGGCCACCGGGTGCGGGTGAAAGGAACGCCGACGTACCGATCATCGCGCTGTTTCGAGCCGAACGGCGGGGAGTCAGCTCTCCTGCGGAGTCACCGGCTCCTCCGCGGGCAGGCCTGCCGCCTTCCAGGCCGGGAACCCGCCCTCGACGTGCACGACGTCGTGGAAGCCCTTGGCCAGCAGCGCGGCCGCGGAGGGGCCGGAACCGAGTACCGAGCCGCAGATCACGACGATCGGGGTGTCGAGCGACGTCACTGCTGGGAGGTGGGTGCCGGCGCCGAGATCGAACGCGGTGTCGATCGCGGCCTTGTCCACCACCGTTGCGCCGGGGATCTCACCGGCGCCTGCCCGCCCCGTGGCGCTGCGGACGTCGACGAGGAGGGCGCCCGACTCCACCCGCTTCGCAGCCTCGGCGGGCGGGACGAGCGGAGCCAGCGCACCGGCTTCCTCGAGCGTGGGGGTGGTGTCGGTCATGCTCCTGCTCCCTGCTGGTCGACGGCCGTGAAGCCCGCCGCGCGGCCGGGGTCGTCGGGTCCCCAGAGAGTGGTCGAGACCTCTCGGCGCACCAGCGGTGCCACCTCCTCGGCGAACCGGGTGAGCACCTCGTGCTGCTGCGCGTAGGGCAGCATCGGGAACACCGAGACCGACTGGACGTCGTGGTGGTAGGCCTTGTGGTAGTCGAGGATCTTCGCCGCCACCCGCTCCGGGGTGCCGACGAGTGCGGGGCCGTGTGCGATGGCCTCCTCGATGGTCGCGAACGAGGTGGCCTTGCCCGGCCGGTTGTCACCGGCGTGCTTGGCCCGCATCTTGGCGGCGATGCCCTCGTAGATGGGGCGGTACTGCTCGATCGCCTTGGCGTCGGTGTCCGCGAGGAAGAGCCCGCCCGAGCCCGAGCCGACGTAACCCACGGCCGGGTCGTGGCCGTTGGCCTCGAGTTGCTCGCGGTAGCGGTTGATCAGCACCAGATAGTTCTCGCGGGGCTGCAGCGCGTTGGCCGAGAAGATGGGGTCGCCCCACTTCGCGGCGAGGTCGACCGCGGCCGTCGAGGTCGCGGAGCCGTGCCAGATGCGGAACGGGCCCGAGAACGGCCGCGGGTAGGTGGTGACGCTGTCCAGGTCGGCGTGGTGGGTGCCCTTCCACGAGACGTTCTCTTCGCGCAGCAGCCTGCGCAGCAGTTCGTAGTTCTCGGTGAGGTACTCGTACTGCTTGGCGAGCTCGAGGCCGAAGAGCGGGAAGTGCTTGTCCTCGTTGCCCTTCCCGATGACGATCTCCAGGCGTCCGCCGGAGAGCTGGTCGATCGTGGCGTAGTCCTCGGCGACGCGCACCGGGTCGAGCAGCGAGAGCACCGTGACACCGGTGCTGAGCAGGATGCGGTCGGTGGCATTGGCGAGCGCCCCGAGCAGCACCGTCGGGGCTGACGAGACGAACTCGCCGGCATGCCGCTCACCAACGGCGTAGGAGTCGAATCCGAGCCGCTCGGCCAGCACCGCGTTCTCCACCACGCGTTCGAGCCGCTCGTGAACGCTGATGATCTCTCCGGTCACCGGATGCGGCGTGTGGGGGACGATGTCGAGGATCTGGAACCTCATGGCCGGACTCCTTCTCGGGCGGCGGGGACGGGACGGAGACCCAGGTGCTCGCGCAGCGTCGTGCCCTCGTACTCGGTGCGGAACACCCCGCGCTCCTGCAACAGCGGAACGACGGTGTCGGCGAACTCGTCGAGCCCACCCGGCGTGATGTGCGGGACGAGCACGAAGCCGTCGCTCGCGTCGGTCTGTACGAACTCGTCGAGCGCGTCGGCCACCTGCGCCGGCGTGCCGACGAACGACTGCCGTGCGGTGACCTGGACCATCAGCTCCCGGATCGACAACCCCTTCTCCTCGGCGAGGGCACGCCACTCGCGCGCGGTGGTGATCGGGTCGCGGTGCTGGCGCACGCTCGCCCGCCCGCGGGAGATGTGGTTCTCGCCGACGAGCGGGTCGATCTCCGGTAGCGGGCCGTCCGGGTCGTAGGCCGACAGGTCGCGGTTCCACAACTGCTCGAGGAACTTGATCGCGGTCTGCCCGCTCACCTGCTGGTGCCGGATCACGTCGGCCTTCTCGTGGGCCTCGGCGTCGGTGTCGCCGAGCACGAAGGTGGCCGCGGGGAGGATCTTCAGGTCCTCCGGCGACCGGCCGTACTTCGCGAGCCTGCTCTTGACGTCGGCGTAGAAGGCCCGCCCGGCCTCCAACGTGCCGTGCCGGGTGAAGATCGCGTCGGCGTCGGACGCGGCGAACTCGCGACCCTCCTCCGAGTCGCCTGCCTGAAGGATCACCGGGTGGCCCTGCGGGCTGCGCGGGACGCTGAAGCGGCCGCCGATGTCGAACTGGTCGGACGTGATCCGGAAGCGCCCGGCGTCGGGGTCGGAGAGGAAGGTGCCCGAAGCCGCGTCGGCCACGATCTCCCCGCCCGACCACGAGTCCCACAGCTCCTTGGCCGTGGCCAGGAACTCCTTGGCCCGCAGGTACCGCTTCTCCTGGGGTAGGAAGCCACCGCGGCGGAAGTTCTCGCCGGTGAACTCGTCCCACGACGTCACGACGTTCCAGGCCGCGCGGCCATCTGACAGGTGGTCGAGCGAGGCGAACTGGCGGGCGACCTCGTAGGGCTCGTTGAAGGTGGAGTTGATGGTGCCCGCGAGCCCGAGGCGCTCGGTGACGGCGGCCAGCGCGGCGAGCACCGTGAAGGTGTCCGGACGGCCCATCACGTCGAGGTCGTAGATCACCCCGTTCTGCTCACGCAGCCGCAGTCCCTCGGCCAGGAAGAGGAAGTCGAACTTCGCCCGCTCCGCGGTGCGCGCGAAGTGGACGAACGATCGGAAGTCGATGTGGCTGCCGGCTTCCGGATCGCTCCAGACGGTGGTGTTGTTGACGCCGGGGAAGTGGGCGGCGAGGTGGATCTGCTTGCGGGGCCGGCTCATCGCACGGCCTCGCTGCGCTCGGCCGTCGCTTCGCACAGGCGCTGTATCGATGATTCGCTCGCACGCTCGCTCATTGCACGGCCTCGCTGCGCTCGGCCGTCGCTTCGCACGGGCGCTGTATCGATGATTCGCTCGCACGCTCGCTCATCGTTTTCCTCTCCACGTGGCCTCAGGCCACCGCGTACCGGTTGGCGGGACGGGGCAGGCCGAGCAACCCGCGCAGGGTGTCCGCCTCGTAAGCGGTGCGGAAGGCACCGCGGCTCTGCAGCTCCGGGACCAGGCCGCGGGTGATCAACGGGAGGTCGTGCGCGACACCGGCCGGACGCAGGCGCACACCGCTCAGCCCCGCGTCGTGCCACTCCTGCACGAGGTCGGCGAGCTGGACCGGGGTGCCCGTGAAGATCCGCGCGTCGCTGCGGAGCACGGCTCCGTCCAGGTCGTCGAGGCGGGCCCTGCGGGCGGCGGCCTCGCCGGGGTCCTCGTCGAGGAAGACCAGCACATCGCCCAGGACGTGCACGGTGTCGTCCGCGCGGCCCGCGGCGGCCTGCTCGGCGCGGATCTCCTGCAGGATCGCGTCGATGTCCACCCAGGTCTGCGGGGTGACGAAGCCGAGGTCGGCGGAACGGGCGAGCAGCCGATAGGCGACGGTCCGGTGGGCGAGTGCGCCGACGATCGGCTGGCCCTGCGGTGGCCGCGGCGTGATCGACGGTCCGCGAACGGAGAACTGGGCGCCCGTGAAGTCGATGTAGTGGAGCTTGTTCCGGTCGATGAACCGCCCGGTGGCGACGTCGCGGATCTCCGCGTCGTCCTCCCAGCTGTCCCAGAGCCTGCGCAGGACCTCGACGTAGTCCGCGCCCTCGTCGAACAGCCCGGCGAGCGCGTCGTCCTCGAGCCGGACGGGCGGGAACTCCCTGCGGCCGAACAGCGCGGCCTCGTCGGGGCGGGCCGAGACGCGGACCCTGACCCCGGCACGGCCCGTGCTGACGAAGTCGAGGGTGGCGATCGCCTTGGAGAGATGGAACGGCTCGGTGTGAGTGGCGACCACGGTGGGGACGAGGCCGATGTGCGCTGTCAGCGGCGCGACCCTGGCCGCGACGAGCACCGCGTCGAGCCGCCCCCGGACGTGGTCCGTGCGTTCGTCCGGCCTGAACCGGTGATCGGACTGCAGTACGAGCGAGTCCTCGATCGTCACGAGGTCCAGCAGCCCGCGTTCCGCCTCCTGTACCAGCTCGGTCCAGTACGCGGCGGTGAGCAGCTCGGACGGCCGCGCGCCGGGTTCGCGCCAGGAGGCCGGGTGCCAGCCGGTGCCGTCGAGCGCAACGGCGAGGTGCAGTGTGGACGGTGCCAAGGTGGTCATCGCTCCTCCGCGATGCGGCGCACCCACGAGCGGGCGGGTTGCCGCGGTCGTGCGACGCGCACTGGAACAAGGTCCTGGTCGTCGCCCACGGGCTCGATGAGCGGATGGGCGGAGCGGTCAGCTCCGACAGCTCGCGCTGGCCACCCGGAGGAGGTCGACGTGCAACCGGTGAGCCGCGCAGAAGGACAGGCGTGCGCGCACCACAGCCTCCGTCGCTCCCGGTGTGGGACTCCCGCGCCCCCGCGTGCGGGTTGCGCGCGATGCCGAGCCGGGTGGTCCGACAATCCGGATGGTCGGCCAGTCATGGCCGTACAACGACTGTAAGTAGCTGGGCCCTGTGCTTTCAACCACGGGCCGTCCGCGTCACACATGATCGGTGGGCCCGGTTCTCCGCGGAGGTCGGGCCTGCCTCGACGTTGCGACCCCGCGGTCCGAGCGTCGGACTCACCCGCCTCGGGTGTCGGCACCAGACTGTCGGGCCCTCAGGATGGGCGCTCTCCGACGCCTGGCAGGAGGATCCATGGTTCATCGGCATCTGTCGCGAAAGGACCCGGAGGCCGAGTCGGCGGTGGCACCGGCCTACTCCCATCGGCTCGATCTGGAGCCCATACCCAAGTACCGGTTGCCCGAACAAGGGGCCCGCCCAGAGGCCGCCTACCAGCTGATCCATGACGAGTTGCTGCTGGACGGCAGCTCGCGGCTGAACCTGGCCACGTTCGTGACGACCTGGATGGAACCCGAGGCGGACCGGCTGATGGCCGAGGCCTTCGACAAGAACATGATCGACAAGGACGAGTACCCGCAGACCGCCGAGATCGAGCGGCGCTGCGTGAACATGGTCGCGCACCTGTTCAATGCGCCGGAGGACGGCGACGCCATCGGCACGTCGACCATCGGATCCAGCGAGGCCGTCATGCTCGCCGGGATGGCGCTGAAGTGGCGGTGGCGGGCGCGCCGTGCCGCCGCCGGGCAGTCCACCGACCGGCCCAACCTGATCCTCGGATCCAACGTCCAGGTCGTCTGGGAGAAGTTCTGCCGGTACTGGGACGTCGAGCCCCGCTACATCCCCGTGCAGCACGGCCGGTACGTGATCACCCCCGACGAGGCGGTTGCGCGGATCGACGAGAACACCATCGGCGTCGTCGCCATTCTCGGTACCACCTACACCGGTGAGTTCGAACCGATCCAGGAGATCCACGACGCCGTGGTCGCCCACAACGAGGCGACCGGTCAGGACGTCCCGGTACACGTGGACGCCGCCAGCGGCGGTTTCGTCGCACCGTTCCTGCACCCCGACCTGGTCTGGGACTTCCGGTTGCCGATGGTCAAATCGATCAATGTCTCGGGGCACAAGTACGGGCTGGTCTATCCCGGGGTCGGCTTCGTCGTCTGGCGTGACCGGCGGGATCTGCCCGAGGACCTCGTCTTCCACGTGAACTACCTGGGCGGGGACATGCCCACGTTCACCTTGAACTTCTCGCGGCCCGGGAACCAGATCATCGGCCAGTACTACAACTTCCTGCGGCTGGGCAGATCCGGCTATCGCACGGTGATGGAGTCGCTACGCGATCTCGCCGTGCACACCTCGTCCCGGATCGCGGCGCTCGGGCCGTTCGAACTCCTCAGCGACGGCAGCGCGATCCCGGTGTTCGCGTTCCGGCTCGCGGACTCCGCGCCCTACACCGTCTTCGACGTCTCAGAACGGCTTCGGGCCGGGGGTTGGCAAGTGCCCGCCTACACGATGCCCGATGCCGCCACCGACGTCGCGGTCATGCGGGTAGTGGTCCGCGAAGGCTTCAGCTACGACCTGGCCGAGGCCCTGGTCGGCGCTGTCAAGGGCGCCACCGACCACCTCGCAGCCGACCCACCACGGACCCCCGCCGCCCAGGGCGGCTTCAGCCACACCTGACAGCGGCGTCTGGCACCCGCACGGACGCAGCTCATGCCCCGTCCAACGGCTTTGCATCGGCACCCCGGGCTTGGAAGCGAGGAGGTCGAGATGGCTCCATCCGGGCCTGCCACCGCCGCGGCGTCGCCCGACCCCACGGCGCTGCTGCGCAGTCGCAGTTACGTGCAGCTCCTCGTGCTGGCCGCGCTCGTCGGGATCCCGGTCTCCGCGGCAGCCTACGGCTTCCTGGCGCTCGTCTCGGCGCTGCAACTGTGGCTGTTCCGGGACCTGCCACCTGCGCTCGGTCTCGGCCGGGCGCCGCTGTGGTGGCCGTTCCCGCTGCTGCTGATCGGTGCCGTGCTGGTCGCCGTCGCGATCCGGTACCTGCCGGGGCGCGGTGGCCATTCGCCCGCCGACGGCTTCCACGCCGGCGGTGCCCCCACCCCGCGGGAGCTGCCCGGCGTCCTGGCCGCCGCCTTCGCCACCCTGGTCTTCGGTGCCGTACTCGGACCCGAGGCCCCGCTCATCGCCCTCGGCGGCGGGCTCGGGATCTGCGCGGTCCGCCTGGTCCGCCGCGGAGCCTCCGCGCAGACCGCCGCGGTGGTCGCCGCCGCGGGGAGCTTCTCGTCGGTCAGCACCTTGCTCGGCTCCCCGCTGCTGGGGGCGTTCCTGCTGATGGAGGCCTCCGGGCTCGGCGGAGCCATGCTCGGGCTGGTGCTCGTCCCCGGGTTGTTGGCCGCCGGTGTCGGCTCGCTGATCTTCATCGGGCTGGACTCGCTGACCGGCCTCGGGACGTTCTCATTGGCTCTGCCCGACCTACCCCCGTTCGACCGGCCGACGGGCGCCGCGTTCGGCTGGGCGATCGCGATCGGAGTCGCGGCCGCGTTCACCGCGACGGGGATCCACCGGCTGGCCTTGTTGATGCGGCCGTACATCGAGGGGCGACTGCTGCTGCTGACGCCCGTGGCGGGGCTCGTCGTGGCGGGCTGCGCCGTGCTGTACGCGGCAGTCACCGGCAAGAGCTGGTCGGATGTGTTGTTCTCCGGGCAGAACCAGCTCAGCCCGCTGCTCGCAGACCACGCCGGCTACCCGGTGGGCGCCCTCGTG
The DNA here is from genome assembly GCF_039534065.1 of Pseudonocardia yunnanensis. NCBI lineage: Bacteria > Bacillati > Actinomycetota > Actinomycetes > Pseudonocardiales > Pseudonocardiaceae > Pseudonocardia > Pseudonocardia yunnanensis. The sequence goes on along the minus strand of NZ_BAAAUS010000008.1, from coordinate 241,982 downwards.
CTCTTGCTGGCCTGCAAGGGGCTGGCCTACAGCGTGTCGTTGAGCAGTTTCCGGGGCGGCCCCACGTTCCCCGCCATGTACATGGGAGCTGCGGCCGGCATCGCGTTGTCCCATCTGCCGGGCCTCCCGCTCGTCGCCGGGGTGGCCGTCGGCATCGGCGCCATGTGCGTGGCGATGCTGCGGCTGCCGCTCACGTCGGTGCTGCTGGCCACGCTGCTGCTCGGATCGGACGGGATCGCCGCGATGCCGCTGGTCATCGTCGCTGTTGTGGTCGCGCACGTGGTGACAGCCAGGCTCACTCCACCGGCCCCGGCAGCACCCCCCACCGGTGAACCTGCCCTGGACGGATCCACCGCGGAGAGCGCACCCGAACGGTCCGGATCCACCTGAACCGGGAATACACGGGACATGACCGTGCGATCTTCCGTCATGAGCTCTGTATTCGCCGTGACCTGGGACTACCGCTGCCCGTTCGCGCGCAACGCGCACGAGCACATCCTCACCGGCCTGGCCGCAGGCGCCGACTGGGACGTCCGGTACCTGGCGTTCTCGCTCGGCCAGGTGCACGTGGAAGAAGGCGAGCCCGACATCTGGGACAGGTGGGAGGAGGACTCGGGACTGCTCGCGCTGCAGGCGGGTGTCGTCGTGCGCGACGAGTTCCCCGAGCGGTTCCCCGAGGTCCATCGCGCTCTCTTCGCCGTCCGCCACGACGAGGCCCTGCACCTGAACGACCGCGAGGTCGTGGCGCGCACCCTGAGCGAGCACGGCGTCCCGGCTGACAAGGTGTTCGAGCGGATCGACTCCGGGACGGCGCTCGCTACGGTCCGGGCGGAGCACGAGGAGTTCGCGAAGTCGCACTCGGTGTGGGGCGTGCCGACGTTCGTCGCGGGCGACCAGGCGGTGTTCGTGCGGCTGATGGACCGGGCACCGGCCGGCGCGGACCCCAGCGTCTCCGTGCGGGCGGTGGAGCGGGTGGTGGACATGCTCACGGGCTGGCCCGAGCTGAACGAGTTCAAGCACACGTCGATCCCACGCTGACTGCCGGCCGCCTTCTCCTGGGCGGCCTTCCCCGTCGCCGACCCCGGGTGTGCCGGTGAGCTCGTTCTGCGCGCAAGACCGATGAGTTCTCGCTGCTTCGGTTGTCTCTTCAGCGGACCGGACGAGCAGCCCGACGGCGAGGAACGCACATGAACGATCGATCGAGCCCCACCTTCGTCCTGATCCCGGGCGCGGGTGGAAGCGCCACCTACTGGTACCGGCTGGTCGAGGAGTTGCGTCAGCGCGGGCGCGACGCCATCGCCGTGGGCCTGCCCGCCGCCGACGACTCGGCCCGGCTCGCGGAGTACGCCGACGCCGTGGTGGCCGCGATCGGAGACCGGAGCCGGATCGTCCTGGTGGCCCAGTCGATGGGCGGATTCACCGCCCCACTCGTGTGCGAGCGGGTGCCGGTCGAGCTGTTGGTGCTGCTCAACGCGATGGTGCCCGCGCCGGGCGAGTCACCGGGGCAGTGGTGGGAGAACACCGGGCAGCCCGCGGCCGCGGCTGCGTACGCGGCGAGCGAGGGGCGGCCGTCCGGGGGCGCGTTCGACCCGCTCGTCGAGTTCTTCCACGACGTCCCCGACGAGGTGAGGACGGTCGTGTTCGCCGAGCCCGAGCCGGAGCAGTCGGGCACCCCGTTCGAGAAGCCGTGGCCGCTCGAGAAGTGGCCGGACGTTCCGACGAGGTTCCTGCAGGGCCGTGACGACCGCTTCTTCCCGCTGGAGTTCCAGCGGCGGGTGGTGCGGGAGCGGCTGGGCATCGCCGTCGACGAGATGCCCGGCGGACATCTCCTCGCCCTCAGCAGGCCCCGCGAGCTGGCCGATCGACTGGAGGGATATCTGTCCTGAGATTTCCGGCCGGGACTGTCGATCCTGGCGTTCCCCGGTTGTCGTAGTACCGACCGCTCGGAACGAAGGAGAAGACGATGCAGTACATGCTGATGATCTGCGGCACCGAGGGTGCGGAGCCGGAGCCCGGCTTCGACATGGCGGCGGCCACAGAGGCCTGGGTATCCGAGATGGACGGCCGCGGGGTGCGGCTGCAGGGCCACCGGCTGCGTCCGGAATCCGACGCCACGACCGTCCGGATGCGCAACAACGAGGTGCTGATCTGTGACGGCCCGTTCGCCGAGACCAAGGAGCAGATGTTCGGCTTCGACCTGGTGGAGTGCGCCGACCTCGACGAGGCGATCGAGGTGGCCTCGAAGCACCCGGTGGCGCGCTACGGGATGATCGAGGTCAGGCCGTTCTGGCCGCTCGACGCGGAATGACCGGCGGCGCCGAACCGGACGCCGCCGTCGCGGAGGCGTTCCGCGCGGAGTGGGGCCGGGTCGTCGCCACGCTGATCCGGATGACGGGCGACTGGGATCTCGCCGAGGAGTGCGCCCAGGACGCCGTCGCGCAGGCGCTCGAACGCTGGCCGCGCGACGGCATCCCCCGCAACCCAGGCGCCTGGCTCACCACCACAGCGCGGAACGCGGCGCGCAACCGGCTGCGTCGCTCCGCGATCGAGTCGGCCAAGCTGCGGGAGATCGCGATGGAACCGGCTGTCCCCGAGGAGACTGGTGACGCCACCGCGGTGCAGGACGACCGGCTGCGGTTGATCTTCACTTGTTGCCACCCGGCCCTGCCCCTGGAGGGCCGGGTGGCGTTGACACTGCGGACGTTAGCGGGGCTCACCACCGCGGAGATCGCGAGGGCGTTCCTCGTGCCGGAGCCCACGATGGCGCAGCGGCTCGTGCGCACCAAACGCAAGATCCGCGACGCCGGAATCCCGTTCCGCGTGCCGCCGGACCACCTCCTGCCTGACCGCACGGCAGCCGTCCTCGGCGTGATCTATCTGCTGTTCAACGAGGGGTACGCCGCAGCGGCCGGCCCTGAGCTGATGCGCCACGACCTGTGCGCCGAGGCCATCCGCCTCGCCCGCACACTGGCCCGGTTGATGCCGGACGACCCCGAGGTACTCGGCCTCGCGGCGCTGCTGCTCCTGCAGCACTCCCGGCGCGCCGCCCGGCTGGACGCCGCTGGCGAACCGGTGCCGCTCGACGAGCAGGACCGCACCCGCTGGGACCGCCCCGCGATCGACGAGGGACTCGGCCTGCTCGACGCCGCACTCCGGCGCCGGCAGCCCGGGCCGTACCAGGTGCAGGCGGCGATCGCCGCGTGCCACGCCCGCGCCGATCACGCCGCCGACACCGACTGGCCCCAGATCGCAGCTCTCTACGGGAGGCTCGTCGAGCTGGTGCCGTCGCCGGTCGTGCGGCTCAACCGGGCTGTTGCCGTCGCGATGGCGGACGGCCCCGCCGCCGGCCTGGCGCTGGTGGACGAGCTGGCCGGCGAGCTGGCGGGCTACCGCCTCCTCCCGGCCACGCGTGCCGATCTCCTCAGGCGCCTAGGGAGGATCGAGGAGGCGGCGGAGGCGTACCAGGAGGCGCTGAGCCGTACGGAGAGCCCGACGGAACGCCGCTTCCTACAACGCCGCCTGACGGAGGTGACGGCGAGGTGAGATCGGCACCAGCGCGCTCCAGGACGTTCCGGGGAGCGCTGGTGTCGATCTCACGGCCGGTTCAGCGCCGCGCCGCCACCGCCTCCGCCAGTTCGTCGAGGAGGTTCGCCGTGGTGCCCCAGTCCAGGCAGGCGTCGGTGATGCTCTGCCCGCGGGTCATGTTCGGGCCGAGGTCCTGCCGGCCGGCGACGAGGAAGCTCTCCATCATCACGCCGACCACGCCCGCCTCGCCCGTGGCGATCCGGCCGGCGATGTCCCGCACCACTTCCGCCTGCCGGACGTGGTCCTTGCCGCTGTTGCCGTGGCTCGCGTCGATGATCACACGTTCGGGCAGGTCGGCCGACCGCAGGCGGGCGGTGGCGGCCGCTACGGAGGCGGCGTCGTAGTTCGGGCCGGGGGAGCCGCCGCGCAGGATGACGTGGCAGTCGGGGTTGCCGGTCGTGGTGATGAGGGCGGCCAGACCGTCGCGGTTGATCCCCATGAAGACGTGGCTCGCGGCGGCAGCGCGGATCCCGTCCACGGCGGCCTGGACGTCGCCTTCGGTGGAGTTCTTGATGCCCACGGGCATCGACAGCGCGCTGCACAGTTGGCGGTGCACCTGGCTCGCTGCCGTGCGGGCGCCGATCGCGCCCCAGCTCACGACGTCGGCGAGGAACTGCGGGGTGATCGGGTCGAGGAACTCGCATCCGACGGGGAGACCGAGCGCCGAGACGTCGAGCAGCAGCCGCCGCGCCGTGCGCAGGCCGGTGTTCACGTCGAACGTCTCGTCAAGGCCCGGGTCGTTGATCAGGCCCTTCCAGCCGACGGTCGTGCGCGGCTTCTCGAAGTAGGCGCGCATCACGACGCGCAGCTCGCCGGAGACCTTCTCGGTGTGCTCGGCGAGGAGGTGGGCGTAGTCGAGCGCGGCCTCGGGGTCGTGGATCGAGCACGGGCCCACGACGACGATCAGGCGGTCGTCGCGGCCGTCGAGGATGTCGACGACCTCAGCCCGACTTCGTGTCACCGTCTCGGCCACGGCCTCGTCGATCGGGAGTTCGTGGCGCAGCAGGGACGGGGACAGCAGCGGGCTGATGCGGGCGGTGCGGTGCTCGTCCAGGGCGGGGACGGCGATGATGGGCATGACGTGGGCGCTCTCTCTCAGGCGAACCGCCCCGTCGAGATCTCGCGCCGAGCCGGTTCGTCGTCCGGCTCGTGGGGAAAAGGTCAGCGCAGCGGTTCGCCGGCCGACCCGTCACGGGCCGGAGCGGTAAACCAGTACTGACGCTGCACGGCCGCGACTCTAGCCGATCGGTTCCGGCATGCGCTCCACCCGGTAGGCGAGTTCGAGCGTGCGGCCGTTGCGCGGGTCGGCGAGCTCCACCCGCCAGCGGTCGGCGAACTGGTCGACGCCCGGCAGCATCGCCACGGTGCCGGACAGCAGCACGGTGCCGGGCGCCAGCATCTCGGCCAGCTCGTCGAGCCAGAATCGCGGCGCCAGCAGAGCGGCGAGCCCCGCGTCCTGGATCAGCTGCTCGGCACCGTCCTCCTGTGCCACCCATGCCCGCAGCCGCAGCTCGTCGAGATGGTCCTCGACGTCGACGAGCCGCCACGCGCCGCGGCCCAGCACGTCGAGTCCGGCGTTCTTGCTCCATGCGACGCCGTGCACCTCGAGCTCCCGGTCGGTGTGGTCGCACGCGACGGTGAGCAGCAGATCCTCCGGCGCCGGGCCCGCGACGACGAGTGCCCACTCGGCCTCGCCGGACGTCCGCCCGTGCTGCACGGGCACCCCGTCGACCTGCGCGGCGAGGTAGGGCGCCACCGGATACATGGCGGGCGTGACCGTGGGAGCGGGTATCCCGAGCTCGGCCAGCTCGGCGACATGGGCCGCGACCTCGCCCTGCTCACGGCCCGCGTACCCGGCGTTGAGCAGCCGGGTGACGGTGACAGGAACGGTGGTGCCGTCGGGCAGGTCGAAAACGAGGTCGCTCATCGAAGATCCTCCGAGGTCTTGCGCATGCCGCTTGTATACAGCAAGTATTGCGGCTCCCGCGACCGTGTCGCCCGTCACCGTCCCCACGGACAGGAGAACCCCATGCCCGATCCGAGGCCAGGGTCACAAGCACCCGAGGTCGACCGGCGCTCGCTGGCGAAGGCCTTCATCGCGAGCCTCACCGGCACGTCCCTGGAGTGGTACGACTTCGCGGTCTACTCCGCCGCCGCGGCCCTCGTGTTCCCGCAGCTGTTCTTCCCCGGCTCCGACCCGCTCACGGGCACACTCCTGGCGTTCTCGACGTACGCGGTGGGCTACGTCTCGCGCCCCCTGGGCGGGTTCGTGTTCGGCCGCCTCGGCGACGTCATCGGTCGCAAGCAGGTGCTCGTGCTGACCCTGCTGTTGATCGGGGTCGCCACGTTCCTGATCGGGCTCCTGCCGACCTACGCCACGATCGGAGCCGCCGCGCCGATCATCCTGGTGCTGCTGCGGTTCGCCCAGGGTGTCGGCGTCGGTGGGGAGTGGGGCGGCGCGGTGCTGCTCTCCAGCGAGTTCGGCGATCCGCGCAGGCGGGGGTTCTGGTCCTCGGCCGCCCAGATCGGACCGCCCGCGGGCAACCTGATGTCGAACGGCGTCCTCGCCGTGCTCACCGTCTCGATGTCCGACGAGGCGTTCCTCTCCTGGGGCTGGCGTCTCGCGTTCCTGCTGTCCGCGGTGCTGGTCGCCTTCGGGTTGTGGATCCGGCTCAAGCTGGAGGACACCCCGGTCTTCCGCGCCATCAAGGAACGCGGTGACCGGCCCGCGGCCCCGATCGGCGACGTCTTCCGTACCCAGGGCCGCCCGCTGCTCGCCGGCGTGCTCAGCAGGATCGGCCCGGACGTCAGCTATGCCCTCTTCACCGTCTTCGTGATCACCTACGCAACGACCGTGCTCGGCATGAGCCGCGGCTCGGTGCTGACCGCGATCCTCATCGGCTCCGCGTGCCAGCTCGCGACGATCCCCCTGGCGGGCGCGATCTCCGACCGCGTCAACCGCAGGCTCGTCTACGGCATCGCTGCCGCGGGGGCGGCCGTCTGGCCGTTCGTGTTCTTCCCCGCGATCAGCGGGGGGTCCGAGCTGCTGCTGATCATCGGCGTCGTCGTCGGCCTTGCGCTGCACTCGTTCATGTACGGGCCGCAGGCCGCGTTCATCACCGAGCAGTTCTCCGTCCGGCTGCGCTACACGGGCAGCTCGCTCGCGTACACGATCGCCGGGGTGTTCGGCGGTGCCGTCGCACCGCTCGTGTTCACGGCCCTGCTGAGCAGCTGGGGGACGTGGGTGCCGGTGGCGGTCTACGTCCTGGTGGCGTCGCTGCTCACGCTGGCGGGCCTGGTGATGGGCCGCGATCCCGACCGGGCGGAGGAGGAGGCCTACCTCGTGCCCGGGTCGCCGGTCACGCCTCCAGGAACAGTCGCAACGTGATCTGCAGGTGGTCCTCGATCGCCGCGTGGGCGGCCGTCTCGTCGCCGGACTCGAGCGCGTCCACGATCTGACGGTGCTCCACGCACACCGCATGCTGCCGGTCGGTGGCCCGGAACAGGGCCGCCACCCCGACCCGCACCTGTCGGGTGCGCAGGCCCGCGTAGGTGCGTGCGATGAGCTCGTTGCGGGCGGCGTCGACGAGCGACTGGTGGAAGCGCCGGTCCCACTCGATGAACACCTTCGCGGTGTCGGCGTCGGTGGGGTGGTCGACCAACTGCTCCTGCTCGGCCAGTGCCTCGTGCATGGCGGCAAGCGGCACCGCGCCCGTGGCGAGTGTGACGGACGCGGCATGTCGTTCCAGCAGGGCGCGGAGCTCCATCAGCTCCTTGATCTGCCGCCCGGACAGCGGAGGCACGTACGCTCCGCGTTTGGGCACCATCTCGACCAGGCCCTCGGAGACGAGCAGCAGCAGGGCTTCGCGTACCGGTGTGCGCGATACGCCGACGGCCTGGGCGAGCCCCACCTCGTTGAGGAAGGTTCCTTGCACGGCCGGATCGACCAGCACCGTCTCCCGCAGGTAGCGGTAGGCGCGCTCGCGCCCCGACTCGAGGGACGCGGACCCAGCTTGCATGCAGCATGTATACATTAATTGGAGGTTCCCTGTGCGCATCGCGCTCGCCCAGATCCTGTCGACACCCGACCCGGCACACAATCTCGGCCTGATCGAGGACGGCACTCGCCAGGCGGAGGAGGCGGGGGCCGACCTCGTCGTCTTCCCCGAGGCCGCCATGTGCTGCTTCGGCGTGTCGCTCGGCCGGATCGCCGAGCCGCTGGACGGTCCATGGGCCGAGCGGGTGCGGGCGATCGCCGCCGACTCCGCCATCACCGTCGTCGCCGGAATGTTCACCCCCGCCGACGACGGCCGCGTCTTCAACACGCTGATCGCCACCGGCAACGGCGTCGAGGCCTCCTACGACAAGATTCACCTGTTCGACGCGTTCGGGTTCGCCGAGTCGCGCACCGTCGCTCCCGGCACGAAGCCCGTGAGCATCACCGTCGACGGCGTGACGGTCGGCCTGGCCACCTGCTACGACCTGCGGTTCCCGGGGCTCTTCCAGGAGCTCGCGAACGGCGGCGCCTCGGTGATGGTCGTGCCGGCGTCGTGGGGTGCCGGTCCCGGCAAGCGCGAGCAGTGGGACCTGCTGGTCCGGGCGAGGGCCCTCGACAGCACCGCGTTCGTCGCCGCGTGCGACCAGGCCGACCCGGCAACCGCGGGTCGCGACCCGGGTAGCGCTCCGACGGGGATCGGGGCGAGCCTCGCGGCAGGCCCCCTCGGGAGGGTCATCGACCAGATCGGTGCAGAGCCCGGCCTGCTGGTCGCCGACCTCGACATCGAGGAGGTGCACCAGGCCCGGCGCACCGTGCCGGTGCTGGCCAACCGCCGGTACTGACAGCGGCCCTCAGTCGGCGATCTTTGCCGCGTGGTCGGGGACCTCGCGGAAGAGCTCGCGCGGCGGACGCCGGTAGCCGCGCACCGGTGGCCGGTCCGGGAACTCGAGGTCGCGCGGGGGCACCGGCTGCCACGGGACGCTTCCGAGCAGGTGCGCGATCATGTTGATCCGCGCGCGGCGCTTGTCCTCGGCCTCCACCACCAGCCACGGCGCGGCGGCGATGTCGGTGTGGGCGAACATCTCGTCCTTCGCCTGGGAGTACTCCGACCACCGGGTGATCGACTCGAGGTCCATGGGCGAGAGCTTCCACTGCTTCATCGGATTCTCTATCCGGCCACGGAAGCGGCGTTCCTGCTCCGCGTCGCTCACCGAGAACCAGTACTTGCGCAGGAGGATCCCGTCCTCGATCAGTAGCTGCTCGAACACGGGGCACTGACGCAGGAAGCGGGTGTACTCCTCAGCGGTGCAGAAGCCCATCACGCGCTCGACGCCTGCGCGGTTGTACCAACTGCGGTCGAGCAGCACGATCTCCCCGGCGGCGGGCAGGTGCTCGATGTAGCGCTGGAAGTACCACTGCGTGCGCTCACGTTCGGACGGCGCCGGCAGGGCGACGATGCGGCAGATCCGCGGGTTGAGGAACTCCGTCACCCGCTTGATCGCCCCGCCCTTGCCGGCGGCGTCACGCCCCTCGAAGACAACGACGAGACGGGCGCCGCTGGTGCGGACCCACTCCTGCATCTGCACCAGCTCACCCTGCAGACGTAGCAGTTCCTTCTCGTACGGCTTGCGAGGCAGGCGCGTCATCAGGGCATAGTGCCAGGTCACGGGCCTCAGTGCGAAGCGCTGAGCACGGCGTCAACCAGACCGGGGTAGAGGGCGTCGAGGTCGTCTCGGCGCAGCCAGGTAATCCGCCGCGTGCCCTTCGCGCGCACCGTGATCACGCCTGCGCGGCGGAGGAAGCGCATGTGGTGAGTCCGCGTGGAGTTGGTGACGGGCAGGGGGATGACGCCACAGGCCAGGCCGTCGGCGGCCTTGGCGAGCGCGCGGACGATCTGCAGGCGCACCGGGTCTCCGAGAGCCTGGAGTACCTGCTCGATGCGAATTTCCTCCAGCTCGGGCTGAGGGAGGGTGGTCTGCACCTCGGCGCTGGGCGACATGTCGCCATAATACGACGAGCATCGAAGTTTGACGAAAGTCGTACTACGATAATCGTCGTACTAAGGACCCCGGCTCGGAAGGCTCTCGATGTCCGCACGTACCTACCTGCTCGCTGCCGGGGCGTTCGCCGTCGGCACGAGCGCCTACGTCGTATCGGGCGTGCTGCCCGCCGTCAGCGGGGAGCTCGGCGTCTCGCTGTCCGCGGCCGGCCAGCTCGCCACAGCCTTCGCGCTCGCCTACGCCGTTGGTGCGCCGTTGCTCGCCACCGTCACCGCACGTTGGGACCGCCGCACGGTCCTGCTCGCCGCACTTGTCGTAGCCGCGGTCGGCAACGGTCTCTCCGCCCTCGCCACCACGTACCCGGTGCTGATCGTCGGCCGGATCATCGCCGCGCTCGGCGCTGCTGCCTACACGCCGGCCGCCACGCTCGTCGCCACCGCGCTGCTCCCGCCCGCCCAGCGCGCCCGTGCCGTCGCCCTCGTGTTCGGTGGCCTGACGCTGGCGCTCGCCATCGGCGTTCCGGCGGGCGATCTGCTCGGCTCCAGCATCGGCTACGCCGGTGTGTTCGGGGCGGTGGCCGTCGTCAGCGCCATCGTCGCGGCCGTCGTGCCGCTCTGCCTGCCCAGGATCGCGCCCCCGCCTGCGGTGCCGCTGCGCGAACGCTTCGCCGTCGCGGCCGACCGGCGTGTGCTGACCGTGCTCGCGATGACCGTGATCGGCGTGCTCTCCGCCATGGTCGTCTTCATCTACGTGACGCCGCTGCTGAACGCCACGGCCGGCATCCACGGCGCCACGATCGCGCTCCTGCTGCTCGTGTACGGCGTCGGGGCGATGGTCGGCAACACGTGGGGCGGTCGTGCCGCCGACCGGTTCGGCACCGTCCCCACGCTCTTCGCGGTGCTCGCCGGGATCGGCGTCACGGTCACGGTGCTGTCGCTCACGGCGAGCACCGTGGTGGGCGCGGCCGTGGTCCTCGCCCTGTGGGGCGTCTTCTGCTGGGCCTTCAACCCCCCGGTGCAGTCGCTGCTGCTGGAGCTCGCGCCCACCGGCGGCCTGGTGCTGTCGCTCAACGCTTCAGCGATCTACCTCGGCACCGCTCTTGCCGGGGTGGTCGGCGGCACCGTGATCGGCATGGGCGGCATGTTGATGCTGCCCCTGGTGGCCGCCGCTCTCGTGCTCGTCGTGATCGTCCTGCTGCTGACGCTGCGGCTCGGCCGCCGACGCGTCGAGGCAGAGGCGGAAAGGGTGCCCGCCCGCGCGGGGGTGGCCACGGCCGAATAGCGGAACTCAGGCGCCGGCCGCGTCGATCTGCTCCGAGATCGACGCGGCCAGCGCCGTGTCCTTCTCCGTGATGCCGCCCTCCGAATGTGTCGAGCAGCGGAACGTGAGCGTCCGCCAGCGGATGTCGACGTCCGGGTGGTGGTCGCGGCTCTCCGCGATCTCCGCCACGCGGTCCACGACCGTGATCGCGGCGGGGAACGACGGCAGCTTCGCGGTGCGCACGATCGCGTCGCCCTCCCGTTCCCATCCGGGCAGGTCGGCCAGTGCGGCGGCGATCGCGGAGTCGTTCAGGAGTTCGGCCATGACGAGCATCCTGCCCGCCATCGCCCGACTCGTGCCCGGAAACGGACGACTCGCGGGTGTCAGGCGTCGCGGCGCAGCATCCGGTGGACGGTCAGGCCGGCGCCGATGGCGACGTAGCAGAGGGCACGCAGCGAGCTCCGCACCAGGTCGCCGAACGGGAGAGGGTCGCGCAGCGCGTCGGCGCCCGCCCTCCAGCCGCTGGTGAGCAGGTAGGGCTCCAACCAGTCCAGGGCGGGGACCGCCGCGAGGACCCCGAAGACGATCAGCCCGCCGAGCACCGACGCCATCACGACGAGCGGATGCTCGGTGTACGACGAGATCGCCAGAGCGATCGCGCCCACCGCCGCGAGCTGCCCGACCGTCCAGACCACCACGAGGGCCACCCGCGCCAGCGCCTCCCCGATGCCGACGGTGGTGCCGGAGAGCGTGACGAGTTGACCGTCCGCCCCCCCGACCACGACCAGCCCGGCCACCACTCCCACGACCGCGAGGGCCAGCGTCGCGAGCGTGGCGACGACGAGTACGCCGAACGCCTTCATCGTGACCAGCCGAAGCCGTCCGACAGGGGCGATCAACAGCCCGCGCAGTGTGCCCTGCGCCGCCTCGCCCGCGATCGCGTCGGCCGCCGCCATCGCCACGGCAAGGGGCAGCAGCAGCGCCAGGGTCAGTGTCATCGCCGCGACCGGGAGCACCAGCCCGTTGCCGGCCACGGCGCTGATGAGGCCCGCGTCCCCACCGGCGTTGCGGTCGGCGACGGCGACACCGACCGCGATGAGCACGGGCACCAGCGCGAAGATCGCGAGCATCACCAGGGTGCGCGGGCGCCGCAGCACCCAGCGCAGCTCCGCCCCGAGCAGTCGGCCCAAGGGGGCGCTCCGCGGAGCGTCCGCGGGAAGGGCGGTGAGAACGGCTCCGGTCATGCCGGCTCCTCGGTCAGCCGGGCGAACAGTTCCTCGAGCTTGGCGCGGTCGCGACGCGCCTCGTGCACCGCGACGCCGGCGCGCACCAGCAGGGCGATCACCTCCGGTGCAGGCAGCGCGCCGTCGTCCACGACCACCGCCTGCTCGTCCCCCTGCGCCCGATAGGCCGTGGCACCGGCCCCGCGCAGCGTGCGCAGCGCGAGGTCGACGTCCGGCGTGGCGATCAGCAGCCCGCCCGTGCCCGCCTGCAGCAGACTGCCGAGCTCTCCCGCTGCGACCAGCGAGCCCGCCTGCAGAACGGCCACGTGCGTGCACGTGGCCTCCACCTCGGCCAGCAGGTGCGAAGAAACGATCACCGTGGCCCCACCGGAGTGCAGCTCCGCGATGATGCGCCGGACGTCGCGCGTGCCGGCGGGGTCGAGGCCGTTGGTCGGCTCGTCGAGCACGACGAGCGCACGGGGGAGCAGCAAAGCCGCGGCCAGGCCGAGCCGCTGCTTCATGCCGAGCGAGTAGGCACGAAACCGTCGGTCCGCAGCGTCTGCCAGCCCGACGCGCTCGAGCGCCGCGTCGACCGCCCCGCGGATCTGTCCGCTACCGAGCAGGGGCTCGGCGGCAGCCACCCGGCGCAGGTTCTCGCGACCGGAGAGGAACGGATGGAAGCCCGGGCCCTCGACGAGCGCGCCCACCTGCGGCAACGCCTGCGCCGACTCCTCCGGGATCGGGTGGCCCAGCAGCTCGGCGGTGCCCGCTGTGGGCCGGGTGAGGCCGAGGAGCATGCGGATCAGCGTGGTCTTGCCCGAACCGTTCGGCCCGAGCATCCCGAGCACCGAACCGGCCGGGACCTCCAGGTCGATCCCGTCAACCGCGACGGTACGGCCGAAAACCTTGCGCAATCCGACGGCGCGCGCGGCCACGGGAGCCGCGGCGCTGGGACGGAGCGGCGCAGCGTCGAGTCGGGAGGCGGTCGTCACGCGGAGAGAGCCGAGGAGAGGACCTGCTCCGGCACGGCCCCGGCGGCGACGCGGCCGTCATCCGTGATGATCGCCCCTCCCACCGTCGTGGTGATCAACCGTCCGTTGCCCCACGGTCCGCTGACCGGCGTGCCGAGAGTGGACAGGTCGGGAGCGCCGGCACGGCGCTGCTCCGTTCCGGAGGACTCACGGGCCGGCGCCTTCGCGACGACGACGGAGTCCCAGCCGTCGCCGACCACCGTGGGCCGCGCCCCGTTCGCCTTCTCGTGCTCGGCTCGGGGCTCCCGATCCTTGACCGTGGCGCCGGGCGGCGGGGTGAACGTGAAGAGCGACCCGTCCTGCGCGCCGAAGGAGACGTCGGTGAAGCCGAGCTGCAGCGCCGGGTCGGACGAGCCGTTGGCCAGCACGGTGAGCCGCAACGGCACGCGCGTCGCGGAGTCGACGGCGATCCGCACCTCGCGCAGCAACGTCCGTTCCGACGGCAGCGGGGCGAGTACGAGCTCGTAGGCGGGACGGCCCGCGACCTCCGCGGTGCCGTCGACGTCGATCGTGCTGCTGGGCCGGAGCGCGGCGAGCGCCATGGTGGCGGCCGCCGTGGGATCGGTGCTGGCGTCGGGCCCGCTGGTGTGCCGCTCCGCATGCTCGGTGGACCGGACGACGGTGCGGTCCGCGGAGTCCCACGACCAGAGCGTGGAGCCGTCGGAGACGAGCGTGCGCTCACCCGAGTCGGAAGGCACCTGCACCCGGCCGCGACCCTCGCCGTCGGACCACACCCGCACGGTGCGCGTGCCACTGGCGGCGTCGGGCATGTTCGGCAGGGCCGGAAGGCCCAGCTGGTTGTCCAGCGTGACGGTGCCGTCGAACGGACCGGGGCGGGCCTTCAGCACCGAGCTCACCAGCTCCTCCGGCGTGACCGGCGGCAGCTCGGGCGCCGCTCCTGCACCGGCGGGCAAGGCCAGCAACGCGAGCCCCACCGCCCCGGCGACCGCGACGACCGCCCCGACCACGCGTCCGGTCGTCCCGGCGTGACCTCCGCCCCGGCGACCCGTCCTGCTCCGATCTGACATGCGTACAGCGTGACTCATTTGTGCTGAGAGTGTTCTGAGGTGATGGTCTCTGCCGCCCGGTAGCGTCGGACAGTGATGGCACGCGTGCTGGTGGTCGATGATGAACCGGGTATCCGGACGGCCCTTGCACGCGGACTGACGGCCGAAGGCATGGAGGTCGTCGCGCTCGCGGACGGTCCGTCCGCCCTGAGCGCCGCGCTCACCGGAGGCTTCGACGCGGTCGTACTCGACATCATCCTTCCCGGCCTGTCGGGCTACCGGGTGCTCGAGCAGCTGCGCGCGGCCGGCGTCGACACGCCGGTGCTGCTGCTCTCGGCGAAGGACGGTGAGTTCGACCAGGCCGACGGCCTCGACCTCGGCGCCGACGGATACCTCGTCAAGCCGTTCGCCTTCGTGGTGCTGGTCGCGCAGCTGCGCGCGATGCTGCGCAGGCGCAACGCCACCCTCGGGCGCACCGGGCAACGGGTTCGATTGGGGCCGCTGATCGTCGACCCCATCACGAGGGCGGTCAGCTGGGAGGGGGCTGTCGTCGAGCTCTCGCCCAGGGAGTTCGCGCTGCTGCACGCGCTCGCCTGCCGGCCCGACACGGCCGTGGCGAAGGACGAGCTGCTGCGCCTGGTCTGGGGCGACGAGCAGGCGGCCAGCCGCAACGTCGTCGAGGTGTACGTCGGGTACGTGCGCCGCAAGCTCGACGCGGTCGGGGCCGGGCACGTCCTCAAGACGGTGCGCGGATTCGGCTACATCGTCGAATCGCCATGAACGCCGGCGGGCCACCGTGAGCCGGCGACTGCGGCAGTGGTGGGGCTCGCGGACTCTGCGGTTCCGGATCACCACCGTCGTGGGTGTCGTCGCCCTCATCGCGTTGTTGGGCCTGAGCCGACTGGGCGTCGGCCTGCTCTACGGCACGATGCTCGGCGCGGCCGACGCGGAACTGCGGGGCGTGGCCCACGGGACGGCGGTGCAGCTGGCGACCGGGACCCCCGCAACCGCCGTGCGAAGTCCGGAAGTGCGGGTCGTCGACAGCGCCGGTGCGCCGGTCGACGGCGGCCCACCCCTGCCTCTGAGCCCCGCACAGGTCCGGGATCTCGCGGCGGGTGAGGCGATCACAGCAGGGCACCTCAAGGAGCTGCGCCGCTGGCTCGCGATCAGCGCCGTGACACCCGACGGCTCCACCCGCCTCGTCGTGGTGACGGCGGACATCGTGGGCGGGGTGACCCTGCTGGCGCATGCCGCTGTGGGGTTCCTGCTGGGCGCCCTCCTGGTGGCGGCCGTCGTCGTGCTCGCCGCCTGGGTGGCCACCAGGGCCGCGTTGCGGCCCGTCGACCGGATGCGCACTGCGGCTGCCGTCCTGCCGCCGGGCGAACGGCTGCCTGTTCCCCTGCCGCGCGACGAGCTGCGCTCCCTGGCCGAGGAGATCAACCTCCTCCTGGCGCGGCGTGACGAGGCCGTCGCCCGGATGGAGCGGTTCACCGGCGACGCCGCCCATGAACTCCGGTCCCCGGTGGCGGCCATCCGCGCGCAGGCGGAGGTGGCGGTCGCGCACCCCGACCCCGAGTTCTCTCAGGAGTCGTTGCAGTCGGTGGCGGAGGAGGCGGCGCGCCTCTCGACTCTGCTCTCGGACCTGCTCGCGCTGGCCCGCGCCGACGCCGGGCAGCGGCCGGCGGCGGAGCCGGTCGATCTGGTGGCCGCCGCGCGCGCGGCGATCGAACGGGCGAAAGGGAGCGGCGCCGACGAACCCGTCCTCCAACTGGTCGCCCCGACCCCGGCCCACGCCCTCGCCAGCCCCTCGGAGGTCGCGCTGGTGCTGGACAACCTCATCGCCAACGCACGTCGCTACGCCCGCTCGCTGGTGCGGATCGGCGTGCTGCCGGCGCGCAGATCAGTGCGGCTGCTCGTGGAGGACGACGGTCCGGGCATCCCGGAAGCCGATCGGCAGCGGATCTTCGACCGATTCACGCGCCTGTCCCCGGAGGCAGGTGGGGGCGCAGGGCTCGGACTCGCGCTGGTAGCGGCGCTCGTGCGGGGCCGCGGCGGCTCCGTCACGGCCGGCGCGTCGTCGTCGGGCGGGGCCCGTATCGAGGTGCGCTGGCCGGCCCCGGACCCCGCGAGTCGCCCGGTTCCGGAGGGTGAGTCGCCCCGGGCGCCGGGAGCCCGGACGGGCCCGGAGTAGGGCAGGCGGCTGGTCCGAGATCTCGCGAGTTGCCCGGTTCTGGAGGGTGAGTTGCCCTGCACGTCGGGACCCCGGGGGGCGGGTTCGGGGTAGGGGCAGGTGGCCGCCCCGAGACCTCGCGAGTCGCCCGGTCCGGAGGGTGAGTTGCCCGAGCGCCGGGAGTCTGGGGGTTCGGGGTGGGGCAGGTAGCCGGCTGCAGATCTCGCGAGTCGCCGGGCATTGGACGGGCGCCGGGAGCCCGGACTGGCCCGGAGTAGAGGCGGGCGGCCAGAGCTCGCCCTCCCGGTCGCTGGGAACATCGCAGGGTGCCCGTACTCCGGTCGACCGTCCTCATCGACGCCCCCGCCCGCACGGTGGCTGGGTTGCTCAGGGACTCCGACGTGGCCGCAGCCGCCCTGCGACGCTGCGGCCATCGCCTCACCGCGCCCGTCCGGCTACTGGCGCCGGGGGACGAGATCCGGGTCGGCACGCATGTCGGGGCGGGCGTCCGGGTCCCGGTGCGAACCAGGATCGAGACGATCACACCCGCCGGGATGACGTCGACGCTGGTCGCCGGCCCCCTGCGGGAGCTGACCCACACCGCCACCCTCACCCCGACCGGGGCAGGCACCCTCGTCCTCGACGAGTTGCAGTGGACGTCACCGCTCGGGTTGCTGGGCCGCGTCGCCGACGTGGTGCTGCTGCGCCGGCTGATGCTGCGGATCCTCGCCGCGCGGTCGGAGGTGCTTGTCGAGCGGGCGGCCGAACTCGCCGCCGCGCCGGTGGTCGTCGCCACCGCTCTGCTGCGAGATGGTCTGCTGCTCATCGCTCAGCGGACCCGTCCGCCGGCCCTCGCCGGCCGGTGGGAGCTGCCCGGTGGGCGAGTGGAGCCGGGGGAGACGGAGCCGGACGCCGTGGTACGGGAGTGTCGCGAGGAGTTGGCCACCGCGGTACGCGTGACCGGGCGGCTCGGTACCGACCTGCCGATCGACGCTGGGGTGCTCCGGGTGCACACGGCCGAGCTCGACGCCGCGGCGCCCGACCCGCAGGCGCTGGAGCACGCGGCTGTGCGTTGGGTGGGACCCGACGAGCTGGCGGAGGTGGACTGGGTGGACGCCGACCGCGCCGTCCTCACCGACCTCGTCTCCCTCCTGCGCTCGGGCGTCGCCGCGGTGGAGGGCGCCTGACCGGCGGGGACAGCGCCGCGTGGGGTTGCCTGGCTGGGAGGGCCCGCGGTTGGGGCGTCTGGCTGGCGTGGGTGGTGCCGCGCGGGCGCTTGACCTGCGAGGACAGGGCCGTGCAGAGGCCGTCCGACTGGCGGGGAGCCCGGTGGACGGCGTCCAACTGGCACGACCGGCGGATCTGGTGCCGGTGGCGTCTCGCTGGCGGGGACAGTCCCGCGTTGGGGGGTGTCCAACCGGCGAGGACACCACCGCTGGCGGGACCGCCCGATTCGGCGCGTGCCTGGGCGGATATGGAGAGGCGGCGGCATCTCGTGCGTGACCGAGGCCGTGGTCGTGTCCTGAAGCTGACGTGTTCCCGATGGCAACGGGCGTGGCCGTGTCGGGAACCGGCGCAGGGCGGCCGGCGTCGGTGGCGGCATGTCCATCGACAGCATCCTCGCCCGTCAGGCCGGCGTGATCGCCCGTGACCAGGCGCTGCGCGCCGGGCTCTCCCGCGAAGCGGTCGACCACCGGCTGCGGTTGCGGCGCTGGCGGCCGCTGCATCCCCGGATCTACCTCGCGAGCGGCCACCGTTACGACGACGAGGTGAGGGTCCGTGCGGCTGCGCTCTGGGCGGGTGACGGCTCCGTCCTCTGCGGCCTTGCCGCCGCCTGGTGGCACGGCATGGTCGAGCGGCCACCGACGACGGTGGCGGTCACGGTGCCACGGCTGCGGCACCCGCGCCGACGCCCAGGCGTGAGCGTGCGGCGCCGCGAGCTCGCGGCAGAGGACGTCGTCGAGCAGCGCGGTCTTGCCGTCACCGACTGCGCGCTGACCGCGCTCGAGGCGGCCGTCGAGCTCGGCGACCGCGGGAGCGTGCTGCTCGACCGCGCGCTGCAGCGCCAGGTCGGGTTCGCGGCGGTGTACCAGGCCTACTGCCGCAACCTCGGCTCCCACGGCTCGGCCAGCGCCAGGCGGATGCTGACGGCCGCTGCCGATCGGTCGGCCTCAGCGGCAGAGCGCCTGCTGGTGGCGATGCTGCGCGAGTCGGGCGCCACGGGATGGCAGTGCAGCTTCCCGGCCGCGGGCTACCTGATCGACGTGGCCTTCCCCGCTTCCCGGGTGGCGATCGAGGTGGACGGGTGGGCGTGGCACATGGACGCGGAACGGAGCCAGGGCGACAAGCGCTGCCAGAACGCGCTGGTCCGCAACGGCTGGACGATCCTGCGCTACACCTGGCACGACCTCTCCGGCAGGCCGCGGGCCGTGCTCGCCGAGATCGCTCACGAGGTCGAGCGAGGCCTGACCATCGCCGGATGATCACCGGTTCGGTACCGGGAACCGGGTCATGGACTGCTGCGCGTCCCGAGACGTTGATCATGGGCCCGTGCTGGGTCGGCAGCCCGATTTCGATCCGGGCGCTCAGCGGGCGTGTCGGATTGCCGGGCGGATTGCGCGGGCCGGTAATGCGAGTTGGTTGCTGAGCTCCTGGTCCTGGCTGGCGGACCGTTCGCCGGGCGCTCGGATGCTCATTTTGCTCATGATCATCGGTTCGGGGTCGAGAACCGGGTCATGTGCTGCTGCGGGGCCCGAAGCGTTGATCATGGGGTCCACGTGCCGGAGCTGGTGGGGTTCAAGAGGGCGATTGGGGGATCGGTATCGCCCCCGGCGCGACCGGCCGCCGCCGGTTTCGAACACTGAACCGCCCCACCCGGAGTCGGGGATTTCCGCATGATCATCGGTTGGGGGCCGACAGCCGGGTCATGTGCTGCCGTTGGGCCCGAAATGTGGATCAACGGATGCCCCGGAGGGGATCGTCGGCTCGGGTATCGCCCCGGGCGACGGGTTACCGCCGATCTCGGATGGTGGTCCGCCGGGCGGGGTCAGGGGTTGGTTTCGTCATGATCATCGGCTCGGGAGCGGCGGCCGGGTCATGTGCTGCTGTCGGGCCCCGAAGGGTTGATCAAGGAGCCCGGCGGTGCGTTGGGGCAGCGGGGCTCCTCGGCTTCGTCGGGTCGGCCGTGCCGTATGGCCCGCCGGACGAGGGGGCCGCCGATTTCGAATGCTGGACCGGCTGACTGGGGTCGGGGGATTCCGCATGATCATCGGTTAGGGGGTCGAGAATCGGGTTATGCGCTGCTGCGGGGCCCGAGATGTGGATCAACGGATGGCGCCCGGAGGGATCGTCGGTTCGGTATCGCCCTGGGGAACGGTCGCCGTCGATCTCGGACGGTGGTCCGCCGTGGCGGGATGATCATCGGCTCGGGCCCGGCTGCCGGGTTTGTGATCCTGCCGGGCCCGAAGGGTCGATCAAGGGGCCAGGCGGCGTGCCGGGCAGGCGGGTGTCTCGGCTTCGTGGCAGATCGCCCGTGATGTGACGGCCGCCGGGAGACGGGTCGCCGCCGGCTGTGGGCTTTGGACCGCCGGGCCGGGATCAGGTCGCCGGGGTGCTGGTCCGTCATGATCACCGGTTTGGGACCCGCGGCCGGGTCATGTGCTGTTGCGGACCCCCAAAGTGTTGATCAACGCGCCGCCTACCCCGCCCGCGATGCCCCGGAGCCGGCCGCCCTCGACGTGGTCGAGGCAGTCGAGCCGGCAGCGCTCGGATGGACAGGTCCGCGAGTTGTCAGGTCCGGAAGGGCGATCGTTGGCGCGGTATCGCCCCGGCAACGGATCGCCGCCGATCTCGGACGGGCCGGGTTCGGGGGGTGCTGGTTCTGCATGATCATCGGTTCGGGGTCGAGAACCGGGTCATGTGCTGCTGCGGGGCCCGAAACGTTGATCAAGGGGTCCAGCGGTGCGTGTGGGCAGTGTGGTGCCTCGGCTTCGTGGGGTCGGTCGTGCGGTACCGCCGGCCGGCCGAGGGGCCGCCGCCGTTCTCGAACGCTGGACGGCCTGACTGGGGTTGGGGACTTTCCGCATGATCGTCGGTTGGGGACCGACGGGCGGGTCATGCACTGCTGTGGGGCCCCAGGTGTTGATCAACGGAGCGGATGGATCACCGGGCTGCCGGCGCATGGTGATCATCGGTTCGGTGCCAGAAGCCGGGTCCTGCGACGTCGAAGAGTCCGAAGTAGCGATCATCAACGCGCGCCTGGTCGCCCCAGCCCCAGCCCCAGCGAGCAGATCAAGCCCATGCCAAGAGGTGATATCCGACACGTCTTGTGCCCCGGGGAGCGGCGCATCGGGCCGACGGGCGCCGCTTCTCCGCGCCCTTCCCGCCCCAGCCGGCTGGTCGCCGTGTCCCGGAGCCTGCACACCGCAACGCCCCGCGGAGACCGTCCGGCCTCCGGTCGTGGCCGCTCGGCGCGTTCGCGGGCCGAGTCGGTTCAGCTCAGGAGCGCCGGTGCGGCCGTTCGGCGCGGTGCTGCGCCGATCGTGCGGTGCGGCGAGGGCCGTGGGGGAGGTCCCGGTCGTGCTGGGAATCGCGGATCGGGGGCGCCCAGGGCAGCTGAGGCTGCGCTCACTCCCGCGGCAGACCAGGGTGTCGGCCGGGCTATCCTGAATCGTGAGCACAGCAGCATCTACTCTCGCGGCCCCCGCGGACAGTTCTCGCGAGACCCGCGGGACGGGCTCCTCGCTCCGCAACGTCGCCATCGTCGCGCACGTCGACCACGGCAAGACCACTCTCGTCGACGCCATGCTCCGCGCCTCGGGCGCGTTCGGTGAGCGTGCCGCCCTCGTCGACCGGGTCATGGACTCCGGCGACCTGGAGCGGGAAAAGGGCATCACCATCCTCGCCAAGCACACGGCGATCAACTGGCACGGCATGACCGTGAACGTCGTGGACACCCCCGGTCACGCCGACTTCGGCGGCGAGGTCGAGCGCGGACTGTCCATGGTCGACGGCGTCGTGCTCCTCGTCGACGCGAGCGAGGGTCCGCTACCGCAGACCCGTTTCGTGCTTCGCAAGACGCTCGCCGCGGGCCTGCCCGTCGTGCTGGTCGTCAACAAGACCGATCGTCCGGACGCCCGGTGTGCCGAGGTCGTCGACGAGAGCCTCGAGCTCCTCCTGGAGCTGGCCGACGAGCTCGACCTCGACGAGGCCACCACCGCCCACCTGCTCGACCTGCCGGTCGTCTACGCAAGCGGGCGTGCTGGTCGTGCGTCGCGCACGCGGCCGGCCGACGGCGACCTGCCCGACGAGCCCGGCCTCGAGTCGCTCTTCGACGTGATCGCCGCGACGGTCCCGCCGCCCGCGGACGACCCGAACGCTCCGTTGCAGGCCCACGTCACCAACCTCGACGCCACCCCGTTCCTCGGCCGCATCGCGCTGTGCCGGGTCCGGGCGGGCGTGATCCGCCGGGGTCAGCAGGTCGGCTGGTGCACCGCCGACGGCAAGGTCACTCGCGTCAAGATCACCGAACTGCTGCGCACCGAGGCGCTCACCCGCGTCCCGGCCGAGTCGGCGAGCGCAGGCGATCTGGTGGCCGTGGCCGGCATCCCGGACGTCACGATCGGCGACACCCTCGCCGATCCCGAGAACCCGGTGGCCCTGCCGCGCATCCACGTGGACGAGCCGGCGATCTCGGTGACGATCGGCATCAACACCTCGCCGCTCGTGGGTCGTGACGAGCACCCCGGCACCAAGCTCACCGCGCGCCAGGTGAAGGGCCGGCTCGACTCCGAGCTGGTCGGCAACGTCTCCCTGCGCATCCTGCCCACCGAGCGTCCCGACTCCTGGGAGGTGCAGGGCCGCGGCGAGCTGGCGCTGGCCGTGCTCGTGGAGACGATGCGCCGCGAGGGCTTCGAGATGACCGTGGGCAAGCCCGAGGTCGTCACGCGGATGGTCGACGGCAAGCTGCACGAGCCGTTCGAGCAGCTGTCCTGCGACGTGCCCACCGAACACCTCGGCGCCGTCACGCAGCTTCTGGCCAGCCGCAAGGGCGAGCTGAACCAGATGGTCCACGGCGAGACGCGGGTCCGGATGGACTACCGGGTGTCGTCGCGGGGCCTGATCGGCTTCCGCACGGAGTTCCTGACGATCACCCGTGGCGCCGGCATCGCCAGCCACGTCTTCGACGGCTACGGCCCGTGGGTCGGCGAGCTGCGCACCCGGCTGCGCGGATCGTTGATCTCCGACCGCTCCGGGCCCGTCACGGCCTACGCGGTGGACCAGCTGGCCGACCGCGGCGTGCTGTTCGTCGGGCCGGGCACGCTCGTCTACAACGGCATGGTCATCGGTGAGTACACGCGTGCGGAGGACCTCGAGGTCAACATCTGCCGCGAGAAGAAGCTGACGAACATGCGCTCCTCCACCGGCGACGAGCTCGTGAAGCTCACCCCGCCGACGGTGCTCAACCTCGAGCAGGCGCTGGAATTCTGTGCCAACGACGAGTGCGTGGAGGTCACGCCGGAGTCGGTGCGGATCCGCAAGGTCGAACTCGATTCGCACACACGGGCCCGGCAGCGTTCGCGGGCCCGGTCGGTCTCCTGACCGCCCGGTCGGCGCCACCCGGCGGCGGTGCGAGGATGGCCGCCCGCGGGCGGAGTGCTCGCCGGACCAGGTGGAGGTCGAGGGTGTCGGTGCACGTTCCGCTCGCACGGCGTACGGGGGTGGGGCTGTTCCTGCTGCTCGCCGTGTTGCTGGCGGCGTGCACGAACAGCCCTGTCGAGCAGCCCCCACCTCCGCCTGCGCCGGTCCCGTCGCCGCAGCCCGAGCCCACCAAGCTCGTCGTCGGGGTGAGCGAGCTGGGTGCGGGGTTCAACCCGCACCTGCTCGCGGACCAGTCGCCGGTCACCACGGCGCTGTCCACGCTCGTGCTGCCGTCGGTGTTCCGCCCGGACGCGAACGGCGTCCTCCAGCTCGACACCACGGTGGCGACCAGCGCGAAGGTGATCTCCACCGCACCGTTCACGGTCAACTACGAGCTCAACCTCGAGGCGGCCTGGTCGTCGAACGCCCCCATCGCGGCTGAGGACTTCGTCTATCTCTGGGAGCGGATGCGCAGTGAGCCGGGCGTCGCCGACGCCGCCGGCTACCGGTTGATCACCGACGTACGCTCGCGCGCCGGTGGCAAGGCCGTCGACGTCGTGTTCTCCCAGCCCTACCCGGCGTGGAAGACCCTCTTCTCCGGCCTGCTGCCCGCGGCGATCCTCAAGGACGCGCCGGGCTCGTGGACGGGAGCCACCAGCGACGGGCTACCGGCCTCGGGCGGGCCGTTCCGCATCTCGTCGGTGGACCGGGCGCGCGGTGAGATCGTCCTGGATCGCAACGACCTCTACTGGGACACGCCCACGGTGCTCGACCGGCTCGTGCTGCGCAGGATGGACGGGCCTGTGCTGGCCGCCGGCCTGGCGAGCGGCGAGGTGAACGTGGCCCTGCCCGAATCGACACCGGCGATCCGGACGGTCCTCCAGGGGCTGCAGCCCGCCCCCCGGCTGCAGCCCGCGCCCGAGCCCGTTGTCACGCAGCTCGGTATGCGCGGAGACTCCGGTCCGCTGTCCGATCCGCGAGCACGACGCGGCATCGCGTTCCTCGTCGACCGCGATGCGCTACGCAACGCCGTGGCCCCCGAGGCGCTCCCGGCCGACTCCTTCGGGCTCGCGCCTTCGGAGCCGGGTTACGCGTCCACCGCACCTCCCGACGCCCCGCTCCACCCGGATCCGGTGGCGGCGGCCCAGCTGCTGGCTGCGGCGGGCTGGAAGCGCGACGCGTCCACGGGGCGCTGGGACCGCGCCGGTGAGCCGGTCCGGCTCGTGCTGGCGGCCGCCGCCGAACGGCCCGAGGACGTGCGTGTGGCGCAGGTGATCGCGGCGCAGCTGAACGCGGCCGGGATCGACGTCACGGTGATCGCTCCGCCCGGTGTGCAGCTGTTCGGGCAGTCGGAGGTGCCGGCCGTGACGCCCACCCCGACCCCGACGCCCACCTCGACGCCGGAATCCGCAACCGCCACACCGACCCAGCTCCAGCCGGTGCCGCGGGCCGCACGGCTGACTCCCTCGACGACTCCGGCCGCGCCGACGACTCCGGCGACACCACAGGCGTCGTCCGAGGCGACTTCGTCGGCCACGTCGACGCCGTCGCCGTCGCCCACCGGCGGGAGCGTCGAGGCGGACATGATCATCCTCCCGCGCACGGTCGGAAGCGATCTGGGCACCGAACTGGCGTCGGACTTCGGTTGCCCGAACCCCACCGCGCTCGTGCCCGATCCGCCCCGTTCACCGACGGGTTTCTGCTTCCCGGCGCTCCAGCCGTTGTTCGACGAGCTGGTGTCGGCCGACCCGCGGCCCACCACGGCGGGGGTTGTGGAACGAGTGCTGTGGGCACAGTTGCCTGCTCTTCCGCTCTTCCAGCCCGAGAATCTGGTCGTCAGCACGCCTGCGGCCGACACGGCTACGGGCGTCACTCCGGGGCCGCTGTCCACTGGTCCGTTGACGGGGGCCCAGCGCTGGCGTCCCACGAAAGAGTGACATGATGCGCGCCGAACGGGTTACCGCTAAGTAATCTGATTGTGTCGGTGTGTTCAGCCCTGATCACCCTTTCATCACGATCAGTGAACCTCGGGTGTACGGGTGAGACCTCGGTTCCTACCGTGCCCTGGGTCGGTACGCCCGGTTCGACGACATGACCCGGGTCAGTCGCCTGGCGCATGTGAGCGTCCGACCAGGACGGTCCCGTAGATGAGAGGTCAGGAATCGATGAGCAGAACGAGGGCTGCGTCCCTTGCCGCGGTGGTCGCGGCGGCGGCGCTGGTGCTCGCCGCGTGCGGTGGCGGTGGCGGGGGGAGTGAGGACGCTTCGGAGGGCGGGGTCTACGCCGACTGCGCAACGAGCCCGAACACCTGCAACTCGGTGCCGGCCGACCAGCTGCAGCAGGGCGGGACGATCACCGTCGCGTCCGAGAAGAACATCGACAACTGGAACGTCATCTCCGCCGAGGGGAACGTCGACTGGACGGGCATGGCCACCAAGCCGCTCGTCCCGTACGCCTTCTACACCGCGCCCGACCTCAAGTCGACGATGAACACCGACCTGCTCACGTCGGCCGAGGTCACGAGCGACAACCCGTTCACCGTCACGTACAAGATCAAGCCCGAGGCCGTCTGGAACGACGGGACCCCGATCTCGGCCGACGACTTCGTGATGAACTGGAAGTGGCAGAACGGCCGTGACTGCCCCGACTGCCAGACGGCGGGCAACGGCGGGTACGACCTCGTCACCAGCATCGTCGGCTCCGACGGCGGCAAGACGGTCACGGCGACGTTCAGCAGGCCTTACACCGACTGGCAGGGTCTCTTCGCCTCGGGCTCGCCGCTCTACCCGGCACACATCGGTGCCCAGCAGGGCGACCTCAACACCCCGGCGGGGCAGGCGGCCGCGTTCAACTACTTCGGCTCAACCCCGCCGAACTGGACCGGTGGCCCGTTCCAGGTGAAGAGCTGGGAGAACAACGTCGCGCTGACGCTGGTGCCCAACCCGAAGTGGTACGGCGCCACCAAGCCGAAGCTGGACCAGATCATCTTCCGCGTCATCACCGACGCGACGCAGGAGCCGATCGCCCTGCAGAACAACGAGGTCCAGGTGCTGTTCCCGCAGCCGCAGGTTGACCTGGTGTCGCAGCTGCAGCAGATCCCGAACGTCTCGCAGTTCCAGAACCAGGGTCTGACCTGGGAGCACTTCGACTTCAACCTGCAGAACAAGTTCCTGGCCGACAAGGCGCTGCGTCAGGCCCTGTTCACCGCGGTGAACCGCCAGGAGATCATCGACAAGACGGTGGGGCAGTTCAACAAGGACGTCAAGCCGTTGAACAACCACATGTTCATCCCGCAGCAAGAGGGCTACCAGGACAACATCACCGCGACGGGCCAGGGCACCGGTGACATCGAGGCGGCGAAGAAGATCCTCACCGACGCCGGCTACACGGGCGTCGGCACCGCGCTGGTGGCTCCGGACGGCCAGGCCGTCCCGACCCTGCGGATGCGGTACACCACGGGCAACGCCGTGCGGCAGAACGAGTGCGAGCTCTTCGCCGGCTACGCCAAGCAGCTGGGTGTGAACATCGACATCACCACCACCGACTCGTTGGGTGACACCACCACGTCGGGTGACTACGACGTGATCGTGTTCGGCTGGATCCAGTCGCCGTACGCCTTCAACGGCGCGCAGCAGCTGTGGTTGTCCAACTCGGGCAGCAACTACGGCAAGTACCAGAACCCCGCGATGGACGAGCTGATCAACGAGGCTGCGGCGTCCACGGACGTCGCCGACGCCACGGCCAAGCTCAACCAGGCCGACGAGATGCTGTCCGCGGACGCGTACGTCCTGCCGCTGTACCAGAAGCCGACGCTGGCCGCGGTGCAGAACAACATCGGCAACGTCCGCAACAACTCCTCGCTCGACGGCATCAGCTACAACACGTCGGAGTGGGGCATCAAGGCCTCCAGTTGACCTACCCGCGGGGTGCCCATGACGGTCGGCCGTCACGGGCACCCCGCCGGGTCGTACCCTTGATTAGTCAACAAGGGCGGTGCTCACCTGCAGCCGCCCACCGGCCGCCCCTCCGCCCGGAAGAAGCAGGACGACCTCCATGCTCGCTTTCGCCGTGCGCAGGATCCTCATATCGATCCCGATCCTGCTGCTCGCCTCGTTCATCGTGTTCGCGCTGGGCGTCAGCTCCGGCAACCCACTGGCGCCGCTTCTGGAGAAGAACCCACCGGCGCCCCCCAACGTCATCGCCGCCGAGACGGCGCGGCTGCACCTCGACCAGCCGCTGATCCCGCGTTACTTCTCCTGGCTGGGCGGACTGCTCCACGGGGACTTCGGCCCGTCGGTCATCTCCACCCAGAACATCGGTACCGAGCTGGGCACCCGGTTCTGGGTGACGATCCGGCTGATCGCGCTCGCGATGGTGATCGCGCTCGTCCTCGCCGTCGTGGTGGGCGTGCTGAGCGCCGTGAAGCAGTACACGGTCACCGACTACACCACCACGTTCCTGGGCTTCCTGTTCCTCGCCATGCCGTCGTTCTGGCTGGCCATCCTGCTCAAGCAGGGCGGGATCGAGTTCAACAAAGCCGTCGACGCGCAGGTGGTCTACACGATCGGGGCGACGTCGATCCCGCCGCCACCCGGCACCGGCGCGCAGATCGTCGACGTGCTCGGGCACATGGTGCTGCCCACCATCGCGCTCGCCCTCATCTCCTACGCGTCCTGGAGCCGGTTCACGCGCGCCTCGATGCTCGAGGTGATGAACAGCGACTACGTGCGGCTCGCCCGGTCGAAAGGACTCTCGCGCCGCACCGTCATGGTCAAGCACGCGCTGCGCACCGCGCTCATCCCGCTGACCACGGTCACCGCGCTCGACATCGCGTCGATCATCGGTGGCGCCGTCGTCACGGAAACCGTGTTCCAGTGGAAGGGCATGGGTGACTTCCTGCTGAACGCCATCCGCACCGAGGACGTCTATGCCGCCTCGTCGTGGCTGCTCCTCACGGGAGTCATCGTCGTGTTGTTCAACCTGATCGCCGACCTGCTGTACGGCGTACTCGACCCCAGGATCCGCTATGCGTGAGGTAGCCCCGACGCCCGAGACCACGCCCGTCCCGGCCCCCGGGCCCGGCCGGGTGCCTGCGGCCGAGCGCGAGTTCACCGTGGCCGAGCGCAGCCAGGCGCAACTGGTGCTGCGGCGGTTCCTGCAGCACAGGGCAGCGATGATCAGCCTCGTCGTCCTGGTGCTCGTGGTGCTGCTCGCCTACGTGGGCGGCTTGCTGTGGCACTACCAGGCCGGTGACATCACGCCGGACAACTCTCAGCCCCCGTCGCTCGACCACCCGTTCGGCACCGACGCCGTGGGCAAGGACCAGTTCGCGGAGGTGCTGCGCGGCACCCGGATCTCGCTCCAGGTGGCGGTGTCCGTCGCGGTGTTCGCCACGGTGGTCGGCACCGTCTGGGGTTCGCTCGCGGGTTACTTCGGCGGCCGCACCGACTCGCTGCTCATGCGGCTCGCCGACCTGATCCTGACCCTGCCGCTGATCGCGGTGGCCGCGATGCTGGCCCACAACTTCGGCGGTACCTGGTACCTCATCGCGGTGGTGATCGCGGTGCTCTACGCCCCGTACGTCTCGCGCGTCTCCCGCGGCGTGGTGCTGTCACTGCGGGAGAAGGAGTACATCGAGGCCGCCCGAGCGCTCGGTGCCACGAACACCCGCATCATCATGCGTCACCTCGTGCCCAATGCGCTCGGCGCGATCCTCGTCAACCTGACGATTCTCGTCGCGCTCGCCATCCTCCTGGAGACGGCGCTGTCCTACCTGGGCTTCGGCGTGCAGACCCCCGACACGTCGCTCGGCCTGCTCGTCAGCCAGGCGCAGACGGCGCTCACCACCCGGCCGTGGCTCTTCTACTTCCCCGGGCTGTTCATCATCCTGATCGCTCTCACCATCAACTTCATCGGTGACGGTCTGCGCGACGCGCTCGACCCGCAGCAGAGGAAGGTGCGCCAGTGACGGAGGACCCCCTCGCCGTCTCGACCACCGCGACCACTCGGCGAAACGGTTCCGCACACGAGCTCGTGCTGGAGGTCAGCGACCTCACCGTCGGCTTCCCGAGCGACGACGGGCTGGTGCAGGCGGTGCGCGGAGTCAGCTACGGGCTGCGCGCCGGAGAGGTCCTCGGGATCGTCGGGGAGTCCGGCTCCGGCAAGTCCGTCACCTCGCTCGCGGTGATGGGGCTGCTGCCGGGCAACGCGAAGGTGTCGGGTTCGGTGCGCTTCCGGGGCAAGGAGCTGCTGGGCGCGCCGGAGTCGGAACTGAACACGGTGCGCGGGCGCAGCGTGGCGATGATCTTCCAGGACCCCATGACGTCGCTGAACCCGGTGTACTCGGTGGGCTACCAGATCGCCGAGGCCGTCCGCGCTCATCACAACGTCAGCAAGGCCGCCGCCCTCGACCGGGCCGCCGAGCTGCTCGACACCGTGCGCATCCCGAACCCGCGCCAGCGCCTGGAGAACTACCCGCACGAGATGTCGGGCGGCATGCGCCAGCGCGTCGTGATCGCGATCGCGATGGCCAACGACCCCGACGTGATCATCGCCGACGAGCCCACCACCGCGCTCGACGTCACGGTGCAGGCGCAGATCATGGACGCCCTGCAGCTCGCGCAGCAGGAGACCGGCGCTGCGATGGTGCTGATCACGCACGACCTCGGCGTCATCGCAGGCCAGGCCGACCGCGTGATGGTGATGTACGCGGGCAAGCTCGTGGAGGTCGGCACGGCGGAGGACGTGTTCTACACCCCGCGGATGCCCTACACGTTCGGGCTGCTGGGCAGCCTGCCGAGGCTCGACCGGCCCAGCGAGCGGCTCACCCCGATCGAGGGTTCGCCGCCGTCCGTGGTCAACATGCCGCCGGGGTGCCCGTTCACCCCGCGCTGCCCGCTGGCCGTGGCCATCTGCGACGAGGTCGAGCCGGACCTGGAGATCACCACGGGGCCCGGTCACCTCGCCGCCTGCCACCGCTCCGACGCGCTAGTCGGCGCGAGCCCCGGCGACGTGTTCGAGACCGAGGTGGTCGACACGGAGGCGCTTGCGCACTTCGTGAACGAGGACGAGGGGAAGGCATGAGCGAGCTCGCGAGCGAATCATCGACACAGCGCCCGCGCGAAGCGCCGGCCGAGGGCAGCGAGGGCGAGCGATGAGTGCGCCGGCGATAGACCACAGCGGTTCGGCCGCTGCCGGTTCCGAGCCGATCCTGTCGGCCCGCAACCTGGTCAAGCACTTCCCGATCCGTTCGACGGGCCTCATCCGGCGCCAGGTCGGCACGGTGCACGCCGTGTGCGACGTGTCGTTCGACCTCGGCCGTGGCGAGACGCTCGGGTTGGTCGGCGAGTCGGGGTGCGGCAAGTCGACCACGGCGCGGATGGTCCTGAACCTCATCGAGGCCACGTCGGGCGAGGTGCTCTACGACGGCACCAACCTCACCACGCTGCCGCCGAAGAAGATGCGCGAGCTGCGCCAGGACCTGCAGATCGTGTTCCAGGACCCCTACGCCTCGCTCGATCCGCGGATGCCGGTGAACGAGATCGTGGCCGAGCCGCTGCGCATCCACGACCGGTACGACCGGGGCGGACGCACCGCGGTGCAGGATCTGCTGCGCACGGTCGGGCTCAAGCCCGAGCACGGCAACCGGTTCCCGCACGAGTTCTCGGGCGGACAGCGCCAGCGGATCGGGGTGGCCCGGGCGCTCGCCCTGCGGCCCAAGGTGCTTGTGCTCGACGAGCCGGTGTCCGCCCTCGACGTCTCGATCCAGGCGGGCGTGCTCAACCTGCTCGACGAGCTTCAGGCCGAGCTGGGTCTGTCCTACCTGTTCGTCTCGCACGACCTGTCGGTGGTGCGCCACATCGCCAACCGGATCGCCGTCATGTACCTGGGACGGATCGTGGAGACGGGCACGGCGAGTGAGCTGTTCGAGGGCCCCGCACACCCCTACACCCAGGCGCTCATCTCGGCGATCCCGCTGCCCGACCCTCGCAAGCAGCGGGCCAGGGAGCGGATCACGGTGGTCGGCGACGTGCCCAGTCCGGCCGACCCGCCCAGCGGGTGCCGGTTCCGCACGCGCTGCCCGAAGTTCGCCGCCGAGCTGAGCGACGCCGAGCGCAGCCGGTGTGTGGACGAGATCCCGCAGTTGGTGGACCGCGGCCAGGGCCACCCGGCCGCGTGTCACTACGCGGAGCGCAAGAGCCTGATCTGACGTGGGAGCGAGCGTTCGGCAGGCGACGGTGCCCGGCGGACAGCGTGATCAGCGCACCGCCGGGGCCGCCCGTAGAGTGCGCTCGTGACGCTCGTTCCCCGGCGCCGGCTGCTGCTGGTGCACGCCCACCCGGACGACGAGACGCTTGCCACCGGCGGCACGATCGCGCACTACGCGGCCGAGGCGGACACCTCGGTCACCGTGGTGACCTGCACCCTCGGCGAGCAGGGTGAGGTGATCCCGCCGGAGCTCGCGCTGCTCGCCCCCGACGAGGCCGACCAACTCGGCGGCTACCGGATCGGTGAGCTCGCCGGCGCCTGCGCCGCGCTGGGGGTGCGGGATCACCGGTTCCTCGGCGGCGCGGGGCGCTGGCGCGACTCGGGCATGGCACTCGCAGGCCACGGCGTCCGCGCCGCCACACCGGAGCACCTGCATCCGCGGGCGTTCGCGCGCCCGGAGTCGTTCGCCGAACAGGTGGACGCGCTGGTCGCCGTGCTGGACGAGGTGCGCCCCCAGGTGGTGGTGACGTACGCGGCCGATGGCGGCTACGGCCATCCCGACCACGTCCGGGCCCACGAGATCACCGTGGCCGCGGTGGCGCGGGTGCCGGCCAAGCTGTACTTCAGCGTGATCGCCCGCTCCACACTCGATGCCGGGCTGGCCGCGCTCGCCACGGCCACCGGGCTGCCGTTCCGCCTGCCGGCGCCCGACGAGCTGCCCAGCGTGCCCGACAAGGCGATCGGCGCGCGCGTCGACGTCAGTGGGCAGCGCGGGGCACGAATCGCGGCCATGCGGGCGCACGCCACCCAGATCGCGCTCTGGGAGAGCGGCGACGTCGTCGCGCTCGCCATGAGCAACCTCGTTGCCCAACCGCTGCTCGACGTGGAGGAGTACGTGGCGGCCGACGATGCCGGTGGGCCCGTGGAGGATCTGATCGAGGACCTCTTCGACGGTGCCGGCGACGGGTCCGGCGACGGCGATGAGTGAGCCCGTGAAGCCCGAGCCACCCACGACGTCCGACGGCGCTGTGCTCGGTCTGCTCGTCGTCGACGGCGTGTTGCTCGGCGCGTTGGGACTGGTGCTCACGCCGCTCTACGTAGGTGGTGTGCCGGTGCCGGTGGGCGTGGTGCTCTCGGTGCTGATCGTGCCGTGGCTCGTGTTCCGGGCCGCCGAGGTCGACCCACGGCCGTCACGGGCGGGGGCGCCGCTGCTGGCGTGGGTGGTCGCCGTCGCGGTGCTCGGTCTCACCGGGCCGGGCGGTGACGTGATGCTGCCCGCCACGTGGCAGTCGCTCCTGTTGGTCATCGGTGGTATCGGGGCGGGGCTGTGGGCCCTGCGCAGCGTGCTCAACTCGGAGCACGGGAGGAACGGTGGCTGAGGCGATCCCCGACTCGGCGATCGTCGCGGTACTGCGGCCGTTCGTGCGCGCGACCCGTCCGGTGCTCACCGGCCTGCGCGAGTCCGACCCGTTCGACCTGCGGGCGCGCGTTCTGTCCTCCGGCAACGGCGAGCGCGGCCTGGGGGAGAAGCTGCTCGACATGGTGGCCGCCGTCGAGGTGCCGGGCACCGCGGCCTGGGCTGCGATGGACATCCCCGCCCGCTCGCGCTGGTGGGTGCACCGCGTCGGCCGGTTCACCACCCTGGTCGCCGCTGTGCCCGGGCTGGGCGGCGCGTGGCTGAGCCGGCTGCCTCTGTCGAAGGTGCTCGGCGCCGCAGGGCAGGGGCTGCTGCTCGTCGCGATCGCGGGTGAGCACGGCGTCCACGACGAGGAAGAGCTCGTGAAGCTGCTGGGCGCGGTGATGTTCCAGCGCGAGCTGACGGTGCAGCCGCCGAGCAAGGCGGATGACGTCGCTGCCGACGCGCGCGCCGCCGAGCTGACCGGCGATCTCGACGAACCGGGGCGACCACCCACGGTGAGGCGGGTGGCGAACGCGGTGTGGCGGCTCGGGCGCGCCCTGCTCGCCGTGGAGGACGAGTTGGACAAGCGCCCGCACGGAAACATCCTGCACGAGGGCCTGGGAATGCTGCCGGTTGTCGGAGCGGTGGGGAAGTACCTCGGTGAGTGGTCGGGACTCAAGCGTGCTGCGCGTGACGCCGAGAAGCGCCTGCAGAGCCGGTGACGGGGCGGCCTCAGCCTGTCGGCGGCACGAGATAGCGGTACTGGTGGTGCTCCACGTAGCCGAGCCGGTCGTAGAGCGCCATGGCCCCCGTGTTGTGCAGCGCCACCTGCAGCACGGCCCAGCGCGCGCCGTGCCCGCTGCCCCACTCCGCCGCCGAGGCGAGCAACGCGGTTGCGAGCCCCTGGCGCCGTGCCGCCGGGGCCACCTCCAGCACGGACATGTGCAGGTGATCCTCCACCACGGTCGCGCGCACGCACCCGATGACCGTCCCGTCCGGGCCGGCGATCTGGCCGAACGCGGTGCGAGGGTCGCCGCCCGGATCCAGGACGTGCCGCTGCGCAGCTGTCGGGAGATCACCGAGCCCCAGCCGCCACCATCCGTCGGAGGGGCGCTCGGGCAGCTCCACACGTGGGTCGTGGGTGCCCTGCAGCGGCGCCACCAGCACCGCGACTTCCGCGCCCCGCTCGTGCGCCACGTCGAGCCCCCAGCCCTCGGCCGCCACCGCCTTGTCCCAGGGCGAGCCCGCCGGGACCTGCACGCGTGGCCGGATCCCGTGCTCGCCCGCGAAGGCGCGCACGGCGTCGAGCGCCGCCGGAACGGGCATCCCGGGGTCCCCGATCGCGAGTCCGGCGTTGGCCCGGCCGGTGAAGCCGTCCGCCGCGCGGAGCCGCCAGGCGCCGAGTCGCCGGTCCACCACGGCGGGCCAGGCGTCCGCGCAGAGGGCCTCGAGCCGTGTCACCGCAGCAAGCGGTGCCCGCCG
Organism: Pseudonocardia yunnanensis; assembly: GCF_039534065.1. NCBI lineage: Bacteria > Bacillati > Actinomycetota > Actinomycetes > Pseudonocardiales > Pseudonocardiaceae > Pseudonocardia > Pseudonocardia yunnanensis. The sequence continues at coordinate 207,981 of NZ_BAAAUS010000008.1, read as the reverse complement.
TGGTGGCGCGGGCGGTACGGCGCGCACGGCGACAACGGCGGCGCGGTCGACGCGCACCGGGCCGCGCCGGGTCTCCACCAGCACCGCGCCCGGGCCGTCCGGACGGAGCTCGCCGACGGCGTCGGTGTAGAGCGGCCGTCCATCACGGTCGCCGATCCGGTACCGCAGCGCCACCCGTTCGCCGATGAGCTCGCTCGCTATCTCCACCAGCCCCATCTGTCCAGGATCCCGCTGTCGGTACGAGCCTCGTCACACTCCCCCGACTCCCGCTCGAAAGGGCAGCCGGGACATACTGGAACCCATCTGAACGCCCGAGTGGAGGACCACCCGTGACCTACGTGATCGCCGAGCCCTGCGTCGACCTACTGGACAAGGCGTGCATCGAAGAGTGTCCGGTGGATTGCATCTACGAGGGCGGCCGGATGCTCTACATCCACCCTGACGAGTGTGTCGACTGCGGAGCGTGCGAGCCGGTCTGCCCCGTCGAGGCGATCTACTACGAGGACGACGTCCCCGAACAGTGGAGCGCGTACACGAAGGCGAATGTCGACTTCTTCGACGAGCTGGGCTCACCCGGCGGCGCGTCGAAGATCGGCAAGGTCGAGCGCGACGTCGAGCCCGCGCTGAGCCTGCCGCCGCAGCAGCACGACGAGTGAGGAGACTCGAACCTGTGACAGCCGCTGCAGCATGGTGAAGATCGACCTCCCGGACTTTCCCTGGGATTCCCTCGCCGAGGACACCAAGCTCGCCAAGGCCCACCCGGGCGGGATCGTGGATCTGTCGGTGGGCACCCCCGTCGACCCCGTTCCGGGCGTGGTGCGGGCAGCGCTCACCGGTCCGGCTGCGGACGTTCCCGGCTATCCGACCACCCACGGGCCCGACTCACTGCGCGAGGCGATCGCGGGCGCCATGGCCCGCCGGTTCGGCGTCACGGTCGATCCGGTCGCGGTCGTGCCCACGATCGGTCTCAAGGAGACCGTCGCGTGGCTGCCCACGATGCTGGGCGCCGGTGCGGGCGACACGGTCGTGATCCCCGAGCTGGCGTACCCGACCTACGAGGTCGGTGCCCGGCTGGCCGGGGCCGACTTCGTCCGCTCGGACTCCACCATCGCGCTGGGTCCGCGGCGGGTCGCCCTGGTGTGGCTGAACTCCCCGTCCAATCCGACGGGGCGGGTGCTGCCGGCCGAGCACATGCGCAAGGTCGTGGAGTGGGCCCGCGAGCGCGGAGCCGTGGTGGCGTCCGACGAGTGCTACCTGTCGCTCGCGCCCACCGAACAGCGTGCGGTGTCGGTGCTGCATCCCGACGTCTGCGGCGGCTCCCACGAGGGCCTGCTGGCCCTGCACTCCATGTCGAAGACCTCGAACATGGCCGGTTACCGCGCCTCGTTCGTGACGGGTGACCCAGCGCTGGTCGCGAGCCTGCTGGAGCTGCGCAAGCACATCGGCATGATGGTGCCGCGGCCGGTGCAGGCCGCGTTGGCCGCCGCGACGTCCGACGATGCGCACGTGACGGCGCAGGCCGAGATCTACGTCCGGCGCCGGGCCACGCTGCGAGCCGCGGTGGAGGCCGCCGGTATGCGCGTGGACCACTCCGAAGCCGGGTTGTACCTGTGGGCCACCGCGGGGGAGGACTCCCGGTTGACGGTGCACAGGCTGGCGAAGCAGGGTGTCCTGGTGGCGCCAGGCGAGTTCTACGGACCGGCGGGAACCCAGCACGTGCGGGTCGCCCTCACCGCGTCCGACGAGCGGATCGCGGCGGCGGCGGAGCGGTTACCAGCAGCGTGACCACCGGCTCCGGGACGACGTCGTCCAGCGGGGCCGGAGCGGGAACAGTCCGGCCGGTCGTCGTGCTGCTCGGGTTGCTCGCCCTCGCGGCGAACCTCCGTGCGGCGCTGGCGGGCTACCCACCGCTCTTGGAGACCGTCCGCGAGGACCTCGGGACGTCCGCGGGTGTCGCCGGGTTCGTGCAGGCCTCCGCCGTGTTGATGATGGCGGCCGGCTCCTTCGCCGGCTCCGCGCTGGGCGCCAGGTTCGGCCGGGAACGTGCGCTGGGCGTCTCCGTCGCGATCCTCACGCTGGGCAGCGTGGTGCGCGGCGTTCCGGCGCTGGCCGCGCTGATCGTGGGGAGCCTGCTCGTCGGGCTCGGTATCGGGCTTGCCGGCGTGCTGCTCGCCGGTGTCGTCAAGGAACACCTCGCCGAACGGGCCGGCGCCGTCACCGGCGGCTATGTGGTCTCCATGGCGATCGGCGCCACCATCGCGAGCGCCCTGGCCGTGCCGCTGGCCGCGGCGCTGGGGGGCTGGTCGTTCTCGCTCGCGGTGTGGGCCGTACCCGCTGCGCTTGCCGTGGTGATCTGGGTGCCGGTGGCGCGGCGCGTGGGCGCGCCCGACCGGGCCGCCGTACGCCATCCGCTGCCGTGGCGGCACGGGTTCGCCCGCATCGTGGCCAGCTACCAGGCCGGTACATCGCTGCTGTTCTACGGCTGGATCACCTGGTTGCCGCCGTTCTACGAGTCTCAGGGCTGGAGCCCGGGACGCGCAGGACTGCTGCTCGCCGTGTGGAGCGTCTCGCAGATCCCTGCCGCCCTCATCGTCCCGATCCTCGCGGAGCGGCACCGGCGCTGGCGGTTCTGGGCCGGGCTGACGCTCGGCTGTGTCGCGGTCGGCACGCTCGGTGTGATGCTGGTTCCGATGCCGGGCACGGCCGTCCCGTGGATGTGGGCGGTGCTGTTGGGCATCGGGGTGGGGGCCGGCTTCCCGCTCGGCCTCACCGTGATCGCCTGGCGCACACCCGACGGTGCGGCGAACGCGGCCACCAGCGGGCTCGCGCTCGGTGTCGGGTACATCAGCGCGGGCCTCGGCCCGTTGCTGATGGGCGTGCTGATCGACCTCACGAAGGGTTTCCCCGCCGCGATCGCGGTGCTGCTGGCTGCGGCCGCGCTCCAGGGCTGGGCGATCTGGCGGATCGGCGACCGGCCGGCCGCCTGACCCGTCAGTTGTGGTGGAGGGCGGCGTTGAGCGCGATGCCCTCACCGGTGCGGGCCAGCACCTCGACGGCGCCGGTCACCGAGTTGCGGCGCAGCAGGATCCCGTCCTGCCCGGACAGGGTGCGGGCGGCTGCGGTCTCCCCGGACGGGAGGACCACCTTGGTGCCCGCGGTGACGTACAGCCCGGCCTCGACCACGCAGTCGTCACCCAGCGAGATGCCGATCCCGGCGTTGGCCCCGAGCAGGCACCGCTTGCCCACCGACACCACCGTCTTGCCGCCACCGGAGAGGGTGCCCATGATCGACGCGCCGCCACCGACGTCGGAGCCGTCACCGACGACCACGCCGGCCGAGATCCGCCCCTCGACCATCGACGCCCCGAGCGTGCCCGCGTTGTAGTTGACGAAGCCCTCGTGCATGACGGTGGTGCCCTCGGCCAGGTGCGCTCCCAGCCGCACCCGGTCGGCGTCGGCGATCCGGACGCCCGTGGGAATCACGTAGTCGACCATCCGTGGGAACTTGTCCACGCCGAGCACGGTGACCGGCCCGCGGGCGCGCAGGCGGGCGCGGGTGAGCTCGAAGCCCGGCACCGCGCACGGACCCTGGTCGGTCCACACGACGTTGGCGAGCAGCCCGAAGACCCCGTCGAGGTTCGCCTCGTGGGGTGCGACGATGCGGTGGCTGAGCAGATGCAGCCGCAGGTAGACGTCGTGCGGGTCGGCAGGCGGGTCGGCGAGCGACTCGATGGCCGTGCGGACCACGACGGTGCGTACGCCGCGTGCCTCGTCGGTGCCGACGAGGTGCTCGAGATCGGCCGCGACGTCCGGTGCCTGCCCGCCGAGTGCCGGCGCGGGGAACCAGGTGTCGAGGACGACGCCCTCGGTGCCGTCGGCGGGCACGGTGACGGTGGCGAGGCCGGTGCCGGAGGCGCCCTCCCGGCGCGGTGCGGTGCTCACAGCGGCCAACGGTATCCGGCAGGGGGCAGTGACCGCGGGCCGCCCGACGACTCTGGAGGTAGCGTCGCCGTTCGTGACGATCCCCGTGCTGGACCTCACCTCCGACCCCATCGACCTGTGCGCCGCGCTGGTCGACGTGCCGAGCGTCTCCGGCGACGAGGCGACGCTGGCCGACGCCGTCGAGCTGGCGTTGCAGAAGCAGGCTCCCCACCTGGAGCTGCTCCGCTCCGGCGACGCGGTGCTGGCCAGGACGAACCTCGGGCGCGAGCGGCGGGTGCTGCTCGCCGGTCACCTCGACACCGTGCCGATCGCCGACAACGTGCCCAGCAGGCGCGAGGGCGAGCTGCTCTACGGCTGCGGCACCACGGACATGAAGTCCGGGGACGCGGTCCTCGCACACCTCGCGGCCACTCTGACCGAGCCGCGCCACGACCTCACGCTCGTGTTCTACGACTGCGAGGAGGTGGAAGCCGCTCGCAACGGGCTGAACCGGATCCAGCGCGAGCACCGCGACTGGCTGCGCGCCGACCTCGCGATTCTGGCCGAGCCGACCAACGCGGGTGTGGAGGCAGGCTGTCAGGGAACACTGCGCGCCGAGATCACCACGCGCGGGCGGCGCGCCCATTCGGCACGCTCGTGGCACGGCAATAACGCGGTGCACGCCGCGGCCGCGGTGCTCGACCGCCTGAACGCGTACACCGCCCGTGAGGTCGACATCGACGGCTGCGTCTACCGCGAGGGGCTGCAGGCCGTCCGGATCGACGGTGGCGTGGCCATGAACGTCGTACCCGACGAGTGCGTGGTCACGGTGAACTTCCGCTTCGCCCCCGACCGGGAGGGTGCGGCCGCGGAGGCGCACGTGCGTGAGGTGTTCGACGGGTTCGAGCTGGCGGTCACCGATCTCGCGCCCGGCGCGCTGCCCGGCCTCACGGAGCCCGCGGCCGCCGAGTTCATCGCGGCGACCGGCGCCACGCCGTCGGCGAAGTTCGGCTGGACCGACGTGTCGCGCTTCGCTGCTCTCGGCATTCCCGCGGTGAACTACGGACCCGGCGACCCGAACCTCGCGCACACCCGTGAGGAGCACGTCGACACGCGGCAGATCACGGACGCCGTGGCCGTCCTGCGGCGGTTCCTGGCTCCGTGAGAGCCGGTGGGCGGGCGCGGGCGCGGACCGTACGGATCTCATTACTCTGACTGCCATGACCGCGAGGGGGAACGGGAGCTCCGACAGGAAGCAGCCCGAGCAGAAGCAACGGGGCCCCGTGGTACTGCGACGTGAGTACCGCAACGAGAGCTCTACCACCGACCAGCGGTTGCTGGATTCCCGCGGCCCGAGCGACTGGGTGCACACCGACCCGTGGCGGGTGCTGCGTATCCAGGCCGAGTTCGTCGAGGGCTTCGGCATGCTGGCCGAGCTGCCTCGGGCCGTCACCGTGTTCGGGTCCGCCCGCACCTCTCGCGACCATCCCGAGTACGCCCAGGGGCAGGAGCTGGGCGCGGCGCTGGCGGAGGCCGGGTTCGCGGTGATCACCGGGGGTGGCCCCGGTGTGATGGAGGCCGCGAACAAGGGCTGTTCCGAGGCCGGCGGCCTCTCCGTCGGGCTCGGCATCGAGCTCCCCTTCGAACAGGGGCTCAACGACTGGGTCGACGTCGGCATCAACTTCCGCTACTTCTTCGCCCGCAAGACGATGTTCGTCAAGTATTCGCAGGCGTTCGTCTGCCTGCCGGGCGGCTTCGGCACGCTCGACGAGCTGTTCGAGGCACTGACCTTGGTGCAGACGAAGAAGGTCACCAAGTTCCCTGTGGTGCTCCTGGGCAGCGAGTACTGGAGCGGGCTCTACGACTGGATCGCGGGCACCGTGCACGAGAACGGCAAGGTCGGGGACAAGGACCTGTCGCTCCTGCACGTCACCGACGACGTCGACGACGCCGTGAAGATCGTCCAGGAGGCATGGCGGGCCTGGGAGGAAGCGCATTGAGTCGGCAGGGTCCGTTCGCCGTCTGCGTCTACTGCGCTTCGATCGAGGGCATCCCCTCGCACTACCTGGAGCTCGCCGCGGAGGTGGGCCGGGAGATCGCCGCGCGCGGCTGGGATCTGGTGTCCGGCGGTGGGCGATCGGCCATGATGGGCGCGGTCGGCGCGGCGGCACGGGCGGGCGGGGCACGCACCACCGGGGTGATTCCGCGTGCGCTGGTGGAGCTCGAGTGGGCCGACCACGACTCGGACGAGCTGCTCCTGGTCGACACCATGCGTGAGCGCAAGGCGCTGATGGAAGCGCACGCCGACGCGTTCCTCACCCTGCCCGGCGGGATCGGGACGTGCGAGGAGCTCTTCGAGGTCTGGACCGCGGGCTACCTGCGGATGCACGCGAAGCCTGTGGTGCTGCTCGACCCGGACGGCCACTACACGGGTCTCCTGGACTGGGTGCGCGGGCTGGGGGAGCGTGGGTTCGTGCGGCCGGAGGCGCTGTCGCGGCTCGTGGTCGCCACCGACGTGACCACCGCCCTCGACGCCTGTTGGAAGCCTGAGGAGACCTGACATGCGCCTCGGCTCACGGGTCGTCGACAGCTCAGCGCGGCTCGTCATGGGCATCGTGAACGCCACCCCCGACTCCTTCTACGACGCCGGGCGGGACTACGAGCTCGAACGCGCGCTCGACCACGTCGCAGAGATGGTCGGGCAGGGTGCCGACATCATCGACATCGGTGGGGTCAAGGCCGGCCTGGGCGAGGACGTGACGCCCAGCCAGGAGATCGCACGTGTCGAGCGGCTGGTCGCCGCCGTGCGGTCGGCCCATCCCGACATCGTGATCAGCGTCGACACCTGGCGGGCCGAGGTCGCACGTGTCGCACTGCCCGCCGGTGCCGACCTCATCAACGACGCCTGGGGCGGGTACGACCCCGGGCTGGTGGACGTCGTGGCGGAGTTCGACGCCGCGGTCGTCTGCACCCATACGGGTGGTCTCACCCCGCGCACCTATGCCCGCCGGGTCCGTTACCCCGATCTCGTCGGCGACGTCACGAGCTACCTCGTCGGCCTCGCCGAGCGCGCCCTCGCCGCAGGGGTCCGCGAGGACGGGATCATCCTCGACCCGGGCCACGACTTCAACAAGAACACCTGGCACTCGCTGGAGATCACCCGCAGGCTCGACGAGCTGGTGGGGCTGGGCCGTCCGGTGCTCGTGGCCACGTCGAACAAGGACTTCATCGGTGAGACCCTCGGGCTCCCGAAGTACGAGCGCCTGGAAGGCACGCTCGCCACGCTGGCCATCTGCGCGTGGCACGGAGCGCAGATCTTCCGGGTGCACAACGTCATGGAGGCGCGGCGCACCGTCGACATGGTCGCCTCGATCACCGGTCATCGTGTGCCGGAACGGGTCACCCGGACGTTCGCCTAGGGCAACCACCAGCAGATCGCAAACCTGCCTCAACCGGAAACGTGTTCGTAGCACGAGGTTGCGGTTTCGCCACCTAACGTCGGCATGACCGCTCCGATCGCGGGGTATCAACCCGTTCGTTCGAAGTGCTCGCGCTCCGCGCGACCGGCCGCGTCGTCCGCAACCGGCCGTCCGACCGGCATCGACCGCGTCATGGCAACGAGGCTGCCCCTTCGACCGTGCAGGAGGGTCCAATGGACCGCATCACCGAGGAGTGGTTCGTCCGTCGTACGTGGCAGGAACCGGCCTGGCGCATCGACGAACTGGTGGCCGCGAAGGCAGGCCGGCGGGTCTCCGTCGTGCTGCCCGCGCTCGACGAAGAGGCCACCGTCGGAGCGATCGTCGCCGCGATCGTGCCGCTGACACTGGGCCAGAGGCCGCTGGTGGACGAGCTGGTCGTCGCCGACTCCGGGTCGACCGACCGCACAGCCGAGGTCGCGGCAGCGGCTGGAGCCACGGTGGTGCTGCGCACCGACGTGCTCCCGGACCTGACACCCGTGCCGGGCAAGGGCGAGGTGCTGTGGCGTTCGCTCGCCGCCACCACGGGCGACATCATCTGCTACCTCGACTCCGATCTGGTCGACTTCGACGCCGGCTTCGTTCCGGCGCTCCTCGGCCCACTGCTCACGGAGCCCGGCGTCGCGCTGGTCAAGGGTTTCTACCGGCGTCCGCTGCGGCTGGAGACCACGGAGGTGGACAGCGGCGGCGGCAGGGTCACCGAGCTCCTCGTGCGGCCGCTGCTCGCGGCGCTGCGACCGGAGCTCGCCGGTGTCGTCCAGCCGCTGGGCGGGGAGTACGCCGGTACGCGGGAGCTGCTCGAGTCGGTTCCGTTCGCCGCCGGGTACGGCGTGGAGATCGGGCTGCTGCTCGACACCTACGCCACGGCAGGCCTCGATGCGCTGGCGCAGGTCAATCTGGGCGTGCGCAAGCACCGCAACCGATCGCTGCTGCAGCTCGGGGTGATGGCGCGGCAGATCCTCGCGGCCGCGCTGACCCGCTGCGGCGTGCCCGACACGGGTGCGGCGATCACGCAATTTCTGCAGGTCGACCGCGAATGGTTGCCGTCCGTTACGGAAGTCGGCCTTACCGAGCGACCCCCGATGCGTGAGGTGCTCGTGCGCTGACCGGGCCTGCGTGGTCTGATTGCCCGAGTGGGGACCGCGCTCATCTATCTGTTGGTCGTCGCCGCGGTGGCCGCGGCCGTGTTCGGGCTGGCCGCGGTCGTGTTCGGACGTGGCGAGGAACTGGCCCCGCTGCCTCCCGGCGCCACGCCCACCCGGTTGCCTGCCGGTGAGCTCGACGGTGAGGACGTCCGTGAGCTGAGGTTCCAGCAGGCGCTGCGTGGCTACCGGATGGACGAGGTGGACTGGGTGCTCGACCGGCTGGCCGACGAGCTGGACCGCGCCGGGGTGGAACGCGACGGGCTCTTGGCCCGGGTCGCCGAGCTGGAAGCGGAGCTGGCCGGCAGCGGGCTGTGGGCCGACGGGGACCGGTGAGCGAGCTTGCGAGCGAAGCATCGATACGGCGCCACCGCGGAGCGCGAGCGGTGAGTTCCCGGAGAGAGCTGACGGTTCCGGTCGACGTCGAGGCGCCGGCCGATGCGGTGTGGCGTGCCGTCACGGACTGGGAGGCGCAGGGCGAGTGGATGCTCGGTACGAGGGTCCACGTCACCAGCGGAGGTGACGGCCGGGCGCAGGGTGCGCGGTTGAGCGCGGTCACCGGTGTCGGACCCCTCGGGTTCACTGACACCATGGAAATCGTCGAGTGGACCGAGCCCCCTGGGAACGGGCCCCGCCGCTGCGTCGTGCGGCACACCGGCAAGGTGGTGCGTGGCGACGGGGTGTTCGAGGTCATCGCGCTGTCACCCACTCGATCCAGGGTCCTGTGGTCGGAGCTGCTCGACCTGCCGCTGGGCGCGCTCGGCCGGTGGGGCTGGCCGCTGGTGCGGCCCGCGTTCCGCGCAGGTGTGGCCCACTCCCTGCAGCGGATGGCCCGGCTATGCGAGGCGAGGTATCGCACCGGTGCCTGAGCTGGACGAACGGGTGCGCTGTGGCTGGGCCGGCAGCGCCCCGGAGTACATCGCCTACCACGACGACGAGTGGGGCTGCCCGCTCCACGGCGTCCACGCCATGTTCGAGCGGCTGAGCCTCGAAGCGTTCCAATCCGGGTTGTCCTGGCTCGTCATCCTGCGCAAACGGCCCGCGTTCCGCCGCGCGTTCGCCGACTTCGACCCCGCTGTGGTGGCACGGTTCGGCGATGCCGACGTCGCCCGCCTCCTGGCCGACGCCGGCATCGTCCGCAACCGGGCGAAGATCGAGGCCACCGTGCACAACGCGCGCCAGGTGCTGGAGCTGGACCAGCCGCTCGACGAGCTGCTGTGGTCGTTCGCACCCGAACCGGGCGTTCGCAGTCGCCCGGCCACGCTGGCCGAGGTGCCCGCCACCACGCCGGAGTCGACGGCGATGGCCAAGGAACTCAAGAGGCGCGGGATGCGCTTCGTCGGGCCCACCACGTGCTATGCGCTGATGCAGGCGGCCGGGCTCGTCGACGATCATGTCGCAGGGTGTTGGCGTGCCTCGTCCCTGTGACCACACCGGGCACACATAGGGGAGTTGATCGCTCCGGTTACACCCCTGTCCGGCGGATGAGGAAAGATGTTCGCAGCATCCCCGCCGCGCGCTTCCCCCGGCGCAGCGGCGCACCCTGCAAACGACGACGGAGGGAGCAGGAGATGGCGGCGATGAAGCCCCGGACCGGCGACGGTCCCCTGGAGGTGACCAAGGAGGGTCGGGGCATCGTGATGCGCGTCCCCCTCGAGGGTGGCGGCCGCCTGGTCGTCGAGATGTCGGCCGAGGAGGCAAGCGACCTCGGCGACGCGCTGAAGGCCGCATCTGGCTGACGAGCACGAGCCCCGCGCAAAGGGGGGTGCCCGGATCTCGAACGGCACCGGCGAACGGCCCGCACCCGTCCGCCGGTGCCGTTTGCGTTGTGCAGGTCGGTGACCTCGGATGCGGTGCTACCGCCGGCCCGCCGCCTCGGCCAGCGTGCCGCTCTGTCCGTCGAGCGTGACGAGCTGGATCGAGACTGTGCCGCAGACGCAGCGCCGATAGCGCACCCACCCCTGTGACGTCGAGTGGGTGGACAGGATCACCGCCTCGTCGACCGGCCATCCACAGCTTTCGCACTGCATCGGCGCCGCCTTCCTGTAATAGGTATCCTCGTTTGACAGGTTACAGCGGATTCGGGTGGGGTGTAATAGGTCAGTGAACTTCATCGGTTACCGCAGTGACGCGCTGGGCGCGGCCGTCGAGCTCGTCAACGAGGTCACCGCGAGCGGGGCGGAGGAGCCGGAGGCCGACGAGGAGTCGCCCGACCGGATGAGGACGGTGCTGGTGGCCAACGGCTACCTCGCAGGCGGAGCGCCGGCATCGGTGGAGCCCGCTCTACGCGCGTGGGCGCGCAGGCTGCGCACGGTGTTCGACGTGTCGGACGTCGAGGAGGCCGCCGTCGCGGTCAACGCGCTGCTCGCCGACGTCCGGGTCGAGCCGCACCTGTCGAACCACGACGGACAGGGTTTCCATCTGCACTACTCGCCGCCCGAGGCGGACCTCGTGGACCGGTTGCGCGCCAGCACCGCGTTCGCCCTGGCGATGCTCGTGTCCGAGTACGGCATCGACCGGCACGGGCGCTGCGCTGCCGAGGGCTGCATGAAGGTGTTCGCCGACACCTCGCGCAACGCGGCTCGCCGCTACTGCTCGCCGGCGTGTGCCAACCGTTCCGCGGTGGCCGCGCACCGGGCCCGGGCGCGCGCCGCCGGCACCCGCTCGCGCTGACGACGGCCGGCCTACAGCCCCTGGTAGATCTCCACGGTGCGTGCGGCGGCCTGCTCCCACGAGAACTGCCGCTCGGCCCGCGCCCGGCCGGCCGCTCCCATCGCCGCAGCCCGGTCCGGGTCGGCCAGCAGCGTGTTCACCGCCCCGGCGAGACCCGTGCGGAACTTCTCGACCTCGTGCTCGTCGAAGTGCACGAGCAGGCCCGTCTCGCCGTCGGCCACGACCTCAGGGATACCGCCGACGTCCGAGGCCACCACGGCGGTGCCGCAGGCCATCGCCTCCAGGTTCACGATCCCGAGCGGCTCGTACACCGACGGGCAGACGAACACCGTGGCGGCGGAGAGCAGTTGGCGCACGTCGGCAGTGGGCAGCATCCGGCGCACCCACACCACCCCGGAGCGCGCCGCGCTCAGCTCGGCGACGGCCTTCTCGGTCTCCTCGGCGATCTCCGGTGTGTCGGGGGCTCCGGCGCAGAGCACGATCTGGGCGTCCCGGTCGATCTCGTGGGCAGCGGCCACGAGGTGGACAAGACCCTTCTGCCGGGTGATGCGCCCGACGAACACGACGCTGGGCCGGTCGGGGTCGACGCCTGCCGCGCGGACCGCGTCGCGGGCGGGATCAGGGTGGTAGAAGACGGTGTCGATGCCGTTGTGCACCACGTGCACACGCGCCGGGTCCAGCGCCGGGTAGCAGTCGAGGACGTCCCGGCGCATGCCGTCGCTCACCGCGATCACGGCGTCGGCGTTCTCGTAGGCCGTGCGCTCCACCCACGACGAGAGCCGATACCCGCCCCCGAGTTGCTCGGCCTTCCACGGCCTGCGCGGTTCGAGCGAGTGCGCGGTGACCACGTGCGGCACACCGTGCAGCACCTTCGCCAGGTGCCCGCCCATGTTCGCGTACCAGGTGTGGGAGTGGGCGAGGTCGACCTCGGAGAGGGCCGCGACCATCGACAGGTCGACGCCGAGCGTCTGCAGAGCGGGATTCGCTCCGGCGAGCCCACTCGGCACCTCGTGCGCGTACGTGTCCGGCCGACCGGCGCGCGGCTCGCCGAAGCAGTGCACGTCGACGTCGACGAGCTCGCGTAGCGCCGGCACGAGGTGCTCGACGTGCACGCCGGCTCCTCCGTAGACGTCAGGGGGGTACTCGCGGGTGAGCAGGCCAATGCGCACACCCGGGACGTTAGGCCATTCACCGGCAATCGGAATGGGTCCATCCGAGGCATGAATGTTCGCTCGTTCGACGCTTCCACCGGTGGCCCGCCACGGTGGGAGAGCACTAGGGTCGGCGGCGTGACGATGCTGCCGGCAGGCCAGGGCCCTGTGCCCTCCCACGGAGCGCCGAAATGACCGCCGCCCGCCTGTCACTCGCCTCGCCGCGCGCGATGTCTGCCAACGTGCTCGGCATCGTGCTCGCCGGTGGCGAGGGGAAGCGGCTCTGGCCGCTCACCGCCGACCGCGCCAAGCCCGCCGTCCCGTTCGGGGGCCATTACCGGTTGATCGACTTCGTGCTGTCGAACCTGGTGAACGCGGGCATGCATCGCATCTGCGTGCTGACGCAGTACAAGTCGCACTCGCTGGACCGCCACATCTCCACGACGTGGCGCCTGTCCAGCGTGCTCGGGCAGTACATCACCACCGTGCCTGCGCAGCAGCGGCTCGGACGGCGTTGGTACACCGGCAGCGCCGACGCCATCTTCCAGAGCCTCAACCTCGTCTACGACGAGCGTCCGGACTACATCGCGGTCTTCGGCGCCGACCACGTCTACCGGATGGACCCGGGCCAGATGCTCGCCCGCCACATCGAGAGCGGTGCAGGGGTCACGGTCGCGGGCATCCGGGTGCCGCGCGCCGAGGCCAAGGCGTTCGGCGTGATCAAGTCCGACGCCAACGGCCGCATCACCGACTTCCTGGAGAAGCCGTCCGACCCGCCGTCGGTTCCGGACGACCCGGATGTCACGTTCGCCTCGATGGGCAACTACATCTTCACCACGGAGGTGCTGCTCGACGCCCTGCGGGCCGACGCCGAGGACGGCGACTCCGACCATGACATGGGCGGCGACATCATCCCCAGGCTGGTGGGCCAGGGTGACGCCGCGGTCTACGACTTCGCCGACAACGTGGTGCCCGGCGCCACCGACCGCGACTCCGGCTACTGGCGCGATGTCGGCACCGTCGACGCGTACTACGAGGCGCACACCGACCTCGTCTCGGTGCACCCGATCTTCAACCTCTACAACGACCGGTGGCCCATCCGCACGGCGATGGCACCCCTGCCGCCTGCCAAGTTCGTGGAGGGCGGCATCGCCCAGGACTCGATCGTCGGGGCGGGCACGATCATCTCCGGTGCCATCGTCCGGCGCTCGGTGATCAGTCCTGGCGTGCGCATCGACGCCGGTGCCGAGGTGTCCGACTCGGTGGTGCTGCCCGGGGTGCGGGTCGGGCGCGGAGCCGTGGTGCGGGGAGCGATCCTCGACAAGAACGTCGTGATCCCCGACGGGGCGCTCGTGGGCGTGGACCTCGGCCTGGACAGGGCCCGGTACACGGTCAGCCAGGGCGGGGTCGTCGTGCTGGGCAAGGGCGCCACCGCCCTCTGATCCCCCAGCTCAGGCGTGCGGTGTGGCTTTCACCGCCGCCAGCAGACCTGCGCCGAGGGGGAGCAGCACCGGCACGAGGCGGTCGTCGTCGCGCACCTGACGGGCCACCTCGCGCAGCGCCACCGTGGCAGCGTCGGTGGCGTCGGGCTCGAGCACGCCCGCGGTGAGCACGCCGTGGAGCGCGACGATGCCACCGCCGCGGAGCAACCGGACGGCCTCGTCGAGGTAGCGAGGCTGGTCGGCGGTGCCGGCGTCGACGAACACCAGGTCGTACGCGCCGTCGGTGAGCCGAGGCAGCACCTCGAGGCCGAGCCCGTTGATCAGCCGGAGCCGGGACGGCCCGTAACCGGCGGCCGTGAACGCCTGCCGGGCGGCACGTTGGCACTCGGGATCGATGTCGATCGAGGTGAGCACACCATCGGGGGCCATTCCGCGCAGCAGCCACAGCCCGCTGACGCCGACCCCCGTGCCGATCTCGACGACCGCTCGGGCGGCGGTGCTGGCGGCGAGGAAGCGCAGCCCGGCGCCCACCCCGGGCCCCACTGGGGCGCTCCCGCGGCGTGCCGCAGAGGCCCGCGTGGCGATGAGTACGTCGTCCTCGGTGAGGTACCCCTCGACGTGCTCGCGCAACGCCCACGGGTCGGGAGCGCTGTCCGGGCGGCCGGTCATGGTCAAGAGGCTACTGTGCTGGCTCTTTCCCGCGGTGTGGGCCCGACCGTCGGGTGTGTCGGCCTCCGGGGCGCCTGAAGTTTCACAGGTTTCTCTCAGTCGACTCTCACACCCTCTTCAAGGCCATCAGGCACGGTAGGTTGCATCGGTCGGGGTCGTCGACCGATGGGGGGCCGGGGAATGCACACGTCCGGCGCTTCGTTGGTCGGAGGCACACCCGCCGCAGGAGGTTGACCCACGATGACCGACGGCTCCGCCACGCTGATGAGCGGTACGGTGCTGCCTGGTGAAGGTGTCGACTGGACCCCGCCCAGCTGGGATGACGTCGTCCGGGAGCACGCGGATCGGGTCTACCGCCTCGCCTACCGGCTCACCGGCAACCCGCACGATGCCGAGGACCTCACCCAGGAGACGTTCGTCCGGGTGTTCCGGTCGCTCGCGGCCTACAAGCCCGGCACGTTCGAGGGCTGGCTGCACCGCATCACCACCAACCTGTTCCTCGACATGGTGCGGCGTCGGTCGCGCATCCGTATGGAGGCACTGCCCGAGGACTCCGACCGGCTGCCCGGCCGGGGCCCGGAGCCGGAGCAGGTCTTCTCCGAGACTCACCTCGACCCGGTTCTGCAGGCCGCGCTCGACGAGCTGCCGCCCGAGTTCCGCGCCGCTGTCGTCCTGTGTGACGTCGAGGGACTGTCGTACGAGGAGATCGGTGCCACCTTGGGCGTAAAGCTGGGTACGGTGAGAAGCAGGATCCACCGTGGACGGGCCGCTCTCCGCAGCGCCTTGGAACGCCACCGCGCGCTCGGGGTGCGTGACGGTTCCGCTGTCGCGGGGGACTCCAACGCAGGAATGCTGGAGGAGGTTCACGGGTGAGTGAAGGGCGCTGGCGCATCACGGTGACGCCCCCGAACTGGGGGCAGGATCATCTGTCGTCGGACGCCATCGTCGCCTACGTGGACGACGAGCTCTCCCACGGTCCTCACGAGCGGGCCGCCCAGCACATCGCCCGGTGTGCCGAGTGCGAGGCCCAGGTCATCGCCCAGATGCAGACCCGCTCGGCGTTGCGTACCGCGGGCGGGCCCGTGCTGCCGTCCGCGCTGCTACGCACCCTGCGCTCGATCCCGGAGAGCGCCACGCTCCCGCCTGCCCCGCCCGGGCTCGCCGTCACCTCCGACGGCCAGTTCGTCTCCGTGCTCCGCCCCATGCCCGACCACACGCAGATGGCGGCCGAGGCCGACCCGGCCCGGGGCACGTCCACTGCACACAGCGTCCACCGCAAGTCCGCCGGACGGTCCCCGGTCCAACGCCGCATCCGCGTCGGCACGGGCGTGGCGGTGTCCGGTCTCGCCCTCGGTGCGCTCGCCTACGGCCTGCCCTCCGCGTCCAGCAGCCCGGCAATACCCCCGGTGAGCGGCGCCTTCGGCGGCACGGTGCTCAGTGGCGGCACCACGAGCGTCGTCGACACGGAGGGCGCCGGAGTGCTCGACGCTCAGATGCGGCTGGAGCGTGCCGTCCCGCTGGGGCCCGAGAAGACGTCGGAGACCGACGGCGACTACCTCCGCAACCGGCTCGACGTGCTTCCTCGTTCCTTCCACGGCCTGCCCTGACCGCTCCTCGGCGACGTGACCCGTCCTGGCTACGCGGACTTCACCGCCGCTGGGGCAGGGTGGTGAGCGGTACGGTCGGCATACATCAGGAGCCTGCAGCGCGATGGACGAACGCAGCCCGGTGACGCGTTCGAATGATCGCGCGGGCGACGAGCCCCCACGGCTCGGGCCACGCCCGCTTGAACGCGTCCCCGTCGATCCCGGCGCAGCCGCGGTGTTCGGGCGCCCGGACGGCGTCGACGGTGGTTTCGCGGCTCCGCGGTCCGACTCGTCGAACGGCTCGTCCGCCACCCTCGCCACGCCTCCTCCCGCCGCTCTGGCCAGCGCCTTCGGTCGGCCGGCACCGGACTCGCCCACGTTGCAGCGGCCGCCGGGCGCGAGTGGGAACGGTTCGCGACCGGACGATGCCTTCTGGGCCGACGGCGCCGATCGCGATCCGTGGCGCGACCCGGAGAGCTCCGTCGCGCTCGGTCCGCCCGCCGCATCGGAACAGGCGGCACTTCCCGCGCCTGCCGGTGAGGGTCCGCGGCTCAGCCTGCGGGAGCTGTTGTTCGGCAAGCGGGTGGATCCGCGAGCACTGGCGGGCCTCGCCATCGTCGCTGTCCTGATCGGTGCGGCGGGCGGGTTCGTGGGCCGGTTGACGGCCGACGGCGCCAGCGGCCTCACCGATGCCGACCCGACGATCACCCAGACAGTCCAGGCGAAGGAGCGTCCGCCCGGCTCGGTGGCCGACATCGCGGCCCGCACCGTGCCCGCCGTGGTGTCGATCGAGATTCGTGTCGGCCAGGAGGGTGGCACGGGCTCCGGCGTCGTCATCGACCCAGCGGGCTACGTGCTCACGAACAACCATGTGGTCGCCCCCGCCGCCGACGCGAACGGCGCGCAGATCGAGGCGATCTTCCACGACGGCACGCGCAGTGCCGCGCGGATCGTCGGGCGGGACCCCAAGACCGACCTCGCCGTCGTGAAGGTGGATGTCGCAAACCCGGTGGTCGCCACGATCGGTTCGTCGGCCGGGCTGGTCGTCGGCGACGGCGTGATCGCCATCGGTTCACCGTTCGGGCTCGTCGGCACCGTCACGGACGGCATCGTGAGTGCCCTCAACCGCCCCGTCCGGCTCGACGGCAGCGGAGCCGACGCCAATGCGGTCATCGACGCGATCCAGACCGACGCCGCCATCAACCCCGGCAACTCGGGTGGTCCGCTCGTCGACTCCACCGGCGCTGTCGTAGGCATCAACACAGCGATCCGGAGTGTCGGGATGGGCGAGGGCGGGTCGATCGGCCTGGGCTTCGCCATCCCCATCGACGACGCCCGCGTGATCGCCGACGAGCTGATCCGCACGGGAGTGGTCACCCACGCCGACATCGGGATCAATGCCCGGTCGGTCACCGACGGCACCACCGACGGCGCCCAGGTGCAGAACGTGCAGCAGGGCGGGGCAGCCGCCGCCGCGGGCATCGTCGAGGGCGACGTGATCGTCAAGGTGGGGAACCGGCCGATCGCCGGGGCGGACGAGCTCGTGGTCGCTGTACGGGAGCACAACCCGGGCGACACGGTGCCGGTCGAGCTGATCAGGGAGGGCAGGCCGCTGACCGTGTCGGTGGTTCTCGCCTCCGATTGACCGTAAAGGCCGTGGTGCTCACATCGTGTTCGCCCGCCGGACGTATGGCGCCCGTACGATGGTCTCGTGTTCGACAGCGTCGGCTGGGGCGAGATCCTCGTGTTGGTTGTGGCCGGGCTGTTCATCCTCGGTCCCGAGCGGCTTCCGTCCGCCGCGGCCTGGGTGGGCCGCTCGGTGCGGCAGGTCAGAGAGTTCGCGAACGGGGCGCGTGATCAGCTCCGTGGCGAGCTCGGTCCGGAGTTCGACGAGCTGCGCAAGCCGCTCGAGGAGCTGCGCGGGCTGAGGGATCTCCATCCCCGCAACGCAATGCGGCGCGCCCTCTTGGACGACCCGGATCCCAAACCCAATGGATTCGCGCCTGCGCCGGGCCTGTCGGCGAGCAACGGCACCCCGCAGCCTCATCCGGCCGCGCCTCCGTCGCGTCCCACGCTGTCGAAGAACGAGCGACCCCCGATCGACCCGGACGCCACCTGAGCACCCGTTGATCCCAGCCTCGGGGATCAGCTTGCTCGGTCCCGAGAGCTGAGCGTCATGTCCCTTGCGGGGTCACGGCGTCGGCGATCGCGGCGGTGTCCCAGTAGAACGGGCGGATCTCGGTGATGCGGCCGGCTCTCACGGAGATGGTCTGCAGGATCGGGAAGCGGAGCTCGCGGCCGGTGGCGCGGGCTCGTGCCTCGACCTGAGTGAGCACGATGATCGGTGCTTCCACGGCCAGGAAGTCCTGCTGGAGCATCTCGAACACCTCCCAGGTCGTGCTCATCGCGACGAAGAACCGCTCGATGCCCTCGTAGCCGCGCCAGGTGCCGCCGTACGGGAGCCCGTCGGCCTGATACAGAACGACGTCCGGGGCGAAGAACGGTTCGAGCGGCTCGAAGCTCGCCGCGCCCGCCCCGCCTGCGGCGAAATACTCCGCTTCAGCGGCGTACATCCCCGTCAACACGGTCATGGCCTCGCTGGTCGCCGTGGTACCCATGGCGCCAGCGTGGCGGCTGCGGCAGGGCAGATCCGGCGGTAATCGGACGTCGCGGCGTTCAGCCGGTGGAGCGGCCCTGCCCCTGCTGGTCTGCCTGCTGGAAGGCATGGGCGGCCGCCAGCACCGCGTTGTCGGCGTGGCGCGGCCCCACGATCTGCAGTCCGACGGGCAGGCCGTCCGAGGTGAATCCGCACGGCACGCTCGCCGCGGGCTGCTGGGTCATGTTGAACGGGTAGGTGAACGGCGTCCACGACGTCCAGCGCTTGTGCGGCCACCCCGATGGGACCTCCACGCCTGCTTCGAAGGCGGGGATCGGCAGCGTCGGGGTGAGCAGGAGGTCGTAGCGCGAGTGGAACTCGCCCATCAGCGTGCCGAGCTCGTTGCGCACGGCCATGGCGTCGACGTACTCCAGGGCCGTGGCACCGGCCACCTGCTCGGCGCTCTCGACCAGCCCGGGGTCCATCGTCGCCCGCTCCGCCAGCCCCAGGTGCGCCATGGACTTCGCGGCGCCGACGAACCAGAGCAGTTCGAAGGCCTCCACCGGGTCGCCGAACCCTGGATCGGTCTCCTCGACCACGGCTCCCAGGGCGCGGAACACCTCGACCGCGGCGGTGAACGCCGCCGCGACCTCGGGGTGCAGGTCGACGTACCCGAGCGTGGGGCTGGCCGCCACCCGCAGGCCGGCGAGGGGCGTGTCCAGTGCGGCGACCGCCGAGTCGGTGGGCGCGAGTGCCCAGGGATCGCGTGTGTCGACGCCCGACATGACGTCGAGCAGCAGCGCTGCGTCGGCGGCCGTGCGTGCCATCGGCCCGACGTGGGCGAGCGTGCCGTACGGGCTCGCGGGGTGGGCCGGGACCCTGCCGTAGGTGGGCTTGTGCCCGGTGATGCCGCAGAACCCGGCCGGGATCCGCACCGAGCCGCCGCCGTCGGTGCCCAGGCTGAGCGGCCCCATCCCGAGCTGGATCGCGGCTGCGCTGCCGCCGGAGGAGCCGCCCGCGGTGCGGGCAGGATCCCACGGGTTGCGCGTCACGCCGGTGAGAGAGCAGTCGGTGACGCCCTTCCAGCCCAGCTCCGGCGTGGTGGTCTTGCCGAACAGCACGCCTCCGTGGGCACGCACGCGGGCCACCGGTGGCCCGTCGACCGTCCACGGACCTTTCGGGTCGATGGTGCGCGAACCGCGCAGCGTCGGCCATCCGTCGGTGAGCAGGACGTCCTTGATCGAGACCGGCACGCCGTCCAGCAGGCCGACGGGCTCACCCCGCGCCCACCGCTCCTCGGACCGGGCGGCGCTCGCGAGCGCGGCGTTCTCGTCGATCAGGCAGAAGGCGTTGACCTCGCCGTCCCGCTCCGCCACACGGTCGAGGACCGCCCTGGTCGCCTCCACCGGGGACAGCTCGCGTGCCCGGTAGGCAGCCAGCAGCTCGGTGGCGGTGAGGTCGGCGGCAGAGCGCGGCCGATCACCGATCGCCCCGCTGCCGACGGCGCCCGCGGTCGCTCCGCTCATGAGGTTCCTCCGGTCACGTAGCCCAAGGTCTTGTCGACGACGTTGCGCAGCGGTTCTCCCGCGCGGTAGCGGGCGAGGTTCTCGGCGAACACCTCCATGAGCTCCTCGCGCCACCCGAGCACGTCGCCGGACATGTGCGGCGAGACGATCACGCCGGGGAGATCCCACAGCGGGCTGTCCGAGGCGAGCGGTTCACGGGCGAAGACGTCGAGGGCGGCGCCGGCGAGGCGTCCGCTGCGGAGTGCGTCCACCAGATCGGGCTCGACGACGAGCCCACCGCGTCCCACGTTTATCACGCGCGTGGACGGGCGCAAAGCGGCGAGCGCGGTGGCGTCGAGCATGCCGCGGGTGGCTTCTGTGAGCGGTGCCGCGAGCACGAGCCAGTCGGCGCGGGGCAGCAGGCCGGGGAGCGCATCCGCCTCGTGCACGCCCTCCGACGCGCGCCGGCCGACCAGTTCGACCCGCATGCCGACGGCCGTGAGCAGCCGGGCTATCGCGCGTCCGATCGGTCCGCCGCCCACCACGACGGCGCAGGTGCCGGCCACACGCTCGCTGTCGCGGTGGCGCCATTCGTGCCGCTGCTGGGCGGCGAGGGTGGTGGGCAGGTCCTTGGCCATCGCGAGCACGAGCCCGAGCACGTACTCCGCCATGGGCACGTCGAACACGCCGCGGGAGTTGGTGAGCGTCACCGTGGAGTCGAGCAGCTCGGGGAAGATCAGCCGGTCGACGCCGGCGCTGGCGGTGTGCACCCAGCGCAGTGCGTCTGCTGCGTGCCACACGTGGCGCACGGCGTCCGAGGTGAAGTCCCAGACGAGCAGCACCTCGCTGCCGGGAAGCGCGTCGCTCAGGGTCTTGTCGGTCGCGAAGCGAACCTCGTCGCTTTCGAGGCCGGGCGGGCGATCCTCCGCGTGCAGTACGGTGATCGTCGGGTGCGGCCGCTGACCTGGGGAAACGGGCAAAACGGATACCTTCCCAGTCGGAGGCCGACTGTTGACACGCTAGGAAGCTCTCGTATTATTGTCAACAATCCGCGGTGTTGCGGGACCCGTCGGATGGAGTCGCTCATGACGAAGTTCCTCCGCATCACTCTGGCTCGCCGCGGCGTCTCGTGCGTGGCCGAGCTGCTCGAGAAGGATGCTCCGCGCACCTGCGCCGCGGTCTGGGACGCGCTGGCCGACGGGCCGCTCGGCGGCGAGGCCCAACACGCCAAGTACGCACGCAACGAGGTCTACACGATGGTGCCTCGCTTCGCGCAGATCGGCCGCGAGAACCCCACGGTCACCCCGATCCCGGGCGACGTCTGCCTGTTCGACTTCGCCGGCGGGATGCTCGACGCTGCGTTCAAGGCCGACCAGGGAATCGACGCCGAGGACGGCGCGATCGACCTCGCGATCTTCTACGGCCGCAACAACCTCCTGATCAACGGCGACGTCGGCTGGGTGCCGGGCAACGTCTTCGCCACGATCGTCGAGGACCTCGCGCCGATGGCGGAGGCGTGCCACGACGTGTGGCGCTCGGGCAGTGCCGGCGAACGGCTGACGTACGAACGCTTCGATCCGGACGTCCGGTAGGCAGCCGTGCCCACCGAGCTGTCGGTGGGGCTCGCCGAGCCTGCTCATCAGCACGGCATCGGCGTGGTCGCACCCTTCGACTTCGCGCTCGACCGCGAACTGTGGCGATGGGTCCCCGAGGACGTCTCGCTCTACCTCACGAGGCTCCCGTTCTTCACCACGCCGGTCACCGTCGAGATGGCGGTGGCGTGCGGCGACCGGCGCGCACTGCGCCGTGCCACGCGTGACGTCCTCACCCCGGAACCGGCCGTGGTCGCCTATGCGTGCACGTCGGGGAGCTTCGTCGACGGAGCCGCGGGCGAGGAGGTGCTACGCCGCACGATGATGGGCGCGGGAGCGCCCACGGCCTGCACCACGTCGGGAGCGCTGATCGACGCGCTCAAGGTCCTCGGAATCACGCGACTCGCGATCGCCACGCCGTACGTCGAACCGGTCACGCGCCGGCTCGTGAACTACCTCGCCGAGCACGGCGTGCAGACGGTGTCCTGCGAAGGGCTGGGGCTGCTCGGCAACATCTGGCGGGTCAGCTACGCCGAGATCGTCGAGATCGTGCGCTCCGTCGATGCCGACGACGCCGACGGACTGTTCATCAGCTGCACCAACCTGCCCAGCTACGACCTCATCGAGCCGCTCGAGCTCGCGCTCGACAAGCCGGTGCTCACCGCCAACCAGGTCACCATGTGGGCTGCGCTCCGGTCGATGGGCCGGGAGGCGATCGGCGGTGGACGTCTGCTGCGCGCCGAGGTGCCCCACCTGGAACCGGGAGCGGCATGACCTCACCTACACCGGCAGTGACTGTCGGCATCCTCTACCCCGGCTACTCGGCTGAGGACGACTACCCGTGCGCGGAGACGCTGCTGGGAACGTCGGCGGTGCGGCTGCCGCTCGTCCACACCGAGATGCGCGAGGACGCCCACCGCGTCGACGCGCTGCTGGGCATCGGCGCTGACGACGTCCTCGCCGCGGGGGTCAGGGCGCTGCAGCAGAGCGGAGCAGGTCCGCTCGACGCGGTGATGTGGGCCTGCACCAGCGGGAGCTTCGTGTTCGGCCGTGAAGGTGCGGCCGCGCAGGTCGCTGCGTTGGAGGCGGTGGCAGGCGTACCGGCGTCGAGCACCTCGTTCGCCTTCGTCGACGCCTGCGCGCGCCTCGGCGTCACCAGGGTCGCAATCGGCGCCACCTACCCCGACGAGGTGGCGGAGCGGTTCGTGGTGTTCCTCGCCGGAGCCGGCATCGACGTGCTCTCGCTGTCGACGCGCGGGATCGTCACAGCGGCCGAGGTCGGCACGCTCCCGCCCGCCGCTGTGCTGGAGTTCGCGGCGGCAGCCGACCACGCCGACGCTGAGGTCGTGCTGCTGCCCGACACCGCGCTGCACACGATCGCGCAGCTCGACGCGCTCGACGACCGCGTCGGCAAGCCGGTGCTCACGGCCAACCAGGTGAGCATCTGGCAGGGTCTGCGGCTCGCGGGTGCCGACACCCCGCGCGCCGGGCTGGGTAGCCTGTTCGCCCACACCGCCACCGGTTCGACCAGCCGGGCGTGATGGGGAGGACCGGGTGGACCTGAGTGATCTGGAGCCGGTGGAGCGCCGCTCCACCGCCGCGATCGTCGCCGACCGGATCCGGGAAGCGATCATGCGAGGCGCCCTGCCGCAAGGCGCCCAGCTGGGGGAGGTCGAGCTCGCCACGCGGCTCGGCGTGAGCCGGGGCCCGCTGCGAGAGGCCATGCAGCGGCTGGTCGCGGAGGGGCTGCTGCGCAGCGAACGCCACCGCGGGCTCTTCGTGCGTGACCTGGACGAGGCGGACGTGCGCGACGTCTACACGGCCCGCACCGCCGTCGAGCGCGCCGCGGGGCTGCTCGTCATGGCCGGTGACCGCACCGCCGCCGCTGACCGCCTGACCGCGGCCCTGGACGCGATGGAGGAGGTCGCGGACGACCCCGTCGCGCTGGCGGACGCCGACCACGCGTTCCATGCCGAGCTCGTCGCGGCGTCCGGCAGCCCGCGGCTGCTGAGGATGGCCGACGCGCTGCTCGTCGAGACCAGGATGTGCCTGGCCGCGCTGCAGGACACCGCGCCACCGGCCGACGCGCTGCTGGCCGAGCACCGCGAGCTGCGCGACGCCGTGCGCGACGGCGACGCCGAGCGACTCGCCGTGGTGCTGGAGGAACACATGGCCGACGCAGTGGCGCGCATCCTCGCGCCACGTGCCGCGGCGCCGTCGCTCGCCCAGGCCAAGCCGCCGTCGATCGCCACGGCCACGCCGCCGCCCGCGGTTCCCGCCTGACCTCTGCCGCTCGGTGACGGTCGACATCCCGGCGAACGCTCTCTTCGTCGGAGAGTGGCTGTAGCAGCGCTCCCGGATTCCGGGTGGGAGGACTATGCTCACTGATTGTCGACAATCGACAATTCTTGAGGAGGGCGCATGGCTCAGCTGTCCCCGGCTCTGACGCAGGCCACCCCGGTGCTGGCAGCCCGAGGTGAGGGCGTCCATCTGATCGACACGGAGGGGCGTCGCTACCTGGACTTCACGGCCGGCATCGGCGTCACCAGCACGGGCCACTGCCATCCCCGTGTGGTCGCGGCGGCTCAGGAGCAGGTGGCCACCCTCATCCACGGCCAGTACACCACCGTGATGCACCAGCCGCTGCTGCGGCTCACAGAGCGCCTGGGAGACGTGCTTCCGGCGGGGCTGGACAGCTTGTTCTTCGCGAACTCGGGCAGCGAGGCCGTCGAGGCGTCGGTGCGGCTGGCCCGCCAGGCCACCGGCAGGCCGTTGATCGTCGCCTTCGAGGGCGGCTTCCACGGGCGCACGATGGGCGCGGCCGCGCTCACGACGTCCGGGGCGAAGATCCGGGCCGGCATCGGGCCGATGATGGGCGGCGTCGAGTTCGCCCCGTTCCCCTACGCCTTCCGCTACGGCTGGAGCGAGGAGGAGACCGTCGCGTTCTGCCTGCGTGAGCTCGACCGGCTCCTCGTCACCGCGGCTCCCGCTGCCGACGTCGCGGCCTTCGTGATCGAGCCGGTGCTCGGGGAGGGTGGCTACGTACCCACGCCACCTGCCTTCCTCGCCGGCCTGCGAGAACGGGCCGACGCACGCGGGATCCTGCTGATCGCCGACGAGGTGCAGACCGGCTTCGGCCGGACCGGCCGGTTCTGGGGCCACGAGCACACCCCGGGCGTCCGTCCCGACATCCTGATCACGGCGAAGGGCCTCGCCAGCGGTTTCCCGCTCTCCGGGATCGCGGCCTCCACCGAGCTCATGAGCAAGGCGTGGCCGGGCTCGCAGGGCGGCACGTACGGCGGCAACGCGGTGGCCTGCGCCGCCGCGCTCGCCACCATCGACGTGATCGAGGACGAGGGGCTCGTCGCCAACGCCGCCGAGCAGGGAGTGCGCCTGCTCGAGGGAGCACGCAAGGTGGCGGCCGACCACGCAGGGATCGCCGACGTCCGGGGGCTGGGCCTCATGGTGGGCAACGAGTTCTGCACGGCGGACGGCTCGCCCGACACCGCAGCCGCCACCCGCGCCCATGCCGCGGCTGCCGAGGCGGGGCTGCTGCTGCTGACATGTGGGCCGTACACGAACGTTGTGCGGATGATCCCACCGTTGATCGTCACCAGTGAGCAGGTCGACGACGCGATCGGGATGTGGGCCGAGGCGCTGCGCTCTGCCACGTAGCGTTCCCTGCATGTGTGACGAACACGGTGGTCCGGCGGAGGCGCTCGCTGCCGCTCCGCGGCTCGCCGAGGGAGCCGCAGTCGATCCGATCGCCCTGCAGCCGGTGGACGAGGTGCGGATCACCACGCTCGTCGACAACGTGTTCGACGCACTGCTGAGCAGCGACGAGCGGGTCTCCCGGGTGAACCCTGGTCTCACCTGGGAGACCGCCGCGCAGTTCGAGGACAGCCGCACCGACCCGGGCCTGTGTGCCGAGCACGGGTTCGCCGCGCTCGTCGCGGTGCGCCGTGGCGCGAGCACCACCACCCTGCTGTTCGACACCGGGCTGAGCGTCGACGGCATGGTCACCAATGCGTCGCGGATGGACATCGACCTGTCCGACGTGCACGGGGTGGTCCTCAGCCACGGCCACTTCGACCACGCCGGGGGCCTGGTCGGGCTCGCCGGGCGGCGCGGGGCGCGGACACTGCCGATGGTGCTGCACCCCGGCGCATGGACGCGCAGGCGGCTCGCGCTGCCGAACAACCACACCTTCGAGATGCCGACGCTGAGCAGGCGCGCCCTGGAGGGTGAGGGTTTCGGAGTGGTCGAGCGCCGGGAGCCGTCGCTGCTGGTCGACGACTGCGTGCTGATCACCGGGGAGGTCGACCGCACCACGGAGTACGAGCGCGGGATGCCGCCGTCCCACCAGGCGTGGACGGGTTCCGGCTGGGAGCACGACGCCCTCGTGCCGGACGACCAGGCTCTGGTGGTGAACG
Organism: Pseudonocardia yunnanensis; assembly: GCF_039534065.1. Taxonomy (NCBI): domain Bacteria; kingdom Bacillati; phylum Actinomycetota; class Actinomycetes; order Pseudonocardiales; family Pseudonocardiaceae; genus Pseudonocardia; species Pseudonocardia yunnanensis. Next base: position 181,795 of record NZ_BAAAUS010000008.1, on the reverse strand, counting down.
TCCGCGACCGCGGGCTCGTGGTGCTCACCGGCTGCGGGCACGCCGGGGCGATCAACATCGTGCGGCATGCGCAACGGCTCACCGGGGTGGACCGCCTGCACGCGCTGCTCGGCGGCCTGCACCTGAGCGGCCCGTTCTTCGAGCCGGTGATCCCGCCGACGGTCGCCGCGCTCACCGAGCTGGCCCCGGCGATGGTGGTGCCGGGCCACTGCACGGGCTGGCGGGCGCAGCACGCGCTGGCCGCGGCTCTGCCCGACGCCTGGCTTCCTGGCAGCAGCGGAAGTACCTACCGCCTCGCGGCGTGAGCATCGCGGCCGCTGTGGTGTAGATCACAGTTGCTCGGTTACGGTGGCGCTTCCACTCCGGGAGGTGCCCGATGACCAGCAAGGACGCCGAGGTGCCGATGCACCGGGTCGCGGTCGCGTCGTTCGCCGGCACGACGATCGAGTTCTACGACTTCTTCATCTACGGCACCGCGGCCGCGCTGGTGTTCGCACCGGTGTTCTTCCCCGCGCTCGGGACGGCAGCGGGCACGGTGGCCGCGTTCGCGACGTTCGGCGTCGCGTTCTTCTTCCGGCCGGTCGGCTCGATCCTCTTCGGCCACTTCGGTGACCGGCTCGGGCGCAAGCGCACCCTCGTCGCCACCCTGCTGCTGATGGGGCTGTCGACGTTCGCCATCGGCCTGCTGCCCTCCGCCGAGACGATCGGCGTGCTCGCGCCGGTCGTCCTCGTGGTGCTGCGTGCCCTGCAGGGTCTCGCCGTGGGTGGCGAGTGGGCCGGTGCCGCGTTGCTCACCACGGAGTACGCCCCGGCGCACAAGCGTGGGCTCTACAGCATGTTCCCGCAGCTGGGGCCGGGTATCGCGCTGGCCCTTTCCTCGGTGACCTTCCTGGTCACCACACTCGCCATGAGCCCGGAGGCGTTCCGGGAGTGGGGTTGGCGGCTTCCGTTCCTGATCAGCATCCTGCTCGTCGCCGTCGGGCTCTACATCCGTTTGAAGGTCGACGAGACGCCGGTGTTCCGCCAGGTCGAGTCACGTAACGAGCAGGTTCGCCTGCCGTTCGTGACGGCGCTGCGCCACCAGTGGCGCGAGGTCCTGCTGACCGGCGGCACGCTCACCATGATCTTCGCGTTCTTCTACATCGGCTCGGTGTACCTCACGAGCTACGCGAGCTCCGCCCCCGGTCACGGTGTGCTCGGGCTCTCCCGGCCGACGGTGCTCGTCGGCGGGCTCATCGGCGCTCTGGTGTTCGCCGGGACGTGTGTGCTCTCGGCGTTGTGGTCGGACCGGCACGGCAGGCGGCGGGTGATCCTCGTCGGCAACGTGCTGGCCGTGGTGGCCGGACCGCTCGCGTTCGCGATCATGCAGCCGGGAAATGCGGTGTCCTTCGTGGCCGGAATGGTGCTGCTGATGGTGGTGGTCGGCATCCCCTACGGGCCCGCCGCCGCCTACCTGCCGGAGATCTTCGCCGCCCGGTACCGCTACACCGGGGCCGGGATGGGCTACAACCTCGCGGGGATCCTCGGCGGCGCCGTTCCGCTGATCGTGGCGCCGCCGCTGACCGCGGCGTTCGGCGGCATCGGCGTCGGGGTCTACCTGGCAGCATTGGGCCTGCTCAGCGTGCTGTGCGTCCTCGCCCTTCCCGAGACGAAGGACGAGGTGCTGGACGGCACGGTGCCGGCATCTGCTCCGGTCTGAGGGCTCCTACTTGCGGACAGGGCTGATGTTCAGGCTCATCCCCGCGAGTCCGCGCGCACGCGTGGTGAGCCTGTCGGCCACCCCGCGCAGGGCGACGGCCGCCGGCGACTCCGGCTCGGCCAGCACGATCGGGGTGCCGGAGTCGCCGCATTCGCGCAGGCGCGTCTCCAGCGGCACCTGACCGAGCAGCGGCACCGGGGCGCCCAGGGTGCGGGTGAGGGAGTCGGCCACCGTCTGGCCGCCGCCGGCACCGAAGACCTCCATGCGGGTGCCGTCGGGGAGCTCCATCCACGACATGTTCTCGACGACGCCGGCGAGCCGCTGGCGGGTCTGCAGGGCGATCGACCCCGCCCGTTCGGCCACCTCGGCCGCAGCCATCTGCGGTGTGGTGACCACGAGCAGCTCCGCGTTCGGCACGAGCTGGGCCGTGGAGATCGCGATGTCACCCGTGCCGGGGGGCAGGTCGAGCAGCAGGACGTCGAGGTCGCCCCAGAACACGTCCGCGAGGAACTGCTGCAGCGCGCGGTGCAGCATCGGGCCGCGCCACACCACCGCGTCGTTGCCGGGGGTGAACATGCCGATCGAGATGACCTTCACGCCGTGGGCCTGCGGTGGCATGATCATGTTCTCGACCTTGGTGGGCCGCGCGGACGTGCCGAGCATCCGGGGCACCGAGTGGCCGTAGATGTCGGCGTCGACCACACCGACGGAGAGGCCCTTGGCCGCCATCGCAGCCGCCAGGTTGACGGTGACGGACGACTTGCCGACGCCGCCCTTGCCGGAGGCCACGCAGTACACGCGGGTGAGCGAGCCGGGCTGCGCGAACGGGATGACCGGCTCGGCGGAGTCGCCACGCAGACCCCGGCGCAGCTGGGTGCGCTGCTCGTCGTTCATCACGTCGAGCTCGACGTCGACACCGGTGATGCCCTCGACGGCGGACACCGCTGCGGTGACCCGCTTGGTGATCGTGTCGCGCATCGGACAGCCCGCGACCGTGAGGTACACCCCGATCTGCGCACGACCGTCGGCGAGCACCACGACGCTCTTCACCATGCCGAGCTCGGTGATCGGGCGGTGGATCTCCGGGTCGTCGACGGTGGCGAGCGCCGCATGCACGGCCTGCTCCGTGGTGGTGGTGTTGCCGGTGGTGGACATCAGAGGTTCCGCTGCACCTTCCTGCGACTTTGCTTGCACGTGACCTTGCCACGACCATTTACATGTTACGTCTGTGCTCTTGCGGTGCGACGTCCGTAGCATCGTCCGCCGTGACGGACACCGCCGCCCACGCACCGCCCGCCGAAACCCCTGCGCGGACGGGCCGACACTCACCGACCCGCGAGCAGCTCGACTCGTGGCGCACGTTCCTTCGGGCACACGCCACGATCACCCGCGCCCTGGAGACCGAGCTGGTGGCGGAGCAGAAGCTCTCGCTCGCGGCGTACGACGTGCTGGTCCAGCTCGCCGAGGCCCCCGACCGGCGACTGCGGATGACGGAGCTGGCCGATGCCGTGCTCCTTTCGCGTTCCGGCGTGACGCGGCTGGTGGACAGGCTGGAGAAGTCCGGCCTGGTCGCGCGCTGCCCGGTGGAGAGCGACGGGCGTGGCGTCGCCGCCGAACTCACCCAGGCGGGCCTGCTCCGCCTGCGCACGGCGTCGCGCACCCATCTCTACGGGATCGTGCGGTACTTCGTCGAGAAACTGGACGGTGAGGAGCTCGGCGCACTGGAACGGATCAGTCGTCGGCTGGCCGAGTGACCGTGGCCGTGGCCCCATCGGTGTCCGGGCCACGGCCGGATCGGTCCGTGCTCGTCCTGCCGGGGCGGGCGTTGTCGGGGTGAGCCCTGTCCGGGTGGGCCTTTCCGTTGATCTTCTCGGCGAGCCTTTCCAGCTCGCTGCGCAGGTAGTCCCTGGTGGCCACCTCGCCCAACGCGATCCGCAGGGCGGCGAGCTCTCGCGCGAGGTACTCGGTGTCGGCCTTCGTCTGTGCCGCGCGAGCGCGGTCCTCATCGAGTGACACGCGGTCACGGTCGTCCTGCCTGTTCTGCGCCAGCAGGATCAGGGGCGCCGCGTAGGCCGCCTGGGTGGAGAAGGCCAGGTTGAGCAGGATGAACGGGTAAGGGTCCCAGCGCCAGGCGACGGCGCTGAGATTCAACGCGATCCACACGAGCACGATCAGGCTCTGGATCACGAGGAAGCGGCCGGTGCCGAGGAAGCGGGCGATGCGCTCCGACAGCCGGGGGAACCAGTCCGGGTCGACCTCGAACCTGGTCCGGCTGCTGCGCGGCTGGTCGAGCCTGCGGGACGTGATGATCTCAGGCATCCGCCACCTCGGAATCAGCGTCGTCGGGCTCCCGGTCCGACGCGACGTCGGGGTCGTTCAGCCGGTCGCGCCAGTCGGGTGGGAGCAGGTGGTCGAGCACGTCGTCGACGGTGACGGCCCCGAGCAGGTGCTCCTCCCTGTCGACCACAGGTCCCGCCACCAGGTTGTACGCGGCGAAGTAGCGGGTGATCTCGCCGAGTTTCGCGTCCGGGGTGAGCCGTGCCAGCTCGGCGTCCACCACCCCGGCGACGAGCTCGGACGGGGGCTCCCGCAGCAAGCGCTGCGCGTGCACGCACCCCAGGTAGCGCCCTGTCGGGGTCTGGGAGGGGGAGCGGCAGACGAACACCATGCTCGCCAGCGCGGGCGGAATGTCGGGGTTGCGGATCCGGGCCAGGGCCTCGGCCACCGTGGCGTCCGGGCGCAGGATGATCGGTTCGGGGGTCATGAGGCCACCCGCGGTGTCGGACAAGTAGCACATCAGCCTGCGCACGGGGGCCGACTCGTCGGGCTCCATCAGTGCCAGCAGCGCGTCGGCGTCGGCGTGGGGCAGCTCGTGCAGCAGGTCGGCTGCGTCGTCGGGTGACATCGCCTCGAGCACGTCGGCGGCGCGCTCGGCGTCGAGGTGCTTGAGCAGCTTGCGCTGCTCGTGCTCGGACATCTCCTCGAACACGTCGGCGAGCCGTTCGTCATCGAGGCCGTCGATCACCTCGTGCTGGCGTTTCGCGGGCAGCTCGGAGAGAGCGGTCGCGACGTCGGCGGGGCGCATCGTCTCGAAAACTGCCAGGAGGCCGGCGGTGCCCTGCCGGTCCGATAGCGACAGGCCGGTGACAGCGCTCCATTCCACGACCTGGACCGGTCCACGCCGGGCGAACCCGTGCCGGCGCGCGCGCACCGCGAGCCGCCCGACCACCCAGTCCCGCCTGCGGTTGGGCTCGATCGCGGCGTCGACGACGACGGCTTCCTCACCGCTGTCGGCCAGCTTGACCGGGGCGTCGATCAACTGGCCGACGAGCAGCGTCTCGTTCGGGCGCTGGGCGAAGCGACGCAGGCTGACCCGACCCGTGGCGAGTGTGACGGCGCTCGGGTCGATGGTGGTGACCCGCAGCATCGGGACGAAGATCCGCCGCCTGGTGGCAAGCTCAACCACCATGCCGAGCACGCGCGGCGGACTGGCGTCGACGCGCAATGAGGCCACGAGGTCACGCACCTTGCCGATGCGCTCGCCGTCGGGCCCGAAAACGGCCAGCCCGCTCAGGCGTGCGACGAAGATGCGTTCGGTGCTCACAGGGAAAGACTAGGGCGGATTCCGGATCCCGTTTCGGTACGACGTGCTCCACGTGCTCCTCGACAGGGGTTGAGCGCACGGTCACGCACCGTCGGGCCTGGTGCGGTGGGCTCGAATACCTCGATTCGCAGACGGGCGAAAGGCGTGCCGTCAGCACATTTCGAGGGCTTTGATTGCCGATCTCTTCCGCGCCCGGCGTCGCCCCGCGCTGTATTCGGCCCACCGGGCTTTCCGCCGGCGCCGGGTGGGCGTCGGCCAGACTGCACGCATGATCCCCATGCGGTACGACGTGCTCGACGTCTTCACCGACGCCGCGTTCGCCGGCAACCCCCTCGCGGTCGTGCACGGCGGCGTCGACCTCTCGTCCGTTCAGATGCAGGCGATCGCCGCGGAGTTCGGCCTCTCGGAGACCGCGTTCCCGCTCCCGCCGACCACCGCAGAGGCCGACTACCGGTTGCGCATCTTCACGCCCGCGCGGGAGTTGCCCTTCGCAGGCCACCCCAGCGTGGGCGCGGCATGGCTGCTCGCGCAGAAGGGCCTCATCAGCACCGGAGACGTCGTGCAGGAGTGCGGGGCCGGGCTGCTGCCGGTGCACGTGGACACGCACGGCGCGCAGGTGAGCGGCGGCGCTCCGGTCGTCGGGCCGGTGCTGGACGCTACGGCGCTGGCGGCCGCGGTCGGCCTGCGCGCCGAGGACGTCGAGCCCGGCGTGCAGGCCGGTGTGGCCGCGGCAGGCGTGCCCTACGCCGTTCTTCCCGTGCGTGCGGGCGCCGTGGTGCGTGCCGGCGTGCCCAACGCCGCCGCCCTGCGCGCCCTCGCGTCGGACCTGGTGGGCGTCGCGGTCGTGTCCTACGACCGCGCGGCCTGGCAGGCCCACATGCGGATGTTCGCCCCCGAAGCCGGCGTCACCGAGGACCCCGCCACGGGGTCGGCGGCCGTGGCGCTCGGTGTGTTCCTCGTCGATCGCGGGGTGCTCCCGGCCGACGGGCAGTCCGGCTTCCTCGTGGCGCAGGGCGTGGAGGTCGGACGGCCGTCGCACCTGGCGGTCGTCGTGCACGCAGCCGGTGGTGTGGCGCAGACGACGTCCGTGCGCGGCGGAGTGGTGGCCGTCGCCCGTGGTGAGCTGCTCGCGCTTCCCTGACAGGTATCAGCCACCCGACCGGTGAGAACCGGATCACCCCGCCCCGCACATCCGGCGGGGACGTGCCAGCATCGTCGGAACCCGGCCGTCTCAATGCCGACGTCGACAAGGAGTCGCCCGTGAACGAGCCCGCGAACGCAGGAGCCACTCCGGTTCGGTCCGGCGAGGGTGTGGCCGGCACGGGGATCCGGGCCCGCCGGTCCTGCCTCGCCGTGCCCGGCTCCAGCCAGAAGTTCATCGACAAGGCCCGCACACTGCCCGCCGACCAGGTGTTCCTCGATCTGGAGGACGCGTGTGCGCCGCTGGCCAAGCCGGAGGCCCGCAAGACCATCGTCGCGGCCCTCAACGAGGGCGGGTGGGGCGAGCGGCTGCGCGTGGTCCGGGTGAACGACTGGACCACCGAGTGGACGTACCGGGACGTCACGGAGGTTGTCGAGGGGGCGGGCGCCAACCTCGACGCCGTCATGCTGCCGAAGGTGCAGACGCCCGAGCAGATCGTGGCGCTCGACATGCTGATCACCCAGATCGAGAAGACCATGGGCTACGAGGTCGGGCGGATCGGTATCGAGGCGCAGATCGAGAACGCGCTCGGGCTCACCAACGTCAACGCGATCGCCACGGCGTCGCCGCGGGTGGAGACGATCATCTTCGGCCCGGCCGACTTCATGGCGTCGATCAACATGAAGTCGTTGGTGGTGGGGGAGCAGCCCCCCGGTTACGACGTGGGCGACGCCTATCACCACATCCTGATGAGCATCCTCATGGCGGCCAGGGCGCACGACAAGCAGGCGATCGACGGCCCGTACCTGCAGATCAAGGACGTCGACGGGTTCCGCCGGGTGGCCGGGCGGTCCGCGGCGCTCGGGTTCGACGGCAAGTGGGTGCTGCACCCCGGCCAGATCGACGCTGCCAACGAGACCTACAGCCCGCGGCAGGAGGACTACGACCACGCCGAGAACATCCTCGACGCCTACGACTGGTACACCTCGGAGGCCGGCGGGAAGCGGGGGGCCGCGATGATCGGCGACGAGATGATCGACGAGGCCTCCCGCAAGATGGCGCTGGTGATCTCCGGCAAGGGCCGCGCCGCAGGCATGCAGCGCACCGACCGCTGGACCCCGCCGGAGTCCTGACCAGGTCGGCCGCCCTCATCCGGACTCTGGTGAGGACGTTCACATCCCGACCATGTGCTCGGTATGTCATGCAGGGGGATACTTCTTCACCACCAGCCCAGCGCCGGGACGTCTGCATCCCCGGTGGCCCGAGACGCCTGCCAGGAGGAACGCCATGGCCCGGCTCGCCCAGACCGCCGGTCTCACCGAGATCCAGCAGGAGATCCTGTCCACCGTCAGGACGTTCGTGGACAAGGAGATCATTCCGCACGCCACCGCGCTCGAACACGACGACACCTACCCGCAGGAGATCGTCGACGGGATGAAGGAGATGGGCCTTTTCGGGCTCACGATCCCGGAGGAGTTCGGCGGGCTCGGTGAGTCGCTGCTGACGTATGCGCTGGTGGTGGAGCAGATCGCCCGCGGGTGGATGAGCGTCTCCGGGGTGATCAACACCCACTTCATCGTGGCGCACATGATCGCCCACCACGGCACCGACGAGCAGAAGCAGCGTTACCTGCCCCGGATGGCGACGGGGGAGGTGCGCGGGTCGTTCTCGATGTCGGAGCCGGATCTGGGCTCCGACGTTGCGGCGATCAAGACGAAAGCAGTGGCGGACGGCCCGGGCGACGACGCGGACTTCGTCATCGACGGCGCCAAGATGTGGCTCACCAACGGTGGCACGTCCAACCTCACCGCCGTGCTCGTGCGCACCGACGAGGGCGCTGACCGCCCCCACCAGAACCTCACCTGCTTCCTGGTGGAGAAGCCGGAGGGCTACGGCGAGGTCGCTCCCGGTCTCATCGTGCCGGGCAAGATCGACAAGATGGGCTACAAGGGCGTGGACACCACCGAACTGGTGTTCAAGGGCCACCGCGTGGCAGCAGGCCAGATCCTCGGTGGCAAACGCGGAGGCGGCTTCGCCCAGATGATGGACGGCGTCGAGGTCGGACGGGTGAATGTCGCGGCCCGCGCGTGCGGCATCTCGATCCGTGCCTTCGAGCTCGCCGTGGAGTACGCGCAACAGCGCAGCACCTTCGGCAAGCCGATCGCCGAGCACCAGGCGATCGCCTTCAAGCTGGCCGAGATGGCCACGAAGGTCGAGGCCGCGCACCTGATGATGGTCAACGCCGCACGGCTCAAGGACTCCGGGGAGCGGTTCGACGTCGAATCCGGCATGGCCAAGCTGCTGGCCAGCGAATACTGCGCGGAGGTCACGCAGGAGTCGTTCCGCATCCACGGTGGTTACGGGTACTCCAAGGAGTACGAGATCGAGCGGCTCATGCGGGAGGCGCCGTTCCTGCTGATCGGCGAGGGCACCTCGGAGATCCAGAAGACGATCATCAGCAGGGGGCTGCTGAAGGAGTACAAGCTCCGCTGATTCTGCAGTTGTGGCAGGGTCGGCGGAGACTTGAGGTGGTCGTCGAGACCACGTCGTGACACTCCAGGGCACCGGCCGCCCCGGTTTCGTGTGATCATCCGGGGAACGGGCACTTCGTCCCTGGTTCTGGCGTTGGCATGCTGTGGACCCATGACCGCCAGGAGTCCCGACATCGAGCTAGAGGAGGCCCCGTGACCACACCGTTCGGCGGCCCCGCGCGCACCGCGCCCGGCCTGCCCAATCTGCCGACCCCGCCCACCGGATGGCCGGTGGGTTCCTACGCCACGTACGAGGAGGCACAGCGGGCCGTCGACCATCTCGCCGATGCGGACTTCCCGGTCCGGGACGTCACCATCGTCGGTGTCGATCTGATGCTCGTAGAGCGGGTGATCGGGCGTCTCACCTGGGGCCGGGTACTCGTCTCCGGCGCCGCGTCCGGTGCGTGGTTCGGTCTGTTCGTCGGCCTGCTGCTCAGCCTGTTCACCGCAGGCGGCTCGTCCTTCGGGCCGATCCTGGTGGGTCTGGCCAGCGGTATCGTGTTCGGCCTCGTTTTCGCAGCGGTCGGCTACGGCGCCTCGAAGGGACGCCGCGACTTCACCTCGGCCAGCCAGATGGTCGCCGGCCGATACGACGTGCTGTGCCAGCCGCGCAACGCCGAGAAGGCCCGCGAACTGCTGGCCAAGCTGGCGATGGGCACCAAGCCCGCCTGACCTCCGCGGGCACATATCGTTCCCGTCTCGGAGCGCGTCCCCCGTTTGCGGGCTGCGCGTCACGCGCCTAGGTTCGGATCATCCGGTGCGCAGGGTGACCGGCATCACACGTTGGGCGACGTGGCCGACATCGACCGTCGGCCGGGACGGGAGCACGAATGCGGTATCCGGTGCGTCCGGAGTCGCGACGATCACGGCGCCGACCACTCATCGCCGGGGTCTGCGCTGTGCTGGCGGCAGCCGCGGTCGCGGGGTGCGGTTCGGGAACGACCGGCCCCCCGGTTCTGAACTTCTACGGTCCTGCCGACGGCGCCACGCAGTACGGCGAGGCGGCGCAGGACTGCACCGCCCAGTCCGGGGGCCGCTACTCCGTCGTCTACAACGGGCTCGCCAAGGGCGCTGACGACCAGCGACTCCAGCTCGCCCGGCGCCTTGTCGCAGGCGACCCCGAGGTCGACATCGTCGGCATCGACGTCACCTGGACCGCGGAGTTCGCGGCGGCCGGGTGGATCGAGAAGCTCCCCGAGGACGTCGCCGCGCAGGTACGGCAGGGCACGCTGGAGGGGCCGCTGCAGACGGCCACTTACCAGGACGCACTGTGGGCGGCGCCGCTCAACACCAACACGCAGGTGCTCTGGTACCGCAAGGATCTCTCGCCCACACCGCCCGCCACGTGGGACGAGATGATCGCCGCCTCCGAGCGGCTCGCTCAGCAGGGCCTCCCGTCCTACATCGAGGTGCAGGCCGCCCAGTACGAAGGCCTCGTGGTCTGGTTCAACACGCTGCTGGCCAGCGCCGGGGGCCAGATCGTCGACGAAGAGGGCAACGTGCTGCTCGGCCAGGGCGACGCGGCGCAGAAGGCGTTGTCGATCATGCAGCGGGTGGCGTCGGCGCCCGGCTCGGACCCGTCGCTGTCGGTCAACAAGGAGAACGACGGACGGCTGGCAATGGAAGCAGGCACGGCCGCCTTCCAGGTCAACTATCCGTTCGTCTACGCCTCCATCCACACTCCGCCACCCGACGGCGGGGGCGGAGGCACCTTCATCGACGCACAGGGCAAGCCCACCACTGCCGACACCGGCCGCCGTGTGGTCGACGAGTTCGCCTGGGCCCCCTACCCGAGCGTCGTCCCCGGCCAACCGGCCAAGCCCACGATCGGTGGCATCAACCTCGCCGCCAGCACCACCGGTGAGCACCCCGATCTGGCGTTCGAGGCCATCCAGTGCCTGCGCAACCGCGACAACCAGCTGCGCAACGCGGTGGACGGCGGTGTGCCGCCCACCCTCGCCGATCTCTACACCGACCCCGCCTTCCAGGCCAAGTACCCCGCGTGGGAGGCGATCAAGAACTCGCTCGACAACGCGAGCGTCCGCCCGCTGACGCCGGGCTACACGAGCATCTCGATCGTGCTCTCGGACCTGCTCAACCCGCCTGCTGCGATCGACCCGGCCACCGCCGTGCCGGAGCTCGTCGACAAGGTCCAGGGCGCGGCCAACTCCGAAGGGCTGGTGCCATGACCATCCAGAGTGGTGCTCTCGCGGCGGCCACCGAGCAGGAGACGCGCCGCCCGCAGAAACCCACCAAGGCGCAGCTGTCGGAGGGCAAGCGCGCGGAGCGGAACCTCGGGCTGCTGCTGTGCGCCCCGGCGGTGATCATCATCGTGCTGGTCGCCGCCTACCCGATCGGCTACGCGCTGTGGCTGTCGTTGCAGCGCTACGACCTGCGGTTCCCCGCCGAGCAGGCCTTCGTGGGGCTCTCCAACTACGTCACCGTGCTCACGTCGGGCTACTGGTGGCAGGCGTTCGGCGTCACCATGCTGATCACGGTGGTCTCGGTGGCGATCGAGTTCGTGCTGGGGCTCGCACTCGCGCTGATCATGCACCGCACGCTCGTCGCTCGTGGTCTTGTACGTACGGTCGTCCTGATCCCGTACGGGATCGTCACGGTGGTGGCGGCGTTCAGCTGGCAGTTCGCCTGGACGCCGGACAAGGGGTACCTGGCGGCTCTGCTCCCCGGCGGCAGCGCGCCGCTCACCGAGTTCGGGTCGGCGCTGGCGATCGTGATCCTCGCCGAGGTCTGGAAGACCACCCCGTTCATGGCTCTGTTGCTGCTCGCAGGCCTGGCGCTCGTGCCCGACGACCTGCTCAAGGCCGCACAGGTGGACGGCGCCGGCCCGTGGCAGCGGCTGACGCAGATCATCCTGCCGATGATGAAGCCCGCGATCCTCGTGGCGTTGCTCTTCCGCACGCTCGACGCGTTCCGGGTGTTCGACAACATCTACATCCTCACCCAGGGCTCGAACGGCACCGGATCGGTGTCGATGCTCGGCTACGACAACCTGTTCAAGGCCTTCAACCTCGGCATCGGATCGGCGATCAGTGTGCTGATCTTCATCTGCGTCGCGCTGATCGCCCTGTTGTTCATCAAGCTCTTCGGCGCTGCGGCGCCGGGCTCCGAGCCCAGCGGGAGGCGGTAGAGATGGCCACCACGACGACGGGCGATCCGCGCGCGAGGGTCTGGTGGGGGATCGCGGGTTTCGTGGTCGTGCTGTACGCACTGATCCCGGTGCTGTGGATCCTGAGCCTCTCGTTCAAGACCACCGACACGATCACCGACGGCAACTTCATCCCGCGCAGCTGGACTCTGGACAACTACGCGCAGATCTTCTCGCTCGACATCTTCACCAGGGCGCTGGTGAACTCGATCGGCATCTCGATCATCGCCACGGTGCTCGCCGTGGTGATCGGCACGATGGCGGCCTATGCCATCGCCAGGCTCGACTTCCCCGGCAAGAAGGTGCTGGTGGGGGTGTCGCTGTTGATCGCGATGTTCCCGCAGATCTCGCTGGTCTCACCGCTGTTCGACATCGAGCGTGCGGTGGGGCTCTTCGACACCTGGCCCGGGCTGATCCTGCCCTACATCACGTTCGCGCTGCCGCTCGCGATCTACACGCTCTCGGCGTTCTTCCGTGAGATCCCGTGGGAGCTCGAGAAGGCCGCCAAGATGGACGGTGCCACGCCGCTCCAGGCGTTCCGGTCGGTGATCGTCCCGCTGGCCGCGCCGGGCGTGTTCACCACGGCGATCCTGGTGTTCATCTTCTGCTGGAACGACTTCCTGTTCGCGATCTCGCTGACCTCGACGCTGCGGTCCCAGACCGCCACCGTGGCAATCGCGAACTTCACCGGTGCGTCGCAGTTCGCCGAGCCGACGGGCTCGATCGCGGCTGCGGCGGTGCTCCTCACCATTCCGATCATCATCTTCGTCCTGTTGTTCCAGCGGCGCATCGTCGCCGGCCTGACCTCCGGCGCAGTGAAGGGCTGAGATCTCGTGGCTGACATCGTTCTGGACCACATCACCAAGCGCTATCCCGACGGCACGGTCGCCGCGGACGACATCAACATCGAGATCGCCGACGGCGAGTTCATCATCCTGGTGGGACCGTCCGGCTGCGGGAAGTCCACGGCGCTCAACATGATCGCCGGGCTGGAGGACATCAGCGAGGGCGAGCTGCGGATCGGTGGCGAGCGGATGAACGAGCGCGCGCCCAAGGACCGCGACATCGCGATGGTCTTCCAGTCCTACGCGCTCTACCCGCACATGACCGTGCGCGAGAACATGGGCTTTCCGCTCAAGATCGCCAAGGTGGACAAGGCCGAGATCAACCGCAAGGTCGAGGAGGCCGCGAAGATCCTCGACCTCACCCAGCATCTCGACCGCAAGCCCGCCAACATGTCCGGCGGTCAGCGCCAGCGCGTGGCGATGGGTCGCGCCATCGTGCGCAGCCCCAAGGCGTTCCTCATGGACGAGCCACTGTCCAATCTCGACGCCAAGCTGCGGGTGCAGATGCGCACGATGGTCTCCAAGCTCCAGCAGCGGCTGGAGACCACCACCGTGTACGTCACGCACGACCAGACCGAGGCCATGACGCTCGGCGACCGCATCGTCGTGATGCGCGGTGGGAGGGTGCAGCAGGTCGGGTCGCCGCAGACGCTCTACGACGTGCCGGCCAACCTGTTCGTCGCGGGCTTCATCGGCTCGCCCGCCATGAACTTCCTGCCCGCGAAGCTGGAGGAGGGCTCGTTCCGCACCGCGCTGGGTGACCTCGTCCTGAGCGACGAGTTGCGCCGCACCCTCGAGGACGCCGGCTCGGCGCGCGAGGTGATCGTCGGTATCCGGCCTGAGCACTTCGAGGACGCGTCGCTGGTCGAGGACCACCAGCGCGCCCGCGGGTCGGTCTTCACCGCCCAGGTCGACGTGCTGGAGTCCATGGGCTCGGACAAGTTCGCCTACTTCAGCATCGAGGGCGAGCAGGCGATGTCCGACGACCTGGCCGACCTCGCGGCCGACGCCGGCACCGCCGACGTGCCTGGCGGCGACACCGGCACGCTGGTCACGCGCCTGTCGGCCACGTCCGGCGTCCGTGAGGGCGAGCAGGCCGAGGTGTGGGTGGACACGGGCAAGATCCAGGTCTTCGACCCGTCCAGCGGGAAGAACCTGACCGCGGGCACCGCCACGGCGCAGCCGGCGGCGGCCACGGCTGAGAGCACGGTCGCCTCGGACGCCGGGAGCTGAGGCCACCACACGGCGGAGCGGCCGGCCCGGTCACCGTCCCGGGTCGGCCCGCAGCCGGTCGAGCACGTCGTCGTCCCAGCGGTGCGTGCGCATCAGGCGGTAGCGCTGGCACGCCAGGTGCAGGTACGCCTCCGTCTCCGTGCGGTCGCCGATGAGGTCGGCATGTTCGAGCATCCGCACGACCGGGCGGTACTCGTCGGCGTACCAGCGGCGGGCCACGGTCGCGCGGTCGAGGTAGCGGGCCTCCTGCTGCATCAGCCGGAAGCCCCACGCCTCGACGGTCTCGCTGAGCTCGGCATAGGACCAGGCGTCCGTGACGAGGATCGTGCAGAGCGCCGGGCCGGGCAGGGGAACCCGGTCGAGGAAGACCCGCCGGAGGTCCTTGGTGATGAGATCACCGCGCCGGGAGATCCCGGTGGCGTCGATCTTCGTGGTGATCTCGGTGACGAACGCGTCGATCGACCGCAGTCCCAGTGCGTGGGCCACCGAGACGCGGTGGTGGCCGTCGCGCACGAAGTACAACTCGCCCACCTTGTAGGCGTCGATCGGCGGGATCGCCTCGCCGCGCCGCTGCGCCCGCGCCAGCCGCTCCCACCGCTCCCGGGTGCGCTGCGAGCGCGGCCGGAACAAGCGATCGAAGTCACGCGTCCTGTCGACGCTGCCGACGATCGCGTCCAAGGGCACGACCTGCAGACCGAGCCGGCGTTCGCCGGTGCGGCCCAACGCCGCCACGACCTCGTCGAAGGGCAGGATCTCGTTGACGTCGTCCGGCTCGCGCCGCAGCCATGCCGCGAGGCGGGAGAGCACCTGCCTCCGGCGGACGCGCAGGAAGTCGTTCTCGGCGTCGGCGGTGGGGAAGCCGGTGGCGGGCATTCACGCCTCCTCACGCGGGGGTCGCTGCTGCCCGGCCTCGACGCCGTCGACCGTCGCCGGTGCCCGGGCCGCGCTGGCAGCCTACGGGTCGTGGCCACGGTGGGGCCGTATGCACGAAGATGCTGAGTGTGTCCTCCTCGTCGAAGCCGAGTCCCGTCGAGCGCGGAGGTGTACCGCGCTCGTTCGACGCCCATGCCCGCTCCTACGACAAGCTCGTCGCCGCGAACCGCGGCTACCACGAGCACCTGCGGATGTCGGTGAGACGGATGGGAATTCCGAATCAGGGGGCCGGGTTGCGGCTGCTTGATCTGGGCTGCGGCACCGGCGCATCCACTGCGGCGCTTCTCGAGGGGGCACCGGAGGCGCAGATCACCGCTGTGGACGCGTCGGCCGAGATGCTGGCACAGGCCCGGGCGAAGACCTGGCCGTCCAATGTGGAGTTCGTGCACGGCAACGTCGAGAACCTGGCGATGACCGGGATCATCGGGCCCTACGACGGCATCCTGGCGGCCTACCTGGTGCGCAACCTCGTGCACCGCGACGCCGCGTTGCGTCAGTTCTATCGACTGCTGCGGCCGGGCGCGCCGATCGCCGTGCACGAGTACTCGGTGCGCGACTCGCTGCGCAGCCGCGCGGTCTGGACCGCGGTCTGCTGGGGCGTGATCATCCCGATGGGGAAGATCCGCGCGGGCTCCGCCGACCTGTATCGGTACCTGTGGCGCAGCGTCATGCAGTTCGACGGTGTGCCGGCGCTCTCCCAGCGGCTGGCCGCGGCCGGTTTCGAGGACCTGCGGGTGCAGACCGTGCCGGGCTGGCAGCAGCACATCGTGTACACGTTCCTCGGACGGCGGCCCGCCGTCGACGAGACGGCGATCGACGACGCCGCTGCCCCTGCGGCCCCCACCCCATCGGTCGATCCCGACGCCGCCACACCGCCCTCAGGCATCGAGGTGACGACGCCCACGACGGGCACCTGAGGCCGATATCGGCGTGCCCCTGCGGCTTCGCGTCGCTAGCGTGGCGCTCGTGCATCGCATGTTCCCGATCACCCCGCCGCCCCGCTTCTAGCGGGGCCGCCTCGGTATTCGCCCCTCCGGGGCGACGTGCGCTCCACGGTCGTCCGGCCACCGGCGCCTCGCGCCGGTAGCGCGCCTGGATCGGCCCCGCTTCCGCGACCCCTTCCTTCCTCTGTCGCAGGAGCGCAGCACAGTCATGCCCATCGTTCGCACCACCCGGGTTTCCGGGGTGTCCTTTCTCGTTGTCTCCGGGGTCCTCTGGGGTACCGGCGGGTTGCTCGGTCGCATGCTGGCCGACACCGCAGGCCTCTCGTCGTTCGCGGTGGCGACCTACCGGCTCGGCGTCGGGGGGCTGCTGATCGTCGGATACCTGCGGGTCACCGGGCGCCCGCTGCCCCGCCGCCGCGCCGCTTGGCGACGCATCGCCGTCACCGGTGCACTCGTGGCGGTCTTCCAGGCCGCCTATTTCACGGCCGTCACCCTGACCTCGGTCAGTCTCGCCACGCTCGTGACGATCGGCTCGTCGCCGGTGTTGGTGCTGCTGGCCCGCCGCCGCTCGGCGGGCCGGCGTCAGGTCGCGGGGGTCGTTCTGGCGATGCTGGGTCTGGCCATGCTCGTCGGGCTGCCCGCCGGCCACGGCACGACGACCGCAGGCCACGTGCTGATCGCCGCCGCGTTCGCGGTGCTCGCCGCGGCCGGCTTCAGCGTGATGACGCTCATCGCGGAGCGACCGGTTCCCGACCTGGACGATGCGGCCACCGCCGGTCTCGCGTTCACCGTCGGTGGGGCGTTGCTCGTCCCGGTCACCCTCGCCACGTCCGGGCTGTCGTTCGTGCCCGACGCCCGTTCCGTCGGCCTCCTCGTCGCGCTCTGCATCGTCCCCACAGCGGTCGCCTACACGTGCTATTTCCGCGGGCTGCGCACCGCGCCTGCTGCACTCGGCGCGTTGATGGCTCTGCTGGAACCACTGACCGCTGCTGTGCTGGCCGCGGTACTGCTCGGTGAGCGGCTGGGTGGTGCCGGTATCGCGGGAGCGCTGCTCCTCGGGGCCGCGGTCGTGCTGGCCGGAGCGGGTAACGGAACCGAACGGAGCCGCAGCCCGGCGGCGCGTGAGCGGTGCGGCGTCGCATCGTCGAGAAGGGTCGATGTCGCACAGCGGGACGGTCAAAGGGAGTTGGCACCGCTCTGACCTGCACTTTGTGTTGCTCACGGGTATTGACGCGTGGGTCTATCTACAGGACTCTCGGTGCGAGGGGGCTGTCCAGAGGGGTCGGAACCCACGGGTCCCGGAGGACAGCCCCCTCGGAACCGGCGCCGAACCTGTGGCTGCCGGATTCGTCTGCACTGGAAACCAGCGTCGCCATCAGCGAGGGCCGCGGCCGATCTCCACGGCTCCTGCTGTGTCCAGTTCGCAGGCGAGGCCACGACCCGGACCGGCTCGATCGCAGGAGGAAGCAGCAGTGATCTTCCGCAGCCCGTATCCCGATGTGGACATCCCGGACGTCGCACTCCCGGAGTTCCTGTTCGGTCAGCTCGACCCCGCGGACGCCGGCCGCCCGGCGGTGCTCGCCGCCGACACGGGGCGGGGATACACCTTCGGAGAGCTCACCCGCACCGTCTCGGGTGTGGCGGCGGCCCTCGGTGAGCGGGGACTGGGACGAGGCGACGTCGCCGCGATCTTCGCCCCGAACACGCCCGACTTCCCGGCTGCCTTCCACGGGGTGCTCGGGGCGGGTGCGGTGGCGTCCCCGGCCAACGCGCTCTACACGCCCGACGAGCTCGCCCACCAGTTGCGCGACTCGGCGGCACGCATCCTGTTCACCACGCCCGAGCAACTGGACCGGGCACGGGCGGCCGTGGCGCACGACGGCGTGCAGGTGAGCGAGATCGTGGTGCTCGGCGAACCGACCGGGCGTGGCGGGGCGGTGCCGGAGACGTCGCTCGACGAGCTGGTCGGCGGTGCGGACACCAGCCGTCCCGCCGCGGCGGTCGTGCCGGACGATCTCGCCGCCCTGCCCTACTCCTCCGGTACGACGGGGCTGCCGAAGGGTGTGCAACTCACCCATCGCAACCTCGCCGTGAACCTGCTGCAGGCGAATCCGATCGACCGGGTCGGGCCCCACTCACGTCTGATCGCGGTGGTGCCGCTGTGCCACATCTACGGGATCACCGCGATCATGAACCAGGCGCTGCAGCACCGTGCCCTCGTCGTCACCATGCCGCGGTTCGACCTGGCGACGTTCCTCCAGGCGATCGCCGAGCACCGTATCGACCACATTCACGTGGTTCCACCGATCATCCTCGCGCTCGCGCGCAGCCCGCTCGTCGACTCCTACGACCTGAGCAGTCTCGACCTCGTCGTGTCGGCCGCCGCGCCACTCGACCGGAATCTCGCCGATGCGGTCGCCGACCGGCTGGGTGTCACTGTCCTGCAGGGCTACGGCATGACCGAGTCCAGTCCCTGTACCCACGGCATTCCCCTCGACCGGCCCGACATCGACCGCGGGAGCATCGGCGTGGTGATGCCGAACATCGAGGCCCGGGTCGTCGACACGATGACGGGCACGGACGTCGCCGCGGGTGAGCCCGGCGAGCTGATCTGCCGTGGCCCGAACATCATGCGCGGCTACCGCAACAATCCCGAGGCCACGGCGGCCACGGTGGATGCGGACGGGTACCTGCACACGGGGGATGTGGTGACTGTCTCCGAGGACGGCGTGTTCCACGTGGTCGACAGGGTCAAGGAGCTCATCAAGTACAAGGGCCATCAGGTCGCGCCCGCGGAGCTGGAGGCCCTCCTGCTCAGGCACGAGGGGATCGCGGACGCGGCGGTGGTCGGCCTGCCCGGCCCGGACGGCGATGAGTGGCCCACGGCGTTCGTCGTCCGCCGGGAGTGCACGGAGCAGCTCCCACCGGAGAAGTTCGCCGAGGACGTGATGAACTTCGTCGCCGACCGTGTGGCGCCCTACAAGAAGGTGCGCGCGGTCGAGTTCGTCGACCTCATCCCGAGGTCCGCAGCCGGCAAGATCCTCCGGAAGGCGCTTCGCGCCGCCTCCCGCGGGTCCGAGTAGCGAATCAGCCGCGCGCCCGCAGCGTGTAGCGGCGTTCGGCATAGGCGATGTCGTCACGCCAGAGCCGGCGGGCGGCCACGGCGATGAGCGGGCGCAGCGCGCCGACGACGTGGCGTGCGTGGCCGAACCCGGGACGGTCGGAGTGGGCGACCACGGCCTCGATCACGGCGGTACGGGGGAGCCCGTCGGCATCCGGCCGCAGCGGCGTCGCGTGCGTCTCGACGACGCTCCCGGCGCCCTCGCCGTCGACGATCTCCATCGTGATCGTCCGCGCGTCGGGGCAGCTGAACTCCGCGCGCACCGGAACACCGAGGCGCTTGCCCACTGTGAACGTCACTTCGACGAGGAAACGGTCCTCGGCAGGCGGAGCGTCGAGCGGTGGTGCGCTGAGCACGCGCAACGCCGTGAAGGAGTACGGGTGGAGCCAGGCCCCGTGCCACGGGTCGAGCCGGTTGGCGATGACGTCCTCCGGCTCGCACCGGCCGATCACGGTGGCGACGGCGGCGAGTCCCTGGTCGGCGGGACGGGGGCCGAGCACGGGCGCGTCCGACGGGCGCTCGTCCGCGCCGAGCGTGTCGTCCAGCCGCACCCAGGCGAGGACACCGTCGTCGTGGGCCGGTGCGGGTCGCCAGCCGGGCCGCCCGGACGGGCCGAGTGCAAGGCCGTGCCAGCGGCAGACGAGCCGCCCCTCGTGCACGGGGGCGTCGCACAGCGGGGCCCCCAGGTGCGGGCAGGCTCCCGGTCCGACGTGCAGCGCCCCCGCGTCGTCGCGCCACGCCACGAGCTCGCGACCGGCGACGAACCGACCGAACGCGCGCCCCGGACGGATCTCACGGCTGCCGGCGAGCACGAACCACCCGCCGGGCGAACGGCGTTGCGCCCGCTGCAATGCGGCCGCGATGAGCCCGGGCGCCGCGTCGCTCCACGTCGGCCGCTGCTCGGCCCACGGGGGGCGGTGCAGCCGGCGCAGCGGATTGACGGAACGGTGCTCGTTCACCGCCTCAGGCTAGGACCGGCAGGCCGAGCCCGCCGGTCGATCGCCCGGCCCGGTCGAGTGGTGGGTGTGTGGCGGTCTCACAGCCATTCGTTGCGGCGGAACACCCGGAAGAGCCCCAGACAGGTGAAGCCGATCACGAGCAGCACGAGCGGGTAGCCGAAGCGCCAGTGCAGCTCGGGCATGAACTCGAAGTTCATCCCGTAGATGCCGGCGATCATCGTGGGCACCGAGATCATGGCGGCGTAGGCGGTGATCTTGCGCATGTCGTTGTTCTGCCGCATGGTGATCTTCGCCAGCGCCGCGTCGACGAGCGTGGTGAGCAGCTCGTTGAAGCCCGCGATCCGCTCCGTGACCGTGACCATGTGGTCGTCGACATCACGGAAGTAGGACCGCACGTCGTGCGGCACGAGTGAGCTGTAGCCCTCGGTCAGCTTCCGCACCGGCGCCCCCAGCGGCACGACGGCGCGTCGCAGCTCGAGCACCTCGCGCTTCATGACGTAGATCTGCTCGGAGTCGACCGCCGACCGGGGTTCGAAGACCTCGGTCTCGAGCTCCTCTATGTCGGTCTCGATCGCCTCCGTGACCTCGAGGTAGGCATCGACGATATGGTCGGCGATCGCGTGCAGCACCGCAGCGGGCCCGAGCGCCAGCTGCTCGGGATCGGTCTCCAGCTGGGCCCGCACGTCGCTCAGGGACGAGTGCTCGCCGTGGCGCACCGTGATCACGAAGTCGGGCCCGAGGAAGACCATCACCTCGCCCGTCTCGACGATCTCGTGCTCCGGTAAGTGCTGCGGCGTGTAACAGACCGTCTTGAGCACCATGAAGAGCATGTCGTCGTAGCGCTCCAGCTTCGGACGCTGGTGGGCGTGCACAGCGTCCTCGACGGCGAGCTCGTGCAGGCCGAAGACGTCGGCGATGCCGGTGATCTGCTCCTCGTCGGGCTCGTGCAGGCCGATCCAGACGAAGGCGTTGTCACGCATGCGCACCTCGTCGAGCGCGCGTTCGTGCGTCCAGCGGCCGGGGAGGCGCTTGCCGTCGACATAGACGGCGCAGTCGACGACGTACGCCGAGATCGGGACGTGCAACTTGGGCAGCAACGACTCGCTGCCCTTCACGGACGACAGGCGGCCGGCCGCACGGATGGCGGGCCGGAGCGAGGACAGGGGCGGCACGAGGTACCTCCGGGAGGTTCGGGACGCGCGTGCAGTGCTCGTACGCGCGAGCGTGGAGCGTGCGTCCCGACCGGGGTGACCGTCAGCAGGTCGCCATGTCGGGAACGCGGCGACTACTACAACCGGGTGCCGTCGGCACCGCGCTCACCTCCTGGTCCTCTGCTAGCCGGTGGTGATGACCGTCCGCGTTCGACCCTCTGGGTCGACTGGGGGGCTCGCGGCTGGCCGTACGGCTAGATTACTCCCGTCCTGATATCGACGACGGAGGCGGCGGCGTTGCAGTTCGGTCGGTACTACGAGGAGTTCGAGGTCGGGGCCGTGTACAAGCACTGGCCGGGCAAGACGGTCACCGAGTACGACGACCACCTTTTCTGCCTCCTGACGATGAACCACCACCCGCTGCACCTCGACGCGAACTACGCCGAGGAGACCACGGAGTTCAAGCGCAACGTCGTGGTCGGCAACTACATCTACTCGCTGCTGCTGGGCATGTCGGTGCCCGACGTCTCAGGCAAGGCGATCGCCAACCTCGAGGTGGAGTCGCTCAAGCACACCCGCCCGACGTTCCACGGCGACACGATCTACGGCGAGACCGAGGTGCTGGGCAAGACGGAGTCGCGGTCGAAGGACGATCGCGGCGTCGTGCACGTCGAGACCAGGGGTTACAAGCAGGACGGCACGGTCGTCTGCACGTTCCGGCGCAAGGTGATGGTGCCGAAGCGCTCCTACGGCGAGGCGCGCGGCGGGGAGCAGCCGGGCCGGCCGGAGCCGCAGACCTGAGCGCCGGCAGGAAAGTCAGCGGGGTAGAACTCCCCATTCGGACAGTGTCTCCATGAGGAGCTCGGCGAGCGGCAGTTCGGCGAACGCCGCGGCGTCGCACCATCGGGCGTCGAGCGCGTCGTCCCCGGCCCGTAGCTCACCGCCGACCACGGTGCAGTGGTAGTCGGCGATGGAGTAGCGCCCTCGCTGCACGCGGCCGACGAGTGTTCCTGGACACACCACGAGCCCGGTCTCCTCGGCCATCTCCCGCACGAGCGCGGTGGCGTCATCCTCTCCGGGCTCGACCCGGCCACCAGGGAGGGACCACAGCCCTCGACCTGGCTCGTTACGCCGCTGGATCAGCAGCAGTCTGCCATCGGCGTCGAAAGTCAAGCCCCCCACACAGGGGATTTGTTCACCTTCTCGGGTCATCGCCATCGACCATACGGCCCCGCGTGCCGGATACCCTGGGACACGCGGGTGCGGTACAAATCAGTGGCAACCGGTCCTTCTACGCCAGAACGGTGGGTGTGGTGAACCTCAAGAAGATCGTCGGGTTCCTGGTGATCGCGTTGGTCGTCTTCTATATCTTCACCCAGCCGGATAGCGCTGCCGGTTCGCTAGAGAGCATCGGCACCACCCTCCGTAACGGAGCCGAGTCCGTAATCCGCTTCTTCAACCAGCTCGTCCAGTAGTCCGATGCTGGCCCCCCGTGAGATCGACGAGTACCTGCTCCCGACCGAGCGTCGGGTCATCCGTGTGCGGCAGCACTGGGCCTTCATGTGGAAGCCCGTCGCCCAGACCGCCCTGTTCCTCGTCGCGATGGTGGTGCTGGAGCGCTTCCTGCCTGACAGCGTGCTCATCGACAACCTGACGTTCTACCTGGCACTCGTGGCGGTGCTGCGGTTCACGGTGCTCACCATCCTGTGGTGGATCGAGCGCATCGTGATCACCGACAAGCGCGTGATGCTCGCCCAGGGCATCGTCGTGCACAGCGTCGGCATGATGCCGCTCGGCAAGGTCACCGACCTCACCTTCGAGCGCTCGCTCGGTGGCCGGATCATGGGCTACGGCACCCTGATCGTCGAGTCCGCCGGTCAGATCCAGGCGCTCAACCGCATCGACTACATGCCCCGCCCCGAGGAGGTCTACGAGGCGCTCTCCGAGCTGGTGTTCGGCGAGAAGGGCAAGACGCGGGCCACGGGCATGCTGTCCCGACCGCGGGGCTGGCGGCGGTAGCCAGCGGGTTAGCCTCGGGCGTGGCCAGCCTTCGCATCGACCTGCACACCCACTCGACCGCCTCCGACGGCACGGACAGCCCTGCGGGGCTCGTCACGGCCGCGGTGGCCGGGGGTGTCGACGTCATGGCGATCACCGACCACGACACCACCGGGGGCTGGGCGGAGGCGGCAGGCGCCCTACCCAACGGATTGACTCTGGTACGCGGCGCAGAATTCTCGTGCATCAGCCCAACGGGCCGGGGCGACCGTGACGTGTCGGTGCACCTCCTCGGCTACCTCTTCGACCCGGAGCACCCCGCGATCGTCGCCGAGCAGACCAGGCTGCGGGCGGAGCGCGTCGAGCGGCTCCACAAGATGATCGAGAAGATGGCCGCCGACGGCTACCCGGTCGACGTCGAGACGGTGTTCGCGCTGCTGCCTACCGGTGCCAGCGCCGGACGGCCGCACCTGGCGCGCGCACTCGTGACGGCCGGCGTGGTGGAGTCGGTGAACGAGGCGTTCGCGACGCTGCTCTACAACGGAAGCCCCTACTACGCGCCCAAGGCCGACACCCCGATCCGTACCGCGATCGAGATGGTGCGAGCCGCGGGTGGCGTCACGGTGTTCGCGCACCCACTGGCCCGCAAGCGCGGACGGGTGGTGGAGCCATCGGTCCTCGTCGAGCTGTCGGCGGTCGGGCTCACCGGCGTCGAGGTGGATCATCCCGACCACGTGGGCGAGGACCGCGACCTCCTACGCGGCCTCGCCGCGGACACCGGGCTCGTGCCCACCGGCTCCAGCGACTACCACGGCACCAACAAGACCATCCCGATCGGCGCCGAGACCACCGGCGAGGACGCCTACGCGGCGCTGATCTCCAGGGCCACGGGGGCCGAGATCCTCACCGGCTGACCACGCTGGGCGAGGAGAGGTTTACGGTGCTCGGCGTGAACGGCGGTGTGCAGCTCGGGTTCGACTTCGCGGCCACCCGGCTCGTGCGGGTGACGCCGTCGCGCCTGGCCACCTGGCGCGACTGCCCCCGTCGGTACCGGATGACCTATCTCGACCGCCCGGCCCCGCCCCGGGGCGGCGCGTGGGCGAACAACACGCTGGGCGCAGTCGTGCACCTCGCGTTGCGGGCGCTGTTCGCGCTGCCGGCAGCGGAGCGCACGCCGCGGGTGGCGGCGGCGCTGGTCGGCCGCCACTGGACGAGCGAGGGCTTCCGCGACGCCGCCCAGGCCGCGGAGTACCGCGGCCGGGCCAGGGACTGGGTTGCCGACTACGCCGTCCGGCACGGATCGGACCCGGACGGTGCCCCGGTCGGGTTGGAGCAGTGGGTGTCGGTCGCGACCGACAAGATCGTCGCCGAGGGGCGGGTCGACCGCATCGACCGTCGCGGAGCGGAGTTGGTGGTCGTCGACTACAAGACGGGGCGGCGCACCCCCACCGACGAGGAGGCCAGGTCCTCCCAGGCGCTCGCGCTCTACGCCGTCGCCACCGAGCGCACCTTGCGCAGCCCGTGCACTCAGGTGGAACTGCACCATCTGCCCAGCGGCGAAGTGCTGACCTGGCGGCACGATCCCGCCTCACTCGGCGAGCACGTCCGGCAGGCCGAGGCGACGGCGGGAGAGCTCGCCGCGGCCACCGACGAGCTTTCCGCCGGCGGCGATGCCGAGGCGCTCTTCCCGCCCCGCCCGGCGCCCCGGTGCGGCACGTGCGACATGCGACGCAACTGCCCCGAGGGCCGGGCCGCCGCTACGGAGCCGGAGCCATGGGCTCTCCTCGCGCCGTGAGCACCCGCGCCGGGCGGCTGCTGCGCGGGCTGTCCGGCCTGCTCGCCGGCGGGCTCGTCGTCCTGGCGGTGGCGCTGGGGGTCGCCTGGTACGTCGCGGATCGGGCCGGGTCGTTGGGGCCCGGCGCACAGACGCTCGTATGGCACGCCGTTGCGGCCGTCGGCGCCGTGCTCGCCCAGCGGTATGCGGACCGTCACCGGGACATGGGAGGTGTGCTCGCCGCCTGCGCGGTGATCGTGATCGCCGCGGTGCTGCTGACCGTCGAGTGGCTCGCCTGACCGTCGCTCGTCGTCGGAGCAGGTCACCCGGTGGGGCGCAGGGCGACGACCTCGGTGCCGCGTTGCTCGATCAGCATCTCGCCTGCGGTGGAGAGCCGGACGGGTGCCGCTCGATCGGAGCGGCTCACAGGAATCGTGCGCAGTACCGTGCCACTTGCGGCGTCGAGCACCAGAAGCCCGGCCGGGGAGGGCACGAGGAGGCCGCCCCCGTAGGGCTGGGCGGGCCCGAGCGTGCCGTCGACCGTCCACAACGGGGTCAGGTCGCTGTTCAGGGCGATCGTGCGGGAGCCTGTCCACCAGTAGATGCGGTCGTCCTGCCCGTCCGTGCCGTTGGTGGTGCCTTGGGCGGTGCCGATCGTCGCGGTCGGGGCGGTGGCGTCGGCCGTGAGGTCCGTGTCCGGGACGGCGAGGGGGATCAGACCGACCTGCACTCCGGCGGCGTCGAGCAGGAGCAGGCGCGGAGGGCCCGGCAGCGCGACCGCCGCTCGGCCTTCCGACAGCGCCACCAGCGTCGCTCCGGCGGTGGGAAGCGGCATGGAGTACTGCACCTGCGGCGTCTCCGCGCCGTCCTGACCATCGGCGGTGAGCACGGTGAGCCGATCGGTCGGTTCCCCCGGGCAGCGTTCGATGACGCCGATGCGGCCGAAGGCGACCGCGGCCGAGCCGTAGGTGCAGTCCGGCCGCGGCTGCCGGGCCGGCTGCGCGGGAGTGACGACGTGGCCGTACTCGAGGGTGCGTACGAGGTCGCTGCGCCAGACCTCCAGGTAGTCGGTGCCCGTGGCGAGCACGTAGGTGTGGTCGGCCAGCAGCCTGGTGCCCGGCTTCAGGTCGGGGTTGCTCGCGCCGATGCGTGTGCCGGTCTCCGGGCTCAGCGCGGTGAGCTCGCTGCACCAGCCCGTGTTGCTGTCGTAGAGCGCGAGGACCCGTCCCGTGCTGCCCTCGGGGAACCCGGAACCGACCGTGCAGAGCCGCCGGTTGCGGGTGTAGCTCCAGCTTTCGGCGCCGGTGGTCGCCGTGCGGCCGACGACCTCGGAGCCGTCGGCCGTGATCACGGCCGGACCGGCCACGACGGGATGGTCGGTGGCGCCGCTGGGCGCTTTCCACGCCTCCGCGAAGCCGGCCGGCACACCGATGGCCGGTGGCGGAGGCGCGATCGGGGTGGCGGCCAGCACGTCGGTGGTGCCCTCGACGCCGCTGGTGCGCCACACGGCGACTCCGGCGCCGACGAGCAGCAGCGCCAGCACCGCCGCCGCCACGACGTCGCCGCGGCGACGACGCTCGGGCGGCAGGCGCACCCGTTGCGGCTGCGGTGACCGCAGCCGCTCCCTGGGCTGGAGAGGCACCTGGGCGCCGGTCAGCTGGCGGCGGCGGTGTCCGCTGCGGATGTCTCGCCGCCGTCGGCGTTCTCGCGACGACGGGCACCGCCACGCCGACGCCGACGGCGGGGGCGGTCGTTCTCGTTGCGTGGACCGGCAGCGTTGTCCGGACCGGTGCCGGACGGCTGGGCGGTGGCCGCCTCGGTGGCGGTGGCGGCCTCGGAGCCGGTCTCGGTGGCGGCCTCGGTGGTGGACGCGCTGCCACCGACCGTGACACCGGACCTGCTGCGGGTGCGGACGCGGCGCGGCCGTGGCGCCTCGACCACGCCGTCGCCTGCGGGGCCGGACCGCCCGCGGCTGCGGGACCGGTCGTTGCGCTTGCGGCTGCCCTGGTGGTCGCCCTCGGTGTCGACGTACTCGGCGTCCAGCCCGGCGCGGGTGCGCTTGGAGCGGGGCAGCCGGCCCGTGGCACTGGTCGGGATGGTGAGGTCGGAGTACAGGTGGTCGGACGTCGAGTAGGTCTCGACGGGCTCCGGCATGTCGAGAGAAAGCTCGTCGCTGATGAGCTTCCAGCGCGGGATCTCGTCCCAGTCGACCAGCGTGACCGCCACGCCCTCCTTGCCTGCGCGACCGGTGCGGCCGATCCGGTGCACGTAGGTCTTGGAGTCCTCCGGGCACTGGTAGTTGACCACGTGGGTGACATCGGAGACGTCGATACCGCGCGCCGCGACATCGGTGGCCACCAGTACGTCGACCTTGCCGGAGCGGAACGCGCGGAGGGCCTGCTCGCGCGCGCCCTGGCCCAGGTCGCCGTGGACGGCCGCGGCCGCGAAGCCGCGCTCCGCCAGGTCGTCGGCCACGCGCTGCACCGTGCGCTTGGTGCGCGCGAAGATCATGGTGAGACCGCGCTCGTCGGCCTGGAGCACGCGCGTGAGCAGCTCCACCTTGTCCATCGCGTGGGCGCGGTAGACCAACTGCCGTGTGCGCTCGTGAATGGAACCCTGGTCGGCCTCCTCCGCCCTGATGTGCGTGGGCCGGTTCAGGAACGCTCTGGACAGGGCGATGATCGGGCCGGGCATGGTGGCGGAGAACAGCATGGTGTGCCGCTTCTCGGGCAGCATCCGCATGATGCGCTCGACGTCGGGCAGGAAGCCCAGGTCCAGCATCTCGTCGGCCTCGTCG
The DNA here is from genome assembly GCF_039534065.1 of Pseudonocardia yunnanensis. Taxonomy (NCBI): domain Bacteria; kingdom Bacillati; phylum Actinomycetota; class Actinomycetes; order Pseudonocardiales; family Pseudonocardiaceae; genus Pseudonocardia; species Pseudonocardia yunnanensis. Next base: position 153,899 of record NZ_BAAAUS010000008.1, on the reverse strand, counting down.
AGCACGAGCGCGTTCACGCGTCCGAGCACGAGGTGGCGCTGTTCGGCCAGGTCGAGCAGGCGGCCGGGCGTGCCGACCACCACGTCGACGCCCTTGCGCAGGGCGGCCAGCTGCGGCTCATAGGCACGGCCGCCGTAGATCGCGGTGACCCTCACTCCGAGGTGCTTGCCGGCGTCGGCGATGTCCTTGGCGACCTGGACGCACAGCTCGCGCGTCGGCACCACGACAAGCGCTTGGGGCACGTCCTTCGTGCGGTCGGCGGCCTCTCCGTCGGCGTCGGCCGCGGGCTGCTCCGCAGGCGGGACGAGGCGCTGCAGGAGCGGAACTCCGAATCCGAGCGTCTTGCCCATACCGGTGCGGGCCTGGCCGATGATGTCGTCGCCTGCCAGCGCGAGCGGAAGCGTGAGCTCCTGGATGGCGAACGTGCGCTCGATGCCGGCCTCGGCCAGCGCTCGCACGATCTCCGGGCGCACCCCGAGCTCGGCGAACGTGGGGGAGTCGGACCGAACGGGCGCGCCGGCCCTGAGCGGGTGCGCGTCGACGACCTCGTCGACGGCGGCGGCTTCTGTGGAACTGTCTGCGGTCTCGGGGGACTCGCTGGATGTGTCGTTCTGAACGGTCAGGATGATCGCCTCTCTCCGCGCACAGAAGCCGGGGCCGGCTCATCGACCGTCGGCTGCGTTGTTCCGTGCGGATCACAGCGCGCACTGACGGGAGAACCGACGAGGCGCTGCACGCACCAGGTCGTTGCGGCTCCGCTGCTGCTCCCCGTGAAATGGGAGCTGCGGTCGGTGGGCCGCGGCTAGACGCGCACCCCATCTGGGCGCTGCGCTGCTGACATCTTACCGGGTACCCGTCGCGGGGGGCAGTCCGGCGCGCCGACCGGTAACGGTGACGTACACCGCCCGATGGAGTCGCTTGACCTCTAGGCTCAGCGCATGGTGACTGCGCGGGCGACGGAACCCGCCGGAGCGGGCCAGGCGACGATCGACCTGCTCGGCGTGCTGGCCTACGGCGAGCTCTCCGCGTTCGACCGGTTGGCCGAGGACGCCCGCACCGCGCCGACGCTCAGTGGGCGGGCCGCGCTGTCGGCCATGGCGGCCGCGGAGATCGGGCACTTCCGGATGCTCGAGGAGCATCTACACGGGCTCGACGTGCCGATCGAGGACGCCATGCGGCCCTTCGTGGCGCAGTGGGACGCCTACCATGCGTCCACCGCGCCCCGCACGTGGCTCGAGTCGTTGGTGAAGGCCTACCTCGGCGACGGGCTCGCGGCCGACTTCTACCGCGAGATCGGCGGCTGGCTCCCCGGACCAACGGGGGAGTTGGTGCAGCAGGTCCTGGCCGACACCGGGCACAGCGCGTTCGCCGAGCGCGAGGTCAGGGCGGCGTGCGCGAGCAGCAGGCAGGTGCACGACCGGCTCGCCCTCTGGGGCCGGCGGTTGCTCGGGGAGGCCGTCACACAGGCGCAGAGCATCGTCGCCGAACGCGACGAGCTCGCCGAGTTCATCGTCACCGGCTCCGGTGATCTCTCCGGGCTCGCCGCCCTGCTGCGGCGGCTGCAGTTCAACCACGGCAAGCGCATGGCCAAGCTCGGGCTGAACTAGCGTCCTCCGCCCTCGTTCGCCGAGGGCGGAGCGCCCGTGGCGGCTCGTGCCCGATTGCTGCACTAGCCTTGGCCAGGCCAGTTCGACAACGTGACCAGGAGGTCAACCGGTGGAGGTCAAGATCGGCATCGCGGAGAGCGCGCGCGAGCTCGTGGTGTCCAGCGACCAGACGCCGGACGAGGTCCAGGCTCTGGTCGACGATGCGCTGAAGAGTGACGACGGGCTCCTGCGACTCGTCGACGACAAGGGCCGCCGCTACCTGGTGCGCTCCTCACAGATCGCCTACGTCGAGATCGCGCCCGCCACCGCCGGGCGCGTGGGCTTCGCGATCGGCTGAGCCGTCGTGACCGGCCGCGTGCTCCACGTCGGGCTCGCGGCCGAGTCAGTCCTCGTCGAGGGGCGGCTCGTCGAGCGGAAACGGGGGAGTGCCCAGCCCCGTCACCCGGTAGCGACCCCACGGATCGACGTCGCCGATCCTGGCTGACGCCCGGCGCTCGTCCCCGACACGCAGTTCGATGCGGCTCGTCGCCGTGGTGAGTGCTCTGTGCAGCTCAGGGCCTGCCGCGGCGTCGAGCACGGCCCGTCCGAACCAGTGCAGGCGGCCGTCCTGCGGCTCGTGCCGAGCGTCGAGCACCACCTGCACCGGCAGGTCGCGCCCGTCGACGCTGAGTATCGCGGGCCCGCGGTAGCCCTCGTCGTGATCGTCAGCCACGGCGTCCTCCTTGACCGCGTTCGTCGTTCGCGCGAGGGATCAGCCGAAGTGCCGACGGCGCGTCGGACGCCGCGCCGAGCACGCCGGACACCCCACCCCAGATCAGGGTGGTCAGGTAGTCGGTGAGGGCGTGCCTGCTCATCGTGCGCCGCTCGAGCCACCAGTCCCCTGCGCTCTGCACCATCCCCACGAGGCCCTGCGCCCACGCCTCCGCCCCACCGGAATCCAGGCCGAGGCCGCGCAGCCGCTCCCCGAGGAGCGCGGTCAGCATCCGCGCGATCTGTTCACGCGCGTCGTCGACGACCTCGGCGCCCGGTGCCCGTTCGATCGGGTGATGCACGACGAAGCGCCAGAGCTCGGGCTCGTCCTCGATGCCGGCGAGGAACGCGTCGACGACCCCGCGGATGAGCTCGACGGGCTCGCGCTCCGGGTCCAGCTCCGGGGCCATCCGTGCCATCAGGCGCGCGGCCGCCTCCTGGCCGACGGCGCGCTGTAGGTCGGCACGATCGGTGAAGTGCCGGTAGAGCACGGGTTTCGTGATTCCGGCCTGTGCGGCGATCTCGGCTACGGAGACGCCGGGGCCGAGCGTGCGGACGGCGTCGATCGCCGCCGCGACCATCTCCGCACGTCGTTCGGCACGGCGCAGCTGCCGGTCCGGCCGGGGTGCGCGCTTGACAGCGGGCTCGTCGCGAGGCACCGTACCAGTGGTAACAGTTACCGCCGGTAACAGCAACCGTCGAGGGGGCACGATGGCCGCTACCGGGACGTCAGCGAGCACGGGGCCGGGTATCGGCGCAGGCAACCGGGTGATCGTCACCGGTGCCGCGGGGGGCCTGGCCTCCCCGGCGGTCGCCCGATTGCGCGAGCGGGGCGTGCAGGTCGTCGGGCTCGACGTGATCGGCGACGAGCACACCATCGCCTGCGACATCACCGACGACGCCGCTGTCTCGCGAGCCGTCGCAGAGGCCGCGCAACGACTCGGCGGCCTCGACGCCGTGGTGCACTTCGCCGGCATCGGCACACCGAACGACGCGGGCGCGTCCCTCGTCCCCGACGCCCTCCGGGTGATCGACGTCAACCTGCTCGGCGCCTGGCGCGTCACCGCGGCCGCGCTGCCCGCTCTGCTCGACGGGCGCGCCACACGTGGCGGCCGCAAGGGCCGGGTCGTCTTCGTCGCCAGCGAGCTGGCCTACCTGACGCTGCCGTTCGTGTCCGCCTACAGCGTGGCCAAGCGGGGGATGACGGCCTACGCCGACGCGCTGCGGCTCGAGTACGGCACCGACCTGCACGTCACCACCGTCTGCCCCGGCTACGTCCGCACCCCGATCCACGACGCGGGCAGGCAGGTCGGCCTGGCGCTGGAGGGTCAGGTGCGCCGCGAAGAGGTCGAGGACGTCGTGGCCACCGTGCTGCGGGCGCTCACCGCGGCCAGGCCGCGCCGGGAGACCGCATGCACCCCCGGTGGGGCCGTCGAGCTGTGGGTGGGGCGGCACCTGCCGGGCCTCCTCGGGTCCGCCGTCGCCCGGCGCATCCGCAGGCGTGCCGCCGCGGGCCACTTCGACAGCTCACCGGCCGCCGCGGGCCTCGTGCGCAGACTGACCGGCCGCGTGAACGTTCCCGCCACCAGCACCGACACCACCGCCCCGGCCACCGAGAGGAGCGCGTCGTGAACGTGAAAGCCCGCAGCGACCGGGAGGCCACCGCCGAGCGGTTGCTCCGCTCGTCACTGGACCACTCGTACGAGCCGGGCATCGACATCGACTGGGATGCCCCGCTCGTCGACGGAGCGTGGGGCATCCCGCCGCACCGCGTGTCGCTCTACGGCACCGAGCTGTGGGACGGCCTCAGCGAGGAGCAGCGACGCACCCTCTCGGTACACGAGCTGTGCAGCATCGCCCGCATCGGCATCTGGTTCGAGATGATCCTCATGCAGATGCTCCTGCGGTACTCCTACGACCGCGACCCGCGCCGCCGGCACATCCAGTACGCGCTCGTCGAGATCGCCGACGAGTGCAGGCACTCCGTGATGTTCGCGAAGATGGCCGAGCGCTACGGCGTGCCCGACTACGCGCCCCGCCGCCTCACCCACGAGCTCGGCAGGCTGTTCAAGACGGTCGCCACGGGGCCCGCGATGTTCGCCGGCACGTTGTTCGTCGAAGAGATCCTCGACCAGCTGCAACGCGAGGCCATGCGCGACGACACGGTGCAGCCGCTGACCCGGATGGTCAACAAGATCCATGTGACGGAGGAGGCGCGGCACGTGCGCTACGCCCGTGAGGAGCTCATGCGGATCATGCCGCATACGAACGCCCCGCAGCGCGCCCTTGCCCGTTACCTCTCCGCCCGCGTCGCGTTCGTCGTCGCCCGCAACCTCGTCCACCGCGACGTCTTCCGGTCCGTGGGAGTCGACCCGGACGCCGGGCACGAAGTCGCCCTGCAGAACCCACACCATCAGGCGATGCTGCGCTGGTCAGCCCGCAAACTGGTGCCGTTCCTGCGTGAGCAGGGCATCATCGGAGGGCCTACGGAAGCTCTCTGGCGGAAGGCGCATCTCATCTGATGTCCATACGGCGATCCGTACCGGCAGCCGACGGCGCGGTCCTGAACGTCGAGCTCGACGGGCCGGCCGACGCGCCGGTCTCCATCGTTCTCGCCCACGGTTGGACGCTGGACGTCCGCCTGTGGGGACCGGTTGCCCGCTTGCTGGTCCAGGAGCGCGGCCCGGTCCGGGTCGTCCGCTACGACCACCGGGGCCACGGATGGTCCGCGGCTGTGGACCCGGCTTCGATGACCATCGAGCAGCTCGCCGACGACCTCGCCGCCGTGATCGCCGCGGTCGCACCGGACGGCCCGCTGGTGCTCGCAGGCCACTCGATGGGCGGTATGACGCTGATGGCGCTGGCCGAGCGGCATCCGTCCATTGTGGAACGCGCTGCCGGGATCGCGCTGGTGTCCACCGCCAGCGGTGGTCTGGCCGGCCGTGTTCCCGGCATTCCAGCGCCGGCGAGGACGTTGTGGCGCCCGCTGGAGGAGCGGCTGTACGCGTCACGCCCGTGGTGCACGCGGCCCCGGCTGGGCTACCGCCGGCTCCTCGCGCCCGCGCTGCGCCGGCTGCTGCTGGGGCCCGACGCGAGCCCGGAGGCGCGGCGGATCACCAGCGAGATGATTGCGGCCTGCCGTCCACTCACGATGTCCGGCTTCCGGCCCACCCTGGAGGCTCACGAGCGGGACGCCGCGCTGGAGGCGTTCGCGCCGATCCCGACGGCGGTGCTCGTGGGGTCCCGCGACCGGCTCACACCGGTGGCGGCCACCCGGCGCATAGCGTCCGCGCTGCCTTCGGCCGGGCTGACGATCTTCCCCGAGGCGGGCCACATGCTTCCCGTGGAGCGGGCCGCAGGCGTGGCCGGACGGATCAGGGCACTGGCGGCAGGGGCGGTGCCGGCCACCCGCTGAGCCGTCGCACCGTGTTCACCAGCGTGTTCGCTGTGGGCGAAGGTTTTCGCCCGCCGTGAAGAAACGGTCTAGGGACCGAGCGTCGCCGTTAGCGTCCGCCGCCATGACCACTTCGAACGGAGCTCTCACCCTCGACGACTCGGTGTACGACCGGCTTCTGCAAGAGCGGATCGTGTTGCTCCGCGGCGAGATCGACGACGCGGTCGCCACGAGGGTCGTCGCTCAGCTCCTGCTGCTCGCCGCCGAGGACCCGACCGAGGACATCACGCTCTACATCAACTCGCCAGGAGGCTCGGTCTTCGCCGGCCTGGCGGTCTACGACACGATGCACGCCATCGAGCCCGACGTGTCCACTGTGGCCACGGGCATGGCCGCCTCGATGGGACAGTTCCTGCTCACCGCGGGCGCACCCGGCAAGCGCCTCGCCCTTCCGCACGCCGACGTGATGATGCACCAGCCGTCGAGCGGCGCGGGCGGCACCGAGTCCGACATCGTGATCCGGGCCGGGATGCTGACCGTCCTCAAGCGCCGGATCGCCGAACTCACCGCCCGGCACAGCGGCCAGGCCCTCGAGAGGGTCGAGGCGGACTTCGACCGTGACCGATGGTTCACCGCGCGGGAGGCAGCCGACTACGGCCTCATCGACCGCGTGATCGCCCGGCACTGAACGGACGAGGGCGTGCCGGGCGGGCGACTCGCGGCGCTGGGGCGACTCGCGTCCGGAAGCGGGCGACTCGGGGGGCCGGGGGCGGCTCGGCACGGGAAACGGGCGACTCGCGGACCCGAGGATGACTCGCGCACGGGAGCGGGCGGCTCACAGGCTCGGCGCGGACGATTCGGGCGCGGAAGGCCGGCGGCTCGCGGGCCCGGGGGGCGATTCCCGCACGGAGGGTGGGCGACTCGCGCAATCGGAACGGGCGGCTCGCGGTTCCGAGGTGCGGGGCCGGGCGGAGGGCGAGGTCGCCGGGTTGATCACCGCTTCGGGACCGCAGACGGCACCATGTGCCGCTGCCGGGCCCGAAGTGTCGATCATGGGCGCTGGAGCCCCTCGGGACGGCCAACCAGCTGGCCAGGCACACGGCTCCGTGATCATCGTTCTGGTGCCGAGGACCGTGCGGTGCGCCGTTGCCGGGTCCGAATCGTTGATCATGGGGAGTCCCGGGTCCCCGGGGCCGGCGGGCGGCGCGGCTTCGGTGGGTGATCATCGCTTCGGGGTCGCGGACGGCAGCATGGGCCGCTGCCGGGCCCGAAGTGTCGATCATGGGCACGCGAGCGCCCTCAGGGGGAGGTCAGCCGCGGGGCCGCCGGGATGATCGCCGGTTCGGCGCCGCGAGCCGCGCCCTGCGCCGCTGCCGGTCCCAAAGCGGTGATCATGGGTCCGCGCCATCCGGTTCATGGGCGCGGCTACGTGATCACTGTTTCGGGACCGAGGACCGGGCTCTACGCGGCTGCCGGGCCCGAGTCGTTGATCATGGAGACGGCGATGGGCGTACGGGACCGGCGGAGCACGAGGCCGCAGGCATGATCATCGCTTTGGGGTCGCGGACGGCAGCATGGGCCGCTGCCGGGTCCGAAATGTCGATCATGGGCTGCCCCCGGGGCGGGCGCCCAGGGGTCAGCTCTGTACCAGTGGGAAGCCTGCGAGGCCGCGCCAGGCCAGGCTGGACATCAGCGCGACGGCCTCGTCACGCGGCACTGCCTGGTCGGAGTCGAGCCAGTACTGGGCCGCCACCTGGCTCAGTCCGACGAGGCCCACGGCCAGCATGCGGGCGCGGGGTGTGTCGAGCCCGGCGTCGGTGGTGACGGCTTCGGCCACGATGTCGATGCAGCGGGTGAGGGCGGTCTCCACCACCGCCGCGGCCTCCGGCTCGCCGCGCAGGTCGGACTCGAAGATCAGACGGTAGGCCTGGCCCTCGCCCGCCACGAAGTCGAAGTACGCGGCGACCGCGGCGTCGACGCGCTCCTGGTTGTCGGTGGTGCCCCCGATGGCCTGCTGCACGCGGTCGACCAACTCGTCGGCGTACGTGGTGAGCAGCGCACGGTAGAGCTCGAGTTTGCCGGGGAAATGCTGGTAGAGCACCGGCTTGCTGACGCCGGCCCGCTCGGCGATGTCGTCCATCGCTGCGGCGTGGTAGCCGTGGGCGGCGAACACGTCGCGGGCGGCCACCAGTAACTGGGCCCGCCGGGCTGTGCGGGACAACCGGCTACCGCGCTGCACCGGCGCCGACGTCTCGGACATGCGGATCCCCTCCGTTCGTCCACCCTGCTGGGCGGAGTGCACACCCTACCGGTGGGTAGGCAGAAAACTACGCAACCGAAGGCTGTTGGTCACCACGAACACAGAGCTGAACGCCATCGTGGCACCCGCGATCATCGGATTGAGCAATCCGGCCGCAGCCAGCGGCAGCGCTGCGACGTTGTAGGCGAACGCCCAGAAGAGGTTGCCCTTGATCACCGCGAGCGTGCTCCGGGCCAGCCGGATCGCGTCGACGGCGGCCAACAGGTCGCCGCGCACAAGGGTGAGGTCGCTCGCCTCGATCGCCACATCGGTGCCGGTGCCCATGGCGAGTCCGAGGTCGGCGGCGGCCAGCGCGGCCGCATCATTGACGCCGTCGCCGACCATGGCGACCACCTTGCCCTCGCCTCGCAGCCGTTGCACTACCGCGGTCTTGTCCTCGGGCGCCACCTCGGCGATCACCGCATCGGCCTCGATGCCCACCTCGGCTGCCACGGCCAGGGCAACGGCCGTGTTGTCGCCGCTGACCAACATCACCGCGAGCCCCAGCTTCTGCAGTCCGCGCACCGCGTCCGCGCTGGTGGGCCGGACCGCGTCGCCGACGAGGACCAGTGCCCGCGCGACGCCGTCCCAGGCCACCGCGACGGCCGTGTGGCCCTCGGCCTCGGCAGCCTCCTGAGCCGTCACGAGGTCCGCAGGCAGCGCGATGTCGTGCTCCGCGAGCAGCGACGGCCTGCCGACGAGCACCGCGTGCGCCACCACCTCCTCCGCCGTGTCCCCGGTGACGAGCTCGGCGACCACGCCGCGGACGCCGAGCCCGGGAAGGCTGTCGAACTCGGCCACTCCGGGGAGTGCTCCGGTGGCGGCCTCGGCGGCCGCGGCGATCGCCCGGCCGATCGGGTGCTCGGAGGCGGCCTCGACCGCCCCGGCGAGACGCAGTGCGGTGTCGGCGTCCACGCCGTCCGTGGTGCGTACCGCGTGCACCTCCATGACGCCGGTGGTGACCGTGCCGGTCTTGTCCAGCAGCACGGTGTCGACGCGGCGGGTCGACTCCAGCACCTCCGGGCCCTTGATGAGGATGCCGAGCTGCGCGCCACGGCCGGTGCCGACCAGCAGCGCCGTCGGCGTGGCCAACCCCAGCGCGCAGGGGCAGGCGATGATCAGTACGGCGACCGCTGCGGTGAGTGCGGCCGCTGTGCCGCCGCCCGTGCCCAGCCAGAACCCCAGCGTCGCCGCGGCGATGGCGATCACGACCGGAACGAAGTACCCGGAGACACGGTCGGCGAGGCGCTGCATCTCCGCCTTGCCGTTCTGCGCGTCCTCGACGAGCCGGGCCATCCTCGCCAGCTGGGTGTCGGCGCCTACGCGCGTGGCCCGCACGACGAGCCGGCCCCCGGAGTTGACGCAGCCGCCGATCACGGTGTCGCCGGGCCGCACCTCGACCGGCCCGGACTCCCCGGTGACCATCGAGGCGTCGACGGCGGAGCTGCCGTCCTCCACCGCGCCGTCCGTGGCGATCGTCTCTCCCGGCCGTACGACGAAGCGGTCGCCGACGGCGAGCCGGTCGATCAGGACGCGAACCTCGGACCCGGCCCGGAGCACGGCGACGTCCTTCGCACCCAGATCGAGCAGCGCCCGCAGGGCGGCCCCCGCCCGGCGCTTGGAACGGGCCTCGATGTAGCGCCCGGCGAGGATGAAGGTGGTGACCCCCGCGGCGACTTCGAGGTAGATCGCACCGGTCCCGCCGCCAGGCGCGATGGTGAGCGTGAACGGGTGGGTCATACCCGGCACGCCCGCCGTGCCGAACAGCAACGCGTACACGGACCAGCCCAGCGCGGCGAGCGTGCCCACCGACACGAGCGTGTCCATCGTGGCGGCGCCGTGGCGCAGGTTCGCCAGGGCCGCGCGGTGGAAGGGCCACGCACCCCAGGCCACGACCGGCGCGGCGAGCGTCAGCGAGATCCACTGCCAGTAGGTGAACTGCAGCGCCGGCACCATCGAGAGCGCGATCACGGGTACGGCGAGGACCGTGCACAGCACCAGCCGCCGGCGCAGCGCGCGCGCCGGGTCGGTGCCCTCCGCCGGCCGTGCGCCGGGCTCGGACGCCGGAGAGGGAAGCCGCGCGGTGTAGCCGGCCGCCTCCACCTGCGCCACCAGCTGGGCGGTCTCCAGCCCGGCCGGGTAGTCGATGCGGGCCTTCTCCGTGGCGTAGTTGACCGACGCCGTGACACCGTCGAGCTTGTTGAGCTTGCGCTCCACCCGGTTGGCGCAGGACGCGCAGGTCATGCCCCCGATGCTCAGCTCGATCCTGCGGATCTCGGCAGGAGCTGCGACGGCGGCCGCGTCCTCCGCGGTGGCACTCATCGCAGTTCCTCGCTGCGCCGGCGGGGGCTGTGTCGAGAGCTCGCTCACGGCACATCCCTCGTCATGACGGTGAACTCCACGGTGCGGACGGTGCCTGCGTGCCGGAAGTCCAGGAAGAGCCGGTAGGTGCCCGCCGAGGGCACCTCGGTCGTGAAGGCGATGCCCGGTCCGGAGCGGTCGGTGGGAGCCGGGGTGGCGGCGTCGGGATGGACGTGCAGGTACGTGAGGTCGCTCTGGCGCAGGGCGACGAGGTGGCCGAAGGCACCCAGGTAGGGCTCGAGGTCGGTGACGGCGGCGCCGTCCCGGCTGACCGTGGCGAAGATCTGCGACGGGCTGCCGGGGATGAGCTCGCCGTCGAGACGCACCTGGTAGTCGCCCACCTGCGCTACCCGGGACGGCGGGAAGGAGACCGGGTCGAAGTCGCCCGGCGCGAACATGTCGGTGCCGAGCACGAGCGGGGGGCCGCCGGTGGGGACGAAGTCGGCGTACACGCGGTAGATCCCGGGCACGGGGAGTATCAGCGGCACGCGCCAGACCCCGTCGGGGGCGAGCGTGGGGTGCAGGTGCTGGAACCAGGCGCTGTCGCGACGCACGAGGATGAGGTGCATCTGCTTCTCGTGCTCGACGTCGAACCTGGTGACGGGCCTGCGGTCCGAACCGGTGATCGTGAAGGCGAGCTCCGCGGGCACCCCGGGCCGATAGGTCGTGAGCTTGGGGACGAACGTGTAGCCGGCCGCCGTCGCCACGAGGCCTGCGGAGTCGACCTCATCGGCGCCGTGCCGGTGGGCATGTCCGTCGTCGGCGGAGCCGGCTCCCATGCCGTCGTGGGGAACGGCAGATGCCACGGGAGCCGCGGGCGGGGGTGCGATGGCGGGCGCGCCCACGGCCGCGCCGACGCCCCATGCCGCCGCGAAGACCAGCGCCAGCACTGCCGTGTAGCCCGACAGCCGCAACGCTGCGTTCATCCGCCGCCTCCCCTCGCTTACGTCCGTACAACGGCTGGGGGCCGATTGGGTAGCGCCACTGATCCGAAAATACCAGCGGGGGGTATGGCACCCGGGCTGTTCTGTGCCCCTCGCCGGTGGAGCCGTCCTTCTCTGGGGTGGTCACGGCGGGGCGCGTCAGGTATTGCTCGACTGGTGTCCTCCGCCGTGTACGCACTTGTTCGCCCGCTCGTTACCCGGGCGACCCCCGCCCGGGTGGTCCCGGACGGACTCCCGCTGGCCGACCCCGCCACGATGCCCGCGCGGGATCCGCTACGGCGGCCGTGGCCGGGCCGCGAAGTCACATCCGGCGGCGTGACACTGCACGTGCGCGAGACGCCGGGCCCTGACGACGTCGACGCCGTGTACGTCCACGGGCTCTCCGGTTCGGCCACCAACTGGACGGACGTCGCGGGCCTCCTGCGCACCCGGGCCGCCGGCACCGCCGTCGACCTGCCCGGATTCGGGCTGTCCCGCCCGCTCGCCTCGCGCGACTACACCCCGGCAGGCCATGCCGACGCGCTGCTGTGCTTCCTGGCCGGGCGTGGCCGTCCGGTCCACCTGCTCGGCAACTCCTTCGGTGGTGCCATCGCGCTCACCGTCGCGGCGCGGCGCCCGGAGCTCGTCCGCACGCTCACCCTGATCTCTCCGGCGATGCCGGACCGCAGGCCCGACCCGCGGCGGGTCTCGGACCCCCGGATGCTGCTCGCGCTGCTGCCGGGGATCGGCAGATGGGCCAGGGCGGGAATGACGGTGCCGAACGCCCGCGACCGTGCCGAGCAGATGGTCCGGTTGTGCTTCGGCGACCCGAGCGCGGCGTCGGAGCACCGGCTCGCCGAGGCCGCCGAGGAGTTCGAGGCGCGTGCCCGCCTGGAGTGGGCGAAGGAGGCCACGGAGCTCACCGGGAAGGCGATGGTGGCGAGCTGGCTGTACGGCGAGTCGCTGTGGGCGAGGGCGGCCCGGGTGCAGGCGCCGACGCTGGTGGTGTGGGGCGATCGGGACAAGCTCATGGCGCCCCGGCTCGCCCGTCGCACGGTGTCTGTCATGCGGGGATCGCGGTTGTTGATGCTCCCCGGCGTCGGCCACGTCGCGCAGATCGAGGCTCCGGACGCTGTGGCCCAGGCCGTTGCGGGCATGTGGGACGCGGTAGAGGCCGGTCGGTGGCAGGCTGGACACCGGGAAGACAGCACCCGGTCGTGACGTTGTCACAGGACGGGAACCACCGCTGACGCACGACGACCGAACCGAGGAGTTCGAACCATGGCGCTTCCGCCGCTCGTTGAGCCGGCCGCCGAGCTGACCAAGGAGGAGGTGGAGCGCTACAGCCGCCACCTCATCATCCCGGATGTCGGGATGGCCGGTCAGAAGCGGCTGAAGAACGCGAAGGTCCTGGTGATCGGGGCCGGTGGGCTCGGCAGCCCCGCGCTGCTGTACCTGGCCGCGGCAGGTGTGGGCACGCTCGGCATCGTCGAGTTCGACGTGGTCGACGAGTCGAACCTGCAGCGCCAGGTCATCCACGGCCAGTCCGACGTCGGCCGCTCGAAGGGCGAGTCGGCGCGCGACTCCATCAAGGAGATCAACCCGTTCGTCGAGGTGCGGCTGCACGAGACGCGGCTCGAATCGTCGAACGCGCTCGACATCTTCCGCGACTACGACCTCATCCTCGACGGCACCGACAACTTCGCCACCCGGTACCTGGTCAACGACGCCGCGGTGCTGCTCGGCAAGCCGTACGTGTGGGGCTCGATCTTCCGCTTCGAGGGCCAGGCTTCGGTGTTCTGGGATGACGCCCCGAACGGCAAGGGCCTGAACTACCGCGACCTCTACCCCGAGCCCCCGCCGCCCGGAATGGTGCCCTCGTGCGCCGAGGGTGGCGTGCTGGGCGTGCTGTGCGCGTCGATCGGCTCGATCATGGTCAACGAGGCCATCAAGCTGATCACCGGTATCGGCGAGCCCCTGCTCGGGCGCCTGATGGTGTACGACGCCCTCGAGATGAGCTACCGCACCATCAAGATCCGCAAGGACCCGAACTCCCCGAAGATCACCGAGCTCATCGACTACGACGCGTTCTGCGGCGTGGTGTCCGACGACGCGCAGTCGGCCGCGGCGGGCAACACGATCACGGCGCTCGAGCTCAAGGAGATGATCGACGCGGGCAAGGACTTCGCGCTGATCGACGTCCGTGAGCAGAACGAGTACGAGATCGTCAGCATTCCGGGCGCCAAGCTCATCCCGAAGGACAGGATCCTGTCGGGGGAGGCCCTGTCGGAGATCCCGCAGGACAAGCCGGTGGTGCTGCACTGCAAGTCGGGTGCCCGGTCCGCCGAGTCGCTGGCCGCGCTGCACAAGGCGGGCTTCAAGGACGCCGTGCACGTCGGCGGCGGTGTGCTGGCGTGGATCAAGCAGGTCGACCCCTCGCTCCCGACGTACTGATCGGGCTGTTCGTCCACAGATCGTGACTGCGGCACCCGGGGCATTGCCCCGGGTGCCGCAGTCGTTTCGGGCCGGCTTTGTGACTGATGGGCCGTGAGCTACGGAGAGTGACTACTCGCTGGCGCTGAGCGCCGGATGGAGCAGTGACAAAAGATCGACTTCCCCGGTACCGTGCCGATCTTGAAATGATCAAGGCGGATCCTGCGGTGCCGCGGCGTGGGGTGCGCGAGCGTGCGCCAACGGTGGCCTGACGGAGCGGCGCCGGGCTGAGGTGCGCCGCCCGTCGATCCAGCGATGGGGGTCGCACTGGTGGACGACAACGCGAGACTCTGCGCCCTGCCCGGGTGCGACATCGCGATCGAGGACATTCCGGGGCGTCCTGCCCGGCGTTACTGCTCAGCAGCGCACCGCTCCGCTGCTCGGCAGGCCAGGCGGGCAGCGTCGCTACGGTCCGAGCAGAGCTCGCGTCTCGCGGAGACCTTGCCATGGCTCATCGAACCCGCCGACGAGCAGCCCCGCGCTGACGCGCCCCCGCGCGCCGTCCACGTCGAGGTGGTCCCCGCGACCGCCGACCCGACGCACGGCACGTGGCGGCGCAGCGGCATCGCGCGGGTGCTGGCCGGAAGGGGCCGCAGCACCGAATCGGCCGGACCGCCGACGCGCAGGCGGCGGGCCGTGGCGGTGCTGGGGGTCGCCGGGATCCTGGCCGGCGGCTACGCCGTCACGGCTTCGGAGCCGGTCGGCTCCCTTCCGACGTCCGTGCCGGTACCCGGGCCGGAGTCGGAGGCCGAGTGGGCGGCCCGCGCCCAGGTCACCCTGACCTCGCTGAACCGGCAGCTCGACACCATCGCCCAGACCGAGGAGGCCTGGAGCCGGCAGCCGCAGGAGCTCCAGGCGACCGTGCCCCCCGCCCCCGTCCTTGCGCTGCGGGATCGCAAGGCGCTGCTCGAGCGCCGCAAGGCCACGCTCCAGTCCCAGATCGACACCTACCGCTCGCTCGACCGCACGAAGGGCGACCTGGAGGTCACCGAGCAGCACCTCGAGGCCGTCGAGAGGGCCTTGGAGGACGCTCCGACCGACCCACGGCGCTCGCCCGAGCAGGCATTGGTGCTCGCAGCGCTCGATGAGCAGCGGGACCTGCGCCTGCGCCAGCGCGACGCGAAGCGCGAGGAATTGGAGAACCTCGAGCGAGGCGTGAAGAGCGCCGTGCGCACGCCGTTGCCCGACGACGGCCAGGAGACGGCGGCGGTGAGCAACCAGGTTCTCGAGGCCATCCGGGCCGACCGCCGCAGCGACGAGCGCGACGAGCGCGACGAGCGGAAGCGGAGCGCGGCCCCCAGCAGGCCCGACGTGCTCGCCCGTGAGGAGCGGCAACAGCGGGAACGACAGGACATCTACACCGGCGGCCCGCCCGACCCGCGTGGGCCTGGCGACGACGCGGTGAAGTACAGCCACGACCCGGACCGCCGGTCCGCGGGTGGCGACCGTGTCCCCCGGGAGCCGGCTGGTGGATCGAGCTCGCTGGCCCAGGTCGGCGGCACGGTGGTGGATCTGGTGACCGGCGGCGACGGCCCCCGCGACAGTGCCAGGCCGGGTCGCGGCGGCGATTCGCGTGGTGGGGGACCTGCCGCGGACGCATCGCGCAGTCGCGGCGGCAATGGCACCGATCGTGCCGGCGGCGGGGACGGTGGTGCGCAGTCGGTCGCGGGTGGTGTTGTGAGTGAGGTGGTCGGCTCGGTCGGCGGTGTGCTCGGCGGGGGCGGGGCTCGGGCCGACGATGCAGGCCGCGCCGATTCCGGTCGGGATGCCGCCGACCGGGAAGACAGCGGGTCCGACCGTGCCGAGGACGATCGGGCTCGTGGGGGTTCGGGGTCGTCGGGTGGCGACAGCGGCACTCGCTCCGGCGTGGTGGGTGACGTGGTCGGCTCTGTCGGCGGCGTGCTGGCCGGGGGCGGCAGTCGTGCCGAGGACGCCGGCGCCGGGGACGGCCGCGACAGCAGCGGGAGCCGGAGCGGCGAAGCTCGGGAGGACAGCGGGAACGGCGGCTCCTCGGCCGGCGGCGAGCGCGGCAGCGGCCTGATCCGGCGGGTCAGCCAGGTGGTCGACGGTGCCGGGGGAGGCGGCTCCGACGCGGGGCGATCCGGTGGCGATCGATCCGGCGGCAGCAGCGACGACCGCAGCGGCAGCGATCGCGACGACAGCAACCGGAGCAGCGGTAACCGCTCCGGTGGGCTGCTCGGTCTCGGCGACCGGAGCGACAGCGAGGACAGGAACGGCGGCGAGGACGGGAGCGACAGCGACCGGAGCAGCAGCACCGAGCGGAGCGGCGGCAACCGCTCGGGCGGCCTGCTCGGCGTCGTCTCACGCAACGGTGGCGACGACGGCGACGGCTCTGACGACGACCGCAACAATGACCGCAGCAATGACGACCGTAGTAACGACGACGACCGCAGTGACTCCGGAGGGGAACGGAGCAGCGGCCGGTCCGCTGGCTTGCTCGGCGGCAGCAGCCGGAGCGACAGCGATGACGACGACGGTGACCGCAGCAGTAGCGGCCGGTCCGGTGGGTTGCTCGGTGCCGGCGACCGGAACGACAGCGGCGACCAGGACGATGAGCGCCGCGACGACAGCGACGACGGCGACCGCGACGGAAACAGCGGTTCCAGCAGCGAGCGCGGCAGCACGAAGCGGTCCGGCGGGGACCGCAGCGGTGGCGAGTCCTCGAGCGAAAGCAGGTCAGGGGGCGGACCGTCGGCGTCGCGCAGCTCGGACGGGAGTGGCGCTCGCGATGGAGGGTCGTCCTCCGACGCGCGCAAGGCCCGGGCCGCGCTCGGGATGGTCGCGGCAGCCTTGCGCAGCAGCGGGGAGTCCGGTGGCTCCCAGAAGTCGGATCGCTCCAGCGGCGGCGGTGACAGCGACCGGTCGGGGCGGAGTGGGAGCGGCAAGGAGTCGTCGTCGAAGTCTCCGCAGTCCAAGTCCCAGCGGCTGAAGTCCCAGTCCCAGGAGTCGGGTTCGCAGGGGAAGTCGTCGGATCGGAAGTCGGATCAGCGCAGCGAATCGAGTCGCAGCTCGCGCAGCAGTGGCTCCGACGACGATGGCGGCGGCTCCGGTACGAGCAAGCGGTCCTCGTCGGCGAAGTCGTCCGAGAACGGGAAGTCGTCCCAGAAGTCGGATGGCGGCGGCGGTTCGCGGTCCTCTAACTCCGGCGACTGAGGGTAGGCCGGGATCGTGACATCGCTGCCACGACGTCCGTTTCCCCTCCGCGTGGCGGCCCCGATGACGGACGGGGCGCAGGTAGCGTGCGGAGCGTGACAGGAGTCCCCGTCCTTCCGCAGACCGCGATGGCCGGGACGGTACTTCCGCAGCACGTCCGCACCGCCTTCGGAGTGGGCAACGAGGAACCACGGCCGGTCGTTTGGGCAGGTCGGCGGGCGTGGCACTGCGGAGACGTCCTCGTGAGGCCGGTTCCGGACAACGCGGTCGCCGCCTGGTCGGCCCGCGTGCTCGACGGGCTCGAGGTCGAGCGGTTGCGCCTGGCTCGGCCGATCCGCTCCTCGGACGGGCGGTGGGTCGTGGCGGGCTGGGCCGCCTGCCGGTTCGTGTCGGGCACCATCGAGCCGCGGCACGACGCGGTGCTCGAGGTGGCCGGTCGCCTGCACGCGGCCACGGCATCGCTGCCCCGACCGGCCTTGCTCGACGGCCGCGACGACCTGCTCACGCGTTCCGCAGCGGCGGCGTTCGGCGAGCGCAGGCTCGTGCTGGACCCCACCACGGGCGGTGAACTCTTCACCGGGCTGGCTCCCTACCGCTCGCCCATTCGCAGCGAGCCGCAGATCGTGCACCCGGAGCTGTTCGGCTCCGTGCTCTTCGACGACGACGGCACACCCGCGCTGATCGAGCTGACCCCGTGCTGGCGCCCGAAGGCGTGGGCCGCCGCCGTGGTGGTGGTCGACGCGCTGGCGTGGGGCGGTGCCGACGACGGCATCCTGCAGAGGTGGGCCGACCAGCCGGAGTGGCCGCAGATGTTGTTGCGTGCCCTGCTGCACCGGCTCGCGTTGCACGCCCAGCACCCGGAGGCGTCGGTCCGCACACTGGCCGGGCTGGAACGGGTGGCCCGGCTGGTCGCGCCCCTGCTTTGATCATCCGCACTCAGCGGGTCAGCACCTCCCGCGAGGTGGCGAACCGGATGATCGTGCCCGCCATGGCGTCGGTGAAGTCGTCGAGCGCGGTGCGGTTGATCGTATCGACGCGGTCGCAGGCCTGGTGGTAGCAGACGTCGAAGACCACCCCGGGTTGGCCGCCCCACGCCGCGGCCTGCTCGGGCGTCTTGGTCTCCCCGTCGCCGGCGTAGACGCCGCCGGTGGGGATGTTCGCCTCGACGAACGGGACGTGATCCGAGCCGCGGTCGAAGCGGACGAGCTCCGCCGCGACGCCCTTGGCGGTGAGCTCCTCCATGAGCACGCGCCCCACGGTGGCGGAACCGGGCGGGCCTGAACGGCTGCCGCGACCTGCGGCTCCGCCGTTCACGAAGTAGCCGGCGTTCGGCGAGGCCGCCATGTCGATGTTGATGTAGAGCGCGATCGCGTCCCGCTCCGCCGGAGTGAGCGCCTCAACGTAGGCAGTGGACCCGTTCAGGTCGATCTCCTCGGCGCCCCAGAAGCCGAAGCGCACGGCGTTGGTGATCGGCGGGGATCCACCCATCCGGGTGCCGATCTCCAGGAGCGAGGCCACGCCGGTGGCGTTGTCGTTGATCCCCGGGCCCTCCGGCACGGAGTCGAGGTGTGCTCCGGCCATCACCACGTGGTCGGGCGAACCCGTACGCGTCTGCGCGATCACGTTGCGGACGGTGAACTCCTGACCGCGGCGGCGCATCGTGAAGGTCGGCGTGGTCACGTCGAACCCGGCGTCCCGCAGCACGCCCGCCACGTAGTCGACGCTCGCGTCGTAGCCCGGTCCGGGGGTGGCCCGGTTGCCGCCGTTGTTGTCGGCGATGCGCTGCAGCGCCTCCAGGTGGGGCATGGTCCCCGCCCCGCTCACGCCCGCGACGAGTTCGGAGTGCAACGGGCTCGTGACCGGCGGAAGCTGGATCTCCGTCGGCTCGCTCGAGGAGCAACCCGAGAGAACGGCGCCGGTGGCGGCCGTGACGGCTGCGGCCATACGCCATCTGACGTGGCGGCGCCGGGGTTTCGCCGGGCGCACCTGCACCCGTTCATGGTCGTCGGTCGGTAGACGCACTGTGCCTCACATCCGCGCCCGGGGTCAGTGAGCGCTGCTTTGCGTTCATGTCACACGGAACCGATTGGCGGTAACGCGCTCTTCCTAGCGTTGCTGCGACGGCAGCGACGCCTTCACGCACGCCGCTCGACGGCGACGTCCACACCCCCTCGATGAGCCCCCCGGAGGCCTGGCGTGACGACGTCACCTGACGAACATTCTGCCCGATTCGGGCTTGCTGGGCGGTGGATCGATCATTGGGAGCCCGAGAATTCAGCCTTTTGGGAGCGTGTCGGGTCGAGAATCGCCAACCGGAACCTGTGGTACTCGATCGTCAGCGAGCACATCGGTTTCTCGATTTGGTCGATCTGGTCGGTGCTGGTGTTGTTCATGGGCCCGGAGTACGGCATCGACGCGGCGGGCAAGTTCGTCCTGGTCGGGGTGCCGACGCTGGTGGGGTCGGTGTTGCGGCTGCCCTACTCGTTTGCCGTCGCGCGTTTCGGCGGCCGGAACTGGACGATCATCAGTGCCGCGCTGCTGCTGATTCCCACGATCTTCGCCGCGATCGTCATGCATCCGGGCACATCATTCTCGACCTTCCTCGTGGCAGCCGCCGTCGCCGGGGTCGGCGGGGGCAACTTCGCATCGTCGATGACGAATATCAACACTTTCTTTCCCGACGCCCGCAAAGGGTGGGCGCTCGGGCTCAACGCGGGTGGCGGGAACATCGGGGTACCGGTGATCCAGCTCGTCGGCCTGCTGATCATCGCAACGGCGGGTGCGGGCGCACCTCGAATCCTGCTCGGCGTCTACATTCCGCTGATCGTGGTGGCCGCAGTGCTCGCCGCGCTGAACATGGACAACCTGACGTCGGTGCGCAACGACACCGGCGCCTTCCGGGAGTCGATCCGGGAGCGCCAGACCTGGGTGATGTCGCTGCTCTACATCGGGACGTTCGGCTCGTTCATCGGCTTCAGCTTCGCGTTCGGGCTGGTGCTGCAGAACCAGTTCGGTCGCACGCCGCTACAGGCCGCGGCGGTGACGTTCATCGGCCCGCTGCTCGGATCGGTGATCCGTCCCTACGGCGGGAAGCTCGCCGACGCCCACGGGGGCGCCTGGATCACGTTCTGGAACTTCATCGCGATGGCCGTGTCGGCCGGCCTGGTTCTGCTGGCCTCGGCCATGCACTCGCTCGGGCTGTTCACCGCCGGTTTCGTGCTGCTGTTCGCGTTCAGCGGGCTGGGCAACGGTTCGACGTACAAGATGATCCCGGCGATCTTCCGCGGGCAGGCAGGCACGGCGATCGCCGCCGGAGCCGACGAGGAAGAGGCCCTGCTGCGGGCCCGGCGAATCTCGGGCGCGGTGATCGGCATCGTCGGCGCGATCGGCGCCATGGGTGGGCTGTTCATCAACCTCGCGTTCCGCGAGTCGTTCCTCACCGCGAAGTCCGGCGATCCCGCGTTCTGGTCCTTCCTGGCCTTCTACGTCGTGTGCACGGCGGTCACGTACGTCGTCTACCTGCGTCCGGCCGCGCCGGCCACCACCAGCGCGCCACTCGCGCACGCCGGGGTATGAGCCTTCTGCCGGTCGTGGGGGGATCGACAGGAGTGGCCACGAGGGTGGCCACCCACTGCCCGTACTGCGCGCTGCAGTGCGGGCAGTGGGTCGGCCCCACCGGCGACGTGGACGCGCGCGAGTTCCCGACCAACCGTGGAGGGCTCTGCCAGAAGGGGTGGACGGCGGGCGCGCTGCTCAACCACCCGGAACGGCTCACGGCGCCGCTGCTGCGGGAGTCACGGTCCGCCGAGTTCGCGACCGTGGGCTGGGACAGAGCACTCGCGTACGTGGGACGGCGGCTCGCCGATCTGCGGGCCGAGTACGGCCCCGACTCGGTCGCGGTCTTCGGCGCAGGCGGCCTGACCAACGAGAAGTCCTATCTGCTGGGCAAGTTCGCCCGGGTGGCGCTGGGCACGTCGCAGATCGACTACAACGGCCGGTTCTGCATGTCCTCGGCAGCCGCTGCGGGCAACCGCGCCTTCGGCGTCGACCGTGGGCTGCCGTTCCCGGTCACCGACCTGGACGACGCCGAGGTCGTGGTGCTCGCCGGGGCGAACGTCGCGGAGACGATGCCGCCGCTCATGGGTCACCTGGGCGGGGCGCGGCTCGTGGTCGTCGACCCACGGCGCACGCCCACCGCCGAGCGGGCGATCGCGTCCGGCGGGCTGCACCTGCAGCCGGTGCCCGGCACCGATCTCGTGCTGGCCCTGGGGATGCTGCATGCCGCCGTCACCGACGGGTGGCTCGACACCGGCTACCTCGCCGAGCGGACCTCGGGCTTCGACGACGCCTGGCGGGTGGCCGCGCAGTGGTGGCCCGAGCGGGCCGAGCGGGTCTGCGGGGTGCCGGCAGCCGACATGCGCACGGTCGTGGCCTGGCTGGCCGCGACGTCGCGGCGCTACGTGCTCACGGCCAGGGGTGCGGAGCAGCATGCGCACGGCGTCGACACCGTGACCGCGTGGATCAACCTGGCGCTCGCGCTCGGCCTGCCGGGCCGTCCGGGCTCGGGGTTCGGGACGATCACGGGGCAGGGCAACGGGCAGGGCGGGCGCGAGCACGGCCAGAAGTCCGACCAGCTTCCCGGCTACCGCTCGATCAGCGACCCGGCCGCCCGGGAGCACGTCGCCGGCGTGTGGGGCGTGGCGCCCGACGCGCTACCGGGACCGGGACGCAGCGCGACGGAGCTGATCGCGGCGCTGGGGCGCCCCGACGGCCCGCGCGCGATGCTCGTGTTCGGCTCGAACCTGCTGGTCTCCGCGCCCGACGGGAACGCGGTGGCCGAGCGGCTCGCGGCGCTCGACCTGCTCGTGGTCGCCGACGTCGTGCCCGGCGAGACGGCGATGGCTGCCGACGTCGTGCTTCCCGTGGCGCAGTGGGCCGAGGAGGAGGGCACGATGACCAACCTGGAGGGCAGGGTGCTGCGGCGGCGCCGTGCCCTGCGGCCACCCGAGGGCGTGCGCACCGACCTGGAGGTGATCTCCGGGCTGGCCGCGGAGCTGGGCGCCGCTGGGTTTCCCGCCGATCCGCGTGCCGTGTTCGACGAGCTGCGCGCGGCTTCGGCGGGCGGCCCGGCCGACTACTCCGGGATCAGCTACGACCGGCTCGACGCGGGGGAGGCC
The DNA here is from genome assembly GCF_039534065.1 of Pseudonocardia yunnanensis. NCBI lineage: Bacteria > Bacillati > Actinomycetota > Actinomycetes > Pseudonocardiales > Pseudonocardiaceae > Pseudonocardia > Pseudonocardia yunnanensis. The sequence continues at coordinate 131,721 of NZ_BAAAUS010000008.1, read as the reverse complement.
CTGCACTGGCCGTGTCCGGCTCGCGCGCCCGGCGAGACCGCCCACCCCGGCAGCCCGCGGCTGTTCACCGAGCGGTTCGCCCACGCCGACGGCCGGGCGCGGTTGGTGGCTGTCGATCACACGGATGCCGCCGAGCTGCCCGACCCCGAGTATCCGCTGCGGGCGACGACAGGCCGGGTGCTGGTGCACTACCAGTCCGGCGCGCAGACCCGTCGCGTTGCGGAGCTGGCCGGGATCGCGCCGGAGTCGTTCATCGAGGTGCACCCGGACACGGCCGCCCGCGCCGGGCTCGCCGACGGCGACTGGGCACGGGTGGTGTCCCGGCGGGGCAAGGCGATGGCCAGGGTGCGCTGCGTGCCGACGCTGCGACCGGACACCGTTTTTCTGCCGTTCCACTTCGGCGCAGGGCAGGCCGCGAACCTCCTCACCAACCCGGCCCTGGACCCGATCAGCCGCATGCCGGAGTTCAAGGTGTGCGCGGTGCGGCTCGAACGGTCGTCGTGACGTGTGGCTCGGTCACGGCCTTCCCGCCGCCGGTGGCTCCCCGGCCTGCTCACGGCTGCAGCCTGGCGATGTGCGATCCGGTTTACGCATGCGTCACGCAGCGTCCCGCCGGTGTAACTGGGGCTACTTACCGTCGGGTGCCGTGAGTAGACGCGTGGTCGTCGTGGGGCACGGCATGGTCGGTGCCCGGTTCGTCGAGGAGGTGCGGCGCCGGGACCCGAAGGGTGCCCGGATCCGGCTCACCGTTCTCGGCGCGGAGCCGCGCCCGGCCTACAACCGTGTGTTGCTGTCCACGGTGCTGGCCGGTGGGCTCTCGGCGCCTGCGGTGGAGCTGCACCCGGCCGGATGGGCGGCCCGGTTGCGGGTCGACCTGCGTACCGGCGTCACCGCCACCGCGATCGACCGCGAGCGCCGCATCGTGCGCACCGACGCCGGCAGCGACGTGTCCTACGACGAGCTCGTGCTCGCCACCGGCAGCCGTGCCTGGCTCCCCCCGATCGACGGGATGGCAGATCCGAACGTCGTCACCTTCCGCGATCTCGCCGACTGCGAGCGGATCATCGACCTCGCCCGGCCCGGCGCGCGGTTCGCCGTGCTCGGCGGTGGGCTGCTGGGATGTGAGGCGGCGCGGGGGCTGGTCGCGCGTGGTGTGGACGTGACGCTGGTTCACCCGAAGCCGCACCTGATGGAGCGCCAGCTCGACGGCGGGGCCGGCGAGGTGCTGGCAGGCACGCTGCGCAGGCTCGGCGTCGACGTGCTGCTCGGGCGTACCGCCGTCGCCTGGGAAGCGGGCGCCGGGCTGCGCTGCACCGGTTCCGCCGTGCCCGGGGGCGAGCTCGTGGCCGCCGACGCGCTGGTCGTCGCGGCGGGGGTGCGGGCCGAGACGGGCCTCGCGGCCGATGCCGGTATCGCCGTGGACCGCGGAGTGCTCGTCGACGACCGCCTCGGCACGTCGGACGTGCGGGTGCACGCGATCGGCGACTGCGCCCAGCACTCCGGCGCGGCGGCAGGCCTCGTGCAGCCCGGCTGGGAGCAGGCGGGCGTGCTCGCCGACCTGCTCACCACGGAGGATCCCGGTGCCCGTTATCGCGGCACCCCGCCCGTCACCCGGCTCAAGGCCCGCGATGTCGATCTCGCCACCGTGGGCGAACCGGGCGCTCTCGACGGCCCCGGGGCGGAGGTGCTGCGCTTCGCCGATCCGGTCGGCGGTCGTTACGCCAGCCTCGCACTGCGCGGCGACCGTGTGGTGGGCGGCGCCATGATCGGGCTTCCCGACGCGGCCGCGTCGATGATCCAGTTCTACGACACCGGCATGCCGGCCCCCGCCGACCGGCTCGGGCTGCTGCTCGGCAGGGCGCTCCCCGGCGCACCCGAGACCGCGGACCCCGGACATCTCCCGGCATCCGCGGTGGTCTGCCGCTGCAACACGGTGACGAAGGGCGCGCTCGTGACCGCGTGGCGCGCGGGCGCCACCGACGTTCCGGCGCTGAGCCGCGCCACCCGCGCCGGCACCGGTTGCGGGAGCTGCGGCGACACCGTCCGCGGGATCTGCGCGTGGCTGGCCGAGAGCGACCCGCCGGTGATCAGCCCCGTTCGAGAGGAGGGAGCCGCATGAACAGCGTCAACCGCCGCGATCTCGTCGTGGTCGGCAACGGGATGGTCGGGCACCGGCTGGTCCAGGTCGTGCGGGACCGCGACACCGAGGCCACCTGGCGGATCACGGTGCTCGGCGAGGAGCGCAGGCCGGCCTACGACCGTGTCGCGCTCTCGTCCTACGTCGACGGGGTGAGCGCCGAGGAGCTGACGCTGCCCGTACTCGACCCGCTGGTTGACCTGCATCTCGGCGACGCGGCCGTCGAGCTGGACCGCGACGCGCGGCTCGTGCGCACCGCGTCGGGCCGGGAACTGCCCTACGACGCCCTCGTACTGGCCACCGGCTCGGTTCCGTTCGTTCCGCCCGTCCCTGGGCGCGACCTGCCGGGCTGCTTCGTCTACCGCACGCTCGACGACCTCGACGCGATCACAGCAGCCGCCCGCGACGCCATGGCTGCAGGCCGGCCTGGCCGCAGGTCGGCCGTCGTGGTCGGGGGTGGCCTGCTCGGGCTCGAGGCGGCACGGGCCTTGCGATCGCTCGGGCTCTCGCCGCAGGTCGTCGAGATCGCTCCGCGACTCATGCCGGTGCAGGTGGACGAGGGCGGCGGAGCGCTGCTGCGGCGGCTCGTGGAGAACGAGGACCTGGCAGTCCGGTGCGGGGTGTCGGTCACCGGGATCGCGGAGCACCGTGGCCGGCTCGTCGCGACCCTCTCCGACGGCATCGAGCTCGACGCCGACGTCGTGGTGTTCTCCGCCGGGATCCGCCCGGCCGACGCGCTGGCCCGCGCCGCCGGCCTGCCGATGGGGGAGCGCGGCGGGGTGCTGGTCGACAGCCGGTGCCGCACCGCCGACGAGCACGTCTGGGCGCTCGGTGAGGTGGCTGCGCTGGAAGGCCGCACCTACGGCCTGGTCGCCCCCGGGTATGCGATGGCCGAGGTGGTGGCCGACCGGCTGCTCGGCGGGTCCGCCTCGATGACAGCGGCTGCCCTGGACATGTCCACGCAGCTCAAGATGCTCGGCGTCGACGTCGCGAGCTTCGGCGACGCCCACGCCACCAGCGCCGGTGCGCTGGAAGTGGTGGTCAACGACCCGGTGGCCGGCACCTACGCGAAGCTCGTGGTGAGCGACGACGCGCAGACGCTGCTGGGCGGCGTGCTGGTCGGCGACGCGTCCAGGTACGCCACGCTGCGCCCGCTCGTCGGGAGCCCGCTGCCGGCCGATCCCGTCGCGATGATCGCGCCGGGCGGGGTGGAGCTGGGCGCCGACGCGTTGCCCGACACCGCGCAGATCTGCTCGTGCAACGCGGTCACCAAGGGAGCGATCTGCGGCGCGATCAGCAGTGGCGCTCACGACGTCGGTGCTCTCAAAGCGTGCACCCGGGCCGGCACGAGCTGCGGGTCGTGCGTCCCGGTCCTGAAGAAGCTGCTCGCGCAGGCGGGCGTCGAGCAGTCGACGGCGCTGTGCGAGCACTTCGCCCACAGCCGCGCCGAGCTGTTCGAGATCGTCGCGGGTGCCGGAGTCCGGACGTTCTCCGAGCTCGTCGAGAGGCATGGGACGGGCCGTGGCTGTGACATCTGCAAGCCCGCCGTCGCGTCGATACTGGCGTCGCTGGGCCGGGGCCACGTCCACGACGGCGAGCAGGCCGCGTTGCAGGACACCAACGACCACTTCCTGGCGAACCTGCAGCGCAACGGCACGTACTCGGTGGTGCCGCGGATCCCGGGCGGTGAGATCACGCCGGAGGGCCTGATCGTGATCGGCGAGGTGGCCCGCGACTTCGGCCTCTACACGAAGATCACCGGCGGGCAGCGGATCGACATGTTCGGTGCGCGTGTCGAGCAGCTCCCGGCGATCTGGCGCCGGCTGGTCGACGCGGGGTTCGAGTCCGGCCACGCCTACGGCAAGGCGCTGCGCACGGTGAAGTCGTGCGTGGGCACCACGTGGTGTCGCTACGGTCAGCAGGACTCGGTGGGCCTCGCCGTCGAGCTGGAGCTGCGTTACCGGGGGCTCCGGGCCCCGCACAAGTTCAAGTCAGGTGTCTCGGGCTGTGCGCGTGAATGCGCGGAGGCCCGGTCGAAGGACTTCGGGATCATCGCCACCGAGCAGGGCTGGAACCTCTACGTCGGCGGCAACGGCGGCTTCACTCCGCGCCACGCCGAGCTGCTCGCCTCCGACCTCGACACCGAGACGCTCGTGCGGCTGATCGACCGGTTCCTCATGTTCTACATCCGCACCGCCGACCGGCTGCAGCGCACGGCGGCGTGGATCGAGGCGATGGAGGGCGGCCTCGACCACCTCCGCGCGGTGATCGTCGACGACTCCTTGGGGATCTGCGCTGACCTGGAGGAGGCGATGGAGGCACACATCGAGGGCTACGCCGACGAGTGGCGCGGCGTGCTCGACGACCCTGCGAAGCTCGAACGGTTCGTCTCCTTCGTCAACGCGCCCGACGCGCCGGACCCGACGATCAGCTTCGTCACCGAACGGGGGCAGCCGGTGCCGGCACCGCGCGAACCGGTCGTCGTCGGGATGCCGGGGGTGCGAGCATGACCCACACGGTGGAGATCTCGACGGCCGTCGCACTGCGGTGGCGGGCGGTCTGCCGGTACGAGCGGCTGCAGCCCGAGCGCGGCGTCGCCGCTCTGTTGGACGATGTGCAGGTGGCCCTCTTCCGCACCCACGGTGGCGTCGTACACGCCATCGGCAACATCGACCCGTTCTCCGGTGCCGCGGTGCTCTCGCGCGGCATCGTCGGCGACCGCGGCGGTGTGGCAACCGTCGCATCGCCTGTGTACAAGCAGGTGTTCGACCTGGTCACGGGCCGATGCCTGGATGATCCACGGATCACCGTGCCGGTCTATCCCGTCCGGGTCGCGGACGGGCTGCTCGAGGTCGGACTAGCGTGAGCAGCGCTGTGACCACCGTGCCTCCTCGCGCCGAGGTGCCGCCCCTGGCGGGCTTCACCATCGGTGTTACGGCTGCGCGCCGCGCCGACGAGCTCGCCACGATGCTGGAGCGTCGGGGAGCCGTCGTGCAGCACGGTCCCGCGTTGCGCATCGTCCCGGTGGCCGACGACACGGAGCTCGCCGACGCCACGCGCGGCCTCATCGCCCGTCCCCCCGACATCACGGTTGCCACCACCGGCATCGGCTTCCGGGGTTGGGTGGAGGCGGCCGACGGCTGGGGGATCGGTGAGGACCTTCTGGCCGCGCTCGGCTCCGGCAAGCTGATCGCCCGTGGCCCGAAGGCTCGCGGCGCCATCCGCGCGTCCGGGCTGGTGGACACCTGGTCGCCGCCATCGGAGTCGTCCGCCGAGGTGCTGGACTATCTGCTCGACGGCGCTTGCGACGGCCGCGGCGTCGACGGGCTGCGCATCGCCGTCCAGCTGCACGGCGAGCCTTTGCCCGACGTGGTCGAGGCGCTCACGGTGGCGGGCGCGGAGGTGGTCGAGGTCCCCGTCTACCGCTGGATGCCGCCCGTCGACATCGGGCCGCTCGACCGGCTGATCGACGGGGTGCTCGCCTCCTGCGTCGACGTCCTGACGTTCACCAGCGCCCCTGCCGCGGCAAGCCTGCTGGCCAGGGCCACCGAGCGCGGGGTGCGCGAGGAGCTGCTCACCGCCCTACGGGGCCCGGTGCTGTCGGTGTGCGTCGGTCCCGTCACCGCGGCACCGTTGGAGGCCGTCGACATCCCCACCGTGCAGCCGCAACGTTCGCGGCTGGGCGCCATGGTGCGGCATCTGGAGGCCGAGATGCCCGGGCGGGTGCGCAGCCTTCCCGTGGCCGGGCACTGGCTGGAGCTGCGCGGGCACGCCGTGCTCGTCGACGGGGCGCTGCGTGGCGTGCAGCCCGCCGGGATGGCGCTGCTGCGTGCGCTCGCCCGCCGGCCCGGCCGGGTGGTGGCGCGATCCGAGCTGTTGCAGGCGCTCCCCGGTGGGAGCGGCGACGAGCACGCCGTCGAGACGGCGATGGCACGCCTGCGCACCGCGCTGGGCGAACCGAAGCTCGTGCAGACCGTGGTCAAGCGGGGATACCGGCTGGCCCTCGACCCGGCCGTCGGCGCCGGCCCGGGCGGGGGCCACTGCCTGAACGGGGAATCCCGGTGAACCTCCTGCTGGTCGCGCACGGCACGCGGGATCCGGCGGGTGCGGTCGTCACCGAGCGGGTGGCGAGGCAGGCCGCCACAGCGCTGGGGGTGCGGGTGGCGTCCTGTTTCGTCGACGTGCGGAGGCCGAGCCCGGCCGACGCGCTCGCCGAGCTTCCGGGCCCCTGCGTCGTCGTGCCGATGTTCCTGGCCGCGGGCTACCACGTGCGCGTCGACGTGCCGGCGCAGCTCGCCGCCACCGGCCGCCGGGACGTGCTGCTCGGCCCGGCGTTCGGCCCCGATCCCGCGCTGGTCGCCGCGGCCGCCGACCGGCTCGCCGAGGCCGGCGCAGGCCCGGACGATGCCGTGGTGCTGGCCGTGGCCGGATCCAGCGACCCGTACGCACAATCCGACGGTGCGAAGGCCGCGCGCCGGCTCGGGCTCGTGCTCGGGCGTCCCGTCACGCTCGCCACCATCGCGACCGGCGGGCCCCGGGTGGGCGAGGCCGTTGCCGCGCTGCGGGCCGGCGGCGCGCAGCGCGTGGCGGTGGCGTCCTGGCTGCTCGCTCCGGGGCTGTTCCAGCGGCACCTGCACGAGTGCGACGCCGACGTGGTCGCCGCGCCCCTGGCCGACCACAAGGCGGTGCTGAACCTGGTGATGAACCGCTACCGCGCGGCACTGTCCGCGCGTCCCCGCACCGCCTGACCCTCCGCGCCGCCGCCCCACCCCACGACATGGACACATGTCTCTGGTTCACGCGCGTCCGAACAGCGACACGTGTCCATGTCGCGCCGGGAGGATGGTCAGCGGGCGCGGCGGGCAGGGCGGGGCAGGCGGCCGTCCACCAGCAGGACGCCTTCGGCGCGGAGCCGGGCGCTCTGCTCCACGGCGATGTGCGGCGCACACGTCCCGTCCGCGCGGAGCACGCGGTGCCAGGGCAGGTCGTGGCCGTCCATCGCGAGGATGCGGCCCACGAGCCGGGGCGAGCGCAGGCCCGCGCGGGCGGCCACCTCGCCGTAGCTCGCCGTCTCACCCGGCGGGATCGCGAGCACGATGGCCCGTACCCGCTCGACGGTCTCGTCGTCCACGCGATCAGGGTGTCAGGAACGCGCGCATCGCGTCGGCGACCTCGGCGGTGCGTTCCAGGTAGACCATGTGACCTGCGTCGATCTCGGTGACGGTGAGTGCATCGCCGAGCTCGGCGCGGCAGGCGTCCACCCAGGACGGGCTGACGAAATCGGCCTTCGTGGCCGGCAGCAGGAGGGTCGGCGTGCCGGCGGGCGGAGTGAGCGCCGCCCTGGCCATCTCGCTCCAGGCGACGACCACAGCCGAACCGCAGTAGCGGTACCGGAAGCGGTCGCCGTCGGCCACGAGGTGCTCGGCGAGCTCTGCGTCGACGAGCTCGTCCGCGATGCCTTCCCAGCGCTGCGCCCGGTCCGCCCGCGCGGAGGCGAGGTCGGGGAAGGACTGGTCGGCGCGGCTCTCCTCGGCCGTCTCCAGCATGTCTTGGGGGTCGAGGCCGATCGCCGGGTCGAGCAGCACCAACCGCTCCACCCGCTGCGGCGCGGTGCGGGCCAGGTGCACGGCGATCGCGCCGCCGAAGGAGTGTCCGGCGACGGCGACGCGCTCGAGTCCCAGGGCGTCGAGCACGGCCAGCGCGTCGGCGACGTGCTGCTCGATGTGCCACGGCGGCGTCCAGGGGGAGCGCCCGTGGCCGCGCAGGTCGACCGCGATCAGCCGCAGCTGTGGCAAGGCGTCGGCGAGTACCTGCCAGCGCGCGGAATGGCCGGTGACGCCGTGGAGGGCGAGCACGGGCACCCCGTCGGAGGGGCCGAAGGCGCGGACGTGGAGCGGCGCGGTGGTCACACCCTGATCGTGCCAGCCGCCCTCCCCACCGGCGGAGCTCGACCCGGCCCCGGTTGGTGCGACGGTACTCGCCGTGCGTACCGGCGATCCTGTCGGAAACGTCGATGATCTTGTTCATTCTCGGAGCGGCCGTTTCGAAGATGTGGAACCGCCGCCACGACAGATATGCCGGGGGGAGGCACTCCTATCTGGGGGGACGGCACTCCGCTCCTCGGGGGTTCACACGATTGTCCGCCGCTTCCGCTGGCTGCACTGTATGGCCGTAGCCGTGGTCCTTCGACCGGCGCCACCCATGTTTCAGAGGAGCGCACGAGTGAGCAAGTTGAAGATCCGGACCCGTGTATTGCTGGGCCTCGCCAGCCTGATGACGGTCGGCGGTGTGATCGCTGCCCCGAGTGCTTCCGCTGCACCCTGCGCCGCGGGCACGCCAGGACAGTACGTCGATGGCTTCGCGACCGAGGGCCAGGAGATCCCAGGTTCTCCGAAGCGGTACGAATTCGGGGACAGTCCATATGTCGGCGTACGGTACGACAGGTGCTTGCAGACAATTAAGGTCTACTTCGGCGGATACACGGGAATCACCCACTACAACATCAGTCCGGGATGGGGACCGCAGCTCGAGCTCGCACCCCTTGAAAGGGGTGTGTGGACGGCTGGAAGGAATTTCCGGCCGTTGCCGCCGAGAGATACGCTGCACTTCTCGGTCCAGGCCTGTAAGCGCGGGGGCTTCCTGGGGAGATCCACGTGCACCGCGTGGTCTCCTGTGGTTTGGCTTGAACCCTGACACCGACAGACGGCGCCGGCGGCCCGTCGCGGCGGTGGGTCTCCGAGCCCTCACGGCGCCGCGGGCCGTCGTGATGGAGGCGCCGATCGAGGTGGCGCAGGTGACATCGAACGAGGGCGAGCAGCGGTAGAGGGCTTGCCGTGCGGTAGCGCCGTGGTCGATGTCGCCTCACTGCCAGACGCCACTGAAGGTGCCTGAGCCGCGATCAGAACGACGGAGCCGCGGAACTTGTCGTCGGGGGTTCGTGGTTGCATCGCTCGCGTGTCCCGTCCTGATCGCCCCGCCGGGGCCGCCGCGCTCGCGCTCGCGCCCGGGCTCGTCCGCAGGCCGCGTGTGGCGCCGGGTGAGCTGGTCTGGGACGACGCCGCACGGCGGGTGCTCGGCCACGCTTCGGGGCCGTTGCGGGTGGTCGGCGGACCGGGCACGGGCAAGACCACGCTTCTCCTGACGAGCATCGCCGCGCGGATCAAGGCGGGTGCCGATCCCGAGCGCACGCTCGTGCTGGTCGGGAGCAGGCAGGCGGCAGGGGATCTGCGCGAGCGCCTCGGCGAGATGATCCACGGCGACGGCGGCGAGGTCGAGCGCACTTCGCGCGAGCCGCTGGTGCGCACCGTCCACTCCTACGCGTTCGGGGTGCTGCGGCTGCACGCAGCACGCAACAGCGACCCGCCACCGCGGCTGCTGGCGAGCGCCGAGCAGGACGCGGTCGTGCGCGATCTGCTGGCGGGCGAGATCGCCGGTCCGGACCACGGGGGAGTGGCCCACTCGGGCTGGCCCGTGCGGCTGCGTCCCGCTCTCGGTCTGCCGGGCTTCGCCGCCGAGCTGCGGGAGCTGCTGCTGCGGGCCGCCGAACGCGGCCTCGGGCCGGACGAGCTCACCGAGCTGGGCACGCGCCACGACGTCGCCGAGTGGGCCGCGTCGGGCCGGTTCTTCCGTACCTACGAGCACGTGATCCTGTTGCGCGGGGCCGCGGGCCGCGGCGCGCCTCAGGCCACCGCCCCCGCGCTCGACGCCGCCGAGCTGGTGTCAGCGGCACTGGACGCACTCGCGTCCGACCCCGAACTGCTCGCGGCGGAGCGGGAGCGCGTGCGCCACCTGGTCGTCGACGACGCCCAGGACCTCGACCCGCAGCAGATGGAGCTCGTGCGCGCCCTGGGCGCCACGGCGAGCAGCGTCCTGCTCGCCGGCGACCGGGACCAGGCCGTGCTCACCTTCCGCGGCGCCGACCCCGACGGGTTGCGAGCCGTCGACGCCGAGACGGTCGTGCTCACCGCCGACCACCGCAGCGCACCCACCGTGCGGGCCGCCGCCACGCGGTTGGCCGCGAGGCTGCCCGGCTCCGGTGAGGGGCGCGGCCGGTCCGCGCCCCCCGGGGAGCCCGACGGCCCGGAGGGGTCGGTGCTGGTTCGGGTGTTCGGCTCCGCGGCCCAGGAGGCGGGGTGGGTGGCCGACCAGCTGCGCCGCGCCCACCTGACCCAGGGCGTTCCGTGGTCGCGCATGGCGGTGCTGGCGCGCTCCACCCGGCTGTCGCTGCCCACGCTGCGGCGGGCGCTGCTGGCCGCCGGCGTGCCGGTCGCCGCGCCGCCCGACGAGCTACCGCTCGCCCGCCAGCCCGCCGTCGTCCCGCTGCTGATGGTGCTGCGTTGCGCCACCCGTCCCGACGAGCTGGACGCCGACGCGGCCACCGCCCTGCTCACTTCCCCGCTCGGGTCGGCGGATCCGATGCGGCTGCGCCGGCTGCGCCGCGGGCTGTTGCGGTTGCACGCCGGGAGCCGGCCCACGGCTTCCGCGCCGGCGTCCGACCCCGATGCGGAACAGCCCCAGCGCCCGGTCGACGTCGAGCGGTCCGGGAGCGACCCGCTGCTGGTCGAGGCGCTGCAGTCGGCGGCGCACGGGCGTCCCGACCCACTCGTCGCGCTCCCGCCGCAGGAGACGGCGCCGCTGCGCCGGGTCGGCACGCTGCTCGCCGTCGCCGGGCACGCAGCCCGCGACGGGGAGAGCGCGGAGGAGGTGCTCTGGCGGGTGTGGCAGGCCTGCGGGCTGGGGCCGAGGTGGAGCGAGGCGAGCGCGCGCGGCGGCCCGGTCGGCGCGGCGGCCGACCGCGATCTCGACGCCGTGCTCGCGCTGTTCGACGCCGCCGCGCGGCACACCGACCGGCTGCCCGGGGCCGGTGTGGCGAGCTTCCTCGAATACCTCGCCGACCAGCAGCTTCCCAGCGACACACTCGCTCCGCGGGCCCCGCGCGGGGAGGCGGTCGCGCTGCTCACGGCACACGCCGCACGCGGGCGTGAGTGGGACGTCGTCGCCGTGCCCGGGGTGCAGGAGGGCAGCTGGCCTGATCTGCGGCTGCGGGGAAGCCTGCTCGGCAATGAACGGTTGGTCGACCTCGTCGCCGGCGTGGCCGAGCCGGGCCGGGAGACGGTGTCGCGGCTCGCGCCCCTGCTCGCGGAGGAACGGCGCCTGTTCTACGTCGCGTGCACGAGGGCGCGGCACACGTTGCTGGTCAGCGCCGTCCAGGGTGATGACGAGCAGCCCTCGCGCTTCCTCGACGAGCTCGACCCCGTGCCGGCCACCCAGGCCGACCGGCCCGTGCACCGGCCGGGCCGCTCGCTCGTGCTCGCCGAGCTGGTGGGCGAGCTGCGCAGGGCCGTGTGCGAGCCGGACACCGGTGACGACCCGGCGGTCGCCGAGCGGCGGCGCCGTGCGGCCGTCCAGCTGGCCCGGCTCGCCGCCGCCGGCGTACCCGGCGCACATCCCGACGACTGGTACGGGCTCGTTCCCGTCTCCAGCGACGCCCCGCTGCGCACGCCGGGGGAGATCGTGCCGGTGTCGCCGTCGGACGTGGAGAAGATCGTCCGGTGCCCGCTGCGGTGGGTGCTGGAGCGGCACGGCGGCAGCGAGGTGGGCGCGCTGGCCGCCGTCACGGGTTCGCTCGTTCACGCACTGGTCCAGGCGAGCGCGGCAGGCGCCGACGGCGCCGAACTGGAGGGTGCGCTGCGCTCGGCGTGGTCGCGTCTCGACGCCGGGGCGCCCTGGTACGGCCGCCGGGAGCTCGCCAGGGTCCGCGGAATGCTGGCGGCGTTCGACGGCTGGGTGCGTTCGAGCCGGGCCGAAGGGTTGCGGCTGCTGGCCGTCGAGCAGCCGGTGCAGCTCGACCTGGCGGGCGACGAACCGGGCGGCGACGGGGCAGGCGCCGTCGGGCCGTGGCTTCGGCTGCGCGGGCGCGTCGACCGGCTCGAGGTCGACTCCGCCGGGCGTCCGGTGGTGGTCGACGTGAAGACCGGCCGCACGGCAGTGAGCGGGCGGGTGGCCGCCGGGCATCCGCAGCTGGCCGTCTATCAGCTCGCCGCCGCGCTCGGTGCGTTCGGCGAGCTGCTCGAGCCCGGGGCCCGCCCGGGTGGAGCACGGCTGGTGTACCTGGCCGACCAGAAGGCCGACGGGCAGGCGAAGGAGCCGGTCCAGCCACCGCTCGACGACACCGAGCTCGCCCGCTGGGAGGACGTGCTGCGCCACTGCGCCGACGAGACGTCCGGGGCGCAGTTCATCGCCCGCATCGGCCCCGACTGCGACCGCTGCCCGGTGCGGGTCGCGTGCCCTGTCAATGGGTCCGGCCGCCAAGTCACCCAGCCGTAGTTCCGTCCACCGAATGCCGCGCTGACCTGGACACACGCAGTGAGGTAAGTGGTACATCAGGGGCCCCTGTGACTCTCTCGGGTGGGTGCTTCGAGGAAGATCGCCACTCCCGGTAGGGTCGTCCAGCACGCTGGCGCTCTTGATCGCTCCCCTCTCCCGCGTGCCGCAGGAGGTGCGGTGTCCCGGTTAGCGAGACGGATTCGGCTTTTCGTCGTTTGGGCCGGGCTTGCCGTCCTGCTGGCGGCGTGCGCGAGCGGCCCAGGGCCGAGCACCGCCGCACCCGACAACGCGCCCGACCTGTTCGAGGCGCTGCCGACCACCACCGTGGCTCCGACTCCGACGGCCGCCCCCACCACCACCCCGGCGCCCGACGCCGCCCGGCCCGCGGCCAGTCAGGGCCGCGCAGGCGGCCACGGCGAGGGCTCGGGGTCCGGCGGCTCCGGTGCGGGAGGCAAGGACCCCAAGTGGGCATCGTCCGGGGGCGACGAGTTCAGCGGCTCCGAGGTGGACCTGAAGAACTGGACCCTCTACGACAGCGAGGGCGGCTTCGGCAACGGCTACCGCAGGCCGGAGGCGATCAGTCAGTCCGACGGCTCGCTCAAGATCACTGCCAAGGATGATGTCTCCGGGGGCATGGCCCAGAACGTCGGGCAGCTCTACGGGCGCTGGGAGTTCCGGGTCCGCACCGAGAAGGGCCGGGGTTTCGGCTCCGCGATCCTGCTCTGGCCCGACTCCGAGCAGTGGCCGGCGGACGGCGAGCTGGACATCATGGAGGTGCCGGGGGAGAACCGGGATCTCGCGCACTTCGTGGCGCACTGGGCCGACGCGAACGGCGACGACACCGTCAACGGCAAAGCGATCCCCGGCGACTTCTCGCAGTGGCACACGTTCGCGCTCGAGTGGCTGCCCGACCGGATCACCTGGTACGTCGATGGCGTCAAGCAGTACGAGAACAAAGACAAGACAGTGATCCCGACGAAACCCATGCACCTCACGATCCAGCTGGACCAGGGCCCCAAGAAGGACTGGATCATGGCCCCCGACGACACCACCCCGGACGAGATCAACCTCGAGGTCGACTGGGTGCGCGTCTACAAGGCAGACCTCCCGACCCCGTAAGGGACGGGCCGATCCGGCTGGGACCGTACGACCGGCGCGCCGGTCCAACGCTATGGGACGAGCGTGCCGCTCGTCCGGAGCGGGATAAAGGCCCCGGGGCGTGCCTGAGGCGGATCCGCTGCGCGAGCGGCCCGTTCGTGCGGACCCATCGTGCGGCTGCGCCGCTCGTCCGACGTGGGACGACGGGGGCTCCGCCTCCGGGGGTGTCGGAGCGCTGAGGTAGAACACGGACGTGGAGCTCACCCCGCATGCGCTGGCCGTCGCGCTCGGGGTGCCCCCGCCCACCGAGGAGCAGGCCGCGGTGATCGCGGCGCCTGCCCGTCCGGCGTTGGTCGTCGCGGGGGCAGGGGCGGGCAAGACCGAGACGATGGCGGCGCGGGTCGTCTGGCTCGTCGCCACCGGCGAAGTGCTCCCGGAGCAGGTGCTCGGCCTCACGTTCACCCGCAAGGCCGCCCAGCAGCTCGGCGCGCGCGTGCGTTCCCGGCTGCGCCGCCTCGCCGGCTCCCGGCTGCTCGACGAGCTCGACCCGAGCGGCGAGCGGCGGGTGGCGGTGCTGGCCGGCGAGCCCACCGTCTCCACCTACCACGCCTACGCCGGGCGGCTGGTGGCCGAGCACGCCCTGCGGCTGCCGGCCGAGCCGGCAGCGCGCCTGCTCGGCCAGACCGCGTCATGGCAGCTCGCGCACCGGGTGGTCACGAGCTGGGCGGACGACCTCGAGGTCGACCTCGTGCCGGCCACCGTGACCGAGCGGCTGCTCGCGCTGGCCGGAGAGCTGGGAGAGCACCTGGTCGACCCCGAGGCGGTGCGGCTGCATGCCGAGCGGCTGGTGTCGGTGCTCACGGCGGCCCCGCCGGGCAAGCGGCAACGGGCAGAGCCGTCGCAGACCTACCAAAGGTGGGTGGCCGCCCAGCGGCAGCGTGCGGCGCTGCTGCCGCTCGTGGAGGCGTTCGGAGCGCGTAAGAGGGCAGAGCGGGCCGTCGACTTCACCGACCAGCTCGCGATCGCCGCGCACGTCGCCGCCGAGCATCCCGAGGTGGGAGCCGCCGAGCGGGCCCTCTACCGGGCGGTGTTGCTCGACGAGTACCAGGACACCGGCCACGCCCAGCGCGTGCTGCTGCGTTCGTTGTTCGGCACCCCAGAGGGGGAGGAGGTGCGGGCCGGCGGGCCCGCGGTCACCGCCGTGGGCGACCCCTGCCAGTCGATCTACGGCTGGCGCGGGGCCAGCGCAGGCAACCTCGTCAGGTTCCGCACCGACTTCCCCGCCCCCGACGGCCTGGCGGACGAGTACGGGCTGCTCACGAGCTTCCGCAACCCGGCGGAGGTGCTGGCGCTGGCCAACAGGGTCTCCGCGCCGCTGCGCTCCGCGCCAGGGGCGGTCGGCGTGGGGGAGCTGCGGGCCGGACCTGCGGCGCGAGCCGGGCACGTGCGGGTGGCGCTGTTCCCCGACGTCGCCTCCGAGATCGACTGGATGGCCGACGGCATCGCCGACCAGTGGCGCCACGCGGAGGACGCCGGTGAGCAGCCGCCCACGTCCGCCGTTCTGGTGCGGCGCCGCGTCGACATGGACCCCATCGCGGCGGCGCTGCGGGCCCGCGGGCTGCCGGTGGAGGTCGTCGGGCTCGGGGGGCTCCTGGACACGCCCGAGGTGCGCGACCTGGTGAGCGCCCTGCGGCTGGTCGCCGATCCGCTCGCCGGTGCGGCGGCCGTCCGGCTGCTCACGGGGGCGCGCTGGAGGCTCGGCGTCGCGGATCTCGCGGCGCTGTGGCAACGGGCCCGGGAGGTCGTCCCCGCGCAGCCGCCGCGTCCCGGCCCGCTCTCTCCCGCCGAGCTGGCGCTCGGGGCGTTGCCCGGTGAACAGGCCGAGCAGGCCGGCCTCGTCGATGCCCTCGACGACCCCGGTCCCGCCGCGCGGTACACACCCGAGGGCT
Organism: Pseudonocardia yunnanensis; assembly: GCF_039534065.1. NCBI lineage: Bacteria > Bacillati > Actinomycetota > Actinomycetes > Pseudonocardiales > Pseudonocardiaceae > Pseudonocardia > Pseudonocardia yunnanensis. Next base: position 116,211 of record NZ_BAAAUS010000008.1, on the reverse strand, counting down.
TCGAGCGGATCACCCGGCTGGCGCGTGAGCTCGGCTGGCTGCGGGCCAGGGCGGCCGCCCCGCTGACCGACCTCGTGGCCGACGCCGAACGGGTGCTGCTGCTCGACGCCGAGAGCATGGCGCGTCCCGGGCCGGTCGGCCGCGCGCACCTGGACGCGTTCGCCGACGTCGTCGCCGACTTCACCTCCGGCGCCGAGGTGGCCACCCTGCCCGCGCTGCTGGACTTCCTGGAGACGGCCGAGAAGGCCGAGGAGGGGCTCACGCCGGGCGAGGTCGAGGTCGCCCCGGACCGCGTACAGGTGCTCACCGTGCACGCGGCGAAGGGGCTGGAGTGGGCGGTGGTCGCCGTCCCGCACCTGGTCGGGCAGGTCTTCCCCGGACGCAAGATCAGTGGCATCTGGCTGACCAACGCGGCGGAGCTGCCCGTCGAACTGCGTGGCGACTCGGCCGACCTGCCCGAGCTCCATCTCCCCGAGGGGGGCGACCGCAAGCAGCTCGAGGACGCCCTCAAGGCGCACTCCGAGGCCCTCGACGAGCGGCGGCTCACCGAGGAGCGCCGGCTGTTCTACGTGGCGCTCACCCGCGCCGAGCACGTCCTCCTCGCGTCGGGACACCGGTGGGGCCCGACCGGCGATCGTCCGCGGCAGCCCTCGGAGTTCCTCGAAGAGATCGCAGCGGTCCACGAGGCGGAGCACTGGGCCGAGGAGCCGGGGCCGGGTGAGGTCAATCCGGCGAGCATCGAGCAGCCGGCAGGGCTCTGGCCCGACGACCCGCTCGCCGCGCGAGCGGAGGCGGTGCACGCCGGGGCGGCGCTCGTGCGGTCGGCCCTGCGCGAGCTCCACGACGTGCGATCCGCCAGGGCCGCGGCGGTCGAGCCCGGGGCCCAGCTGGCGTTGCTGGCGTCCACGGACCTGCCCGACGAGCCTCCGGAGGACGAGGAGTCGGCCGACCCCGAGGGTTGGGCCGCGGACGTGGACGTGCTTCTTGCCGAGAGGGCGGCGGCCCGGGCCCGGCCCACCGCAGCACTGCCGCCGCAGTTGTCCGTGAGCCAGCTGGTCGAGCTCGCGGCCGACCCCGCAGCGCTGGCCGCCCGGTTGCGCCGTCCCCTCCCGCTTCCACCCAATCCGCACGCGCGCCGCGGCACCGCGTTCCATGCGTGGCTGGAGCAGCGGTTCGGGGCAGCGCAGCTGCTCGACATCGACGAGCTGCCCGGAGCGGCCGACGAGGGCGCCGCTCCCGACGACGCGCTCGAGGAGCTGCAGGCAGCGTTCCTCAGCTCGGAATGGGCGGACCGGCGACCCGTCGAGATCGAGGTGTCCTACGAGACGGTGGTGGCGGGCATCGCGGTGCGCGGCCGGATCGACGCCGTGTACGCCGATCCGGACGGCGGCTTCACGGTGGTGGACTGGAAGACGGGCGCACTTCCCGACGAGTCGCGGATGCCGGCGCTCGCCGTGCAGCTGGCGGCGTACCGGCTGGCGTGGGCCGCGCTGGCGGGATGCCGGCCGGAACAGGTCAGGGCGGCGTTCCACTTCGTGCGTCATCACGTCACGCTGCGACCGGTCGACCTGCTCGACGCCGCCGGCCTGCGGGAGCTCGTGCTGTCGGTTCCGGCCGTGCCGGTGTGAGGCCGAGCCCCCCGGTTTTCTGAATCATCAGTAGCGGGCCGGCGCCGCGTGTGATCGACGCGCCCCCCGCCCGGCGTTGTCGTGGCCGCCGTTCGGGCGTCGATCGCTGCCGACAAATGCGCGCTCGATATCCGCCGGCTGCGCAACGACTTGCACGTCCGTCAAGGAAGAGTAAACATGTGGGGTGTCACCAGGGGGGACGACCATCAGTAGTGCGTCTTTCGCTGTGGGTTATGCCGAGTAGCTCGGAGCGACCGACACACCGAAAAGATCACGAGACGTCCAGGGTGGGGAGCAAAGCGAACTCCACGGATCGCGATTCGGTCAGCCATCATATCGCCGATCGCGAGCCGGACATCTGACGAGATCGCGGCGGTCGGCGCCCCGAGTGGCGGGCCGTGCGCGTCCGATTCAGCAAGATTCACCGATACCGCCGCTCGCAGCAGTTCATGCACATTGGCGTCGCAAGCAGGGCCGCTGCGGCTTCGCAAGTAGTCGATATTGGCCACGCCCTGTGGCGGAAGCCGGTTTCGACCACCTGTCCGAGAGGTATGGATGCAACAGCTTGGGAATATCAATTGTGGTTGTCGCACCTGCGGCGTGGTCGATCTCGGGTTGTCGCCCGCCGGGCTGACATGACCCGCGCGGCCGTCTATCTACCCGACGGGTACGGAGCGTCCGAGGGGCGCGCCGGGCCGGGACGGCTCGGAGAGGTCGAGTTGGATGTTCTGGAGGTCGGGTCGGCGCAGGTGGTGATGCGCGAGGCCACGGTCCGAGACGAGCGCGACGGGGCGTTGTTCACCGGCGGCAGCGGAGGGTTGGTGTTCGATCCCTCCGCCGGAGGTGGTCCGTGGGCCGATGCGGCGGCCGAGCGGGCGGCGCGGGCGTTCGGAGTGGTCAACACGGCGTTCCACACCCAGCGGGCGCTGCGGTATGTCAGCGGGTTGCTGGGGCATCCGCTGCCGCATCTGCTGGTTCGCATCGGAATGCACGAGCAGTCGCGCCCGTGGGGTGGCGGGCACTACCGGCTGCCCGGCCAAGGGGTGGGGGCCGACCCGGACGCGACCAGCCCGGCCGGAGAGGTACATATGGGTGGCGGCGCGGGCTTCGTTTCCCGCCCCGGCGTCGACCGGTATTTCCGCGTGCCCGCCCACAACCCCGCCATCATCTGCCACGAAGCCGGCCACCACGTGTGTCGGCACACCGCGGATTTCCGGCTGAACCGGTTGCGCTCATCCGGGCGGCATACCAACAAGAAGACCGCCCTGGACGAAGGCACTTCCGACGTCATCACCGCGATCCTGCTGGGCACTCCCGACATCTACGGCTGGCACCGCCACGCCGTCCCTGTGACCGAACAACGACGCCGCAGGCTCGGCTCCCGCTGGACGATGGCCCATTTCCAAGGCGGCCCCGGGAGTGACCCCCACGCCGATGGCACGGTCTGGGCCTCTGCCTGCTGGAGCGCCCGCCGGCGCGTCACCGAGGCGGGCGCCGACCCGGTCCGCTTCGACACGCTGCTACTACTCGGGATGGAACTGGTCGGACGTGACCATCCTGCAGACCTGTCCACCGACGCCCTGCGCGAACGGCGCCACTTCTCCTGGCTCTTGGCCGCAATGGCGCAGGCCGACACCGCCCTCGCCCCCCACGTTCTTGCCGCCATGGCCGAGCACGGCATTCATCTCGGCGTCAGCAACAACGACCTGTCCCGAGCCGCCCGAACCGGCCCCACCCGGCTGGTGGACGCATGAGTGGCGGCGTGTCGAGCACAAGGGAACCGGGGGTTTCCGTGACGGAGCAGTGCCACCCCACGGCGGATGAGAACCATTCCGACGAGTACCTCGGGCTGGCCGACGGTTGGCTGCGAGAGTATGTCGCCGTTGCCGATCGGAGAGTCGGACGGTCCGGGCCGGTGTGCCCCTTCATGCCTCGGGCACTCGATCAGCAGGCGGTGGAAGCCCGCGTTCGATACGACATCAACGGATCCAGCGAGCAGGAACTCATCAACGAGCTGGGAACCGAGATCAGTGAGTTCGGCAGCACGGGCCGACCCGCACGTAAGAGTGGGGTACTTCTCGACAGCAGGCTGATAGTCATGCCGAACCTGGGTCCCGAGGGGTGGGAGCGTCTGGATGCTGCGTATGCGCATTTGAAGGGCTTCGCTGTCGAGTTGGGATTGATGGTCGGGCAGTTCCATCCGCGTTGCGACGAGCGAGCAGTCCGAAACTCGGATTTCCGCGTCTCCGTCGCTCCGGTCGCCATGTTCGCGATAAGGCACATGGCGCCGCATGACGTCCTCTTCCTGCATCGTTCCGAGCAGTGGTTCAAGGAATACGACTCGCACTTCCGGTCACACTTCGAACGGGGCCGGATACGTGACTCGCTGCTGCTCTCGCTGTATGGCAGTGCACGTGATCGTTTCGATGCCACCGGGTGGCCGACAGATGTCTGACGAGCTTCCCGACTTCACGATCCACGATGTCTGGGATGCGCTGCCCACGGGGCTTCGGGACGAGTTCCTCGACCGCCGCTCCGCGTCGACCGGATGGAGAACCCACCCGCGCCGGGAAGTGCACGGTAGACGCTGGGAACCGCTCCGGCCGATGGTGATCGGAGAACGGGACTACCACGGCCTGGAGTACGTCGCCGCTCGGCTGTTGCACCTGGCCGTGGACGCGTGCCGTCGCCGTGCCTCGACGCTGGGCGAACTCCACCAGCTACTCCGCTTTCCCCATGAGCTCCCCCTGATGGATCCTGATCGCCCGCTGGTGACCGAAGAGCTCACCCGGTTCGCGCGCCCCGATCTCCTGATCGAGCAGGCACGGCCCCGGCTTCTCGAGTTCAACAACAGCACCCGGCTCGGTGGCGGCACTACGACGCCCAAACTCGCGGAGGCCTACGCCCAGCTGTGTCCGCAGAGCGGAATGCGCCCGCCGCCCTCCACAGTGACCGCGCGTTCCGCCGCGCTGGCCCGGACACTCCGAGCCGGGAACGGGAACGGCCACCCGGGCCGGCTGCTCATGCCCGCGTATCGGGCGATCAACAGAAACACCGGCACGGTTCAGCGCGGCAAGACGGTCACGCGAGTCATCCTGGCCGATGCCCAGCGGGTGGGTATCGACGTGGTGCAGGCCGACCTCGCCGACCTACGCCTCGACGCCGCTGGTCGACTGCTCGCCGCCGATGAGCCGGTCGACGTCGTGCTGCTCCGGTGGGGCAGTGACCGCATCGTGGACGACGGAGGCGGACTCGCGGCGCTGCGCAGCGCCGACGATGCCCGCACGGTCGTGTTCTTCCCGCGCACGGAGTCGGCGCTCATCTCCTCGAAGGCGATCCTGTCCTGGCTTCACGAGGACTGTGATGCGGGCTTGCTCGCGGCGGCCGATCGCGCGTTGGTGCGCGCCCACGTTCCGTGGACCACATGCCTGGGCCTGGACGGCGATCCGGCCGCACAGCGGAGATTGCTCGGCATCGCGATCGACGAGCGTCATCGGCTGGTCGCAAAGCCGGCCGTCGGCAGGTCTGGCACGAATGTGTTCTTCGGAAGCCAGATGTCGAAGCAGGACTGGGCGTCACGCGTCATCGATGCCGCCCGCGAGTCGCCGGTTGTCCTGCAACAACGCGTCGTATCCGACCGCATGACGATGCCGTTCCACGATCGGGACTCCGGACGGCAGGTCACCGCGCAGGTGCCGTTCGTGCTCGGCCCGTACCTCATCGACGGCGCGGCAGCCAGCGTCGCGGTACGCCACATGGGCCCGGACGTCCCTTCTCGGGACGTGGTGATCGGTGCGAGTCGAGGCGGATACCAGAGCGCGGCCGTGCTCGTGCCGGACGTTTCGACGGATCGACCGACGCAGCGTCACGAGCAACCAAGCGTCCTGAGTCACTAGAGAAGCTCGACGAGCCTCGTCATCGTGTTCCAGTTGCGGGCGGTGGCTGTGATGGGGAAGCGCTTCTCCGGGAAACCGACCGGTGGTGCAGCCATCAGGCCGTCGGGGCACCACTGGTAGATCACGCGCTCACCGAGCCGCGCATTCTCGGGGTCGAGCGCGATCGGGTCGTGCTCGGCGAGCAGAGCCGGGCCGGGAACGGGCTCCAGGACGTGCACCATCATCCGCGACCCGTTCGTCACCACGTCGGCGAGCGGGTTGCCGTCGACGATCGTGCGAAGGTCGTCGGCGGTGAGCACGACGCACCGCACGTCGAGCCCGAGCCGCTCGGTGATGGCCGCCTCGATCCGCGCCGCGTGCTCGGCCGGATCGGCGTCCCCGCCGGTGAACAGCGCGTTGCCGCTGTTGAGGTGCGTGCGGACGTCCGTGTAGCCCACGGCGCCGAGGAGTTCGCGCAGGTCGGCCATCGCCACCCGCTTGGCCTTGCCCAGGTTGATCCCGCGCAGGAGTGCGACGTATCGGGGCACGCAGGCACGGTACCGGCGATCACGGCGTATACACCGGCGATCTGCGGCAGGATCGGTGGGTGCAGCTCATCGATCTTCCGGTGCCCGACTCCGCGGCGGCCGTGGCGGCGCGCGAGGTCGCCGCCCAGTACTGCTCGACCGCCCTGCTGAACCACTCGGTGCGCGCCTACCTGTGGGGAGTCTGGTACGCCCGCGACCAGGGCATCGTGGTCGACGAGGAGCTGCTCTACGTCGCGGCGATGCTTCACGATCTCGGCCTGGTGGACGCCTTCGACAGCCACCGCGTCGACTTCGAGTACGCGGGTGGGCACGTCGCCTGGGTCTTCGCCGCAGGAGCCGGCTGGCCGGTGCGCCGCCGCGAACGGGCAGCGGAGATCATCGTGGCGCACATGCTCGCCGAGGTGGACCCGGCGATCGACCCGGAGGGCCACGTGCTCGAGGTCTCCACCGGGATCGACATCTCGGGCCGCTCGATCGCGGTGCCGAGCGGGCTGCGGGCGGAGGTGCTCGAGGCCTACCCGCGGGCCGGTCTGGCGCAGGAGTTCACCGCGTGCTTCGCCGATCAGGCCGCCCGCAAACCGGCCAGCACGGCCGCGGCCGCGATGCGCAGCGGGCTCGCCGAACGGATCGCGACCAACCCGCTCGACGCGGAGGAATGAAGACGACCTCGTTTCCTCGGCACTAGGGTCCGGGCGTGACCGCGAGGATCGCCCTGTTCGGCGCCACCGGCTACACGGGACGGCGCACGGCTCAGATGATGGTGCAGCGGGGACTGCGGCCGGTGCTCGCCGGGCGCGACCCGGCGCGGCTGGCAGCCCTCGCCGAGCGGCTCGGGGGCCTCGAAACGGCCCGGGCGGACGTCACCGAGGAGAGCTCGGTGGCCGCACTCGTAGGCCGGGGCGACGTTCTGGTGAGCACGGTCGGGCCGTTCCTGCAACTCGGCAGGGCCGCAGTGGCCGCCGCCGTCGGTGCGGGTGCGATCTACCTGGACTCCACCGGTGAGCCCACGTTCGTCCGTGAGGTGTTCGAGCGGTACGGCCCCGAGGCGGAGCGTTCGGGAGCGGCGCTGATCACCGCGTTCGGTGTCGACTACGTGCCAGGCGTGTTGGCGGGGGCGCTGGCGCTGCGGGCGGCGGGCGCAGCCGCCTCGCGCGTGGACATCGGCTACTTCATCCTCGGCGGCGGACGTGGTCAGGCGTTCTCGCGGGGCACGCTCCGCTCGGTGATGGGTATGGCGCTCGAGAAGAACCACGCCTGGCGCGACGGCGAGTTGCGGACCGAGTCCGCAGGCGCCCGGCTCCGCACGTTCGACGTGGCCGGCAGACCGCGTCCAGGTGTGACGATCGGCGGCAGCGAGCAGTTCGCGCTGCCCCGGTTCGCGCCCGAGTTGCAGTCGGTGGACGTCTACCTCGGCTGGTTCGGCGCGGCGAGCCAGGCCCTGCACGTCGCCTCGCGGGTCACGCCGATGCTGGGGCGCGTGCCGGGCGCCGCGCGGGCGTTGGCCGCGGTGGCCGGGCTCGTCACCCGCACGGCGTCGGAAGCACCGTCGGAGGAGGCGCTGGCGGGGATGCGCTCGCACGTCGTGGCCGAGGTGTTCGACGGCTCCGGCACGCTGCTCGCCCGCACTCGCCTGGTCGCGCCGGACGCGTATGCGCTCACCGCGAACCTGCTGGCCTGGGCGGCGGGCCGGGCGGCCGAGCACGGTGTGCGGGGTAGCGGGGCTCTGGACCCGGTTGCGGCCTTCGGTCTCGACGAGCTGAGGGCGGGCGCCGCGGAGTCCGGGATGGTCGAGGAGACGTCCTAGAGGGGCACGATCCGGTCGAACTTCTGCAGCCCGGCGACGTGCGAGGTGCCCACGCACCGATGACGCGTTGCCGCATGTCGCGGTCGTCCTCGCATCGCCAGATCGTCCCGTAGCAGCACGATGACCCTGGACACGGCGGGGTCGGTCGCCGAGCGTGTCCCCACCTCCTGCGGCTACTCTCCGCGCCGTGACCGATCAGCGCCGGCCGCTGGCCGACCCCTCGCTGGTGGGGCTCATCCGGATGCCCGACACCTCCGCGAGCCCGGTGGTGTCGCTGCTCCGCAGGCTCGCCATCGCGTTCGGGGCCCTGGCCGCCGCTGCGCTGGTCGTCTACTTCAGCGGCGACGGGTACGTCGACAACAACAGCAGCACCCCGATCTCGCTGGGTGACGCCTTCTACTACGCCACGGTGTCGCTGTCGACCACCGGCTACGGCGACATCGTTCCCGTCACGCCGGAGGCGCGCCTGCTGACGACGGTGGTCATCACGCCGCTGCGGCTGCTGTTCCTCATCGTGCTGGTCGGTACCACGGTGGAGCTGCTCACCGAGCGTTCCCGGCAGTCAGTTCGCATCGAACGCTGGAGGTCTCGCGTGCGCGACCACACCGTCGTCGTCGGTTACGGCACCAAGGGCCGGGCCGCCGTCGAGACCTTGCTGGGGGACGGGGCAGAGCCCAAGGACATCGTCGTCGTCGACACCGACCGCACGCGCCTCGACCAGGCATCGGCGCTGGGGCTGGTGACGGTCACCGGCAACGCCACCCGCTCCAGCGTGCTCCGGATCGCAGGCCTGCAGCAGGCCTCGGCGATCGTGGTGGCCACCAACCGCGACGACACGGCGGTGCTGGTCACCCTCACGGCCCGCGAGCTCGCACCGGACGTCCGGATCGTGGCGGCGGTGCGGGAGTCGGAGAACGTGCACCTGCTGCGCCAGTCCGGCGCCAACTCGGTGATCGTCTCCGCGGAGACGGCCGGGCGCCTGCTCGGCATGGCCACCACCACCCCGAGCGTCGTCGATGTGGTGGAGGACCTGCTGACCCCGGACGCCGGTTTCGCCATCAGCGAGCGGCCGGTCGAGGAGTCGGAGGTCGGCGGGTCGCCGCGGCACCTGCCCGACATCGTGCTCGGCGTGGTCCGGGGCGACAACCTCTTCCGCGTCGATGCCTCGGCCGTCGACGCCCTGGAACGCGGCGACCGGCTGCTCTACGTCCGCAAGGCCACGCTGCCCGACGAGCGCTGATCCTCTTCTAGCCCCTGGGGAGGGTGAGGGCGAACGCCGCGCCCGTACCGGCGGGGGGATCGACGCAGCGCACGTCGCCCCGGTGCGCCCACGCGATCCCGCGGGCGATCGCGAGCCCGAGCCCGGCGCCGCCGTCGTCGCTCGTGCGGGCCTCGTCCAGGCGGACGAGCCGGTCGAAGATCCGTTCCCGGTCGGCGGGCGGCACCCCCGGGCCGGTATCGGTCACCAGCACCGTCGCGTAGGCCGACGCCGTCACAGAGACGGTGATGCGGCCGCCGGCGGGCGTGTGGCGCCGCGCGTTGTCGAGAAGGTTCCCGAGCACTTGGCCGAGGCGTGCGGCGTCACCCGGCACGACGACGGCCTCGCCGCTCACCTCGATCGTCCGGTCGGGCGCGAGCAGCTGCACCCGTTCCGCCTCCGTGCGGGCCAGATCCAGCAGGTCCACCGGTTCCCGGCGCAGCTCGATCCCGGCGTCGATCCGGGCCAGCGCGAGCAGGTCGTCCACCAGCCGGGCCGCTCGGCGGCTCTCCCGGAGCAGCAGGAGGTTCAGCCGGTCACGCTCCTCGCCGCCGAGGTGGGGGGCGATCGAGGCCTCGGCCACGGCCTGCACTCCGGCGAGCGGGGTGCGCAGTTCGTGCGCAGCGTCGGCGACGAACTGCCGCGTGCGTGCCTCGGACGCGCGCGCCGTGGCCTCCGCGCCCTCCAGCTCGTCGAGCATCGCGTCGAACGCGGACGCGGTGCGCCCCAACTCCGTGTCGGTTCGCGACGGGGCGAGCCTGCGGCCGCGGTCGCCACGGGTGATCGAGCGGGCCAGCGCGGTCATCGAGTCGAGAGGAGCGAGCGCGACCCGGGTGGTGAGCAGTGTGACCACCCCGGCGACGGCCAGTGCCCCGAGGCTGAGCAGCAACAGCGTGCGCCGCAGCAGGTTCTGCGCCGCGGTGCTCGGGCCGGCGTCGGCCACGAGAGTGAGCCGCGACCCGTCGGCCAGCGGCTGCTGCAGCACCTGGTCGCCCCGCCCGCGGTCCTCGCCCTGGCCGCCACCCCAGCGGCCGGGGAACCCGCGTTCTCCGGGCCCGTGCCGCCACGGTGGGCCGGGGGGTTCGTCCTCGTCCGCCTCACCGTCGTAGACATGACCGTCGGGTGCGACCACGACGGCCCGGACCCCGGGTGCCTCGACGCGCCGGGCCACGTCCTGAGACGGCACCCCCTGTGCCACGAGCTGGCCGGCCAGTGCAGCCCGGACGGTGAGCTCGTCGCGAAGACCGGCGCGGGTCTGGGCGGCGAACACGACGTCGGTGAGCACGGTGACGACCACCAGCACCGTGGCCAGCACCAACATGCTCAGCGCCGTGACGCGCCGGCGGAGGGAGACGGTGCGCAATCGGGACCCGGCGGGTGGCCTGCCCCTCACTCGGGCGCCCCCGGCCGGTCTGCGCCCGCGTCGGCGGCAGGGGCGGTCCGCAGCACGTACCCGAGGCCCCGCACGGTGTGCACCAGCCGCGGCTCGCCCAGCTTGCGGCGCAGCGCCGAGACGTGGACCTCCACCAGGTTCGGGTCGTAGTCGGTGTAGCCCCACACACGGGTGAGGATCTGCGCCTTGCTGACGACCCGGCCGCGTTGTGCCGCGAGGTAGTCGAGCAGGCGCAGCTCCGTGGCCGTCAGCTCGATCGCGACACCGCCGCGCCGCACCGAACCCGCGGTGGCGTCGACCAGGAGGTCGCCGACCTCCACGGTGGACGGGGTGCGTCCCGTCCTGCGGAGCACGGCGGTGACCCGTGCGACCAGCTCGGCCAGCGCGAACGGCTTCACGACGTAGTCGTCGGCTCCGCCGTGCAGACCACGCAGGCGGTCGTCGACGGCGTCCCGGGCGGTGAGCATCACGACTCCGGCGTCGCTGTGCCGGCGCACCAGGTCGAGCAGCGCGAAACCGTCGCGTCCGGGAAGCATGATGTCGAGTACCACCAGGTCGGGCCGGAAGGCCTCGAGTTCCTCCTCCAGCGCGCGCCCGTCGGCGCGTCCGCGCGCCACGAAGCCCGCTTCGGCGAGTCCGGCGAGCACCGCGGTCCGGATCGCCTCGGCGTCCTCCACCACGAGTACGCGCGCGGTCACCGTCCCATTCTGCGCTGACCGTCCAGTTGCCCCGCTGAAGATCGGCTGAAGGTGTGGTCCGGCTTCAGCCCCGGTTCAGCATGCGCCGCGACCGTCGGTGGTGTCAGACCGATCCGATCCGAGGAGGAATCGTGAGCACTTCGGAACCCCCGACCGTCCAGGATCCGCCGCCACAGAGCCCGCCGCCGCCCGCCGGAGGGCCTGCCCCGCGCCGTCCCTGGCGTTCCCGGCTGCGCAGCCGTGGCGTGATCATCGGCGCCGTGATCGTGGCCGTCCTGGTCGCCGGAGGTGTGGCGGCGGCGCTCCTGATCCCCGATCGGCACCGCGGCTTCGACCGCATCGGGCCGGTCGGGGAGCGTGGCAGCTGGGGCGCGCCGTGGCAGGGCTCGGGCGGACCGGGGGAGGGGCCGGGGGGCGGCGTCGGTCCCGGCTGGGGCCCGTGGGGGCACGGCGGCCGGTTCAGCGCTCCCGGCGGTCGCGGCGATGAGCGCGGCCCGCGCGGCATGGGGGACGCGCCGGTGCTCACCGGCACCGTCGCCTCGGTCGCCGACGGCACCCTCGTGGTGAACGTCGACGGCAGCGGCCAGCGCTCGTTGCGTACCGACGGCGACACCCGCGTCCGCGGCGGGCAGAACAGCGGGCTGGGCGACCTGCAGACCGGCGAGCGTGTCGTCGTCCAGGTGCAGGGGGCGGGCGCGACCGCCACGGCCCGTGAGGTCTGGACTCCGCAGGCCCGTGTCGTCGGCACCGTGACCGCACTGACCGGCGACCGCGCCACCCTGACCTCGATCGACGGGCTCACCGTCACCGCGGATGTGACCGCGCTGTCGCAGAAGCCGGTGGTCGGCGACGTCGTTGTGCTGACGGGTGTGGCCGCCGACCCGAGCACGATCCGGGCGGACGGCATCCGGGTGCTGCCGCGCGCTCAGTGATCGCCACGAGATCCGTGTCAGCGCCCCGATAAGGGCGGATGCGCGGATCTCGCGACGATCATGGGGTCGGCCAGCAGGTCGTGCACCACCGCCGTCGCGGCGCCGCGCAAGGCCGCGTCGGCGCCGAGTGCGGAGAACCGGACGTCGACGGCCGGGCGGGAGACGACCCGCACGGCCAACTCGGCGCGCACCGCGTGGAGCAGCGGCTCTCCGCACCGCGGGTAGATGCCGCCCAGCACCACCGCGGGCACGTCGAGGAGGTTGACCGCCCCGGCCAGTGCCACCCCCAGCGCCCGTCCGACGGTCGCGAGCACATCCTGGGGACGGGCGGCGACCAGATCCTCGAGGTCGGTCGTGCCGGCAGCGCGCAGCAGGGCCGTCAGGCCGGCCACGGTCTCGAGACAGCCGCGGCCGCCGCAGCTGCACGGCCGGCCGTCCGGCTCGACGACGACGTGGCCGATCTCGCCTGCCCGGCCGCTCGCGCCGCGGAAGAGCCGTCCGCCCAGTAGGATGCCCGCCCCGACCCCGATCCCGCCCGAGACGTGGACGGCGTCGGCGGGGCCGCCCGACCACAGCTCGGCCAGCGCCGCCAGGTCGGCCTCGTTCCCGGCCTGGACGCGCAGCCCGAGGCGCCCGCCGAGTTCCTCGCCCACCGCGACGTCCACCCACCGGGGCAGGTTCGGCGCCCGTACGAGTACGCCGTCCGCCCCGACGACGCCGGGCAGTGCGACCGCCGCCCCGGCGATCGGCAGCCTGGCCTCGGCAACCACCTCCGTGGCGAGCGCTTCGGCCGTCGCGAGGCCGGCGGCGGGCAGCTCGTCCCGGTGGTCCGAGTTGGCCACCCGACGGGCGCGTACTGCCCCGGTCAGGTCCACGACACAGGCGCCGACGGCGTCCACCCCGATCTCGACGCCCAGCCCGGCCGGGCCGGAAGGATCGAGCTGCAACGGGCTCGCCGGCCGTCCGGTGGCACCTCGGGCGGCGGCGAGCTCCGTGACGAGCCCGGCCGAGATCAGCTCTTCCACCAGCGACGACACGGTGCCGCGGGTGAGCCCCGTGCGCGCCGCGACCGCCGCCCGCGACACCGGGAGCGGCCCGGCGACCTCTCGCAGCACGAGCGCCAGGTTGTGCCGCCGCACCGTGTGCTGCCCGGCCCCGTGCCCGCGCCCCGGCCCGCGAGCCGCCCGTTCCCACCCGGCGAGTAGCCCGCCGGGTAGGTGCGGGTCACCCGTCCCGCCGGGGGTCGTGCTCACGCGAGTTGGTGCGCCGTCAGCTCGCGGACCTGCGCGTACCGCTCCCGCACCGCAGGCGTCGGCTCCGCCTCGAACGTGACGGTATCGGCCGCGGCCCAGCGCGGAGGGGCCGAGGTGCCTGCCAGTACCCACGCCGCCTGCCGGGCCGCGCCGTCGGCCACGTAGTCGCCCGGGGTGGGCAGCAGCACCGGCCTGCCGAGCACCGCGGGCGCGATGCGCGCCACCGCGTCCGACCGCGCCCCGCCGCCCACGAGCAACGCCCGCAGCACCGGAACCCCGGCCGCGACCAGCGCGTCCAGTGCGTCGGCGAGACCGCAGAGCAGCCCCTCGACGGCGGCACGGGCGATGTGGGCAGGTGTGGAGTTGGTGAGCGTGAGCCCGTGCAGCGCGCCGGTGGCGTCCGGCCGGTTGGGTGTGCGCTCGCCCTCCAGATACGGCACGAGCACCAGCCCGTCCGCCCCGGCCGGAGCGGACAGCGCGAGCCGGGAGAGCTCCGCGTGGTCCACGCCGAGCATCCGCGCGGTGGCGTCGAGCACGCGTGCGGCGTTGAGCGTGCAGACCAGCGGCAGGTGCTCGCCGGTGGCCGAGGCGAAACCGGCGATGATCGCGGTCTCGTCGGCCGTGGTCGTGGTGGTCACCGCGGAGACCACGCCCGACGTGCCGATGGAGATCACCACGTCACCGCGCTCGGCGGCCAGGCCCAGCGCCGCCGAAGCGTTGTCGCCCGCCCCCGGGCCCAGCAGCACGCCGTCCGGTGTGCGGCCCGCGGGCTCGGCAGGACCGAGCACCCGCGGGAGGATCACGTCCGAGCGGCCGAGCGCGCGTTCCAGCAGGTCCGGCCGGTACTCCCCGGTGCTGCCGGAGAAGTAGCCCGTGCCGCTGGCGTCGCTGCGGTCGGTGACGAGGTCGCTCAGCACCCCGGTGCCGCGCAGCTTCCAGGTGAGCCAGTCGTGCGGAAGGCAGACCGCAGCCGTGGCGGCGGCGTGCTCCGGCTCATGGGTGGCGAGCCAGCGCAGCTTCGTGACCGTGAACGACGCCACCGGCACGAGGCCCGTTGCCTCGGCCCACTCCTTCGCACCCAGCTCGGCGACGAGGTCGGCGGCCGCGCCTGCGGAACGGGTGTCGTTCCACAAGAGCGCGGGCCGCACGACCTCGCCGTCGGCGTCGAGGCAGACCATGCCGTGCTGCTGCCCGGCAACGGCCATCGCCTCGACGCCATCGAGACCGCCCGCGTCGGTGATCGCGCCCTGTAGGGCGTCCCACCACGCGTTCGGATCGACCTCCGTGCCGGGCGGATGTGGTGCCCGGCCGGAGCGGATCAGTTCGCCCGTCGTCGCGTCGCGGATCACGACGGTCGACGACTGCGTCGACGAATCGACACCCGCGACGAGGCTCATGACCGGGCGCCCAGCAGGTGCTCCACCGCCAGCTGGTTGAGCCGCACGAAGCCGTAGCCGCGCTCGCCCGCCTTGACGGCGTCGTAGTCCTCGTACGCGGAGCGGTCGGCCTTCAGGTCGGCCACGGTCTCGCCCGCGTTCAGCGTGGGCTTCGCGAGGTCGGCCACGCCGGCCACGGCGAGTGCCTCGGCGACCTCCGGGTCGGCCCGGAACGCCGCAGCGCGCTCCTTGAGCAGCAGGTAGGTGCTCATGTTGGCCGCCGCCGACGCCCAGACGCCCTCGACGTCCTCGGTGCGCAGCGGCTTGTAGTCGAAGTGGCGCGGGCCGTCGTAGCGCGGGCCGCCGCCGGGGGCGCCGTTCTCCAGCAGGTCGACCGTGGAGAACGCGTTGAGCAGGTCGCCGTGGCCGAACACGAGGTCCTGGTCGTACTTGATGCCGCGCTGGCCGTTCAGGTCGATGTGGAAGAGCTTGCCCGCCCACAGCGCCTGGGCGATGCCCGCGGTGTAGTTGAGCCCGGCCATCTGCTCGTGGCCGACCTCGGGGTTCACACCCACGATGTCGCTGTGCTCCAGCTCGGCGATGAACGCGAGCGCGTGGCCGAGGGTGGGCAGCAGGATGTCGCCCCGGGGCTCGTTCGGCTTGGGCTCGATGGCGAAACGGATGCCGTAGCCCTGCTCCTTGACGTACGCGGCGAGCAGGTCGATGCCCTCGCGGTAGCGGTCCAGCGCGGCCGCGATGTCCTTGCCCGAGTCGACCTCGGCGCCCTCACGACCGCCCCAGAACACGTAGGTCTTCGCGCCCAGCTCGGCGGCGAGGTCGAGGTTGCGGATCACCTTGCGCAGCGCGAAGCGGCGCACGCCCCGGTCGTTGCTGGTGAAGGCGCCGTCCTTGAAGACGGGGTGGGTGAAGAGGTTGGTGGTCATCATCGGGACGACCAGCCCGGTCTCTTCCAGAGCGGCCTTGAAGCGCGTGACGATGCGATCGCGCTCGGCCGCGTCGGCGCCGAAGGGGATGAGGTCGTCGTCGTGGAAGGTGACGCCCCATGCCCCCAGCTCGGAGAGCTTGTGCACGGTCTCCACCGGGTCGAGCGCGGGCCGGGTGGCGTCGCCGAACGGGTCGCGGGCGGGCCAGCCCACGGTCCAGAGTCCGAAGCTGAAGCGGTCCTCGCGAGTGGGCTGCGGCATCGCCGGCTCCTTTTGTTCGGGCATCGTACAAACTCGATCACGGTAGCCTCCCCGAGGTGCGTCTGGCTACGTGGAACGTGAACTCCGCCCTCTCCCGGCTGCCCCGGCTGCTGCCGTGGCTGGATGAGCGCGCTCCCGACGTCGTCTGCCTGCAGGAGACGAAGCTCTCCGACGAGGCGTTCGCCGAGGCGTTCGCCGAGCCGCTCCGGGAGCGCGGCTACGCCGTTGCCCACCACGGGGAGGGCCGCTGGAACGGCGTGGCGCTGCTCTCGCGCGTCGGGCTCGACGACGTGATGCGCGGGCTGCCGAGCGAGCCGCGGTTCCCCGCGCCCGACTCGCCCGCCGAAGCACGGGCGATCACCGCCACCTGCGACGGCCTGCGGATCACCTCGGTGTACGTGCCGAACGGCCGCACCCCCGAGGACCCTCACTACCTCTACAAACTGGAGTGGCTCGCGGCATTGCGGGAGTCGATCGGCGCGCCCGCCACGGCCGTCGTCGCGGGGGACATGAACATCGCCCCCACCGACGAGGACGTGTGGGACCCATCGCTGTTCGTCGATTCCACACACGTGACGCCCGCCGAGCGCAAGGCGCTGGCGGAGATCAAGGGCCGCGGGCTGCACGACGTGGTGCGCGACCGGTGGCCGACCGAGCGCGTGTTCACCTATTGGGACTACCGCGCCGGCCGGTTCCACAAGGACCTCGGGATGCGCATCGACCTCGTGCTCGCCGGTGCCGACCCTGCCGGGCGGGTCGCGGCCACGTGGGTGGACCGCAAGGCACGCAAGGGCAGCGGGCCGAGTGACCACGCTCCGGTGATCGTCGACCTGGACGTCGCACCCGACGGCGACATCGGCCCCGTCGTGCCTCCGCCCTCGACGCCGGCGCGACTGCCGCACCGCTCCTGAGTTCCTCCAACTTTGCCGGTCACCGCCCCGCCTGCGACACTCGACCGATGTCGGGGCCGTACGCACACCCGCAGACCGGCCCGCCACCGCCCAGTCTCGGGGCTCCGCGCCTGATCGCCGCGGCGTTGCTGGTGGTGGCGGCGGCGCTAGCCGTGGGCGGAACCTTCCTGGCCCTGTCGGTGCGTCGCTACGACTTCGGCCTCCCCGGCGACACGGTCGTCTCCACCACCGGGTGGGCCGTCACCATCGAAGGCGCCCCGGGGATGACGAACCCGCCGGGCGCGGCTCCCCTCGGCATTCCGGTCGTCGTGGCTGCGGGGCTGGCGGCGGTGGCCGCGATCCTGCTGCTGCTCTCCGTACGCAGATCGGGTGACCACGTTCTGGCCCGGATCGCCGGCATCGGCGCGGTGGGGCTGCTCGTGGGCAGCGTCTGGATCATCTGGATCGAGCTGTTCACCCTTGCCAGCAATGCAGCGGTGGCTGTGAGGGACGGTTCGGACGGCGGGTTCCACCCCGTCGTCGTCTTCGGTGCGGGGGCCTGGCTCCTCCTTGCGGCCGCGCTGCTGGCGCTCGCCTGCATCCCGCTGCTGGCGATGCCCCCCGCCGATGCCGTTTCCGCGCAAGGCCGCGTCCCGTACGGGGTGGACCAGGAGCCCACCTCGCCGTGGTCCCGGTCGCCGGCTCCCGCCGCCGCGCCGCCGGTGACCCCGCCGGCCGGCGTCCCGTCGGCCTCGCTGGAGACCCCGCCGGCCGGTGCGCCGCCGATTCCGCCGGACACCCCACCGGGTGACGTTGCGCCGGTCCCGCCGGGCACCCCTCCGACCGGTGCTCCGCCGGTGCCCGGCGACTCGCCGGCGCACGAGCCGCGTCAGCCCTGACCGAGCCTGTCCGGCGCGACATGGACACGTCTCGCTGAACCGACGCCCGCGGAACAGCGACGTGTGTCCATGTCGCGGCCAACGCGCCTACGTCAGCGCGGGGCGCCTGCTCGGCCGGCTACCAGCGTGCCCAGCACGCCCATCACGGTCAGCACGGCGACCAGCAACGGGAGTGCTGCCGCCGGCGTGCCGAGCAGCGCGAGGAGCGCACCGCCCGCCCCGATCATCGCCGCGGTGGTGAGCTGGTCCGCGATCTGGGCCGCCGACGAGTGGAAGCCCACCTCACCCGCCGCCGACTGCTGCAGGAGCAGGAAGGACATCGACGAGAAGCCCAGCCCCATCCCGGTCCCGGCCACCACCCAGAACGGGAGCGCGAGCCACGGCAGCCCCCACGACGGTGAGACGAGCAGCATGCCCGCCGTTCCCACCGCGAGCAGGAGGAAGCCGATGCGCAGCAGGACGGTGCGGGACAGGTCCGGGTGCCGTCCCTGCCACGCCGAGGCTGCCGACCACCCGAGCGACCCCACGATCAGCGGGACACCCGCCATCGCCAGCGACCAGCCGTGGGTCCCGTTGAGCATCAGCGGCAGGTACGCGTTGACGGTGAAGAAGATCCCGGCGAGCAGGCCGCGCGAGAGCACGACGGTCGGGATGCCGCGCCCGGCGCGGAACACCCCACGGGGGAACAGGCGAAGCAGGGCCGGCGCCAGCACCACGATCGCGATTCCGGCGACGACCGCGGCGATCACGCCACCGTGCTGGGAGGCCCAGCTGAGCGCGGCGACACCGGCGGCGGCGCCCAGTGCGGCGGGCACGAGTCCGCGTCGCACCGGGGCGACCTCGCGCTCCGGGTCGGGCGGCTCCAGCCGGCGCACGGCCGGCACGACGAGGGCCACCGCCAGCAGCACGAACGGCACCAGACCGAGGAACACCCAGTGCCACGACACCGTCTCGGTCACGAGGCCCGAGATGGGCGGGCCGAGCAGTGCGGGCAGCACCCATGCCGAGGAGATCAGCCCGAAGACGGCCGGCCGGGCCCGTTCGGGGTAGACGGCAGCGACCAGGACGTACACGGCCACCGCCTGCGTGCCGGCGCCGAGACCCTGCAGGACACGTCCGATGAGCAGCTGGGTCATGCCGGTGGCCGTACCGGCGACGAGCAGACCGAGGCCGAACAGCAACGGCGCCCCGACCAGCGGGACCCGTGGGCCTGCCCGGTCGCACCACCGGCCGCCGAGCACCGTGGCGAACACGGCGGCTGCCATGAACGCGACGAAGGGCCATGCGTAGAGGGACACGGCTCCGATGTCGGCGACGAGCGCGGGCATCGCCGTGCCGACGCCCATCGACTCGAATGCCACCAGGCTGATCAGCAGAACGATGCCGATGGTGGTGGCACGACGGTCAGGTCCGAACAGCTCGGTGCGGACGGCGCTGGGCGCGGCGGCTGTGGTCACGGCGAGAATCGTGCAACCTCACCTCGGGTTCAGGTCAACAAGGTTGGTGTGGCCCACAATCGGACGAACGGCATTTCGTGCCGTGAACCATGGCGGATCCACCGTTCGCGCGGGCCGGGTGAATTTCGCTACCCCCGCGTGGCAACCTTTCCCCGTGAGTACCGGCACCGCAGCGCACCGAGAGACCGCCGAGGCCACCTCCGTGCGGGAGGCCGCCCTGCGTGCCGCCGCCGCGGCACCGGGTGTCCGCGCGGCAGGCGCCGCGGCTGTCGATGCTGCGCTGCGTACGGCAGCGGAGCTCATCCGGGAGCGCAGCGCCGAGCTTCTCGCCGCCAACACCGCGGACGTCGAGGCCGCCGAACGGAACGGGATGGCCGCCGGCCTGCTCGACCGCCTGCGCCTCGGTCCCGAGCGGCTCGCCGACATCGCCCACCAGCTGGAGGTGCTCGCGAGCACGCCGGAGCCGCCCCTGCAGCGTGAGGTCCGGACCCTGCCGAGTGGTGAGCGCGTGTTCGAGCGGCGCGTGCCGGTCGGCGTCATCGGTGCGGTGTTCGAGGCGCGCCCGAACGTCACGGTCGACGTCGCCTCGCAGGTGCTCAAGGCGCGCAGCGCGGCGGTGCTGCGCACGGGGTCGGCAGCGCTCGGGTCGGCCCGTGCTCTCGTCGATCTCGTCATCGCGCCCGCGCTCGAACGGCACGGTGTTCCGGCGGGCGCCGTGCAGCTCGTCCCGACGCCGGGGCACGCGGGGGCAGAGGCGCTGGTCGGGCTCCCCGATCTCGTGCCGCTCGTGGTGGTGCGCGGCAGCGGCGAGGTCACCCGCAAGCTCTCCGCGCTCGGCGCGGCCGCGGGCACACGGGTGTTGGCCCACGCCGACGGCGGCGGCGTCCTCTACCTCGACGCCAGCGCCGACGAGGCCGAGGTGACGCGGCTGGTCACCGAGAGCACCGACCGGCTCGGCGTCTGCAACCGGCTCAACCTGCTCCTGATCGACCGTCCTGCCTACGACCGGTTGTGGCCCGTGGCCGAAGCCGCGCTGAAGGCCAGGGAGATCACCCCGAGCCTCCCTCCGTACGAACACCCCCTCGGCCACGAGTGGGCGCTCGACTCCGGAGCCGAGGCCCACGTCACGGTCGCGGCGGTCGACGGGCCGGTCGACGCCGCCACCACCGCGGCGCGGGAGACGTCCGGGCTCGCCGCCACCGTGTGCGCCGCCGACGAGGCCGCCGCCACGGCGTTCATCGACGCCTACACCGGCACGGGCGTGTTCTGGAACGCCACCACCCGGCTGCTCGACGGCTACAAGCTCCTCGGCCTGCCCGAGACCGGCATCAACGTCGACCACACGCCTGGCCCGCGCGGGCCGGTCACCTACCTCGACCTGTCGTTGCGCCAGTTCGTGGTGCTGCCCCCGGCCTGACCGAGGCGGACGTCGCGGGCCGTGCAGCCGAACCGCGCCTTGAAGGCCCGGCTGAAGTGCGACGCGTCGACGAACCCCCACGAGAACGCGAGGTCGCCGATCGTGCGATGGCGCAGCGCGGGGTCGCAGAGATCGGTGCGCACGGCATCGAGCCGTTGCGCCCAGATCCACTCCGAGATCGAGCACGGTTCGCCGGCGAAGGCTCGGTGCAGGGTGCTCACCGACGTGTGCAGCCCCGCTGCGATGGCGGCCACGGTGAGGCCCGGGTCGCGTAGCCGGGCACGGACGCACGCTTTGATCTGCTCTCGGCGCGCCGCCAGTTCGGGTTCCGGCACGGGCGCGTCCGGGGCGAGGGAACTGAGGCCTGCCACCACGATGTGCTCGACGCTCTGTGCGACCGCCGCCGCCGCGGCCGGCTCGAGCACCCCGATGTCGTCGGCGAGCGTCCGGATCATCTCGATCATCAGGTGACCGGCGCCGCGTGAACCGTGGACTCCTCGCGCCGTGAGCTCCGGTGCGGCGCGCAGCTGCGAGCGCAGCGTCGGACCAGGAAGCATGAGCACGTACTGCTGAAAGTCGGAGTCGAAGCGCAGCTCGTACGGACGGGTCGAGTCGTAGAGCGCGAAGTCGCCCGGCCGGAGAACCGCGGTGCGCCCGTCCTGGACGATCGCGCCGACGCCCTCGGTCTGGATGCTCACCAGGAAGTAGTCCTCGGCCGCGGTGGCGATGAGCGACGGCGTGCGCCGCACGTGCTGCGCCGTGGCCGAGACACGGGAGAGCTCCAGGGTGGCGAGGGAGTCGACCCGGATGTCACCGACGACGTCGCGGCCCGGGGCGTCGCAGGTGAGCCGCACGTAGGCGTCCGAGACGGCCTCGTTCCAGTACTCCAGCCGTTCGCGTGCGTGCACCGTCTCGGTGGTCAGCACCCGCGCCATGGTCCGACGGTAGGGAGGTGCGGGGGACCGGACAAGATACTGCGCCGCAGAGTCAACACAACGGACACGCACGAACCATCGCAGTGCCGCCGGAGTCGGCACTCTTCGCGGCATGAGCATCGAGCACCCGCGCTTCCGCGCCGCCGCCGTGCAGGTCGCGCCCGCATTCCTCGACCTGGACGCCGGCGTGGACAAGGCGGTGTCGCTGATCGGGGAGGCCGCCGCGAACGGAGCGCAGCTCATCGGCTTCCCGGAGACCTGGCTCCCCGGCTACCCGTGGTTCATCTGGCTCGACTCGCCGGCCTGGGGCCTGCAGTTCTTCCAGCGCTACCACGACAACTCCCTGGCCTACGGCACGCCGCAGGCCGACCGGCTGGCCGCGGCGGCCCGCGAGCACGGGATCACGGTCGTGATGGGTCTCTCCGAGCGCCAGGGCGGCAGCCTCTACATCGCCCAGTGGATGATCGGGCCCGACGGCGAGACGATCGCGAAGCGCCGCAAGCTCAAGCCCACCCACGTCGAGCGCACCGTCTTCGGTGAGGGTGACGGCAGCGACCTGTCCGTGTACGACACCGCGCTCGGCCGGCTCGGTGGGCTCTGCTGCTGGGAGCACCTGCAGCCACTGTCGAAGTACGCGATGTATGCACAGAACGAGCAGGTCCACATCGGGGCGTGGCCGAGCTTCTCGGTCTACACGGGTGCCGCGTACGCGCTCGGCCCGGAGGTGAACACCTCGGCCAGCCGGATCTACGCCGTCGAGGGCGGGTGTTTCGTCGTCGCCCCGTGTGCGACGGTGTCGCCCGAGATGGTCGAGCTCCTGTGCACCGACGACACCAAGAGCGCGCTGCTGCAGCCCGGCGGCGGTTACGCCCGGATCTTCGCGCCGGACGGTCAGCAGATGCACGAGTCGCTCGCGCCGGACGTCGAGGGGATCGTCTACGCCGACCTCGACCTCGGCATGATCTCGCTGGCCAAGGCAGCAGCCGATCCGGCCGGGCACTACTCCCGTCCCGACGTCACGCGTCTGCTGCTCAACAAGACCCCTGGTGATCGCGTCGTCCCGTTTGCCGCGCCGGGTGTGGAGATCGAGGCAGAGCTGCCGCTTCCGTCCACCCGGACCTCCGTGGAGGTGTGACGTGGAGTCCGCGATCCCCGCACACCTGATCACCGAACGCAGCCGCCCGCGCCGGGTGCCCGACGACTACGCCCCGCCGTACCCGTCGTTCGTGGCGCGGTCGCGGCCGCAGGTCCAGCAGGTCGTGATGGCCTACCTCGGGCTGCAGTTCCGCGGCGACGAGCCGACGGGCGCGCTCGACGTCCTCGACACGGCGTTCGCGGACTCCGACGGGCCGGGCCATCACGACCGCGCCCGCCAGGTTGCCCCCGACGGCACCACCGACATCGTCTCGATCGCGTACTGGGACGACCCGGCCGCCTTCGAGCGCTGGTTCGTCACGCACCGCGAGTCCTGGCTGGGCGACGCGGTGCGCGACGGTCTCGGACGGTGGGCCGAGGTGCTGCGGCCGACCGTCGAGGAGCACGAGACGCTCTCCTCCTCCCTCGGCAGGCCGGAGGGTGTCGCCGTGCTCGCCGACGGCTGGAGCGGCGAGGTGCAGGAGCACGGGTACTGGGGCGGGATGCGTGACCGGATCCCGCTGTCGCAGACCGACGCGCTCGCGCCCGTCGGCTCCCCGGTCGTGGAGCGTGACGGCGGACGTGTGCGGATCCGGCCGCACGGGGGAATCTGCCTGATCCGGTCCGGCCAGGACTGGGGTGACACCGAGGGCACCGAGCGCTTGATGTACCTGCAGGACGTCGAGCCGGTGCTGCGTGCCGGGATGGAGTTCCTGCGGGACGACGGCCGCACGATCGGCTGCTTCAGCAATCGCTACCTGACAGTCGTGGAGAACGGTGAGCCCGTCGACAGAAGCTTCGGGATGAGCTGGTGGCGCAGCCTGGACGTGCTGGAGCGCTGGGCGGAGTCGCACCCGACGCACGTCGCGATCTTCGGGGCCGCCATGCGCTATCTCTCGACGCTCGGGCCGGCGGCCCGCCTGCGGCTCTACCACGAGGTGTCGGTGGTGCGGGCCGACGAGGCCTCCTTCGAGTACGTCGACTGCCGGGAGGGCACCGGCCTGCTCGGCGCGTTCGCTGAGGATCCGCTGTGACCGATCGTGAACGGTGGGGAAACCCGCATTCCGGACGGATCGCGCTCCTGTCAAGCTGATCGCATGGCGACGACGGTGGGGACACAGCCGACCTGGTATCTGTTGCGCAACTCGGGTGAGGCGCGCCCGCGGGCCTCGATGCGCACCAACGTCGTCACCACCGTGCTGTCGGTGTGGTTCACGCTCGGGCTGTTCCTCGACGCCTACGCGCACTCCACCTTTCCGCAGCTCGAAAGCTTCTTCACGCCGTGGCACGCGGTCTTCTACAGCGGGTTCGCGGTCACGGCCGGCTGGATCCTGTGGACGGTGTGGGGCCACGTGCAGGAGGGCAGGCGCGGCATCGCCGCGGTGCCGGGCGGCTACGGGATGACGATCGTGGCGCTGCCGGTGTTCGCGGTGTCCGGCGGTGCCGACCTGGTGTGGCACGAGGTGATCGGCATCGAGACCACCACCAACATCTTCTTCAGCCCCAGCCACCTGGGCCTGATCGGCAGCATGGTCGTCATCCTCACGAGCCCGCTGCGCGCCGCGTGGTCCGATCCGGATCTCCCCGCGCGCCCGTCGCTGCGGGCGCTGCTCCCGGCCGTGCTCACGCTGTCGTTCGCCACGAGCCTCGTGCTGCTGTTCCTCACCTACGGGAATGCGCTGCTGATGTCCCCCACCGGGGTCGTGGCCATGTTCTCCAGCGTCGAGGACGGCAACTCCGGCATGCTCGCCACGCGCATCGTGCTCACGAGCCTCGTGCTGCTCGCGCCCCTGCTCCTGCTCGCCCGGCGCTGGCACCTGCCCGTCGGCACAGCGACGATCGGGTTCGCCATCGCAGCGCTGATCTCCGCCGTCCTCATGTCGTTCGAGCGCTTCACCATCCCGATCGCGATCGTCGCCGCCGGTGTCCTCGTCGACCTGCTGGCGCTGTGGCTGCGCCCGAGCGCCGACCGACGTGCGGCCTTCTGGCTGTTCGGCGCGCTCGCTGCGCTCGTCACGTGGGCGGTCTACATCGGGGCGGCAGCGGTCACCACCGGCAGGTTGCCCGCGATCGTGGAGTTCTGGACCGGCATGCCGGTGATCGCCGCCCTGCTGGGCTGGGCGCTGGCCGCGCTCATGCTGCCGAATGCGATCACCACGTCCGAGCGGGTCGCCGCCACCTCCGACTAGATTCGGGGCGTGCCTGCCGTAGAGCTACACAGGACGACGCTGCCCAATGGCATGCGGGTCCTGGTCGTCCCGGATCCCGCCACCCCCGTCGTCGGCGTCGCGGTGCACGTCGACGTCGGTTTCCGCTCGGAGCCGGAGGGCCGCACCGGGTTCGCGCACCTGTTCGAGCATCTGATGTTCCAGGGCAGCGAGAGCCTGGAGAAGCTCGCCCACTTCCGGCACGTGCAGGGTTCGGGCGGAGTGTTCAACGGCTCCACCCACCAGGACTACACCGACTACTTCGAGGTACTGCCGGCCGCGGCTCTGGAGCGGGCGCTGTTCCTCGAGGCCGACCGGTTCCGGGCCCCGAAGCTGACGGACGAGAACCTGCGCAACCAGGTCGACGTCGTCAAGGAGGAGATCCGGCTCAACGTCCTGAACCGGCCCTACGGCGGATTCCCGTGGATCCTGCTGCCGCCGGTCCTCTACGACACCTTCCCCAACGCCCACAACGGCTACGGCGACTTCTCCGAGCTGGAGCAGGCCTCGGTCGAGGACGCCGCCGCCTTCTTCGACACCTACTACTCGCCGGGCAACATCCAGGTGACCGTGGCCGGCTACCTGGACGTCGACGAGGCGCTGCGGCTGGTCGAGAAGCACTTCGGGGACATCCCGGCCCGGCCCGCCCCGGTCCGCCGGTCGTTCGCGGAGCCGCTGCCCACCGGTGAGCGCCGCCAGGTCGTCACCGACGCCCACGCCCCGCTGCCCGCCTTCGCCCTCGGCTACCGGCTGCCCGACCCGGGTGCCGACCTCGAGGGCTACCTCGGCCACGCGCTGCTGGGCTCCGTGCTCGGCGCAGGTGAGGCCGCCCGGCTGCAGCGACGGCTCGTGCACGTCGACGGGCTCGTCACCGACGTCTCGGCCAGTGCCGGACTGATGGGCCCGCTCGACGCCCGTGATCCCGACACGTTCACGATCACCGCGGTGCACCCCGCGAACGTCGATCCCGACCGCGTGCTCGCCGCCGTCGACGAGGAGCTCGACAAGCTCGCCGCAGAGGGACCGAGCACCGAGGAGCTCGCCCGGCAGGTGGCCCGCTGGTCGGCAGGCCTGCACCAGGAGAACGACCGCGTGATGTATCGGATGCTCGGCCTCGGCGCCCGCGAGCTGCTGTACGGCCGCGCCGAGATCGCCGTCGAGCTGCCCGACCGGCTCGCCGCCGTCACGCCCGAGCACGTGCGCGCGGCTGCGGAGGCGCTGCGCTCGTCGGGGCGCGGTGTCCTGCTCGTCGAGCCGACCGCCGCCCAGGAAGGCACGAAATGACCGCCACCGAGCAGCACACCCCCGGGCAGGCCGTCCCCGGCGAAAATCCCCGGCACCGCAGCGCGGAGGAGATCGGCCGCACCGCCGCCGGCCCGCGCCCGCTGCCGCCTCTCGGTCCCACCCGCGCCGTTCCGCTTCCCGACGTGGAGGAGCGCACCCTCGACTCGGGGCTCCGGGTCCTCGTCGCGCACCGTCCGGGCGTGCCGATGGTCGAGCTTCGGCTACGCGTCCCGTTCGCAGGCGACGAGCCCACGCACCCTGCGGTGAGCGAGCTGCTGGCGTCCACGCTGCTCACCGGCACCACCACACGGGACCGCGTCGGCATCGACGACGAGCTGGCGGCCGTCGGCGCCGATCTCGGCGTGAACGTCGACCCGGAACGACTCCAGATCGGCGGCCACGGGCTCGCCGACGGCCTGCCGGATCTCCTCGCGGTGCTGGGGGACGTCCTCACCGGGGCCACACATCCCGATGCCGAGGTGACGCGCGAGCGCGCCCGGCTCGTCGAGCGGATCTCGCTGGCCCGCTCCCAGCCGCGCACGATCGCCCGGGAGGCGTTGCAGCGCAAGCGGTTCGGCGACCACCCGATCACCCGCGAGATGCCCACGGGGGAGGAGGTCACGGCCGTCACGGCCGAGGAGGTGCGCGCTCTGCAGGCCGCGTCGCTCGTGCCACGGGGGTCGATCCTCACCCTGGTCGGCGACATCGACACCAGCGCGGCGATCGCGCAGGTCGAGAAGGCGCTCGGCGGCTGGACGTCGGACGCCTCCGCTCGCGAGCTCTCCCCACCGCCTGCCATCCGAGCCGACGACCTGCAGCTCGTGCACCGCGCGGGATCCGTGCAGTCACAGCTGCGGCTGTCGGCGCCCGGGTTGCGCCGCCACGATTCGCGCTACGCGGCGCTCCAGCTGGCCAACCTCGTGTTCGGCGGCTACTTCTCCTCCCGCCTGATGGAGAACATCCGCGAGGACAAGGGCTACACCTACGGCGCCCACTCCGGCATCGAGTTCGTCCCCCAGGGGGCCGTCCTCAGCGTCGAGACGGACGTCGCGAGCAACGTCACCGCCGCAGCGCTGCTCGAGACCCGCTACGAGCTGGGCAGGATCACCGCCGTTCCGCCCACCGACGCCGAGGTCGAAGCCGCCCGCAGCTACGCGGTGGGGTCGCTGCTCATCTCCCTGGACAACCAGGGCGGCCTGGCGTCCACTCTCGCTGCGCTGGCGGCCGACGGGCTCGGCATCGACTGGTTGCGCGCCCACCCCGCGCGGCTGGAGTCGGTCACCACGGCACAGGTCGCTGAGGCCGCGCTGGAGTTCTTCGCACCCGCCGCGTTCACCGGGGTCGTCGTCGGCGACGCAGACGTGATCGGGGCCGGCGTACGGGCGCTCGGAGGGATCTCCGACTGATGACCGCGTTCGCCGGCTTCCGGTTGCTCTCCCCACCCATCCTCTCCCGGTCGGCCGTGCTGCGTGACGAGCCGCTGCGCACCGACGTCGAGCGCCAGCTGCGCGGCTGGCACGCGGCGCAGCTCGTCGTCGTGGACGACAAGGGCCGCACTCCCGTCGACTGGGGCGGCGGGGAACCACCCACGGGGCCGTGGGACTCCGTGCGGGACCAGGTCGCCCGCCTGCGAACGCGCCCCACCACGGGCGACGCTCCGCCCGAGAACGCCGTGCTGCTCGGTGAGGCCGACGACGTGCAGTACTGGGCGGAGCGCGGTCAGCCCGACCTCGCCGCGGGCGACGACCCCGCCGAGTGGGCCGACCTGCGCACTGCCGGAGCGGCGCTCGACGCTCTCGGCGCAGGCCTGCTCACCGGCGCCGTCGCCGTCCTGAACTGGCACGACGCCGCCCGCTTCTGCACCCGTGACGGATCGCCGATGCACCCCGGCCACGCCGGCTGGCACCGGGTCTGCGAGGCGAGCGGCCACGAGGAGTACCCCCGCACCGACCCCGCCGTGATCTGCCTGGTCCACGACGGGGCGGATCACGTGCTGCTCGCGCGGCAGCCGGTCTGGCCCGAGGGCCGGTTCTCGGTGCTCGCCGGTTTCGTCGAGGCGGGCGAGTCGCTCGAGGCGTGCGTGATGCGGGAGATCCACGAGGAGGTCGGGGTCGTGGTGCGGGACGTCCAGTACCTGGGCAGCCAGGCCTGGCCCTTCCCACGTTCGCTCATGGTGGGCTTCCACGCCCTCGCCGACCCCGACGCCCCCCTGGTGCCCGCCGACGGCGAGATCGCCGAGGCGATGTGGGTGAGCCGCGAGGACCTGCGCGCCGCACTCGACCACGGCGACTGGAGCGCCGAGCAACGGGAACCGACGAAACGACTCCTGCTGCCAGGCCAGGTCTCGATAGCAAGATCAATGCTGGAAAGCTGGGCAGCCCTGGACTGACCGTGCACACCAGGTGGCCCCGGTGCACACGTCCTGACGTGGGCACCGGGGCCATTTGATGTGTGCGGCCGAGGTTGTCCACAGATGCCGCGGATCGGGCCCGCGCCGACGCATCGGCGGGCGAGGCTGGCGATCGTGGATCCTCTCGTGCACCGCCGTGCCCAGCTCCTCGCCGCGGGGTTCTCGCCGAAGGAGCTGCGGCGGTTGCTTCGCACAGGTGAGCTGAGTGCGGTGCGGCCGGGCGCGTACGTCCAGGGCGCCCCGCCCGAGAACACCGTGGCCCGGCACCTGCTGCTCCTGTACGCCGCACTGGACGAGCTCGCTGCCGACGCAGTGGTGAGCCACGCCTCGGCCGCGATCCTGCACGGGCTCCCGGTGTGGGGCATCCCGCTGGAACGTGTGCACGTCACGCGGGGGAGCCGCTCGGGCGGCCGGCGTGGCCGCCGGGTCCACGTGCACGCCGCTCCGCTCGAACCCGACGAGATCGTCATGGTCGGCGGCCTCGTCGCCACGTCACCGGCACGCACCCTCCTCGACCTGGCCCGTGCGGTCCCCTTCGAGCAGGCCGTCGCTGTCGCCGATGCGGCGCTCCACCGCCATCTCGTCCACCCGCCGGATCTCGCCGCTGCCGTGGCTCGCAGGCCCCGCTGGCCAGGCCTGCCCGCGGCGCGCCGGGCGCTTGCTTTCGCCGACGCCCGCAGCGAGAGCGTGGGGGAGTCGCGCAGCCGGGTGGCGATCGCCCGGGCCGGCTTGCCGGTACCGGTGCTCCAATGGGAGGTGAGGCGCTCCGACGGCCGGTTCGTCGGAGAGGTGGACTTCGGCTGGCCCGACCTGCGGACGGTCGGGGAGTTCGACGGCCGCGCGAAGTACGGCGCGCTCGTGCGTCCGGGTCAGGACCCCGCCGAGGTGCTCTACCGGGAGAAGCTGCGCGAGGACGAGCTGCGGGCCGAGGACCTAGCCGTCGTGCGGTGGGGCTGGCCGGACCTCGACGCCTTCGTGGCCGTGGCCGAGCGTCTTCGGCGCCGATTCCGCGGCGGGTGACCGCCACGGT
>NZ_BAAAUS010000008.1:21949-86553 GCF_039534065.1 Pseudonocardia yunnanensis | reverse complement strand
GGACGTGTGCACGGTGGCCATGGGATGTGTGCGGTGGGCTTTACGCCGCCAGGTCGGCCAGCTTTTCCGCCACCACCGCGAACGGGGGGTTGGTCAGCGCCGTGCCGTCAGCGAAGACCACCGTGGGGACGGTCTGGTTGCCGCCGTTGACCCCCTCAACGAACCGGGCCGCCTCGGGGTCCCGCTCGATGTCGACCTCGGTGTACGCGATGCCGGCCTGATCCATCTGTAGCTTGAGCCGGCGGCAGTAGCCGCACCACGTCGTCGAGTACATCGTCACCTCAGCCATGCCGGTAGAACGACCGGCGCCCGTTCTGTCTTCCCCGGGTGTCAGGATGGTCGGGTGAGCGCGCGCCCCGTCCCCGACGCCCCGGAGTCCGGCCTCGACGACGAGCAGCTCGCGGCGGTCACCGCGCCACGGGGGCCGGTCTGCGTGCTGGCAGGCGCGGGCACGGGCAAGACGCGCACCATCACCCGGCGCATCGCGCATCTCGCGCGCACCGGCCATGTAGCGCCCGGCCAGGTCCTCGCCGTCACCTTCACGGCCCGGGCGGCGGGGGAGATGCGCACGCGGCTGCGGGCGCTCGGGGTTGCTGGCGTTCAGGCGCGCACGTTCCACGCGGCCGCGCTGCGCCAGCTCCGCTACTTCTGGCCGCGGGTGGTCGGCGGCGACCAGTGGCAGCTGCTCGAGGGGAAGGTGCGGATCGTCGGGCAGGCGGCCGCCCGTGTGAAGGCCGGCACCGATGCCGCGTCGCTGCGTGACCTCGCCGGTGAGATCGAGTGGGCGAAGGCGAGCCTCGTCACCTCGGACGGGTACGCGGCCGCCGTCGCGAAGCTGCGCCGCGACACACCAGGGCCCGCCGAGCAGGTGGCCGCCGTGTACGCGGGCTACGAGGAGCTGAAGAACCGCGCCGAGCTGCTCGACTTCGACGACCTGCTGCTGCACACCGCAGCGGCGCTGGAGGAGCACGGCCCGGTGGCGGAGGAGTTCCGCGACCGCTACCGCTGCTTCGTCGTCGACGAGTACCAGGACGTCACGCCGTTGCAGCAGCGCGTGCTCGATGCCTGGCTGGGGGAGCGCGACGATCTCACGGTGGTGGGCGACGCCAACCAGACGATCTACACCTTCGCCGGCGCCAGCCCCCGCTACCTGCTCGACTTCCCGCGCCGCTTCCCGGAGGCGGCCGTCGTGCGGTTGCAGCGCGACTACCGGTCCACACCGCAGGTCGTGTCCGCCGCCAACACCCTGATCGGCTCGGCCCGCGGGCGCGTCGCGGGCACCAGGCTGCGGCTGATCGGGCAGCTTTCGCCCGGGCCGGAGCCCGACTTCGCGGAGCACGACGACGAGCCGGCCGAGGCCGCCGCCGTGGCCGCGCAGATCAAGCGGCTGGTCGCCGACGGCACTCCGGCCGCCGAGATCGCGGTGCTCTTCCGGATCAACGCGCAGTCGGAGGTCTACGAGCAGGCGCTCACCGATGTCGGCGTGCCGTACCAGGTCCGCGGGGGCGAGCGGTTCTTCTCCCGCCCGGAGGTGCGGCGCGCGATGACCGCGCTCCGGGTCGCCGCTCCCGGGCGCGCAGGCGACGACGTCCCGCTCGTCGACGCCGTCCGCGCGATCCTGGCTCCCGTCGGGCTCACCCAGGAGCCGCCCGGTGGTGCCACACAGCGCGCGCAGTGGGAGTCGCTGCTCGCGATCGTCGAGCTCGCGGAGGAGCTCGTGGCGGTGGAGCCCGAGGCCGATCTGCGCCGGTTCGCGGCCGAGCTCGAGACGAGGGCCGACGCCGCCCACCCGCCCACCGTGCAGGGCGTCACGCTGGCGTCGCTGCACGCCGCGAAGGGCCTGGAGTGGGATGTCGTGTTCCTCGTCGGGCTCGTCGACGGCACGCTCCCGATCCAGCACGCCGACGGCGACGACGAGGCGATCGAAGAGGAGCGCAGGCTGCTCTACGTCGGCATCACGCGGGCCCGCCGCCGGCTCGCCTTGTCGTGGGCGCTGTCCCGCCAGCCCGGTGGCCCGCGACGGCGGCGGCGCAGCCGTTTCCTCTACGGGCTGATTCCGGAGGAGCACTCGGCTTCGCGGATAGCGAACGGATCGAGCCGCGGTGGCCCGCGGCCACGCTGTCGGGTGTGCGGCTCGCCGCTCATGGGGGCCGACGCGCTGAAGATGCGCCGGTGTGCAGAGTGTCCGTCCGATGTGGACGTCGAGCTGCTCGACAGGCTCCGCGGCTGGCGCAGTGAAGAGGCCCGTGAGCAGCAGGTTCCGGCCTATGTGGTCTTCACCGACGCCACCCTCACGGCGATCGCCGAGCAGCGGCCCACCGACAACGCGGCGCTGGTGCGGATCCCCGGCATCGGTGCCCGCAAGCTCGATCGCTACGGGCCGGCGGTGCTCGCGCTGGTGGCCGACCCGGACGCCGCAGGTAGTTGATCCAAGAAGTTCCCCGTAAATCAGTTGTGCGGTCTGTCCGGGTATCTCTAACGTATCCGCCGACGGACCTCACCAGCCCGTCTTCTGCTGCGACTTCGCCCGCGAAGGGGGTGTTCCGAATGATCACGATGACGCGCGACCTCGCCGGGATCTACGGCACCCGTGTGCGAGCAGGGTCTGTGATCACCATGGGCTCCCTGCACCGCTCCGCGCGCGTGTGGCAGCAGATCCCGGCGCTCGGCGCCTTTGACAAGAACAAGGGCGTCAGCCCGACCGATAACAGCACAGGTGTGTCCGAAGTGGAGTGTCGCCATACGTAGGCGACCTCGCCACCGGCCCGAAGAACCAAGGCCGCGGACCCACACCGGGATCCGCGGCCTTTTTGTTTGTCCTGCCTGACCACATCACTCAGGAGGTTGAGGTGCTAGTCCGATCAGCTCCGTTGGACGGCGGAGTGATCAGTTCCGAACAGCTCGGTGGCGAGACAGTCGCCGGGATGGGGTCCCTCCTCGACGCGGTGCCGCGTACGGGGTCTGACCTGCCGTGTCGCTCCGGCGACGCGGACCTGTGGTTCGCCGAGGCTCCGGCCGAGCTGGAGTTGGCGAAGTCCCTCTGCGCGCAGTGCCCGATCCAGGCCGAGTGCCTGGCCGGGGCCCTGCGCCGGGAGGAGCCATGGGGCGTCTGGGGCGGTGAGATCTTCCTGCGCGGGGCCGTCATTCCGCGCAAGAGGCCTCGAGGCCGCCCGAGCAAGGCCGCACTGGCCCGTGACCGCGAGTACGCAGCGGCCGTGTCCGCCTGATCTGCCCCACCCCGTTGGCCCTCCGAGGGCCACACCGAAGGAGACCGATTCCGATGACCGACTTCATGCCGCCGGCCGCCCCCGCACTTCCGCGACCCGTGGTCCTGCACCGAGAGGGAACTGAGATGTTGCTCCACGAAGCCCTGGCCCGATCCCGACAGCGGGAGGCCGAACAGGCTGCCCGCGATTACGCACTAGCCCGCCGGCTCACGGCGGGCCGCCGGTGGGCCTCGCTCGCCGGCTTCGCCGCCCGGCGCGCCGAACTCGCGCGCGCCGGCGCCGGTGCTGCCCCGCTCCACCGCGGTTCCGGAACCGCGGTGAGCGGGCTCCGCGGCGCTCTCCGATAAGCGCCGCACGGTGACGACGGCGCCCCGGCCGGACGCGGCCGGGACGCCGTCGGCGTCCGCAAGCATTTCCGTCCATCTCTGAACCCGGCCCGGCCCGTCCCACACCATCCGCGGCGGGGACCGGGGGCCGGGTTCAGAGGTGGCGGCCTGCCGACTCGTCCTTGGCGTCGAAGATCCACGGCTGCCAGTGCCGCACGATCCCGCGGAGCGGGACCTCGGCGTCGAGCTGGCACAGCACCCCGAGGGTGCCCATCGTGACGCGGTGCACGAGCAGGTACTGGGGTGGCAGGTTGAGTTCCCGGCCCGTGTTGAAGTCGGGACTGCGCAGGTCGCCCACCCGTTCGGCCTGCCGTTGGAGCCAGCGGCGGGTGAAGTGGAACGTGTCGGTGCGCAGGGGCTCGGTGAACGGCGCCAGGTACGTCACGGCGTCCTCGGCACGCAGCGGTGACCCGGGCCGAACGAAACCGTTGTCGCGCAGCAGCGTGAGGAGCTCCCCGGGCTTGTCCTCCAGCGCGAGCCGGACCATCACCGACAACGGCCGGGGGAGGCCCTCCGGCAGGCGCGCCACGGCGCCGTAGTCGATGACCATGAGCCTGCCGTCGTCGAGGACCTGGAAGTTGCCGGGGTGCGGGTCGGCGTGCAGCAGGCCGACGCGTGCCGGTGCGGAGTAGTGGAACTCGGCGAGCAACGCCGCAGCCTGGTTGCGCTTCTCCTGCGATCCGCCCCGGATGACGTCGGAGAGCTTCTGCCCCGTGACCCACTCCGTGACCATTGCCCGGGGTGCTGATGCCACTACGCGCGGCACCTTGACCTTGTCGTCGCCGTCGAACGCCGCGGCGAAGATGCGCTGGTTCTCCGCTTCGTCGCGGTAGTCCAGCTCCTCCTCCATCCGCTCCCGCAGCTCGGCGATCAGCGGCTTGATCTCCAGTCCGGGCACGAGCGGCTGCATCAGCCTGCTCATCCGCGACAGCTGGCGCAGGTCCGACCGCAGCGCCTCCTCCGCGCCGGGGTACTGCACCTTGACGGCGACCTCGCGCCCGTCCCGCCAGATCGCCCGGTGGACCTGGCCGATGCTCGCGGCTGCGGCCGGTGTGTCGTCGAAGTCCTGGAACCGGTCGCGCCAGCCTCGGCCGAACTGTTCGGCCAGCATCCTGTGCACGTCGGACGCGGGCATCGGGGGCGCTGCGGACTGCAGCTTGACCAGCGACTCGCGAAACGGTGCCGCGTACTCGTCGGGGATGGCGGCCTCGAACACGCTCAGGGCCTGGCCGAACTTCATCGCCCCGCCCTTGAGCTCGCCGAGCACGGCGAAGAGCTGCTCGGCGCTCTTCGCCATCAGCTGGGCCGAGATCTCCTCGCCGTCGCCGCCCACGAGCCGACGACCCCACCCTGCCGCGGCCCGTCCGGCCACACCGAGCGGGAGACTGGCGAGCTTGGCCGTGCGTGCCGCTGTTCGCCGCGGGATGTCGGTCACGCTGGTTCCTCGGAAGCCGGCCTCGCGGTCACGACCGGCACCGATGCGGCGGATGGCGACCGGACACTCCCGGTCGCCGGTACGCCTTCGCCGGGCCGGGCGCCGTCCGACGGCGGGCTCGCGGACTCGTTCACTCCTTGATTGTGTCCCGATCTCCCCCTTGCGCGCATGTTGCCCTCTCCATCTCCCGTCACATTCAGTCGGTGATCGCGCCGCATCCGCAGCCAGGTTGGGGCGACCAGGCACGCCGGAACAGCGTGCCCGCTGTGGCGTCGAGCTCCAGTGTCGTATCGAGGGTGGGAGGGGGACCACCTCCACCGGCCGCCGTGTCGAGCGCGGCGAGGGCCTGCGCAGTGGCGAGCGCAGCGGTCGCGCGGATCGCCGCGGGGTCGGCGCGGCCCTGCCGGCCGACCAGCTGCGCCGCGACCGCCGGCCAGCCGGGGTCGTGGGCGCAGCGTTGCCGCTCGAGGCAGCCGAGACAGGCGGTGCGACCGGGCAGGACGAGCGGCCCGACCACGCCGACGCCGTCGCGCACCCGGGCGGAGAGATGGGCGGTGCCGGTGGCGTGCAGCTGCGCCACCCGCTGCGGGTCGTGGGCGAGGAAGTCGGTGAGGACGACCAGGTCGGGCACCAGCCGCTGCCCTGGTGGTCCCGTGCCGGTGCCGGGACACAGCCTCCGCAGTGCCGCCCTGGTGGCCCGGAGGCGGTCGGAGCCGCGGTCGTCGTCGACGTAGCCGGTGCCGAGGTCGGCGGCGAGCACCGGCCCGCTGGTCTCGATGTGCACCGTGCCGACGCCGTCCTGGGCCAGCCCGAGCACGACACCGACGGCGAGCGGCCCGGCCCCGGTGACGACGACGGTGCTCTCCGCGCGGTGCCGGGCCTTGCGCTCCAGGACGGCGGTGTCGATCAGCACCCCGGCTGCGACGAGCTCACGCACCAGTGCGTGCGCCTCGGCCGCATCGGCCCCACGCCGGACGGCCCGTTCGACGAGTTCGTTCTGCTCGACCGGGGCGTCCAGCTCGTCGACCATCGCCGCCAGCGCCGGCGGGAGATCGTCGATGGCGACGGCCGTGGCCGGATCGAGGCCGAGCAGCCGGGCGCGGGGGCCCAGCGCGAGCACCGACCGGTGAGGGGAGAGACGGAGCGTGACGGACATTCTCCGATGGTGAGCCCCGGAAAGATCCGCCGCAGCACGCTGTCCACAGGGTCCGGCGGCCCTGTGGACAACATCGGGTGACGCGCCGACCCGGCGGCGGGGCTTAGGCTGGAGTGATGGCGCAGCCCGCGGTCATCGAGGTCCGGCGCAGTGACCGCCGACGGCGCATGGTCAGTGCACGCCGCGAAGGCGACACCGTGATCGTCTTCATCCCTGGGTGGATGAGCGATTCGGAGGAACGACGCTGGGTCGACGAGATGGTGCGTCGGCTCGAGCGCAGCGAGGCCCGTCGCCGCTCACCGGCCCGCAAGGGCGACGCCGAGCTGCGACGGCGGAGCATGGAACTGTCTCGCCGCTACCTCGACGGACGCGCCGAGCCCCACACGGTGCGCTGGGTGCCCCCGATGCGCACGCGCTGGGCGTCGTGCACTCCCGCTGACGCCACGATCCGCATCAGCGAGCGGCTGCGGGACGTCCCCAGCTGGGTGGTCGACTACGTGCTGATCCACGAGCTCGCACACCTGCTCGAGCCGGGCCACGACACTCGGTTCTGGGCCTGGGTGCACCGCTACCCACGTGCGGAACGCGCCATGGGCTACCTCGAGGGACTGTCCGCCGCCGCCGGCCTGGGCATGCTCGGAATCGACGGCGATGAGCCCGAGGCGGAGCCGGAGGCGGCCACCGGCTGACCCCCGCCACCGTGACCGTGCGGTGGCGACGAGTCTGCGAGAAGGCGCGAGGATCAGGCGGTGGGCTTCGGGCCCTCGGGCTCCGGCCCGTCGGAGTCCGGAGTGTCGGTGTCGTCGGCGCTGTCGGTGCTCTCGGACTTCTCGGAGCGCTTCTGCTGGGGATCCTCGGCGCCTGCCCGGTCCGCCAGCTTCTCCAGCTCCGCGATCGGATCGCCGAGCTCGTCCCGACCGACGAAACCGGCAGGGTCGTCGAGGTCGTCGGCGGACGGGATGAGGTCCGGGTGGGCCCACAGTGCGTCACGGCCGGCGATCCCGCGCTGCTCGCCGAGGAGCCGCCAGAGCTCCGCGGCGGCCCGCAACCGGCGGGGCCGCAGCTCGAGTCCGACCACCGTGGCGAAGGTCTGCTCGGCAGGTCCGCCGGAGGCGCGGCGCCTGCGCAGAGTCTCGCGCAGGGCGTCGGCCCCGGGGAGCCGGGCGCCAACGGCGTCGGCGACCACGGCGTCGACCCAGCCCTCGATCAGCGCGAGGAGCGTCTCGAGGCGGGCCAGGGCCGCCTCCTGCTCCGGGGTGGTCTCGGGCTCGAACATCCCCGACTGCATGGCCTCTTCGATGGCGGCCGGGTTCGACGGGTCGATGCCCCGGGCCAGCTCCTCGATGCGGGAGGTGTCGACCCGGATGCCCCGCGCGTACTCCTCGACGGTGCCCAGCAGCCGCTCCTTGAGCCACGGCACGTGGGCGAACAGCCGGTGGTGTGCCGCCTCGCGGGCAGCCAGGAAGATCATGACCTCGCTGGCGGGGCGGTCGAGGTCCTTCGTGAACTTCTCGATGTTCTCGGGCAGCAGGGCCGCGACCCGATCGGGACCGACGGGCACGCCGATGTCGGTGGACGAGACCACTTCCGCGGCGAGCTGCGCCAGCCCACCGCCGAGCTGGCTGCCGAAGGCGAGTCCGCCCATCTGGCCGAGCATCGCCAGCATCGGGCCGGCGGCGGAACGCGCCTCCTCGGGGATCGCCTCCACCCACGACCCGGACACGCGCTGCGCGACCGGGTCGCACAGCCGCTTCCAGGTGGGCATGCTCGCGGTGACCCACTCGCTCGCCGACCAGGCCTTGGTCTCGACCGCCCCGGCGGGGAACTCGGTGGCGGGGTCGAGCCACAGCTCGGCGAGCTTGACCGCGTCGGAGACGGCGGCGCGCTGCGCTTCGGTGAGTGAGGACGTGCTGGCGGCGAGTCGCTGCTGGGCGAGCTGCGCGGCGAGGTCGTAGTTGACGGGGCCTCCGCCGGTGTTCTGCGCCTGGCTGAGCATCTGCCCGAGCTGCGTGAGCATCTGCCCCAGCTGGCTGACGTCGAACCCGCCTGCACCTCCGGGCATGCCCGGCATTCCGGGCAGGCCGGGCAACCCGGGGAAGCCACCGGGTGGCATCCCTGGAAGGTTGCCGAAGCCGAACGGATCCTGCGGCCCGTTGTTCGGGCGCTCCGGCTCTCGGCCGCGCTCGTTCTCCTTGTCATCACGGTCGCGGTCGGACGGCCCGAATCCGAACGGGGTATCGCTCATGTCACCACGGTACGCGGATCGCCCAAGCTGAGCTGTTCGCATTCAGCACAAATTGACAGGCGCCGATGCGCCGCCCGACGGCGCAGCACAGACCGTCCGAGGGCGTCGAAACGGGTCCCCATAGGCTCTCAGATTGTGAACCGTCGGACGTGGAACCTCGTCGCCGCAGGCATGCTCGCGCTGGCGCTCGCGGTGCTCGCCGCGACGGTGCCCGTGCCGATGGTGGCGCTCGGTCCCGGTCCGACGTACGACACGCTCGGCGACGTCGACGGGCAGCCGGTCGTCGCCGTCGACGGGCTGCAGGCCTACCCGACGACCGGGCACCTGAACATGACCACGGTCTCGGTGACCGACCGGCTCACGCTGTTCGCGACCGTGGGCCTCTGGGCGGACGGTGACCGTCAGGTCGTGCCGCGCAGCGAGGTCTTCCCGCCGGAGAAGAGCGACGAGCAGGTGCAGCAGGAGAACACGGAGCAGTTCGCGGCCTCGGAGGCCAACGCCGAGGTCGCCGCGCTCACCGAGCTGCGCCTGCCCACGCGGGTGGTGGTGAGCGACCTCGTGCCGAACTCGCCTGCGCAGGGCAGGCTCGAGCCGGGCGACGAGATCGTCGCGGTGTCGGGGCACCCCGTCGACACGCCGGCTGCCGTCTCCGGCGCGCTGTCGACGACCACGCCCGGACAGTCCGTCACGATCACCTACAAGCGCGCAGGCCAGCAGCACGACGCGGACGTCGTGCTCGGGTCGAGTCCGGATCGCCCGCAGGGCCTGCTCGGCGTCCGGCCCGGGATCGAGCCGCGCACCGGCGACATCAGGATCAGCCTCGGCGACATCGGTGGCCCGTCGGCCGGGCTGATGTTCGCGCTCGCCGTGATCGACAAGCTGACGCCGGGCGGGCTCACCGACGGCCGTTTCATCGCCGGGACCGGGACGATCACGCCCGACGGGCAGGTCGGCCCGATCGGCGGCATCCCGTTCAAGATGCGGGCCGCGCGCGACGCGGGGGCCACCGTGTTCCTCGTGCCCGCCGACAACTGCGGTGAGGCCGAGGCGAACGCCCCCGCCGGGCTGGAGCTCGTCCGTGTCGCGACCCTGCAGGACGCTCTGAACGGCCTTGATGCGCTCGCGACGGGGCGTCCGGCGCCCTCCTGCACAGCCGCAGCCTGAATCGGACGAACAGAACAATCTAGGCCCCAACGGGAACTCCACACCCCGTCCGTAGAGTTGGGTGAGCAGGGCGCATAGTCGAGCCGGCTGCAGGAGGCGATCGAGCAGGTCGTCGCGGCAGCGGACCCGTCGCATCCGCCCGGCGCCCGACCCACGAAGACTGGAGCGTGCCCTGTGGCCATGAGGCCCCCGGTGGGAGCCCCTACGTTGAGCCGCCGTACCCGGATCCTGCTCATCCTGGCGGGAATCGTGGTACTGCTGCTCCTCGGTGGCTCGCGCCTGATCAACTTCTACGTCGACTGGCTGTGGTTCGGGGAGGTCGGCTACCGGGGCGTCTTCGCCACAGTTCTGTTCACGCAGATCGTGCAGTTCCTCGTGGGCGGGCTGCTGATCGGTGGCCTGGTGGCGCTGTCACTGTGGATCGCCTACCGCTCACGTCCTGTCTTCGTTCCCGTCAGCGGGCCAGAGGATCCGATCGCCCGCTACCGCACGGTGATCATCCAGCGGCTGCGGTTGTTCGCGATCGGCATCCCGCTGATCATCGGCGTCATCGCCGGGCTCGCGGCGCAGGGCGACTGGCAGACTGTCCAGCAGTTCATCAACTCCACGCCGTTCGGCGTCACCGACCCCGAGTTCGGCATCGACGTCGGCTTCTACGCGTTCCAGCTGCCGTTCTACCGGTACGTGCTGGACTGGCTGTTCGTCGCCGTGGCCATCTGCTTCGTGGTCTCGCTGATCACGCACTACATCTTCGGCGGCATCCGGCTCAGTGGCAGGTCCGGGCAGGTCTCGGCGGCCGCTCGTGCGCAGCTGGCGATTCTCGCCGGCGTGTTCGTGCTGCTGAAGGCGGTCGCCTACTACCTCGACCGCTACGAGCTGCTCTTCAGCAACCGCAGCGACATCTTCACCGGCGCCACCTACACCGATCTCAACGCGGTGATGCCGGCGAAGCTGATCCTCCTGTTCATCTCGCTCATCTGTGCTGCCGCCTTCTTCGCCGCAGTCTTCCGCCGCAACCTGCAGTTGCCCGCGATCGCCGTCGTGCTCCTGATCCTCTCCAGCGTGCTGATCGGCGCGGCGTGGCCGCAGGTGCTGCAGCAGTTCGTCGTCTCGCCCAACGCCAACGAGCGTGAGGCGGTCCCGATCGAGCGCAACATCGCGGCCACCCGGCAGGCCTTCGGCCTCACGGACGACAAGGTCACCGAGGTTCCCTACAGCGGCACCTCGGATGCCACCCCCGCGGAGGTCCGTAACGACTCCGCAACGGTGTCGAACATCCGCCTGCTCGACCCGGCCAAGGTGGGCGACACGTTCACCCAGCTCCAGCAGCGTCGTACCTTCTACGGCTTCCCGCAGAAGCTCGATATCGACCGCTACAACATCGACGGGAAGATCCAGGACTACGTCGTCGCCGCTCGTGAGCTGAACAGCGCAGGCCTCACGGGAAACCAGACCGACTGGATCAACCGCCGGCTCGTCTACACCCACGGCAACGGGATGGTGGTGGCTCCGGCCAACCAAGTGAACGCCGTGCTGGACGAGGCGGGTGGGCAGGGCGGTCTGCCCAACTTCACCAGCATCGACATCACCAACAACGAGTCGCCGAGCATTCCGCCGAGCCTGCGCGTCACCGAACCGCGCATCTACTACGGCGAACTGATCGACGGCTACTCGATCGTCGGTGCCGACCCGGGCGGGGCGCCGCGGGAGTACGACTCCGACACGCAGAGCTACACGTACCACGGCAAGGGCGGCGTGCCGCTCGGCAGCTTCGTGAACAGGCTGGTCTTCTCGCTGTTCTACGGCGAGCGCAACATCCTGTTCAACAACTCGATCAACCAGAACTCGAAGATCATGTACGTCCGTGACCCCCGCGACCGGGTGCAGGCGGTGGCGCCGTGGCTCACCACGGACAGCGACCCCTACCCGGCGGTGGTCAACGGGCGCATCGAGTGGATCGTCGACGGCTACACCACGCTGCAGAACTACCCGTACGCGGAACGGATGGGGCTGGGGCAGGCCACGGCCGATGCGCAGCAGGCGCTGCAACGACCGCAGACCGACAAGGACATCAGCTACCTCCGCAACTCCGTGAAGGCCACCGTCGACGCCTACGACGGCACGGTCACGCTGTACGCCTTCGACGAGTCGGACCCGGTGCTGCAGACCTGGATGAAGACCTTCCCGGGCACTGTGCAGCCCGCATCGGCCATCAGCCCGGATCTGAGAGCACACTTCCGGTATCCGGAGGACCAGTTCAAGGTGCAGCGCGAGCTTCTGACGCGCTACCACGTGGACAACCCGCTTGAGTTCTACGGCAACGTGTCGTTCTGGGACGTCCCGTCCGATCCGACCGTGCCAGGTGGGGGCGGAGCCGGCGGCGCTCCACAGCCGCCGTACTACATCCTGGCGGGCGAACCGGGAGCCGGCGGGCAACAGAACAACACGCCCACCTTCCAGCTCACGAGCGCCCTCGTGTTCCGCAACCGGGACATCCTCTCGGCTTACGTGACGGCGAGCTCCGATCCGGCCAACTACGGCAAGATCACGGTGCTGCAGCTACCACCGGACACGCAGACGCTAGGCCCGCAACAGGTGCAGACGCAGTTCGTCGGTTCACCGAACGTCAGCCAGGACCTAGGCCTGCTATCGCGGGGTGGGCAGAGCACCGTCGAGTACGGAAACCTGCTCACCCTCCCGGTGGCCGGCGGGCTGCTCTTCGTCGAACCGGTCTACATCGAACGAGCCAATCAGCAGTCCAGCTACCCACAGCTGGCCAGAGTGCTCGTGTCGTACAACGGACGGGTCGGCTATGACGCGAACCTGTCCGTGGCGCTGGACCAGGTGTTCGGGGCCGGAGCGGGGGCTGCCGTAGCGCCGCCGGCCGGGGGCGCGCCACCAGCGGTGCAACAGGGCACCACTCCTGGTGGGCCCGCCGCACCGGCGGCCAACCCACAGGTCGCCGCGGCTGCGGCGTCGATCCAGAGCGCGATCAACCAGCTCCGGGCGGCCAACCAGAGCGGTGACTTCGCAGCACAGGGCCAGGCGCTGCAGGCACTGGACAACGCGGTGCAGCAGTTCCAGCAAGCGCAGGCGAGCGCCGGCTCGGCGGCGACGTCGGCGCCACCGCCACCACCCGGCCCAGGCGGCTGATTTCCGCTGGTCCCCAACCACCGCCCCGTCGGCCTCACCAGGCAGGCGGGGCGGTGGCCGTAGGGGGACCCCCCCGATGCAGGCAGGTTTCCGGGGGGTGTACTGTCCTTAATGCAAGACAGCAACACGGCAACGCGGGGTGGAGCAGCTCGGTAGCTCGCTGGGCTCATAACCCAGAGGTCGTAGGTTCGAATCCTACCCCCGCTACCAGCGGAAATGGCCCCCGGACGATCAGTCCGGGGGCCATTTCATGTCTCGGTAGTAAGAGTCGTAGTAAGTGCTCGACCAACAAGCCGCGGAAGCGGGGTCCTTGGTGCCGGTGACAGCCCGCTTGATCAGCTGGCCGATGAGCTCCGCGGCGGCACGGTCGTGCCCGGTTGAGCCGCCGATCCCGCCGCGTGGTCGGCGACCCTCCTGGTGATGGACTTCGTTATCTGCCCGGAGTGGCGTCCGACACAGCGAGCTCTTGCGCCTCCACCGCCCGGCAATAGTCGAGTTGCTGCTGCGCCAGCTTCCGGACTCGTTTCAGCGATGCGATCCGCTCGTCGATGAGGTTGATCTTGGACTGCAGGCCCTCTTGTGCTCGCGCGTGATCCAGCACACCGTCGGTCATCTCCTGGCAGAAGGCCAGGATTTCGCGCAGGGAGAAACCTATCGATTTCCCGGAGGCGATGAGGTCGGCCGTTTCGATGTCCTTCTCGGTGTAGTGCCGATAGCCGTTCTCGCTGCGGCTGCTGGAGAAGAAGCCCACCTTCTCGTAGAAGCGGATCGTGTCGGTGCTGGCGCCGACGCGTTTAGCGAA
Organism: Pseudonocardia yunnanensis; assembly: GCF_039534065.1. Classification (NCBI taxonomy): domain Bacteria; kingdom Bacillati; phylum Actinomycetota; class Actinomycetes; order Pseudonocardiales; family Pseudonocardiaceae; genus Pseudonocardia; species Pseudonocardia yunnanensis. The sequence goes on along the minus strand of NZ_BAAAUS010000008.1, from coordinate 72,985 downwards.
TTCGCCGATCAACATGCGTTGAGCCTCCCTGTCGATCCGAGCGGAGTGGAGTGAGGCGGGGATCACCCTGGACCTTGGACCATACTCCAAGGTTTACGTTCGAGCCGACCGACGATCAAGGAGGCTCCGATGACTGTGACTCATCCCGAACCCGGAACTGCGGTGGACGGCCTGCACGGCTTCCACCACCGCTACGCCGAAGGGAACGGCACCCGCATCCACTACGTGATCGGCGGCGCCGGCCCGGCGGTCGTGCTGGTGCATGGCTTCCCGTTCACCTGGGCGGTATGGCGTGAGCTGATGCCGATGCTGGCGGCCCAGGGCTACACCGTGCTAGCCCCCGACCTGCGCGGCATGGGCGATTCCGACCCAGCCGAGAGCGACACCTTCGCCAAGACCAACGTCGCCGAGGACATCCGGCGGATCGTGCTCGGGCTGGGTCTCGGACCGATCAACCTGGTCGGCATGGACGTGGGCGGCATGGTGGTCTACGCGTACGCGTCACGGCACCCTGACGAGGTCCGCCGGCTGGTGCTCTCCGAGACGCTGATCCCCGGCTTCGGCCTCGAGGAGATGATGAACCCTTCCGTCGAGGGCGGTACCTACGCCTTCGGGTTCAGCGGCCAGGTCGACCTCGCCACGTTCCTCACCCAGGGCAAGGAAGCCGAATACCTCACACCGTTCTACCGGCTGACCTCGGTGCGGCCGGACGCCGAGGAATACGGCGTCGCCCACTATCTGCCGCATTTCACCGGCCCGAACGGCATCCGCGGCGGCTTCCAGCACTACGGCGCCATGATCGAGGACGGCAAGGCCAACCGGGCCGAGTTCACGACCCGGCTCCCGATGCCGGTCCTGGTGCTCAACGGCGACCACGGCTACTACCGCGGCCAGCTGCTGGCCGGCGCCCGGCAGGTCGCCGAGAACATCGAAACCGATGTCATCGCGCAGGCTTCCCACGCGTACGCGTTCGACAACCCGCAGGCCACTGCCGAGCGATTCGGCCGATTCTTCGCGGTGTCCGATACTGAGCGTCTGGTCATCGTCGACGAGATCCGCCAGTTCATGGCTCGGTACGCCTACTACGCCGATCACAAACAGTTCGACCAGCTCGCGCGGCTGTTCGCGCCGGAGGCGACCTTCACGATCCATGACCCGCAAGGCGTCCAGGTCATGCAGATGACCGGCCCGAAGGAGATCGAGGACGTCATCACCACCAGTGTCGGCGACGCCACCGCGATCCATCAGCTGTTCTCCTTCACTACCGAGGTCCACTCGCCGGTGGCTGCGTCCTCGACCATCAACATGGAGGACTGGATCGACGGCAGCACCGTCAAGGTGCGCGGCTACGGCCACTATCACGGCGAGTTCGCCAAGGTCGATAGCTCCTGGCGGATAGAGAAGTTCGTCCAGACCCGCCTGCGCACGGATGTGCTCCCGTGAGCGCGCTGGGGGTGGCGGTGGACCTCGAAGCGACCTGGTCGGTGGCTGCCACGACTCGATCAGGACGGCTCGTGCCGGAGAGCGGCCGGAGCGCCCTGGCTTCGAGCGTGCCGCCGTGCGATCACCAGCAACGCGATAAGGATGAGCGGGCCGGCGATGTCGGTGTACAGCGCCGGCCCGGCGTTATTGGGGGCCCAGTTGTCGGCGACGATGATCTGGTGCACGTGGACGACGGCGTCGCCGAGCAGCCATACGGCGTTGCCGATTACGGTGGCAAGCCAGAATTGACCCCGGAACCAGTAGCAGAGGATGCCCAGCACGCCGATGGCGAGGTTGGCCACCGCCACCTCGGTCTGGAAGGGGTTGCCGGCGGGCCAGCCGATCGATGCTGCGGTGGTATCGGCGTAAACGGTGTGTGCGATGAAGGTGAACACGCCGCCTACGCCGACGAGGATGACCAGGAGCCACAGCAGAACGATCTCGGCGATGCGGCTCGGCGTCCGCGGATGGGTATCCCGGAACAGGTGGATGGCGGCGACGATCAGGCCGATGACGAACAAAGCAAACAGCATGGCTACCCCCTGGTGTCGTACAGGGGCTCTGAGTGAGAGAAACACGCTAGGCGCAAGCCGGCACGGAGTCATCGGCCATTCGGGCCCACGGCCTGCCGTGTGAACCGACCACCACCGCCCCGGTTGGTGTTCCTCTAACGTCCCCGACAGCTATGGGGATGGATCCTTGATGATCTCCATCAATGCGCTGGTGAAGGGCGCAGAGTCCAGATCGCCCCGGACGGCCAGTTGCTGGCTGTATCCGGCGCAGACGGCCACGAACGCCTCGGCGACCGATCCCGCCTCAGGTCCCGTCTTGTTGTGGAGAAGGTCGGCGACCGCCGTTCGCAGTGCCGAGAGCTGCTGCTGGACGATCGTCGCGAGCGCAGGGGAGATGGCCGCTTCGGCGTAGATCTGGGCAGTCAGCCGGGCATGGTCCTTCTCGCGGGCCATCGCCCGGACGTGCTCCAGGAATCGGCTGATGGCCTCGGCTGTGAGCTCGGTAGGGAATGCGTCCTGCGCCTGCTCGCAGACGGCCATGACGATCTCGTCCTTGCTGGTGAAGTATCGGTAGATCGCCCCGGTGGAGAGCCCGGACTCGGTGACGATGTCGGCCATCGAGGTCCTGGCGAAGCCGTGACTGGCGAAGCGGGCCCGGGCGGCGTCCACGATCTGCTGTCGCCGGGCATCGAGGTGCGCCTGGCCCACCTTGGGCATAAAAGAGAACGACCCTTCGTTTTATTGGCAACGTTCGAGGACCCTACCTCGTCCCCGGCCTCCAGGAGCACCTCATGCGCTACCAGACCTTCGGACGACAGACCGGGCTCCGAGTCTCGGAGTACGCCCTCGGGACGGCGAACTTCGGCACGGCCGAGACCAGCGCCGGCCCGGAGACCTCGCGGAAGATCTTCGAGGCCTTCGTTGCCGCCGGTGGCACCACGCTCGACACGTCCAACCTGTATCAGGACGGGCAGGCCGAGACCGTGCTCGGCGAGCTGCTCGGCAGTGACCGGGACGACTTCGTGGTGATCACCAAGTACAGCGGGACCAGGCAGGCCCGGCCCCGCCCGGCGACGACCGGGAACAGCCGCAAGACGATGATCCGCTCCCTGGAGGGGAGCCTGCGCCGCCTGAAGACGGACTACGTGGACGTGTTCATGCCGCATTTCCCCGACGAGATCACTCCGATCGAGGAAATCCTGGCCGGGTTCGACGATCTGATCCGCGCCGGCAAGATCCTTCATGGCGGGCTGTCCAACTTCCCGGCCTGGCGGGTCGCGGGCGCCGCGGTCCGGACAGACCTGCGCGGCCTGGCCCCGCTGGTCGGTATCCAGACCGAGTACAGCCTGGCCGAACGGTCCGCCGAGCGGGAACTGTTGCCGATGGCGCAGGCCCACGGCCTGGGGGTGGTGCTCTACTCCCCGCTGGCCGGGGGTCTGCTCACCGGCAAGTACCGCCAGGGGGAGAAAGGCCGGCTGAGTGCTCGTGGCGATGCCGTGGAGGGAACCGCGCAGCGGGCCGCAGTAGTCGATGCGGTGCTGAGCATCGCCGAGGAGATGGGCAGCACCCCCGTCCAGGTGTCCCTGGCCTGGCTGCGCCGGCGGGCCGCGCTGGCTGCGACGACCCTGATCCCGATCGTGGGCCCCCGCTCCCTGGAACACCTGGAGGAGTACCTGCGCTCGCTCGATCTGGAACTCGACACGCAGCAGTACCTACGCCTGGACGACGTCAGCGCGGTCCGGCTGGGCACTCCCCACGAAGACGTCGCGGCCGCGCTGAGCCACGGCTTCGACGGCGACCGCAGCCTGCTCGAAGCTCCCCACGTTCCCGTTCTCTGATCACGACAGGCTGTTCACGGCGATGAGGTGAGCCGCCGCGGCGACCGCCTATGCCGTTTCATGCCACTCATGACGGAAAAGTTGACCGTCTCGTATTCGTCCGATGGGAGGCCCTTTCTGCCGGTTATCAGAACAATGCGGAAGATCTTCCATCGGCAGCCCGGGAGGATCTACGCCTGACTCATGACCCCGAGATCGTGGGTTCGAATCCTGCCCCCGCTACCAGCGGAAACGGCTCTCGGGTGCTCGGTCCGGGGGCCATTTTCATGCCTCCGGTAGTGCCAGATCTGTACCAGGTCATCAAGTCGAGTGTTTGCGCAGGGTGGGGTACGCTTATTGTGGCGTATAGGTCACGCCCTCCTCGCGGCGATGTGGAACCAAGGCGGGAGCCTATGCTCGCGTCGGAATCACTCCTCGATCGGTGCGAGAGCAATCGGGCATTCCACCGCCGCAAGCCGCTCCGATCACTGCCGCTCTCTCTGCGCTGAGAGCAGTGGTTGCTGTCTGCGTTCGTCGCCGAGGGGGACGGGCGTGCAGGCGGTCCGCAAGATCATGATCGCGTGAGGAGACACGACTTTGACGATCCCCACCGTTTCGCCCGCGTTGCCCTACCTCGACATCATGGATCCGGCGTTCCATCCGGACGGCGCCGAGGTCAGGGCGGCCCGCGCCGCGCACTGGTGCGCTCGAACGCCGATGGGCTTCGCCGTGCTGCGGTACGACAAGCTCACGGCGCTGCTCGCCGACCGCCGGCTGCGCCAGGGCACCTTCCGGATCCTCAGCGCCCAGGGGCTCACCGAGGGGCCGTTGGTGGAGTGGTTGAACTCGACCATCTTGAGCGTCGAGGGCGACGACCACACCCGGCTGCGCCGCCTCGTGAGCCGGGCGTTCACGCCACGCGCGGTCTCCGAGCTGCGGCCCCGGATGAGCGAGATCGCAAACGAGCTCGTCGACCGCTTCCCGGGCGACGGGCCCGTGGACTTCATGGAGGCGTTCGCCGACCCGTACCCGGCCCGGGTCATCTGCGAGCTGCTCGGCGTTCCGCGCGAGCAGCACGACGCGTTCCGCGGCTGGGCCAACGATCTGGGCCTGGCTTTCAGCTTCACCGCCGCGGCCAACGTGGAGCGGATCGAGGCGGCACTCGAGGGCCTGCACGCGGCCACCGACGCGCTGCTCGCCCAGCGGCGCGCCCGGCCGACGGACGACCTGCTGTCCGCACTGATCGCGGCCGAGGCCGACGGAAGCCGGCTCAGCACCGAGGAGCTGCGGACGATGGTGACAGCGCTGCTCTTCGCCGGCCAGGACACCACCAGGCACCAGCTCGGCAACGCGATCGCGACCTTCCTGTGCCACCCCGACCAATGGACCCTGCTCGCCCGGCAGCCGGAGCTCGCCGCACAGGCCGTGGAGGAGGTGGTCCGGGTCGTGCCCACCGTCCCGCTCACCAGCCGGATCGCGACCGAGGATCTCGAGATCGACGGCGTCGCGATTCCGGCCGACAGCCATCTGGCGCTGTTCCTGGCCACCGGGAACACGGACCAGGCCGCGTTCGGTACCGACGCGGACCGGTTCGACATCACCGCCAGCCGTCAGCAGCAGCTGACGTTCGGCGGTGGAATCCACTACTGCCTGGGGGCCTACCTCGCCCGCATCGAGATGGTCGAGGCGCTGCCGCTACTGGCCCGCCGGCTCGGGCCGATCGAGCCCGACGGCGACCCGACGTGGCGGCCTGCGATGGGCATCGCCGGTCCCGTGACGTTGCCGATCCGGTTTCGGCGTGAGGCGCCGTGAATGAGTGAATGAGTGCGCGGCTCAGCCGCTGAACGTGGCCTGACGCGGCACAACGACCGGCGATGAGACGGCGGACGCGGATATTGGGTTGCAGGAACGCTGTCTGCCTTGGGAAATAGCACATCGTGGGTGGGGCGTACTGGGAACGGCGGCCGTCGTCGCTGATGCGGGAAGGTGTGGTGCACCTTCGGTTGCCGGACATCACGGCCGAGTTGGCGACCGCATCCGGGGTCTTCGGTGCTCAGCGGGTCGATCCGGGAACCCTCGTGCTGCTGCGGAACACACCGCGCCCGGCGCCGCACACGTCGATGCTGGATCTGGGGGCAGGGTACGGGCCGATCGCGCTGACGTTGGCGCGCCGGCAACCTCTGGCCGGGGTCTGGGCGGTCGACATCAACGAGCGGGCGTTGGCGTTGGTTCGCCGCAACGCGGCCGGCCTCGGGGTACCGAACGTGATCGCGGCGGCACCGGAGCAGGTGCCGGCGGCTCTGCGTTTCGATGGTGTGTTCAGCAACCCTCCCATCAAGGTGGGTAAGGAGGAACTGCATCGGCTCCTGCTGGACTGGCTGGCCCGTCTGGTCCCGGGGGGAGATGGCTGGCTCGTGGTCAAACAGGCCATGGGCGCCGACTCGTTGCACACCTGGCTCGACACCACGGGCTACCCGACCCGGCGGGCTGCCGCGAAGCAGGGCTACCGGTTGCTTCAGGTTCACGCACCGACGGCCCACGGCGAGCGGCCACCTCGCGTCGACGCCGCCGATCTCGACACCGTGGGCCGCGACACCGGCGGACAGTGGACCGTACTGGGCCACCTGGCCGGCGGCGGCGGAGATCCGGTGCATCTGCTCGGCCGGACCGGGGAGCGGGCGGTACTCAAGATCAAGAGCGGGGCGTGGTGGGCAGACCAGCTGGCCCAGATGATCGAGGTCGTCGAGCGACTCCGCGCCATGGGCTACCCCACCCCTGCGATCCTGGCCACCGGACACCTCGACCGGGACCGGTGCTATCTGCTCACCGAGTTCCACGCCGGCCGTGCCGGCACCACGCTCGACGTCGACACCCTCCCGCACGTGTTGGACGCCGTCGACCTGCACGCCCGGGTGCATCCGGCGCCGGTGCGTGACTGGTCGACCATGATCACCGCTTTCCTCAACGGTGGCATCGCCGAGTTCGCGTTCCACCCGAGCGTGCTGCCCCTCGCGCGACGGGCTCTCGGGTCGATCACCCGTCCGGTGCCGGCCTTACCCACCGGCGACTTCGTGCACGGCGACCTCACCGTCCGGAACATGTTGTTCCGCCGAGACAGACTCTCTGCGGTGATCGACCTGGAGGGCTTCGGCCGAGGAACCCGCGTCATCGACCTCGTCGCGCTGCTGCAGACCCCCGCACACCCCGTTCACGGCGACCCAGCCATCGCCCAACGGATCAAGGACCACGCGATCAGCTCCGCCGGTGATGAGACCTTCGTGGCCTGCGTGGTCCATCGCGTCCTCGCCGTTCTCGCCGCGGCCACCGAGCGCCCCGACCAACTCCCCGACGCCCACCAACGCGCTCACGGCTTGCTCCGACTGCTGGACTGATTGCCGGAGTTTGATGCCCGCCCCACGGAGTGACCCGGATGGCGAGGTCACGCGGCGACATTTGTCCAAGACCGATTGCCGCCGGCCCGTGCAACCTCTCCGGCATGGCTGAGCACGACGTCGAGCACTCGCACGCGATGCACGTGGTCCACGACGGCTCGCGGCAGGCGCCGCCGCTGTTGCTCATCCACGGATCGGGGGCCTCGAGCGGCTCCTGGAAACCGGTGGTCCCGGCACTTGCCGCCCACCATCACGTCGTCCGGGTCGACCTCCCGGGCTGCGGCCAGTCGCCGCCCCCGCTGTCGTACGACGTGCCGGCGCAGGCGGCCAGGGTGGCGGCGCTCCTCGACGGCCTCGGTCTGCGTCCCGTCACCGTGGCCGGGCATTCCAGCGGCGGCTACGTCGCCACCGCTCTCGCCGAACAGCGCCCCGACCTGGTGACGTCGCTCGCGCTGATCAGCACCGGCCCGAGTACCGATGCGATCCTTCCGCAACCGGCCATCCTCCGAGCCCTGATGGCCCCGCCGCTCGGCCCGTTCCTGTGGTCGACGCGTTCGGACGCGACGACTCGTAGAGGAATTAACGCGACGTGCGCACGCCCGGTAGATATCCCGGACGACGTGGTCGCCGAGCTCCGGGGCACCACGTACCGCGCGATGCGGTCGGTGTTGCGGGGGAACCGCGCGTACATCGCCGAACGGAGCGTGCCGTCGCGACTCGCCGCCCTCGATGTCCCCGTGCTGGTGCTCTTCGGCATGGCCGACCCACGCTGGGACCCTGCGTCGGCACACCAGTACGACGCTGTGCCGGGCGCGCGGGTCGAGCTGCTGCCCGGCGTCGGGCACGTGCCGATCTTCGAAGAGCCCGAGATCACCAGCAAACTGCTGCTGGGTTTCACGGCGACGGGCGCTGACACCTGACCGTGATCCCCGACACCTACGCTGGGCATGTGCTGTCGAGCGGGACACCACCCGGCTGGTCCTGGTCGGACGTGGACGTCGCAGTTCCGCGCCCGTCAGCTCGGCTGCCGGGGATCAGCATGGCCGGGTTCCGTCAGCGTGTCTTCGCCTACGGGGAGATCGCCATGGTGGCGCACCCGTCCGTCACGCTGCTCATCGACCTGAGCGAGGGAACAGGCCCCGTCTACGACATTCACGGCCGGCAGCAGCGTGGCAGCGTCGTCGTCGGCCTCCTCCCCGGCGATCTTCGGGCAGCCGGCTGGGGGAGGGTCGATTGCCTCCAGATCCGGCTCGAGCCGGCCGTGGCGGCCGCGGTGCTCGGCGCAACGACCGAGCTCAGCGGCACGGTGGTGTCCCTCGAAGATGTCTGGGGCCGCGATGCCGGGCGCGCAGAGGAGAGGCTGTGCGCCGCCGCGTCGTGGGACGAGCGGTTCACGATCGCGGCGGAGATCCTCACCCGACGGCTGGATGACCGCACAGTGGTCGATCCGGAGGTCGCCTACACGTGGCGGCGGACGCTCACCAGCCGGGGGCGGGTGCGGGTCGAGGGTCTGGCGGACGCGGTCGGCTGGAGCCGCAAACGCCTGTGGTCCCGATTCCGGTCCCAGCTCGGCATCACGCCCAAACGCGCCGCCCGGCTGGTGCGGTTCGACCACGCCGCCCACCTTCTCGCGGCGGGTCACGCTGCCGCCGGAGTCGCCGCCGAGAGCGGCTACGTCGACCAGTCCCACCTCCACCGCGAGGTCAAGGAGTTCGCCGGGCTCACCCCCACGGCCGTGGCCGCTGCGCCGTGGCTCGGGATCGACGACGTCGCGTGGCCTGCTTCATCGCCGACCCGGAGCCGTGACTGCTGAGGCCGGCGGCCCGCTGACGCCAAGGTGATCAAGCGTGCCGGCAGACCTCGCCACTTCACTTTCCTCAGTGCTCCTTGACGGCGTGCAGCAGCGTGATGCCGAACCACGGGCCGCCGTACCAGTACTCGGGCGCCAGACCACGCAGCGTGCCCCGGCCGATGTGCGCCGCGTACTTCCTGGCCATCGGCCAGAAGTCGGCGATGATCAACTGCCCGCCCGGGCGCAGCACGCGCATGGCCTCGTCCACCGCGCGATATCGCCCGCCGGACGTCGGGATGTTGTGGATCGCCAGCGCGCTCGTCACGACGTCGAAAGATGCGTCCGAGAACGGCAACGCGGTCATGTCAGCGGTATGCACTTCCACCCGGTCAGCGACCCCGGCAGCGGCGGCGTTGGCGAGCGTGACCTGAGGGCGGTTGCCGCTCTGGTCCGTTGTGGACCACAGGTCCACGCCCACGGCGCGTCCGGTCGGCAGCCGCTTGGCCGCCTCGATCAGCATCGCGCCGCGGCCGCAGCCCAGGTCCAGCAGTTGCTCGTCACCCCGCAGGCCGACCCGGTCGAGTTCCCGCTCCCAGACGCGCAGCTTGCCGCGCAGCGTGGTGTGCAGATAGACCCCGGTGTGAGCCAGCAGCACCTTGCCGGCCGTCGCCATCGCGATCCTGCCCGGCCGCCACCGGGCGGCGGCCACGCACAACGCCACCCCGGCGGCGCCGGGGAAGCATCTGCGTGGGCGACATGGACACGTGTCGCGCAATGACTGCGTTGTCTTTCCGCGACACGTGTCCATGTCGCGGGGGAGGGGCCACCGTGAGACGCGCGGAGGCCCCACCGCCGGTCGTCAGCGCAGGTGGGCGATCACCTTGGCGAACGCTTCCATGCTGTCCTCCACGGCCCCGAAATAGCTGATCCCGTAGGTCTCGCGATAGTGATGCAGCTTTTCGGCGATCTGCTGTTCCGAGCCGACGAGAACGCCGGGCAGTTGGAGCAGCTGCTCTTCACTGAAGCTGGGGAGCATCTGTTGGAACAGTGAGAGGTCGGGCTTGTCAGGTGTCACCGTCACAGTGGCGATGAACAGGTTGAGCTCCAGGTCGTCGGCACGTTCCCCCGCGGCCTCGCGGACGAACGCGACCCTTTCGGCGAGGGCCTTCTCCGGCTCGGTGTCCGGCTTGATACCGGCGTTGAGGGGAAACGCGACGATGTCGGCTTCCCGTGCCGCGAGGCGAAGCATGCGGTCGCCGGTGCCGGCGATCAGCAATGGCGGAATCGGCTTCTGACGGACCGCGGGCACGTGGTCGGTCGAGGCGAAGAGGCGGCGAAGCTCCCGGATGGTGTGTTCCAGGTGGTCGATGCGCTTCCCGCCGCTGGGGAACGGCAGCTCAGCCGCATCGAACTCGGGTTGGTTGTAGCCGGTGCCGAGTCCGAGCTCCAGCCGCCCGTCGGTGAGTTGGTCGGTGTCGGCGATGTCTCGTGCGAGCAACGCGGGGCGGTAGAAGCTGGTGTTGAGCACGAAGGTGCCCAGGCGGATCGATGTGACCTCGGCGGCGGACACCAAGGCCGGGAACGGCGCCGGCATTCCGAGGTGGTCGGGCATCTGCAGGATGTCGTAGCCGAGATCCTCGGCCCGCCGTGCCTTGCTCTGGAACTCCGACCGCGATCCGGGGGTCAGCAGGCTGACGCCGAATCGGAACGGACGTGTGGTTTGTCCATTTTTGTCAATTGCCTGAGGATCGGAGAGGGGGCTCACAGCGGCAGCTTACTCATCGTTTGCCAGCGTCCGGAAAGCCCGCGAAGTAGATTATCCACTACGCCCAACCCCGACTATTGGGGCATCGGTGAATAAATGCTTCATTGCCGCCGGAACAGGCAGTATCGCGGCTGCACGACGTGTCCGTGGAGCTACGGAGCGAGCAGCACTGTGTTGTCGCGGGCGCCGAGACGCGTATCGATCACCACGTCCCGCATCGGGGCGCCCGGAGTTGTGTGGCGCACGAGCACACTCGCCGCTGCACGGTCGATGACGAACGGGCTGAGCACGTACGGCACCTGTGCGGTGACCTGCTGTCCGGAGTCCGGATCGAGGAACGGCATCGGAACGAGATCTGACGATCAACTGCTCGCGCTCGGCGGCGTCTCTGCACAGCAGGTCCGGCTGCAACGACGAGTCCCGTTCAGGCCAAGGCATGCGGTCCACGGGACGTGGACGCGGACGAGGTGCTCGTCGGCCAGGCTGAGCAGGCCCGCTTCACAGTCCTCGTGAAGCCACGCGAGCACCGCCTTCGGGGAGATGAGGGCCGACTCGGTGCGCGGGAAGCGGGCGACCGTTCCGGCGCGGTCGGCGGCGCGCAGCGCGGCGACCCCGCCGCCGTCGTGCCTGATGCGGTTGCCGCCCCACTGGAGCAGCACCACATCGATCGGGATGCCGGCAGCGTGGTGAGGTAAGCGTGCTCGCGGTCTGGCCCCGTCAACGCAGCCGTCCTCGCCGGTCTGAATCCGCACGTGTGCCGCCGCCGGATTCCTGATCGTCGGGTGTATCGGATCGGGCCGACGTTCTGCACCCACCATCTGATTCGACGGGTCGAAAGCGAAGGTGGTGTCGGCCGTAGTACCGCGACTGCCAGATCAGCGCGGAAGCGGTCAGGTGGATAAATTATCGTGCGTTACGGGGTACGGCCGGTGATCGCCACGATCCGTTCGATCAGCGTGGCGCCGGGCTCGACGTCCACGGGGGAGTCCCACAGCGCCGGGATCGGAGCATTCGGGACGAATACGGCCACATGGTCAAGGCAGGCTCGAAGCGTGGGTTCCGGCAGGTCGAAGGGTTGCCCGGTCGCCTTGGCGATGTCCCAGCCGTGCACGACCAGCTCGGTGAAAGCGATCTTGCCCCACAGCTCGTTGGACAGCTCCAGGCCCGACAGGTTGGTGCTGCCCTGCCAGGCGACCGGGTCGTCCCACGCCTTGCCGAGCTCCTGCACGTGCTGGGTGACGGAATCCCGCCAACCGGGGCCGAAGTGCGCGGCCGTCGCCTCGGAGCCGGTGTCCTGATGCCCGAGCGTGCTGAAGCCGTGAGACACCTGATCGACATGCTCGATGAGGCCGCCGACGGTGTACTCGGTGCACGGGGTGGGAAGGCGGAGCTGGTCATCGGTGATCCCTGCCAGCAGGTCGATCATCCGGCGACAGGCCGGCGTCAGGTCGATCATGGACTCCTCCACGCGGTCAGCGGACGTGCTCTGGAGTACTGACCGTCGAAGGGCCGTGGATTCATCGCTCGTGAGCGACCGATTGTCGGTGACAAATCGGCAGGTCGGTATACACCTGGCATTACCGGCGCCTTGCAGCGCGAATTCTCTTTACGCTCGGTTGTGGCGGCCCGAGCGGCGGCCGCCGCTGTCGAGGTGGTGCGATGACGAGCTGCACAGTCGAGGTCCTGTCCGATGATGCGGAACCGGCACGCCGAGTGTGAGGTGCTCGACCGGCTGTTGATGGCCGTGCGGGCAGGTCAGAGCCGGGCGTTGGTGGTGCGTGGCGAGCCGGGTGTGGGGAAGACGGCTTTGCTGGAGTACGTGGCTGCCCAGGCGTCGGACTGCCGGGTGGAGCGCGCCGCGGGCGTCCAGTCGGAGATGGAGGTGGCCTTCGCCGGGCTGCATCAGCTGTGCGCACCGATGCTGGGTCGGCTCGGGCGGTTGCCCGATCCGCAGCGTGACGCACTCGGCATCACGTTCGGGCTGGTCGCCGGGCGCGCGCCGGACCGGTTGCTGGTCGGCTTGGCCGTGCTCGGACTGCTCGCCGAGGTCGCTCGGGAGCAGCCACTGGTGTGCGTCGTCGATGACGCGCAGTGGCTCGACCGCGCCTCCGCACAGGTGTTCGCGTTCGTTGCGCGGCGGCTGGTTGCCGAGTCGGTGGCGTTGGTGATCGGGTCACGGGGGGAGCCGGAGGATGAGCCGTCGTCCGGCCTGCCGGAGCTGGTGGTTGCGGGATTGCCCGACGTCGACGCGCGGGAGCTGTTGCGCTCCGCGTTACCGGGGCTCGTCGACGAGCGGGTGCGCGACCGGATCATCGCCGAGACCCGCGGCAACCCGCTGGCACTGCTCGAGCTGCCACGCGGGTTGACCCTCGCGGAGCTGACCTGCGGGTTCGGATCGGCCGCGCCGCTCCCGAGGCGGATCGAGGAGAGCTTCCACAGGCAGCTGGCACCGCTCCCGGCGGACACCCGCATGCTGTTGCTGGTGGCTGCGGCCGAGCCGCTCGACGACCCGTTGCTGGTGTGGCGGGCGACCGAGCTGCTCGGCATCCAGCCTGAGGCCGCGGGACCGGCGTCGGCGGCCGGGCTCTTCGAGATCGGCACGCGAGCCCGGTTCCGGCACCCACTGCTGCGCTCCACGATCTACCGAACGGCCTCCGTCGAGGAGCGGCGCATCGCGCACCGGGCGCTGGCCGACGCGATCGATCCCGACGCCGACCCGGATCGCCGTGCCTGGCACCGTGCCCAGGCGGCGTCCGGGCCCGACGAGGATGTCGCCGCGGATCTCGAGCGGTCCGCAGGGAGGGCGCGGGCACGGGGTGGTCTGTCCGCTGCGGCCGCTTTCCTGGAACGGGCCGTCCAGTTGACGAGTGAGCCTGCCCGCCGGGCCGCCCGGGCGCTGGTTGCGGCGCAGGCCGCGCATCAGGCCGGCGCCGCGGACGTTGCCCTGGAGCTGCTGTCCGTCGCGATGACGGGCCCGCTCGACCGGCTGCAGCGCGCCCACGCCGACATGCTGTGCGCTCAGATCACGTTCACGACCGATCGCGGCGGCGAAGCACCGCTGTTGTTGCTCGAAGCGGCCAAGCAGCTCGAGCCGCTCGATGTGCGGCTGGCGCGAGACACCTACCTCGATGCGCTGTGGGCTGCGAAGTTTGCCGGCTCGTCCGCCGGCGTCAGTCTGTGTGAGGTGGCCGAGGCGGCACGGTCAGCGCCTCCCGCGGCGCAGCCTCCTCGACCGGCCGATCTTCTGCTCGACGGCATGGCGATGCGGTACACCGAGGGGCCCGCCGCCGGGGTCTCGGAGCTGAAGCGGGTACTGCTCGCCTTCCGCCGCCCGGGCATGACCGAGGAGGACGGGCTGCGCTGGTTCGTGCACGCCCAATGGGCCGCTGGGGAGCTGGGGGACGATGAGACCTGGGACGTGCTCGCTGCCCGTCACGTTCAGCTCGCCCGGGAGGCCGGGGCGCTCAGCGAGCTTCCGCTCGCGCTGACCTCGCGCATCCTCTTGCACGTGTTCGCAGGCGAGCTGGCCGCAGCCGCGTCGCTGCTCGCGGAGCTCGCGGCGGTCAGTGAAGTGACCGGGAGCCCGTTCCTTCCCCACAGTGCCGTGGTACTCGCCGCATGGCAGGGCCACGCGGCCGAGGTGGCCGAACTGATCAACACGGGCCGTGCGGGAATGCTTCGCCGGGGCGAAGGAGTCGGGCTGACCTTCATGACCTGGGGAGAGGCCGTGCTGCACAACAGCATGGGCCGGTCCGAGGAGGCGCTGGCACTGGCCACGAAGTCCGCGGAGGCGCATCCGTGGGAGAACGGTTTGTTGATCCGGGGAACGCTGGCCGAGCTCGTCGAGGGAGCGGTCCGCTGCGGTCAGACTGAGCGCGCCACCGCTGCTCTTCGACGGCTCAGCGAGCTGAGCCGCGCGTGCGGCTCCGACTGGCCGCTGGGCCTCGCGGCCCGTGCGCGGGCACTGGTGCGGGGAGGCGCGGCTGCCGAGAGCGACTACCGCGAAGCGATCGACCGGCTGGGCCGCACCCGCATCCGCAGCGAGCTCGCCCGTGCTCATCTCCTCTATGGGGAGTGGCTGCGCCGCGAGCATCGCCGGGTGGACGCGCGCGAGCAGCTGCGCACCGCCCACGAGATGTTCACGACGATGGGTGCCGAGGCGTTCGCCGCGCGCGCAGAACGCGAACTCCTGGCCACTGGCGAGCAGGTCCGCAAGCGGAATCTCGAGATCAGCAGCGAGCTCACCGCGCAGGAAGCCCAGATCGCCCGGCTCGTGCGTCAGGGCCTCACGAATCCCGAGATCGCGGCCCGGCTCTTCATCAGCGCTCGAACCGTCGAGTGGCACCTGAAGAAGGTGTTCCGGAAGCTGGGCATCAGCTCTCGCACGCAGCTTCAGCCCTGACGTCGTGTCATCCGCCTGTCGTGGCCATGGCCCGGAGTGCGGCAGCGGTGGCGGCGTCGGCCGGGAAGAAGGTCTCGATTGCGATCTCGTCGAGGGTCACGTCTCGCGGTGAGCCGAACACCGTCATCGTGTACAGCAGCGCGAGGTCGCCGTATTCGGACGAGATCTGCATCGGCATCACGAGGTCACCCGCCGGACCCGCTCCTGGGTCCGAGGTGGTGACACCGTTCGGCACCGGGTAGCTCTCCAGCTCGGCCATCAGCTCAGCGAGGCCGGGCGCTGCCGTCCGCTCCAGCTGCCGCCGGACTCGACGAAGAACGTGCGCCCGCCACTGCACGAAATTGCGGATCCGCGTGGCGAGCCCGCCAGGGTGCAATGTTGCCCTCAGGACGTTGACCGGCGGCGTGGTGAGCTCCGGCGCCAGATCACCGAGAAATGCGGACGCCGCGCGGTTGGCGGCCAGCAGTTCCCAGTGCACGTTCACGGCGAGTGCAGGGTTGGGTTCATGGCCGGTGAGTACGTACTCGACCGCGACACGTGCTTCGCCGAGGTCGGCGAACGCGCGTTCGGCGTGCACCGGGGCGAAGCCGGCGGACAGATAGAACGCGTTGCGTTCCCGGAGCGGAACGTCGAGCTCTTCGCAGAGCCGCGCGATCATCTCGCGGCTCGGGCTCGCGCGTCCCGTCTCGATGCAGCTCAGATGCCTGGCCGAGACGTTTGCCGCGAGCGACAGGTCCAGCTGCGAACGACGGCGACGTTCCCGCCAGCGGCGAACCAACGTCCCGACCGGTTCGGTGGTGGCGGTCATGCCGCCAGGCTGCCGCGCAGGCGGTCGCGTGGCAATGATCTCGGAGGTCATCGACAGGCGTCGATCGTGGCTCCACGCTCAATGGTGCAGTTGCAGCCGCGCAGGAGCACCTTCGGCAGAGGAGACAGCACATGACCGACACGACCGTGGCATCCAGCACTCGTAACCTGCAAGCCGTCGAGCGCTACATCGAGTTCTGGAATGCGGATACGGCGGAGGACCAGCGCCGGCTCGCGTCGATGACCTTCGTCGACGACGTGCAGTACACCGCGTTGATCGGCGTTCTGAGCGGACCGGCGGCGCTGATGGGTTTCCGTGCCCAGTTCATCGAGCACGTCGGCGCTGCGACGTTCCAGGCTCGGGAGAGTCCGCAGACCCACAACGATCGTGTCCGGCTGAAGTGGGAGATCGTGACAGGTGAGGGGAAGTCGTTCGCCACCGGAACCGATGTGATCGTGATCGACGCGGACGCCCTGATCAGTTCCGTCGCCTCGTTCCTCGACCGTGCGCCCGAGGGTTTCGATCCGCACGCCCAACACAGCTGATCCGGTCCTGCTCCGCTACCCCTGCGAAGGGCCCTCAGGAGAATCTCCTGAGGGCCCTTCGCATGATCACCCGACGATCAGGCGATGTCGTAGCGGTCGAGGTTCATGACCTTGTCGAACGCGGCCACGAAGTCGCGCACGAACTTCTCCTTGGCGTCGTCGCTCGCGTAGACCTCGGCGACGGCACGCAGCTCGGAGTTCGAGCCGAAGACCAGGTCGACGCGGCTACCGGTCCACTTGACCTCGCCCGTGGCGCGGTCGTGGGCCTCGAAGGTGTCCTCGTCGCCTGCCACCGACTTCCACTCGATGCCCATGTCGAGCAGGTTCGTGAAGAAGTCGTTGGTCAGCGTGCCGGGCTTGTCGGTGAGGACACCCACTGTGGACTGACCGGTGTTCGCGCCGAGCACCCGCAGGCCGCCCACCAGCACGCTCATCTCCGGCGCGGTCAGGCCCAGCAGGTTCGCCCTGTCGACGAGCAGGTACTCGCCCGGCAGGCGGTGCCCCTTCCCGCGGTAGTTGCGGAAACCGTCGGCGGTCGGCTCGAGGTAGGAGAAGGAGTCCACATCGGTCTTCTCCTGCGACGCGTCGGTCCGTCCCGGGGTGAACGGCACCTGGACGTCGTAGCCGGCGTCCTTCGCGGCCTTCTCCACCGCAGCGGCTCCGCCGAGCACGACGAGGTCGGCGATGGAGACCTTCTTGCCACCGGTCGCGGAGGAGTTGAACTCCTGCTGGATGCTCTCCAGCGAGCGCAGCACCTGCGCGAGCTGGTCGGGGTCGTTGACCTCCCAGTCGCGCTGCGGCTCGAGGCGGATGCGCCCGCCGTTCGCACCGCCGCGCTTGTCGCTGCCGCGGAACGTCGAGGCCGACGCCCATGCGGCGGAGACGAGCTGCGAGACCGTCAGACCCGAGTCGAGGATCTTCTGCTTGAGCGCAGCGACATCGGAGGCGTCGACCAGCTCGTGGTCCACGGCCGGGACCGGGTCCTGCCAGAGCAGCTCCTCCTGCGGGACGAGCGCGCCGAGGTAGCGCTGGATCGGGCCCATGTCACGGTGCGTCAGCTTGTACCAGGCCCGGGAGAACGCGTCGGCGAACTCGTCGGGGTTCTGGTGGAAGCGGCGCGAGATCTGCTCGTAGACCGGGTCGGCCCGCAGCGCGAGGTCCGCCGTGAGCATCATCGGGGCACGGTTGAGCGTGCCGTCCTCCGGGTCCGGGATGGTGTTGGCGCCGGCGCCGTCCTTCGCCACCCACTGGTAGGCCCCGGCGGGGCTCTTGGTCAGCTCCCACTCGTAGCCGAACAGGTTGTCGAAGAAGCCGTTGCTCCACCGGGTCGGCGTGGAGGTCCAGGTGACCTCGAGGCCGCTGGTGATCACGTCCCGGCCCTTGCCGGTGCCGAAGCTCTGCTTCCAGCCCAGGCCCTGCTCCTCGAGGGGGGCGCCCTCGGGCTCGGCTCCGACGTACTTCTCCGGGTCGGCCGCCCCGTGCGTCTTGCCGAAGGTGTGGCCGCCGGCGATCAGTGCGACAGTCTCCTCGTCGTTCATCGCCATCCGGCCGAACGTCTCGCGGATGTCGCGAGCCGAGCCCAGCGGGTCCGGGTTGCCGTTCGGGCCCTCCGGGTTGACGTAGATGAGGCCCATCTGGACGGCACCGAGCGGCTTCTCGAGCTCCCGGTCACCGGTGTAGCGCTCGTCGCCGAGCCAGGTGCGCTCCGGTCCCCAGTAGACGTCCTCGTCGGGCTCCCAGACGTCGGCGCGGCCGCCGGCGAAGCCGAACGTCGTGAAGCCCATGGTCTCCAGGGCACGGTTGCCCGTGAAGATCATCAGGTCGGCCCACGAGATCTTGCGGCCGTACTTCTTCTTGACCGGCCACAGCAGACGGCGCGCCTTGTCGAGGTTGCCGTTGTCCGGCCAGCTGTTCAGTGGGGCGAAGCGCTGCATGCCGGCACCCGCACCACCACGGCCGTCGTCGACGCGGTAGGTGCCGGCGCTGTGCCACGCCATCCGGATCATGAACGGCCCGTAGTGGCCGAAGTCGGCAGGCCACCAGTCCTGTGACGTGGTCAGCACCGCGTCGACGTCCTTGGCCAGCTCGTTCAGGTCAACGGTCTGGAACTCCGCGGCGTAGTCGAAGTCCGCGTCCATCGGGTTGGCGACGTCGGAGTGCTTGCGGAGGATCTTCAGGTTGAGCTGGTTCGGCCACCAGTCGGTGTTGCCTGCGCCTTCGGTCGGGTGCCCAAGGCGTCCGGCGTGGACCGGGCAGCCCTCCGCCTCCTCCTTGTTCATCTTGCTCTCGACAGTGACGTGCTCGTCAGACAAGGGACTTCCTTCCGGGATCACAGGGTGGGCGCTGCGGTGGAGCACTCGGGGCACAGGCCCCGGTAGACGACCTCGGCCTCGTCGATCGCGAAGCCGTGGTCATCGGACGCGGTCAAGCAAGGTGTGGTGCCGACGGCACAATCGACATCAGCGATGGCACCGCACGACCGGCACACGACGTGGTGGTGGTTGTCCCCGACCCGCGCCTCGTAGCGCACCAAGGAGCCCGGCGGCTGGATGCGCCGCACCAGGCCCGCGGTGGTCAGCGCGCCCAGCACGTCGTAGACGGCTTGATGGGACACCTCACCGAGATCGTCACGGACGATTCCGATGATCGAGGCGGTGTCGGCATGCGGATGGTCGTGCACCGCGGAGAGCACCGCTACCCGAGGACGCGTCACACGCAGAGCAGCCCCGCGCAACATGCGCTCGAAGTCCGAGGTCGTTGGCACACCCGCAGTCTGGCCTAGTTTCTTGAATAGTTCAAGAATCGGGCGCGTGTCGCACCGGGGCCCCGCGCTCGGCCGGAAAGAGAACGCACGGTGTTTGCCGGGGTTTCCGAAGGCATGGGGAACGCAGCTTGGCAGATCACGACGGCGACCCGGCGGCGCGGCAAGCGAAGGCGTTGACTTTCACACGCTCGGGAGCAGACCCACCGCTGCCAGTGCTGCGGGTGCGGCGATCAGCAGGGCGCCGAGCACGAGAGGCGCGCCGAGGACTCCGAGCACCGCGTGGCTGCGCCTGGCGTGCGTGCGGCGCGAGTAGGACACGGCGAGAGCGCCGTACCCGGCCGCTCCGGCCAGGAAGAACATGATGTAGGCCAGCGAACGCAGCTCGATCCCGCTCGGGTCGGAGACCACCATGCCGACCAGTTCGACGACGTTGCCCGCCGAGTAGAGAGCGAGCAGCGCGAACGCTCCCCAGACGAGCACCGTGCGCACCGCGGTCGGGGGCCGCGCGATCACCGATCGGACGGCGACGGTGGCGCCGAGCAGCTTCAGCGCCACGACGATCCAGTCCATCACCGCGAGACCGGCGGCCATGTCGGCGTAGGGACCACTCGCGAACCGCCCGGTGACCTGGAAGGCGATGTTGACCGCGGCGAACCCGAGGCACCAGGCCGCCATCACCCAGGCGAGCGCGTGGATCGGCCGCGACGCCTTGGCCGGTACCGGCGCCGTCACCTCACGTGCCGCGTTCGAAGTCACGGGTAGGACGATCCACCTGTGCGCGGCATGAGACCTCCCCCGCGGGAGGGAAGTGCTCCCTCCCCGCGGGGGAGTCGATCGGAACGGTGCGGCGCGGTGCGCCACCAGCTGCGCGACACGCATCCGGCCGTGTCGAGCTCAGCGGCCGGTCACGCCGTCGAGCACCTGCCGCAGCAGATCCGCATGACCGTTGTGCCTCGAGTACTCGCTGATCAGGTGCACGTAGACCATCCGCAAGGACATCGGGTCGCCCCGGAAGTCGATCTCGTGGCTGAACGGAACCCCCGCGACCGCCTCGTCCGCCAGCCGCCACTCCTCCCGCAGGGCCTGCACGTCCTGTTCGGCGCGTGACGGGTGGGCCTGGTGGAAGTCCGTGTCGTCGCCCGGGCCGCCGTGCAGCGGCGGTATGTCCTGCCCGGCCACCCGCTGCCTGAGCCAGATCCGTTCGACCTTGGCCAGGTGACGAACCAGCCCCAGCAGCGACAAGGTCGACGGCGGCACCGGGCGAGCGGCGAGCTGTTCAGCGGTCAGGCCGGCGCACACGTTGAGCAACGTTGCGCGCTGTTCGGCCAGGCAGCCCTCCAGGATGGGCCGGTCCTCACCCGTCAGCGGCCCGTCGACAGGCGTGGGAGCCGGGGATGTCCAGGTGGTCACCGCTGGATCTTGCCACCACACCCGGAGGCACCCTGGCCGGCTCAGTAGCGGACCGTGCTCCCCTTGAGCAGGGGACTCATCTCGGAGGGAACGCCGTCAACCGTCGTTCCGGCGAAGGCGAGGTCGAGCGAGAGCTTGGCGTAGTCGGCGGGGAAGTTCAGCCTCGGCGTCGACACCTTGTCGAGGGCTGCGGTCTGGGATTCGCTCAGGCGCACGTCGATGGCGTCGAGGTTGGTCGTCAACTGGTCCATCCGGCGCGCGCCGATCAGTGTCGACGTGACGCCGGGTCGGTTGTGGACCCAGGACAAGGCCGCGGCGGCCGGTGAGACACCGGCTTCGGCGGCGACCGTCGCCAGGACGTCGATGACGTCGTAGTCCGCTTCCGCCGGTTCGCCGACCAAGGTGGTGCGCAGGGCGTCGACGCCGCCGGTGCGCCTGCGGGAGAACTTCCCGGAGAGGAAGCCGTTGCGCAGCGGGCTCCACGGCATCACGCCCAGGCCCAACTGCTGCGCCATCGCGATGTACTCACCCTCGACGGTTCGGGCGAGCAGCGAGTACTCGACCTGCAGGGCGATCGCCGGGTTCCAGCCGCGGAAGTCGGCGATCATCTGGGCCTCGGTGACCTTCCACGCCGGCAGGTCCGAGAGTCCGATGTAGCGGATCTTCCCGGCGGTGACCAGGTCGTCGAGGGCGCGCATCGTCTCCGCGATCGGCGCGGTGCGGTCCCAGTTGTGCAGCCAGTAGATGTCGATGTAGTCCATCTGCAGGCGCCGCAACGACTCCTCGGCCTGCTGCACGATCGCCTTGCGGCCTGCGCCGCCGCCGTTGGGGTCGCCGGCCCAGAGGTTGCCGAGGAACTTGGTGCCGATCACCACCCGGTCGCGCTGTCCTGGCCGGGTGGCGAAGAAGTCGCCGACGATCTTCTCCGAGTGGCCGTTCGTGTAGATGTTCGCGGTGTCGATGAAGTTGCCGCCGCGGCCGAGGTACTCGCTCATCATCGAGTCGGCCTCCTCGGGCGTGCAGCCCCAGCCGTTGTCCTCCCCGAACGTCATGGCGCCGAGCGTGAACGGGCTGACCCGCAGACCGGATCGGCCGAGGGAGACATAAGAGTCGAGAGGCATGGCTCAAGTACAGTCCGCGCACGCCGCAGCGCGTAGGCCAAAGCTTCCAATCTCTTGCCTGATCCTGCCAATCTTGGAAGCATCGGACGTATGGGCCTTCTCCCTGAACTGCAGCGGCTGCTGCACCGCCACGTCGACCAGACGGTGTTGCCGTCGGTGGTGGTGAAGGCGTCGGAGACGGTGACCGAGCCCATGCCCGCCGTCACCGACCCGGTCTTCGCCCTGATCGCACAGGGAGCGAAGCGGGCTATCGTCGGCGAGACCGTATACGACTACAAAGCGGGCGAATACCTCGTGGTCTCGATCGAGCTGCCGGTGACCGCTCACGTCAGCGAGGCGCCGTACGTGGCGCTCGGGCTGCGGCTGGATCCGGCCCTGATCGCCGGTCTGTTATTGGAGACGGCCGGTGATCGCGGCCCGGCCGACACGCCGGGCATCGCGGTCAGCACCGCCTCGGAGGAGTTGCTCGATCCTGTCGTCCGGCTGATACGCCTGCTGGACCGCCCGGCCGACATACCGGTGCTGGGTGCGGCGATCGAGAGGGAGATCGTCTGGCGGCTGATCACCGGCGAGCAGGGCGCGATGGTCAGGCAGATCGGTCTGGCGGACAGCCGTCTGGCACAGATCAGCCGGGCGATCCGCTGGATCCGGCAGAACTACGCCGACCCGTTCCGGGTCGAGGACGCCTCCCGCGTCGCCGGGATGAGCGTGACGTCGTTCCACCGCCATTTCCGCGCGGTCACCACGATGACGCCGATCCAGTACCAGAAGCAGATCAGGCTGCAGGAGGCGCGGGCTCGGCTGATCGTCGAGCCGCACGACGTCGCCGGGGTCGGGTACGCCGTGGGCTACGGGAGCCCGTCGCAGTTCAGCCGGGAGTACCGCCGGATGTTCGGCGCGCCCCCTGGCGCCGACGCGGCCCGTCTCCAGGGCATCCCGCAGACCGACCCGGTGGGAGTCTGAGCGCGGAGGGGCACCGGCTCGGCTACGGATGTAGCGCGGTGACCTGCCAGCGGCCGTCGCCGAGCAGCTCCAGGCGCTCGTTGTGGAACTGGTCGAGCGTGTTCCGGTGCCCGACGCTGACGAGGACGCAGTCGGGCAGCTCGTCGCGCAGCAGGGTGTAGAGGGTGTGCTCGAGTCCCTCGTCGAGGGCCGACGTGGCCTCGTCGAGGAAGGCCACCCGGGGGCGCATGATCAGGATGCGGGCGAACCCGAGTCGCTGCTGCTCGCCGGGAGAGAGTTCCCGGGCCCAGTCGACCTCGTCGTCGAGCCGGTCGACGAGATGGGGGAGCTGCACCTGACGGAGCACCCGGATCGCCTGCTCGTCGTCGATCCGGTCCGCAGGTTGCGGGTAGGCCAGCGCCGTGCACAGCCCGCCGAGGGGCACGTACGGCTGCTGGGACAGGAACAGGGCGCCGTCGTCGAGCGGGCGGCGCACGGCCCCGGTGGCGTAAGGCCACAGGTCGGCCATGCTGCGCAGCAGGGTGGTCTTCCCGCTGCCGGACGCTCCGGTGACCAGCAGTGCGTCGCCCGTGGTCAACGTGAGATCGAGCGAGTCGACCAAGGACCGGTCGTCGGGCAGGCGCACGGTGAGGTCGTGCACTTCCAGGCCCTCGCCTTCCTCGAGCCACACCGACGGCAGCGCGCGGGCCTCGGCGTCGGCGTCGAGCAGGCCGGTCAGGCGGTCGAGGACAGCGCGGTAGCTCGCGAACTGGTCGTAGGCGTTGCGGAAGAACGACAGGGAGTCGTGCACCTGTCCGAAGGCGGTGGCGGTCTGCTGGACGTCGCCGAGCGTCAACTGTCCGGCGAAGTAGCGCGGGGCCTGGATGAGCACGGGGGCCACCTCGGCCGCTTGGCTGATGGCCAGGTTGAAGCCCTGGAACTTCACAGTTCGCAGCACGATCGCCCACATGTTGTCGATCACGGGGCGGAAGCGTGACGACAGGGTGTTGCCCTCGACCTCCTCGCCGCGGTGGAACGCGACGTTCTCCGAATTGTCCCGCACGCGCACCAATGCGTAGCGGAACGATGCGTTCAACCCCTCGTTGAGGAAGCTCAGCCGGATCAGCGGGCGCCCGACCCGGAACGCGATCACCGAGGCGATGATCACGTAGACGTAGGCGATGAACGTCATCGCCCGGGGGATCTCGGTCCCGAAGATCGGCAACGGCCCGGAGAGCTGCCAGAGGATGATCGTGAACGACACGAGCGACACCAGCGCCCCGACCGCGCCGACGGCGAGCGTCGCCGAGTCGTCGGGGAACGATGCGACGTCCTCCTGAATGCGCTGATCCGGGTTGTCCACCGCAGAGCGGGTGAACCGGCCGCGGTGATATGCCCGATCGCCGAGCCAGTCGCCGATGATGTGGTCGTTGAGCCACACCCGCCAGCGGATGACGATCAGCTGTTGGATGAAGTAGCTGAGCAGCACCTGCACGACGTAGATCGTGGCGAGGATGGCGAAGATCCCCAGAAATCGGGCGAAGGCCCCGGCGTCGAGTTGCTGCAGGGCCGTGTACATGCCGTTCGACTGGTACGAGAGCAGGACGTTGAGGCGCACCGAGGTGATGGTCAGCAGCAACAGCAGAAGCACGCTGAGCAGTGGGCGCCACCCGGCCTCGCCTCGCGGCGAGAAGTAGGGAAAGGCAAGACGTCGGAACTGTCGGCCCCACACCGTGATACGGGTGACAACTGCAGCGATCACGGCACAACCGATTGCCGTGGCCACGAAGACTCCGGCTATCCACATGATGCTGGTGGACCACTCGGTCGACCAGTTCAACCCATCGCCCACACCGGCCTCCCGGTAAACCGACCCTACGCGGGCGGCGCGCGCATCGGCCGGGGACCGTGATGAGTTCCACTCGAATTGCATCGGGAGATTTGGCCGGCTGGACAACCTGGCGTCTCCTGCGTCGCTACTGATCGAACTTTTCGACCATTCGCGCTGCTCGGGACGCGGCGGCGGTGGTATACGTATTCGTTTCACAGGGCTCGGATTCGTACGCCTCGACATAACGGAATGGCATCGAACCGAGAAACTTCCCCAGGCAGCGATGACTCCGGGCCGGAGCCGTGGTCTACATGCTGACCTCGGAAGAGCGCGACCCCGACCGAACAGGACAGCACCCATGAGCGAGCAGGCGGCCGGCCGCATCACCGGCATCCACACGATCGGTGTCCCGGTCACCGACCAGGACAAGGCCATCGGCTTCTATGTCGGCACCCTCGGCTTCGAGAAGCGTATGGACATGCCGCTTCCCCAGCTCGGCTCCCGTTGGATCGAGGTCGCGCCGGCAGGTGGGGCGGTGTCGATCGCACTCGTCCAGGCACACGACGGTCTGCCCAGCGGCCGCGAGTGCGGCGTCCGGTTCACCACCCCGGATGCGGCAGCTCTGCACAGGGAGTTGACCGCCGCCGGTGTGGACGTCGACGAACTTCTGAACTGGCCGGGCGTCCCGCCGATGTTCGCGTTCCG
Source organism: Pseudonocardia yunnanensis (assembly GCF_039534065.1). NCBI lineage: Bacteria > Bacillati > Actinomycetota > Actinomycetes > Pseudonocardiales > Pseudonocardiaceae > Pseudonocardia > Pseudonocardia yunnanensis. The sequence goes on along the minus strand of NZ_BAAAUS010000008.1, from coordinate 47,697 downwards.
CGACCAGGACGGCAACGGCATGGAGATCGTCCAGGACATGGTTCAGCACTAGGGGCGTCCGGGTGAGCTCGAGCACGGATTCGTCGACGTGGCCGTGCGTCCCTCGGACCAGGGATTGTCGATCTCCGGCCGAACTCCCCGGTGATCGCCCCGTGGCCGTCACCGCGGCGCGTAACGCTCCACGAGCTCGGAGCCGAGGCGCGCGAGCTCGGCCTTGACGGATTCGGGTTCGAGGACCTCGACGAGGGCGCCCCAGCCGGCGAGCTCCTGTGCGATCGACACGGCCATCGGCGCTGCGACGCGGACACGGACGCGACCGTCGTCGCGGGTCTCCAGGGGCTCGCAGTGCCGGCCGAACCGGACGCGCAGGACCGGTACCAGGCGTTCGGAGATGAGCAGCGTCGCCGAGAGGAGCGAACGGCGCTGCTCGACCTCGTCGACCACCCGTTCCCACTCGCGCGACAGATCGAAGTCGGCCGGTCGCTCGGCGACCACGTCGGTCACGGTCATCTCGCCGATCCGGTCGACGCGGAACGTCCGCTGTCCCTTCTCGGTGCCGGCGACGAGGTACCAGACGTCGTCCTTGTCGACCAGCCCCCACGGATCGACCACGCGGCGCGTCCGGTGGTGGGCGCGGTTCTCGTACTCCAGGGAGACCTTGCGGCGGCGGACGACGGCGTCCTGGAGCGCGTCGACCACCGCGGGGCGTAGGCGGTTGCGGTCGCCCCAGCGCGTCGAGTCGACCACGACGGCATCGGCCGCGGCCTCCGCGTCGGCCCGGAACGTGTCGGGCAGCGCCCCGACGAGCTTCCGCAACGCCGACCGGACCGGCGGCGCGACGGATGCCGCAGGGCCCGCGAGCAGGAACAGGGCCCTCGCCTCGGTCGAGGTGAGGCCGGTGAGGTCGGTGCGGGCGCCGCCGACGAGCGACCACCCGCCGCCGCGTCCGGGCTGCGGGTAGACGGGGACGCCGGCTGCGGACAGCGCCTCGAGGTCGCGGCGGGCGGTGGCAACCGACACCTCGAGCTCTGCCGCCACCTCGGCGGCGGTCACCCGGCCACGCGCCTGCATCAGAAGGAGGGTGGCCACCAGCCGGTCGGCGCGCATGGAGCGATCGTCTCAGAAAAAGTGCTCAGGAGATGAGCACTTCACCCCCGCATGATGACGGCGTTCATCGCAACTCGATCTCAGGGAGCACCGATGTTCCGAGGATTCGCCACCATCAGCTTCTACGCGGACGACCTGGCCGCGGCGCGGGACTGGTACACCGAGCTACTAGGGGTGGAGCCGTACTACGCCTACCCGCCTGCGCCCGCCCCGCCGGCCTACCTGGAGTTCCGGATCGGCGACGACGCGGACGAGCTCGGCTTCATCGACCGCAGGTACGCCCCTGCCGGCGCGGGCACCGGCCCGGGCGGCGCGGTGATGCACTGGCACGTCGACGACCTCGCCGGCACGGTCGAGAAGCTGCTCGCGATGGGCGCCACCGAGTACCAGCCGATCACCCACCACGGGGACGGGTCCGGCTTCGTCACCGCTTCGGTGGTCGACCCGTTCGGCAACGTCCTGGGCGTCATGCACAACCCGCACTTCCTCGAGGTGCTCGCCGCCAGGACCACGGCGTGACCGCCGTGCGTACGTTCCACGCGCCGGACCGCGCGCAGTGGCGGGCGTGGCTGCGGGACAACTGCGAGACCGCCGACGAGATGTGGCTCGTGATCCACCACGTACGCAGCGCCACCCCGAGCGTCCGCCACCGCGAGGCGATCGAGGAGGCGCTCTGCTTCGGCTGGATCGACAGCCTGGCACGAAAGCGCGACGCCGAGTCGTGGTGCCAGCGCTTCACCCCGCGCAACCCGCGCAGCGCGTGGAGCAAGGTCAACAGGGAACTCGTCGACCGGCTGACCGCGCAAGGGCTCATGACGCCCCACGGCCAGGCGGCGGTCGACCTCGCGAAGCGGACCGGCACCTGGTCCGTGCTCGCCGACGCGCAGAACGGCGTGATCCCCGACGATCTGCGCGACCGGCTCGCCGCGGACGAGGCCGCGGCCGGCCACTTCGACGCGTTCTCCTGGTCGGCCAAGCGGGCCGCGCTGGAGTGGATCGCCAGGGCCAAGCGGCCGGAGACGAGGCAGCGCCGCATCGCACGGACGGTCGAGTGCGCCGCCCGGAACGTGCGGCCGTGACACCGTTCAGTTCCGTCCTGTGCCCAGGTCGAGCGTGTCGAGACGGCGAGGGTCGCCGATCACCTCGATCTCGGTGATCCGGTCGTGCTCGACGGTCACGCGCAGCACCACGACGAGTCGCCCGCCCGGCGCGACGACGATCCCCGGCGTCCCGTCCACGAGCGCCACCTCGGCGGACCGGGCCCGGTGGGCGAACACCCGGGTCTCCTCGGAGACGGCACGGGCGCCGTGGACGTCGGTGGGGGTGCCGGCCGGCACCGCGAAGCGGTCGGCCCGCCGGACGACGTCCGGCGCCAGCAGCGTGACCAGCGTGTTCATGTCGCCGCCGCGGGCGGCCGTGAGGAACGCCTCGACGACGGCGTGGTGCCGGGCGAGATCGACCTCGTCGATCGCCGCCACTCCACGGATCCGGCTGCGGGCACGGCTGGCGAGCTTCTTGCTCGCCACCGTGGACCGCCCCACGACGGTCGCGATCTCGTCGAAGGGCACGGCGAAAATGTCGTGGAGCACGAACGCGACTCGTTCGGCCGGTGTGAGCCGCTGCAGGACGACCAGGAGAGCGAGGCCGACCGACTCCGCCAGCACGGCCTCGTGCTCGGGGTCCGTGTCACCCCGCTGTTCCATGAGCGCATCGGTCGCCGGCGTCAGGGGCTGCTCGGCACGTGTGCGGCGCTTGCGCAGCATGTCGAGGCACACCCGGGCCACCACCGTGGTCAGCCAGCCGGCCAGGTTCTCGATCTCGCCGCGGTCGGCGCGATCGGCGCGCAGCCATGCGAGCTGCACGGCGTCGTCGGCCTCGTCCAGCGAGCCGAGCATCCGGTAGGCGACAGCGCGCAGGTGATCGCGCTGCGCCTCGAAGTGCGGCGCCAACCCCTCGTGTACGTGCATCGGTCACCTTTCCCGTTCGGCATCCGTCAAGGAGGCGACGAACCGGACCAGGACGAGTGCAACGGGACAGGAGACGACGCGTGAGTCTACAGACGGGGCGGTCTCCTGCTCGTTCACCGATCATCACGAAGGACGAGGCGATGAGATTCTTCAGACTCGATTCCAGCCTGCACGTCGACGGCTCGGTCAGCCGGGCGCTCGCCGACGTCGTGCAGCAGGAGTGGAGCCGTGCCTACCCGGCCGCCGGATTCATCCGGCGTGACCTGGGGTGTCATCCGCTGCCGCCGGTCTGGCCCGCGGCGATCGCGGGCCGCATGACGCCCGAGGAGGCCCGCACGGGCGAACAACGCTCGGCAGGCGCGCTCGCCGGGCGGCTCGTCGACGAGCTCCTCGAGTCGGACGCATACATCTTCGCGGTGCCCATGTACAACTTCGGCGTTCCGCAGCAGGTCAAGCACTGGATCGACCTGATCATCACCGACCCCCGGGCGGACGACGTCAACCGTCCGCTCCTGCCGGGCCGGCCGGCCGTGCTGGTCGAGGCTCGGGGCGGTGGGTACGGCCCGGGGAGAGGGCGGGAGGGGTGGGATCACGTCACTCCGTACCTCTCGCGCATCCTCGGTGACGTCTGGGGCCTCGATCTCGCGATCGCGTCGGCCGAGCTCACCGTCGCCGACACCAACCCCGCAATGGCGCACCTGAGAGGTCTCGCCCGCCGACAGCGTGCCGACGCTCACGCCGCCGCAAGGGACCACGCGATCAGCATCGCAAGGCGGCTGCGCACGGCAGCCTGATCCCGTGCATCCCCGATGATCGCCGCGAGATCAGGGTTTCCGCCCCCGCGAGGGCACATAGCCCGATCTCGCGGCGATCTTGCTGCGCAATCGCAGTGAGTTCGGTCGCCGGGAGACAGCTGCGCAGCGGTGATTCGTTATGGTCGGCTTGACGAGATCGCATTCCGGCGGGGCCGGTTGTCGTCCGCCGTGACCGGATCGTGGTCGTCGACGGCAGGTGGAGCGCCGGCCGGCGCGGAGCCACGATTCCCTGAAGCCGACGACGGGGGGAATATGATCACAGAGTTCGTCACGATGGAAGTCCGGTTGGGAGCCGAGGAGGCGTTTTCCTCCGCTTTCGGCGAAGTGTGTGGTCTGCTCCTCGTGTCGGTCGGCTGTCGGTCGGTGAAATTGGTCCGTGGCGTCGAGGACCCCTCGCGGTTCGTAGCCATTGTGGAATGGGATTCCGTCGAGTCGAGCGTGCAGAATTTCGTGGATACGGTGCGTTACATGGCGTTCGCCGCGCGGCTCATGCCGTATTTCGTGCAGGACCCGTTGGTGGAGCACTTCGACGACCGGCTGACCTGAGCCGTCCGGCCGGGGTTGCCCGACGGACTTGACAGGACGGGATCAGCGGCATGCAATATTTTGCATGCCGGTTCCGTCGCATCGTGGTCTCGTCCCTCGATCACTTCTGCGTGAGGATGCGTACCGCGCGATCCGCGACGCCATCGTCGACGGCACCCTCGCCCCGGGCGAGCGGCTCAATGACGCCGACCTGGTGGAGTGGCTGGGTGTGAGCCGCACGCCCGTCCGCGAAGCGCTGGCCCGGCTGGAGCACGCCGGTCTGGTGCGCACCAAGCCCGGGCGCTACACGATCGTCAGCCCGCTGGACGTGCGTGCCGTCCGGAACGCCCAGTCGGTGACGGCGGCGATGCACGAGCTCGCCGTCCGCGAGGCACTGCCGAACCTGTCCGCGGCCGAACTCGACGCCATGCGCGCCGCGAACGCCCGCTTCGCCGACGCATTGCGGCAGGGCGACGTCGATGCAGCGGTCGCGGCCGACGACGAATTCCACGACGTCCCCGTCACCGCGTGCGCCAACGACGCGGTCCGGAGCGTGCTCGAGCAGTTCACGCCGGTGCTGCGCCGGGTGGAGCGCCTGCGCTTCTCCTCGTTGAGCGGCCGGGGTTCCGTCGCGCAGCACGAGCGGATCATCACGCTCTGCGAAGCGGGCGACGTCGACGCGGCGGCGGCCGCCACCCGGGCCAACTGGCAGACGTTGGCGCCCCTGCTCGACACCCCGCCCCTCGATGGCCCGCCTTCGCCCTGACCGGGCACCAGATAAGGAGCCAGCCATGTCCCTCGACGACTTCGAGCGTCACCCGTTGCTGTTCGGCCCGAGCCCTGTCCACCCGCTCGAGCGGCTCAGTGACCATCTCGGGGGCGCCCGCATCTGGGCCAAGCGGGAGGACTGCAACAGCGGCCTGGCCTTCGGCGGCAACAAGACCCGGAAGCTGGAGTACCTCGTGCCCGACGCTCTCGCCCACGGCGCGGACACCCTGGTGAGCATCGGCGGGGTGCAGAGCAACCACACCCGGCAGGTGGCCGCGATCGCCGCCAAACTCGGGCTGAAGGCCGTGCTCGTCCAGGAGAGCTGGGTGGACTGGCCCGACGCGGTGAACGACAAGGTGGGCAACATCCTGCTGTCGCGCATCATGGGTGCCGACGTGCGCCTCGTCCGTGCCGGGTTCGGCATCGGTTTCAAGGACAGCTGGCATGAGGCCCTCGAGGACGTCCGGGCGACCGGCGGCACGCCGTACGCGATCCCCGCCGGGGCATCCGACCACCCGCTCGGGGGCCTCGGCTTCGCCAACTGGGCCCGTGAGGTGCAGGAGCAGGAGCGCGAGCTCGGGATCTTCTTCGACACGATCGTCGTCTGCAGCGTGACCGGTAGCACCCAGGCGGGCATGATCGCCGGGTTCGCGGGCCAGGACCGGCCCCGCCGCATCCTCGGAATCGACGCGTCGGCGAAGCTCTCGGAGACCCGTGCCCAGGTGGAGAAGATCGCTCGCGCCACCGCCGATCTCATCGGCCTGCACCGCGAGCTCCGCGACGACGAGATCGTCGTGCTCGAGGGCTGGGCAGGCGACGAGTACGGCATCCCCGTGCAGTCCACGGTCGATGCCATCCGCCTCACCGGCAGGCTCGAAGGGATGATCATCGATCCGGTCTACGAGGGGAAGTCGATGGCCGGGCTCATCGACCTCGTCCGCGACGGGGCGATTCCGGCCGATTCCACTGTCCTGTATGCCCATCTCGGTGGTCAGCCCGCGCTCAATGCCTACAGCGGCGTCTTTCCCTGAGCCGACGCGTATGGGTATGTCGAACGGTCCCGCTCGGCCTGAAGGTCGACTCGTTGTAAGAATGTCCGGGACCCGATGCATGGGGCTGTCGGGTCCTTCGGGTGGCCGCGGTCGGGAGGCGCCCGAAAAGGGCGGTACATCTGGAGGCGGGCACCGTGAGTGCGACTTACGCGATCGAACCGGTGCCGTCGCAGGATGAGCAGTTCGAGCACCCCGCGCTGTTCTACAGCGGGTTGGACGAGTTCCTGGCCGGCACGGTTCCGTTCGTCCACGAGGGTCTTGCCTTGGACGAGCCGGTCGCGGTGGCCGTGCCCGCGTCCCGGTTGGAGTCGCTGCGCGTCGAGCTCGGGGTGGCCGCCCAACGCGTGCGGTTCGTGAACATGGGTGATGTCGGGCGGAACCCGGCCCGGATCCTTCCGGACGTGCTGCTCGCCTTCGCCGACGAGCACGTCGGCGCCACCCGCCTCCGAATCGTCGGCGAGCCGATCTGGGCAGGCCGCACTGCGGCGGAGTACCCCGCGTGGGTGCAGCACGAGGCCCTGATCAACCTCGCCTTCGCCGGTAGCCCGGCCACGATCCTGTGCCCCTACGACGCCGCGGGCCTCCCTCCGGAGGTGTTGGCCGACGCGGAAGCCACGCATCCGGTAGTGGTCGACGGCGGTGTGCCCCGGGCGAGCGCCGGCTATTCGATCGAGCGCGTGCTCGCCGACGTCAACCGCCCGCTGCCGCAACCGCTGCAGGACCGGCCGCTGCTGGTCGACGCGCACCTGCTGAGCAGGGGCCGGCAGATTGCGATGGCGGAGGCCCGAAGCGCGGGGCTCGACGAGGACCGGGTCGCCGACGTCGAGATGGTGGCCAACGAGCTGCTCACCAACAGCATCGAGCACGGCGGTGGCACGGGCGTGTTCCGCACCTGGACGGAGAACGGGCATTTCGTCGTCGAGGTCCAGGATTCGGGTCAGCTGCTCGACCCCCTCGCCGGCAGGCGCAGGCCCGGCCTCCTGCAGCCTCGCGGGCGGGGCTTGTATGTCGTGAACCAGCTCGCGGATCTCGTCCGGACCAGCAGCACAGCCGGCGGCACCACGGTCCGGGCGTGGTTCCGGATCCGGGTTCGACGGGCGCTCCACTGGCGCTGAGGCCGGAACGGCCCCGCGCGATGATGGGCTCGTGCCGAGATCACCGATCCTCGATGTCCCGATCGCCGAGGACCCCATTCGGCTGGGCCAGTTCCTGAAGCTCGCAGGACTCGCCGAGCACGGGGTCCATGCCAAGGCGCTGCTCGAGGCCGAAGAGGTGCAGGTCAACGGGCGGGTCGAGACCCGACGAGGAGCGCAGCTGCGGGCCGGGGACGTCGTCGCGGTCGGTGAGCAGCGGGCGCGGGTGGCGCCTGCCTGAGCCGTCTGCCCCGTCGAGCGGCTGGTCCGGCTCCCGTCCCTTGGCCGGGTGAACCGTCGGCCGTTCGGGCGAGCGCGGTGACCATGCGCTGTGCCATACGGCCGTGTAGTTCACTCGAAGGTGTGCATGTGCGCACCACGCCGGAGTGACAGGCAACGGCTGCGGCACCTGCGGCGAGCTACCCCCGCACCTGAAGGGCAATGGCGCCACTAAGGGGGGAGGAGCCGTGCAGCATCACGGTGTTCGTGACGTAGAGGTTCAGGCCGGGCTCGCGAACGAGGGGGCGGGACGATGACCGCACCCGTGGGACGAAAGCCGGGCAGCGACGAGCGCAAGAAGGCCGTCAAGAGGTACTTCCAGATCACACCCGATGAGCACGATCAGAGCCGGGCGCGGCACCAGCAGCAGGCCGCCGTGGTGTCCATCGTGGTCGCGGGCTCACTGCTGCTGGTGGAGATCCACGTACTCGCGATCCTGGTGGCGATGCTGGCACTGGTGCTGGCGCTGCAGGGGTTCACCGGGATGGCGGACTACCGGCGCCGTCTCGCCGCGGCCGAACCGAAGCCGTCGGACCAGGAGATGGACCACACCCTCGACGAGGACCTCCATGCGGCCGCCGAACGGGCCATGCGCCGCCTGGGTCTGACGAGGAACGATCTGGAGCTGCACAGCGACGAGGTCGATCCGCCCGCCGAGGCCCGCAGGCGGCCCCGGCTCGCTGACCAGGGTCGTGGGCCGCTCGTGGTGTTCGGGCCGGCCAACCGGGCGCGCGGTCGCAGCGGGCTGGACAGGGTCTGGAGGTTCACCCTCTACGACGTCATGGTCATCTGCCCGACCGGGCACCACCTCGGGATCTACGAGTGCGTGCTCGACTTCGCCACCGGGAGTCGCAAGGACGAGGAGACCTACGAGTTCCACTACTCCGACGTCGTGGCCGTCTCGACGAGGACGCGGGAGCGGGCCGAGCTGGGACTGGAGCTCGTGTACAGCTCATCGATCGCGGTGCCGCTGCACCGGACGATGACACGCGAGTTCGAGATCGTCGTGTCGAGCGGCGACCGCAGCGCCATCGTGGTCGGGATTCGCGACGACGACGGGCTCGATCAGCAGCTCGTGCTGCAGGAGTCGGGCATCGACCGCGTCACGGCCGCGGTGCGGCGCATGCTCCGGGCGAAGAAGGGTGCGCCGACGCGGTGATCGCGTGGTCAGTAGCCGACGTAGTCGCCGGAGCTGTTGCTGCGTCCACCGGCCTTGAGGGTGGAGATCCCGTACTGCGCGATCATGTACCGCACGCCCGCCGTGATGTTGGCGACCGGGTCGGTGATGGACCTGCCGCGCAGCGAGGGGTGCACGTACGCCCGGAACGTGGACGGGATGGTCTGCATCAGGCCCTGCGACGGGGTGCCCCGGCGGGCGTTGCTGTCCCAGGTGTTGATCGCGCGTGGGTTGCCGCCGGACTCGGCCATGATGATCTTCTTGAGGCCGGGGGCGTAGGACTGCGGCATGTCCATGATCTTCAGGGCTTCGGCGATCCAGCCGTCGAGGCCGCCGCGATCGATCAGGGCTGAGATCCGGTCGTTCTCGGCCTGCTCGCGCGCCTGCTTGGCGTGCAGCTCGGCGAGCTGCGCGGCCAGCGTGGTGGCCTTGTCGAGCATGGCCAGGTGCTCGTCGGCGGAGTCGTCGGAGGCGTCGTCGGTGGCGTCGACCGCGAAGCTCACGGGGATCAGGGCGGCGACGTGGTTGGACTTGAGCGGCGAACTGTCCGACGCGAGCGACGTGGTGGTGAACTCGTCGGCTGCGGCGGTGGTGGCGGTGTCACCGGGGCTGGGGACGAGTGCGGTGAGGGTGCCTGTGGTGACCGCGCCGACCGCGGCGGCCGTGGCGAGGACAGTGGTGCGGATTACCGGGCCCGTGGTTGCTGGTGCGGATGCGGCCTTGTGGCGGGCGGATACGGGATCCACTGTCCAGAGCGCACGACGACCACGGGGGGAGCGGTGTCCAGCCAACGACTGCCCTTTCAGCGCGGGGGAGCGACCCTCACCACGAGCAGCCCGGTCGGGGGTCCGGTGAGCCGGGTGGGGAGTCCCGGCTCGCTGCGCTCATGATCGGATCGTAACGCTGGCGTGACTGTATTGGCGGCTCCTCATCGCGGGCAAGGCCAGGAACGCCCGGCCACCGCAGCCCGACTGCCGTTCGGCTCGAAGGGACGACACGCGCGAATAAAAGCGTTGATCGTTTTTCACTCACACGGGGCGATAAGCGGTCCTCGAGGTGAGAAGGAGACAAGAGTCGCCGAACTCATGCCACAGATAGCCCCGGTCGACCGCCGCCGAATATGCCCGGCCGACGAGGCGCGGGCCGGCAACGGCCTCGAGTAGCAGCAGGTGGGAGGCCGTCGGCTCGTGCCAGCCGGTTACGAGGCCGTCCACGGCGCGCGCTGAGCGGTCGGGCCCCAGAACGAGGTGGGTCCATCCGGCACCGGCACGGACGCGGCCCGCCGGGTCGGCCACCGTCTCCAGCGCGCGCGTGACCGTCGTGCCGACCGCGACCACCCGTCCGCCCGCTTCCTTCGTCGCGTTGACGGCGTCGGCCGTGTCGGCGGGTACCTGGTAGCGCTCGGGCAGCGGCACCTCGCCGGCTTCGAGCGACGACACCCCGGTGTGCAACACGATCTCGGCGACTCCGATCCCACGGCTGTGCAGGTCCGCCAGCACGGCCGGGGTGAACGGGCGACCGGCGCTGGGCATCTCGGCGCTGGCGAACTCCGGCCCGGGCTTCGCGAAGACCGTGCGGTACGTGTCGATGGGCCAGTCACCGCGCAGGTAGGAGTACCGGATCGGCCGCCCCACGTCCATCAGCCACGGCCGCAGCCCTCCCGCCACGGGGATCCGTGCGCGCCAGAGCCGGCTTCCCTCGACGATCCGGGGGTCGGGGTGAGCGGTCAGCAGCGAGGCCACCACGCCCCGGGGCAGCCGCACCGACTCGCCCGCCCGTCCGTCCGCGACCCGCCGGCCGTCCGGCGTCCGGAGCTCGACGACGAACAGGTTGTCCGGTGCCGGGCCGGAGATGTGCAGCGTGACGGGCGACTCGTCGCCGCGGTGTCCGTCGACGGCGGCGGGCTCGGTGTCGGAGGTGTTGACCACGAGGAGGTCGCCGCGGCGCAACGCCCGCGGGAGACTGCGGAACGTCGTGTGCTGCAACGGTCCACGGTCGCGGGCCACCAGCAGGCGCACACCGTCGCGAGGCACGCCGCGTGCTTCCGGCGGCTCGGTGGCCGAGAGCTCCGGCGGCACGGTGAAGGTCGTCGTGGCGCTCACGCCGGGCTCCCGGCCGTCGTCCCGGTGGTGGTGGGCCGCTCGGCGTCGGACAGGTCCGCGGCGCGGTAGCGACCGCTCTCCGGCCGGTGGTCGAGCAGTCGCAGCAGGGCCGGGACGACCGCCGCCGGCTCGGGACGGTCGGAGATGTCCTCGCCGGGGAAGGCACGCTGGTGCATCGCGGTGCGCATGTCGCCGGGGTCGAAGGCATACACCCGCAGAGCCGGTTCCTCCACGGCGAGCACGGCGGCGAGCAGGTCGAGTGCGGCCTTCGCGGCGCCATAGCCGCCCCACCCGGGATAAGCCTCGACGGCCGCATCCGAGCTCAGGGTGATCACGGTGCCCGCTCCGGATGCGCGCAGCAGCGGCAACGCGAGCTGGGTGAGTGCGAGCGGGGCGAGCACGCCCGTTTCGAGCACGCCGCGCAGCGCGTCGAGCGGATAGTGCTCGAGGGTGGGCAGCGGGGAGGGGCCGAGCTCACCGGCGTTGTGCACGAGCAGGTCGAGCCGTCCCGCCGCGCGGATGAGCTCCGCGCGGAACTCAGGGTCGTTCACGTCGCCGGGCAGGGCGATCACACCGGGCAGGCCGGCCGTTGCGGCATGGAGTCTGGCGGAGTCGCGTGCGCAGGCGATCACGGTGGCGCGGCGGGCGGCGAGGGACTCGGTGAGGGCGAGGCCGAAACCCTGCCCCGCGCCGGTGACGATGGCGGTCATATCGGTCATGCGACTACGGTGCGACTTGAAGTCAGCTTCAGGTCAAGGAGATCGCATGGAGACGACCGACCTGCTCACGATCGGTGAGGTGGCACAGCGCAGTGGCTACCCGCCGTCCGCCCTGCGGTACTACGAGCGGGAAGGGCTGCTGCGCACCACACGTACGTCCGGTGGGCAGCGTCGCTACGAGCGATCCGTGCTGCGGAGGCTGGCCTTCATCCGGGCCGCACGCACGATCGGCGTGGGCCTGGACGAAGTGCGCGAAGGCCTGGACAAGCTCCCCGACGGCCGGACGCCGACCAAAGCGGACTGGACACGGCTGTCGCGCTCATGGCGCGGGCGACTCGACGAGCAGATCCAAGCCCTGGTTGCCCTGCGCGACGGGCTCGACTCGTGCATCGGCTGCGGCTGCCTCTCGCTGCAGCGCTGCCGGCTCTACAACCCCGAGGACCGGGTGGGTGAGCTCGGTCCCGGGGCGCGGTTGTTGCCGCCGATGCTGCGGCGCAGCCCGGCGGACGGTGTGTGAGGAACCCGTCGGTTACGAGGAGAGCAGCCGCGGGCGCGCCGACCAGCGAGCCGGCAGCGACCGGTCCACCCAGGCGTGGAGCTCCTCGGCGGGCGGCCGGGTGCTGATCGCCGACTGCTCGTGCTCGGCGAGGAAGGCGGTGGTGCGCTCCTCCCAGCCGACGCCCAGGCAGGGCACGCCGGTGGACACGGCGAAGACCAGTGCGTGGATGCGCAGGCCGAAGAGTGCGTCGGCCTCGCCGACCACGGCCTTGGCCAGCGCGGGCGGCAGCTGCGGGCCGAGCACGGGAACCGCGCGTCCCAGCCGCTCTCCGAGCTCCTCGACCAGCACCTCGTCACGCCGGGCGAGTCCGAGCCCGTAGTCGGCGTGGGTGCTGATGGCGAGACCCGCGACCGCTCCGCCACGCTCGATCCAGCGCCGGGCGAGCGTCTCGGCTGCGTCCTGCAGGCAGTCGACGAGGATCGGGTTGGGCAGCGCCTTCGGTGCGACGAGCAGCAGCGGCACCGCTGGGTCGACGCCGGCCGCGGCGAGTGCACGCCGAGCGTCGGCGGCCGGTGCGGGGGTGAGTCCCATCGCGAGGTCGCCCACCACCGGCGCCACGATCGCGGGGCCGAGCGTGGCCGCCGAGACCTCGTCGCGCACGGTGATCCGGCCGGGCTTGCGGACCGAGCGACGCAGCAGGTCGAGCACGCGCTCGGGCGTGCCGGGGTAGACGCCGACCGCCACGTAGGCGATGTCACGACCGCGGGCCGTGGCGGCCCAGACGATCGCCGGCAGCGCGTTGACCAGCGACGACGAACCGGTGCCGAACAGGCCTCCGCCGACGACCGCGATGCCGTCGCACCACTTGAGCGCCTTCGTGAACGGGATGCCCTCCATGGCCACGGCGGGCACCCGGTGCAGGGCCTCGACCATGCGGGGGTTGCGCGACACCACGCGCACCTCGGTGCCCTCGGGGAGCTCCTGCAGCGTGCGGGCGAGCATCGCCTCGTCGCCGGTGTTGCCGTTGCCGAAGTTCCCGATGATCAGCACGCGGGTGGCCCGCGGAGTGGTGGCACCCCGGCTCTCCTCGGCGGCGTGCCGCCTGCCGAGATCGGCGAGTTGCTGGCGGATCAGGCTGGTGCGGGGGTCCGTCATCGAGTTCCTCGGGTTCGGCGGCGCAACTCTTCGTGACCATCACCGAGTTGCGGAGAGCTGCTGGTGCGTGGGAGCTGGGGCGCGGTCACTCGTTGGAACGAAGCCTAGGCCGTCGCGTAGCTGAGACGGCCGGGGCGGTCGCCGAACGGCCCTTATGACGCGGTCGCCGACCAATGGGACATGCTTACAGCTCAGTCGGTCAGCTGTCCATATGATCGTATGATGATCTACGAGATCCGCGAGTACACCACCGTTTCGGGTCGCATGCCTGCGCTCGTCAAGAGGTTCAAAGACCACACGTTGGGCTTCTTCCGCAAGCACGGGATGGAGGTCGTCTTCATCACCCTCACCGAGCTCGGCAGCAACTCCAACAACGAGCTCGTGTACGTGCTGCGGTTCGACTCCTACGACGACATGGTCACCAAGTGGGCGGCGATGCAGGCCGACCCGGAGTGGCGGGAGGCCCGCAGCGCCAGCGAGGCCGACGGCCCGATCGTCGCGGTGATCAACCGGCGGGTGCTCAGCCAGGCCGCGTTCGAGAGCGCCCTCTAGACCCCACCCGGCACTTCGGACTGTTGCGCGGGAACTTCCCCTTGCGGTCACGTGCACGGGGATGCGGCGGAGCGGTCCGATGAGCGAGGGTGACCATGTGTCTGCATCAACGGAGCGCTGGCTCACCTTCGAGGGACTCGACAACGTTCGCGACATCGGCGGCCTGCCGCTGCGCGACGGCCGCACCACACGGCCGGGGATGCTGTTACGCAGCGCGTCGCTGCACTACTGCACCCCGGCCGACGTGGGTCACCTCGTCGACGTCGTCGGGTTGAAGCTGGTGCTGGACCTGCGCACCCCCCGGGAGATCGACGAGGACGGGCCTACCGCCGTCGCCCGCGCCGGCGTCGAGACGGTGGCGTTCAACTTCCTCCCCGAACAGGGTCGCACCCTCCCCGAGACCGACGACGACACCGACCCGTTGGTGCGCAACTACCTCGGCTACCTGTCCGACCGTGGCGAGAACGTCGTCGCCGCAGTGCGGTTGCTCGCCGAACCGGACGCGGGGCCCGCGCTGGTGCACTGCGCGGCGGGGAAGGACCGCACCGGGGTGTTCGTGGCGCTGGTGCTGGACGCGATCGGCGTCGAGCGCGATGCGGTGGTGGCCGACTACGCGCTCTCCGCCGAGCAGGTGGAGGCGCTCTTCCGCCGGTGGACCACGGCGTCGGGCGAGCCGATGCCGGAGGACATCTCGCGGCACCTCCCGCGGGCCGACGCGATGGCCACCGTGCTCGCCCGGCTCGACGCGGACTTCGGCACGAACGGAACGGGCGGAGCGGCCGGGTGGCTGAAGGCCAACGGCCTGGACGAGGAGTCCTTGAAGCGCCTCGGAACCCGCCTCACGGCGGACTAGCGGCTCACCGACTCGGCGGGTGGAACCGGGCGACTCGCGGGGTCAGGGGAGTTCTTCGATCGTCACCGACGTGTCGAGCTTGCGGAGGGTGGCGGGTTCGCCGGTGACGGCGGGCCAGCCCCGGCGACGGGCGCTGGCCGCCACCTGCCCCGCGACGATGTCGTCGTGCCCGGATGCGGCCAGCAGCAGCCCGGACTCCAGGGCCGAGGCCGGGCCGAGCTCGTCGATCACCGTGTTGGGCAGGTCCAGCAGCACCTGCAGGGCCGCGTGGTGCTCGGGATCGAGCAGTGCCCAGGCCCGGCCGAGTGCGGCGCTCGGCACCGCGAGCACGATGTTCTCCTCGACCGCGGCCCACACGAGCGCCCGGACGTAGACGGGCCGTCCGATGGCGAAGGCGGCCAGCGCGGTGGTGTCGAGTACGCGTCCGCCGATCATGCGGCGTCCGCCACGGCGCCACTCCGATGTGGAGCGCCCATCAGACAGCGGCTGCCGGCGGCACCAGGCGCAGCGTCCGCCGCGCCTCGGCCAGCTCGGCGGGCGGGGGCGGACCACCGTAGAGATCGGCGAGTGTGGCGAGAGATCGGTCGCGGAGCTGGCGCGCGGAGACGGCTTCGGCGATGTACGCCGAGATGCTCCTGGCTGCCCCGCGCTGCACGGCGTTGCGGGCCTCGGTGACCAGTTCGGCCGGAAGGCTCACTGTGACACGCTCAGTGCGCATGTGCGGAGCGTACCCGCCGTTCCTTTCGTGCTCACCCACCGTCAACCCGGGCGGCGTTCAGAGCCGGCGTCGCATCTCCGCGGCGAACGACTCCTGGGCGTGCCGCATGGTGGCGGCCTCGTCGGGATCGGCGAACAACTCGCGCATGGTGGCCTCGTCGACGTCTTCCAGGTGCGTCTGGATCCACCAGATGTTCCCGACCGGATCCTTGATGCGCCCGCCGCGGTCGCCGATGATCCGCGACGTCGTCACCTCGGTGACGAGGACCGCTCCCGCATCGAGGGCTCGGGCCACCACCTCGTCGACGTCATCGACGTAGACGCTGAGGAGGCTCGGGATGTCGGGCCATTCGGGCCGCGCGTCGAACACCATGACGACCGAGTCCCCGATCGTGACTTCCGCGTGGCCGATCGTGCCGTCCTCGTTCAGGACGCGCAGGGCGGTGGCGGTGCCGAAGGTCTGCTCGACGAAGTCGAGGAACGCCGCTGCTCCCTTGGCTGCCACGTACGGGGTGACCGTTGACTTGCCGCCGGGGATGGTCGTCGTCGCCATGTGTGTCTCCTTGCCGTGATCGATCGTCCGGCAGAGCGTCGCCGCCGCAGCGGCCAGTTCCTGTCCGCAATCGGAGGTGAAGATCCAGTGCAGGCGATGACGGGTACGCCGGTTACTCGTCGGTATGCCAAGGTGGTCCCAGCCCTGATGCGGCGACGAGGAGAGCGCATGGACCTGACCTACACCGCAGCGGAGGAGGCGTTCCGCAGCGAGCTGCGGTCCTGGCTGCGGGCGAGCATCCCGGAGGAATGGCAGCGCCCGGGGTTCTGGGAGAAGCTCGACGGCGACGAGAGCTTCCGGCTGCGTCGCGACTGGGAGCGCGACAAGGCGCTCGCCGGTTTCGCGGGCATCGAGTGGCCCACCGAGTTCGGCGGCCGCGGGGGAACTCCCGGCATGAGGGCGATCTACGACGAGGAGATGGTGCTGGCGCGCGCGCCACGCACCGTCAACCCGCTCGGCCTGTCGTTCCTCGCCCCCACCGTGATGGCGATCGGCACCGATGCGCAGAAGAAGGAGATCATCGGTCCGCTGCTGCGCAACGAGGTGATCTGGTGCCAGGGCTTCTCCGAGCCGGGGGCGGGATCCGACCTCGCCGCCCTGTCCACGAAAGGCGTGCGCGACGGCGACGACTTCGTGGTCAACGGCCAGAAGGTGTGGACCACCAACGCCGTGCACGGCGACAAGATCTTCACGATGGTGCGCACGGAGGCGGGCTCCGCAAAGCACCGTGGCATCTCGATGCTGCTGATCGACATGCATCAGCCCGGCGTCGAGGCCCGGCCGTTGAAGCAGATGAGCGGGGCCAGCGAGTTCGGCGAGGTGTTCTTCACCGACGCGCGGGTGCCCGCGACCGACTGTCTCGGGGAGATCGGCGACGGCTGGCGCACCGCGATGCTGCTGCTCTCCTTCGAGCGGGGCGCGTCCGGCATCGCCCAGTACACGGAGTTCCGCCGCCAGTACGACGAGATCGTCGAGGTCGCGAAGAAGCTGGGCCGGGACCGCGACCCGGTGGTGCGCGACAAGCTCGCCCGCGTCCTCGTCGAGCTGGAGTGCCTGCGCCTGCACGCCATGCACGTGCTGACGCAGGTGGAGCAGGGGCGTGACCTCGGGTTCGAGGCGTCGATGACGAAGCTGCAATGGTCCGAGACGTTCCAGGACCTCTGGGAGGTCTTCGACGACGTCGTCGGCGAGGACGCCACTCTCGATTCGGTCGACGACCTGGACCTCCGCCCCTTCCACGGCCAGTCGATGTGGTCGCGATCGGTCACGATCTGGGGCGGGTCCTCGCAGGTGCAGCGCAACATCACCGCCGAGCGCGTGCTCGGCCTGCCGCGATAGGAGCTGGTCATGTTCTTCGCACCGACCGACGACCAGCGCGAGTTCGGCGACGCCGTTCGCGGCTACCTCGCCGACCGGTTCGACCTCGAGGCCGTCCGGGCCGTCGTCGAGGACGCCGACGGCGACGGGCATCCGGCCTCACTGTGGAAGGCCGCGGCCGAGCAGGGCTGGCTGGCGGTGCTCGTGCCCGAGGAGCACGACGGGCTCGGGCTCGGGCTGGTGGAGGCGCAGGTGATCGCCCGTGCGCTCGGCGCAGGCGTGGCGCCCGGGCCGTGGCGCGGCACCGTGCTCGCGGCGGAGGCGATCCGGCTGGCCGGATCGGACGAGCAGCGAGCCGCCTGGTTGCCGCGGCTCGCCGTCGGCGACGCCGTCGGAGCTCTGACCCTGCGTGGCACCGCGCCGGGTGTGCTCCGCACCGTGGAGTACGGCGAGATCGCGGATGTCGTCGTCGCGCGCTCCGGTGACGGGCTCACGCTCGTCCACGGTGGATCCGCCACCCGGCAGGGCTCCTATGACGGCACCGTGCGGCTGGCCTTGATCGAGGCCGACGCGGGCGAGGCGTTGCCGGGGGCGAGCGCGGAGGTGCTCGACGAGCTCGCGGCGCGGGCCACCGTGCTCGTGGCCGCCGACCTGGCCGGGATCGCGCGCGAGGCACTCTCCCGCACGGTCGCCTACGACCGTGAACGGCAGCAGTTCGGTGTGCCCATCGGGTCGTTCCAGGCGATCAAGCATGCGCTGGCCGACCTGCACATCGGCGTGACCATGGCCGAGCACGCCGTGCTGTACGCCGCGCACGCCGTCGAGACCAGGCTGGCCGACGCCCCGCTCGCCGTCTCCGTGGCGAAGGCCAAGGCGAGCGACGTCGCCATCGCATCGACGGCAGCGATGATCCAGTACCACGGCGGCATCGGGTACACGTGGGAGCACGAGTCGCATTTCTTCTACAAGCGCGCCAAGCGGCTGGCGGGTCAGTACGGCGACGCCGACGCCCATCGAGCGCGGATCGCCGATCTGACGATGACCGGCTGACGTTCCTCTGTGTGGATACGAGTGCTCCCGCGCTCGTATCCACACAGGGGCGCTACTTCTGCCAGCCGATGTTCTCCGGCGTGCTGCTGAAGTAGCGCCCTGGCCCGTAGTTGGCCAGGCCCGTCTTGACCGCTTCGATGTCCGGCAGGTTGACCGCGGGCATCACGCCGAATGTCTTGAACGCCGCCACCTCCGCCTCGGCGGCCCTCGCGAACTGCTCCTGAGCCGTCGGCAGGGTGTTCACCGACCGGATCAGCGCGTCGTTCGCGGGGTCGTTGACGCCGGACTTGATGAACTGCGTGTCCGAGCAGTACAGCTGGCAGATGAAGGCGATCCCGTACGGGCTGCCCTCCGACTCGCCGGAGTAGAACAGATCGAACTGCTTGCCGGCGATGATCTTGGAGAAGTCGCTCGACGGGACCTGCCGGATGTCCAGCTTGATGCCGACGTTCTTCAGCATCGCCGCGGTGGCGCCGGCGATCGCCTTTCCGATGGGGTCGTCGCCGGTGCTGACGTAGCTGAACTCGAGTGGCCTGCCGTCCTTGACCCGGACGCCGTCCGGGCCCACGGTCCATCCGGCCGCGTCGAGGTCTTTCTTCGCCTGCTCGGGGTCGAACCTGACGACCTGGCCGAAATCATCGTGGTATCCGTCCTGGAACGGCAGCAGGTTCATCGAACCGGCGGGGTCCGCCGTGTAGCCGAGGCCCTGGAGCTGGACCTTGACGATCTCCGCGCGGTCGATGGCCTCGAAGACCGCCTTTCGCACCCGGATGTCGGAGAGGACGGGGGTGGTGCCGTTGAGCGTGAAGAAGTCGATCTGCAGGGAAGCGCTCTTGCGGATCTCCGTGCCCGGTTGCCCCGCGACCTGTGCGAGCCGGTCCTTCGAGCCGGCCGAGACCGCGTCGATCTGCCCGTTCTTGAAGGCGTTGATGGCCGCTGAGTCCTCCAGGGCGATGAAGGTCCTCGAGTCGAGCTTGCCCTTCTTGCCCCACCACTTCGGGTTGCGTTCGAAGGTGATCGTGCCGTTCTGCTGATCGAACTTGCTCACCGTGTACGGTCCGGCGCCCCATTCCGGGTGCGGGTTGTTGATGTACCCCTGGTTGAACACGGCGGGGGCGAGGGCGGCGGGGTTGAGCAGGGAACCGAACAGGGCCTGCCACCACAGGTTGATCCCGGAGAACGTGACCACGACCTGGCGGGAGTTCACGCCCTGGGTCAACGACGAGATGCGGTCGTAGCCGTCGGTGGAGCTGACGAGGTAGGCCGGATCCTTGCCCCGGTCGGCCTTCCACACCGCGTCGAACGAGGTCCAGTCGATGGGCGTGCCGTCGTTGTAGGTGGCTTTCGGATTGATGGTGTAGGTGACCCTGGTGTTCCCGTCGACGGTTTCCTGCTTCACGTCGGTGAGATAGTCCGGGTTGAAGACGGCCTGCCCGTCGGCGGTGAACGTGACGAGAATCGGGTTGTACCAGGACCACACCGTCTGCGTGTATCCGGTGGAGTCGCTCTGCCAGCTGTTGAACTGGGGAGAGATCTCCGGAACCGAGGTGGTGAGCGTGCCACCGTCCTTGATGTTGTCGTAGGGCTGCGGGTTGTAGGCAACCTGGCCGGCCAGGGATTGGGCGCTGACCTCGCCGCCGGTCGATCCGGCGGTGCCGCAGGCCGCCAGCGCCACCGACAGCACCGCGGTGGCCGCGAGGGCAGCGGTTCGCTTCAGGACGTGCATGGTCGGGTTCCTCCTGATGAGGGGTGCCGGCGCGTCAGCGGAAGTGGCAGGCGTTCAGGTGGTCGACGCCGTCCCTCCCTGTGAGCTCGGGGGTCTCCTGCGCGCACCGTGTGCGCTGCCCGTGGTCGAGGGTCGGGTGCAGAGGGCATCGGCTGACGAACCGGCAGCCGGGGGAGGAGTTGGTGGGGCTGGGCAGGTCCCCGCGCAGCACCACCCGTTCCCTGGTGCGCTCGACCAGCGGGTCGGGAACCGGGATCGCCGAGAGCAGCGCCTGTGTGTACGGGTGCCGCGGGTCGTCGAACACGACGTCGACGGAACCGATCTCCACGATGCGACCCAGGTACATCACCGCGACCCGGTCCGAGATGTGGCGCACCACGGACAGGTCGTGCGCGACGAAGAGGTAGGAGAGCCCGAGCTCGGCCTTGAGGACGTTCAGGAGGTTGATCACGCCGGCCTGGATGGAGACGTCCAGTGCCGAGACCGGCTCGTCCAGCACCACCAGCGACGGATTCGTGGCCAGGGCACGGGCGATGCCGATGCGTTGGCGCTGTCCCCCGGAGAAGGCGGTGGGGAAGCGGTCGCTGTGTTCGGGGTCGAGTCCGACCAGCGCCATCAACTCGTCGATCCGCTGTTCGGTCGCCTCGCGATTCGCCTCGCCCACGGCCCGCAACGGTTCGGCCAGGATGTCGAAGACCGTCAGCCGCGGGTCGAGCGCTCCCATCGGGTCCTGGAACACCATCTGGAGCTTGCGCCGAAGAGCGCGTTCCTGGCCTCGGCCCTTCAGGCTCGCCACGTCGACGCCCGTGATCCGGATGCTGCCCTGCTCCGGGACGCGGAGGTTCATGATCTCCAGCAGCGTGGTGGTCTTCCCGCAACCTGACTCGCCGACCAGCCCGAGCGTCTCGCCCTGCCTGATGTCGAGGTCGACATCAGAGACCGCGTACACCGAGCCGATGCGCCGCTTCAGCAGCTTCCCCTTCAGCAGCGGGAAGGTCTTGCCGAGTCCGTCGAGCTCTAGCACGGCGGGGCGCTGCTCGCGGGCGATCGCCGCCGCCGGTGGCGTCGGCACGGGCGGCACGGGGTAGATCGCCACGCCGTTGACCCGGCCGTCGTCGATGTGCGAGGAGCGGATGCAGGCCGCGGCGTGGTCTCCGTCGGGCGGCACCGGCGCCAGCGCGGGTTCCTCGGCGGCGCACTCCGCCACCGGTATCGGGCAGCGCGGCCGGAACGGGCAGCCTGCAGGCAGGTCGACCAGGAGCGGCGGGTTGCCGGTGATCGGCAGGAGCGGACGTCGCTCGGCGCGGTCCACTCGCGGGACGGCACCCAGCAGCCCGATCGTGTACGGCATGCGGGGCCGGGCGAACAGCGCACC
This sequence comes from Pseudonocardia yunnanensis, assembly GCF_039534065.1. Classification (NCBI taxonomy): domain Bacteria; kingdom Bacillati; phylum Actinomycetota; class Actinomycetes; order Pseudonocardiales; family Pseudonocardiaceae; genus Pseudonocardia; species Pseudonocardia yunnanensis. The sequence continues at coordinate 26,256 of NZ_BAAAUS010000008.1, read as the reverse complement.
GACCGGCGCCTTCTCCACCGGACGGCCTGCGTACATCACGAGCACGTCGTCGGCCGTGCCGGCCACGACGCCGAGGTCGTGGGTGATCAGGATGAGGGCCGCACCCGTCTCGGCCTTGGCGAGCGCGAGGACGTCGAGGATCTGCGCCTGCACCGTGACGTCCAGGGCGGTGGTCGGCTCGTCGGCGACGAGCACCCGAGGGTCGTTGGCGATCGCCATCGCGATCACCACGCGCTGGCGCATCCCGCCCGAGAACTCGTGCGGGAACGAGCGTGCGCGGGCCGCGGCGTTCGGGATACCGACCAGGTCGAGCAGTTCCACCGCCCGTTTCCAGGCCGCGGTCCGGTCGAGGTTCTGGTGGATCTGCAACGCCTCGACGATCTGGCGTCCCACGGTGAAGATCGGCGTCAGCGACGCGAGAGGGTCCTGGAAGATCATCGCGAGTTCACGGCCGCGGATCGCCGACATCTGCCGGTCGTCGAGGCCGAGCAACTCCTTGCCGCCGAAGGTCACGGAGCCCGACACCGCGGCGTAGTCCGGGAGCAGGCCCATCACCGCCATCGACGTGACCGACTTGCCCGAGCCCGACTCGCCTACGATTCCCAGCGTGCGGCCCGCGTACAGGTCGAAGTCGACGCCCCGGACGGCCGACACGCGCCCGGCCTCCGAGGGGAAGGAGACCTCGAGGTTGCGGACCGAGAGCACAGGATCGGTGTCCGGAACGATGGTCACGCGCCGCCTCCGGATCGGGACGTCGGGTCCAGCGCGTCGCGCAACCCGTCTCCGATCAGCGCCATCGAGACGGTCAGCAGCGTGACGAGGACTGCCGGGACGTAGAACAGCCAGGGCGCGCTCGACACGGTGTCGGCGCCGTCGTTGAGCATGGTGCCCAGCGAGACGTCCGGCGGCTGCACCCCGAACCCGATGAACGACAGGGCAGTCTCGCCCTGCACGGTCGCGACCACTCCGATCGTGAACGTCACCACGAGCAACGACCCGATGTTGGGGATCAGGTGGCGCAGGACGATCCGGATCCGGCCGACGCCCATGAAGCGCGCCGCCAGCACGTACTCCCGCTCGCGCAACGACGTGGCGAGAGCCCACACCACGCGCGCGTTGTACATCCAGCCGAACACCGTCAGGACGACGATGAGCACCCTCCAGTCGCCGCCCGCCTTCTGCGAGACGAGGGCGAGGATCAGGAACGAGGGCACCACCAGCAAGAAGTGCACGATCCCGAGGACGACCCGCTCCGTTCTGCCGCCGAAGTAGGCGGCGACGGCACCGACGAACGCGGAGATGATCGTGGTGAGCAGCGACACCGAGACCGCGATGACCAGCGACCGCTGCAGACCGTGCACGGCCTGGGCGAACGTGTCGTTGCCGGCGTTGTCGGTGCCGAATATGTGGTCGGGCGAGGGCGGGACCGTCAGCGCCGCGAAGTCGACGTCGCTGTAGGAGTAGGGCGTGAACAGCCCGCCCAGCAGCGCGAACAGCACGAGGAGAGCCAGGATCACCAGCCCGGCCACCGCGCCCTTGCTGCGGAGGAACCGGCGCAGGTAGAGGCGGCGCCTGCTCAGCCGGCCGCCGCGGCGCTGAAGGTTCCTCTCGGTGGTGGACGGCTGCCTGTCGAGGTCGACCGACGGAACCGGGCCGGGGAGGTTCGTGGTCACGAGCCGGTCACCCGCACCCTCGGGTCGAGGACCACAACAGCGATGTCGGCGAGGATCGCGCCGATCGCGGTCATCAGCGCGCCGAACGCGGCGACGGCGACCACGCCGTTGACGTCGTTCTTGCTGATCGTCGACGTGAAGTACTGGCCCATGCCTTGCCAACCGAAGATCGTCTCCGTGATCACGGCCCCGGTGAACAGCGCAGGCACCGCGAACGCGACGGAGGTGGCGACCGGGATCAGTGACGTGCGCAGGCCGTGGCGCCGGATGGCCTCCTGGCGGGTCAGGCCCTTGGCCCGCGCGGTGCGCACGTAGTCGGAGTTGATGTTGTCGAGGAGCAGCGAGCGCTGCAGCAAGTGGTAGCCGGCGTAGCTGGTGAGCGTCAACGAGATGGTGGGGAGGACGAGGTGCTGGATCCGGTCGAGCACGAGCGGCCAGAACCCGCTGACCGTCGGCGACTGTGCCCCCGCGACGAAGAGCAGGGTGCTGCCGAGCGACTGGTTGAGCATGATCGCGAGGAGCACCACCACGAGTGACGCGACGACCGTGGGGACGTTGATCGTGATGATCGACAAGCCCTGGTGGAACCGGTCGGCGAAGCGGTACTGGCGCGATCCCGTGTAGACGCCGAGGGCGATTCCGATGATCGTGGAGAGAATCGTCGACAACAGTACGAGCTGGGCGCTGACACCGATCCGGAAGGCGATCTGGGTGTTGACGCTGTCGCCGACCGGGGAGTAGCCCCAATTCCAGTGCAGCACGATATCGGTGATCCAGTGCCACCAGCGGTCGAGCAGTGGGGTGGCCGGGCTCAGGTTGTACTGGGCGAGTGAGCGGTCGATCTCCTCGGGGGTGCGAGGAGGCCTCAACTGCAGGTAGTTGACCCTCGGATCGAGAAACAGGTTGGCCAGAAAGTAGGTCAGGTTGGTGGCCACCACGATCATGAGTAGCCAACCGAGAGTCTTCTTGAGGAGGTATCTCAGCACGCGGCTGGTACTCGCTCTCTCTCCTGAAGGTCGGCACGGATCAATGATCAATCCTACCCGGGAGGGTCAGATCTCGGGTGCCGATCCGAGAAGTTCTACGTCGTTACGCCCGTTTGTCCGTGCTGAGAATTATGTATTCCGGTCCGGTGTCGGGTCGATCTGATATCCACATATTGTTCGCTGCGTGCTCCCTGAGTCCGACGTCGTCTGTGTTCGATATACGGCGATGGTGCGCTCCTGTCCGCCGTGACCCCGGTAACCTCCCTTGCCGTGACTCCTGCCGAGATCGTCGGGTTGCTCGCCGAGCCCGACCGCCTGCGTGTCGTTGCCGCACTCGTGCTGGGTGCACGCACACCCGCCGACGTCGGCGCCACCACCGGCCTCGCCGCCCGCGAGGTCGGGCGGGCGCTGCAGAAGCTGCAGGCGGCCGGGCTCGTCGACGACAAGCTTGAGGTGAGGGCAGAGCTGTTCAAGGAGGCCGCGCGGTCCGCGGCGCCCGTCGTGCCCGTCGAGGACCTCGGCTACGCCGATCCCGGCGTCGAGCAGGTCGTCGCCCGGTTCGTGCGCGACGGTCGGCTGCTCTCGTTCCCCGCGCAGGGCGCCAAGCGCCGGATGGTGCTGGAGCACGTGGCGCAGAGTTTCGAGCCCGGCGTCCGTTACCCGGAGCGGGAGGTGGATGCGGTGCTGCGAGCGTGGACCGACGGCGGTGCCGCCGACCACGCCACGCTGCGCCGCTACCTCGTGGACCACCAGCTGCTGGCCCGGGACGCCGGCGAGTACTGGCGCTCGGGCGGCTGGATCGACGTGCTCGACGAGCGTGACTGAGGGACGTCAGCTCGGGTCGGAGCCGCGCATCGCGGCAAGCCACAGGCCGAGCGATGCCGCCAGCGCGGTAACCGCCACCCACGTCAGCAGCCCACCGCGGTCGACGTAGGTCCACAGCAGGCCGATGAACGGAGCCGGGACGACCAGCGGGAGGTCGGCCCGCAGCTGCCGGCCCATCCGGGCCAGCGCCGCGGCGCGTACGGCGACGGTGGCATCCGGCCTCGACGGGTTGTCGGTGCGGTGACCGCGTGGCTCCTCCGACCGCACCGCTCCCGACGGGACGAGCGGGTGGTCCCCGTCCGGCCCGGCGACGGTGGCGGCGACCATGCGGTCGCGCAGCGGATCGCCGTGCAGCCGGACGACCGTGGGGGAGGGGAGGCCGACGAGCACGGGATCGAAGTGCACGGGTATCCACCGCTGCGGGTGGGTGTCGGTCTCGAGATAGCTGCGGGTGGCGAGGCCGGCCTGCCAGCGCACGCGGCGCACGGGAACCGACCGGCCCGGCTGCGCGAACGCGCGCCTGCGCGTGACCACCTGCCAGGCGAACACAGCCAGCACGAGCGCGGCGACCACCACGGTGAACGAGAGTGTCGTGAGCGCCCGATCGGCGTCCACGAGGACCTGGGCGCCCGGAATCAGGGGCCCCTCGGGATGGGCGGGGTCGAAAGCGACCTCGGTGCGGGCGCCAGGTGCAGGTGGGGTACCGCTCACCTCGACGAGATCGACGCGCTCGGCCAGTCCGGGTGGGGTCCAGCGGAGCTGCACAGCGGAGTCGTGCACTGCGTCGACCACGCCCTCGGCCCGGCCGGTCGCCACCCCGATA
>NZ_BAAAUS010000008.1:0-21928 GCF_039534065.1 Pseudonocardia yunnanensis | reverse complement strand
TGGTCGCCGCGACGCCGGCCAGCACCCCGCACACGGCGAGGACGATTTCTGTGGTGAGCAGCGCATGCCGCAGCGGGCGGAGCGCACGAAGACGCCCCCCGCCCGCCGCGGTGCTACCGGTCAACGCCTATGACCTCACTTGGTGAAGCCGATCATGGTGTAGTCGTAGTCCGCGAAGCCCTTTGCGCCGAAGTTGACGACATTGTTCTTCACGGCGAACGCGTCCGGGCGCTGATAGGTCAGCAGCGAGTGCCCGATGTTCCACAGTTCCTGGTCGATCTGGTTGATCAACGCGCGCTGCTTGACCGGGTCGAGCTCGGCGTTGGCCTGCACCAGCAGGTCGTTGATCTTCTGGTTGCCGATCCGGCCGTAGTTCTGGGCGACCGTGCCCTCGACGAGCCGGTAGATGCCGCTCGACGAGCTGATCGGCGATGCCGTGCCCAGCCACGCGAAGTGCGTGATGTCGAAGCCGCCGACGTACACGAACTGCTCGAAGAAGTTGTCGAGGGGCACCGCCTCGATGTTCACCTTCACGCCGATGGCGCCGAGCTGCTGCTGCACGATCCGGGCCTCCGCCTCGCTCACCGGTGTGCCGGTCGGGATGATGTCGCGGAGGGCGAGCTGCTTCCCGTCCTTTGAGCGCACGTCGCCCTGCAGCGTCCAGCCCAGGGCGTCGAGTTCGGACTTGGCCTTCTCCGGGTCGAAGGCGACCACGCCGGAGTGGTCCTCGTAGCCCTCCTGACCCTCCACGATGAGGTGGTTGCCGAGTGGCTTTGCGGACGGCACGATCGGGCCGACCTGCGACTGCGTGATGACGTTGCGGTCGATGCCCTTCATGATCGCCAGCCGCAGTTTCGGGTCCTCGAGGAGAGAGCCGGGTGCGCCGTTGAACGTGATGTGGCGGTAGTTGGGGCCGCTTGCGGTGCGGATGTCGACGTCGGCCACCTGCTGGGCACGCTGGAAGGTCGCCACGCTCGGGCCGATATCGAGGGCACTCAGGGAGCCGTTGGCGAACGCATCCGCTTGCGCGGCCTGAGCCAGCGCCACGTAGACGATGCGGTCGAGCTTGGCCGGCGGGCCCCACCACTTCTCGTTGCGCACGACCGTGACACGCTTGGCCGTGTTGTCGACGCTCTCGAGCTTGAACGGTCCTGCCGAGGTCAGCGGTCCGTTGATCCAGCCCTCGTTGAAGACATTGGGGTCGGAGTTCGTCTCGCGTGGATAGAGGGGCAGGAAGTTGCTCCTCCAGTCCGCGTACTGCGAGCTGTAGGTGACCACCACCTCCTGCGGGGTGGCCCCTTGCGCCACAGACGCAATGACGTCGTAACCCGTCGTGCCGGAGACGACGTAAGCGGGGTTGGAGCCGTTGAGGGCCTTCCACTGGGCCTCGAAGTCGGTCCAGTCGATGGGCCGTCCGTCGTACCAGACGGCCTTGGGGTTGAGCTTGTACGTCACCACCTGCGGGTCGGTGCTGGTGAGCTCCGCCGACTCGAGGTAGTTCGGGTCGATCTGGTAGACGCTCTTCGCGTCGGCTTTCATGATCTCGGGGATCATCGAGTCGATGATGTTCTTGTTGTCGCGCTCCGTGCCGTCGAGCTGGTTGTAGTTGTACTGCGGCGGGAGGCTGTTGATGGCCCAGAAGAAGTCGCCGCCGTCACGCACCTGGTCGTAGGCGACCGGGTTGATGTCGTTCCCGGCCTGCGGGGGCGCGCCACCGGTCACGTCACCTGCCGTGCCGCCGCCACCTCCCCCGCCGCCACAGGCGCTCAGCACGAGCGCGGTGGCCGCGGCGAGCGCCACCAACCCCGCTCCTCGACGTGACGGTCTCATCGTTCCTCCTGGTCCATCCGCGGTCGCGGAGTTGCTGATGGGTGGGGGCGCCGTCACTGGGGATGACGGACGTTCGGGGCGGATGGAGCTAGACGACGGTCTTGATCTCGGACCAGTGGCAGGCCGCCTCGTGATCGACCACGGACGTGCCCGGCTGGGCGGGTCGGGCGGCGGCCCTCGGCGGCTCCTCGCCGATGCACCGTGCCTGGCGATCGGCTTCGAGCGTCAGGAACAGGGGGCAGCGGGTGCGGAACCGGCAGCCGGACGGCGGGTTCGCCGGGCTGGGCATGTCGCCCTGCAGAAGGATCCGTTCGCGGCGCCGCTCGACCTCGGGATCGGGCACCGGGATCGCCGAGAGCAGAGCCTGCGTGTACGGGTGTTGCGGAGCGGCGAACACCTCGTCCACCGCGCCGATCTCCACGATCTTGCCCAGGTACATGACCGCCACGCGGTCGGCGATGTGGCGCACCACCGACAGGTCGTGCGCCACGAACAGGTAGGCCAGCCCCAGCCGCGCCTTCAGCTCGTCGAGCAGGTTGAGCACTCCGGCCTGGATCGAGACGTCGAGCGCCGACACGGGCTCGTCGAGCACGAGCACCTTCGGCTCCAGCGCGAGCGCGCGAGCGATGCAGATTCGCTGGCGCTGGCCGCCGGAGAACTCGCCGGGGTAGCGGTTGATCTGCTCGGACCGCAGCCCGACCAGCCGCATCAGCTCCGGCACGCGCCCGGCGATGTGCTGCTTCGAGAAGCCTTGCACCTCGAGCGGTTCGGCGATCAGGTCGCGGACGGGCAGTCGCGGGTCCAGCGATGCCATCGGGTCCTGGAACACGATCTGCATGTCACGGCGGATCCGCTTGCGGTCGGCCTTCGACAGGGCGCGCGTGTCGGAGCCGAGCACCTGCACCGTGCCGCCCATCGGCGGCTCCAGCCCCAGGATCTCCAGGATGGTCGTCGACTTTCCACACCCGGACTCCCCGACGAGGCCGAGGGTCTCGCCGGCGCGGACGTCGAATGTCACGCCGTCGACGGCGCGCACGGTGCCGACGGTGCGCCGGAAGATCCCGCCGGTACGGACCGGATAGTGCTTGACCAGCTCCTGTACGCCCAGCACCACATCGCGGTCGGCCCGTGGCACGGCGTCGGCCACCGAGCTCTCGACGACGTGGGCGTCGAACACCTCGGCGGCGAGCTCGCCGCCCTCGGCGTCCGCCTCGGCGAGCTCGGCCGTGCGGATACAGGCGGCGCGGTGGTCCCCGGTTGCGCCCGGCGCGACGAGCAGTTCCGGCTCGGCCTGGTCGCATGCGTCCACATGCAGGGGGCAGCGGGGACCGAAGGGGCAGCCCGGCGGCAGCGACACGAGTGACGGCGGTTGGCCCTCGATGGGCACCAGCGGCTGGCCGCGCCCGACGTCGAGACGGGGGATGGAGCCCAGCAGCCCGAGCGTGTACGGCATGCGGGGAGCCGCGAAGATCTCGTCGACGGTGCCGGTCTCGACGGCCTTGCCCGCGTACATGACCACCACGCGGTCGGCCGTGCCTGCGACCACGCCCAGGTCGTGCGTGATCAGCACGATCCCCGCTCCTGTCACCTCCTGCGCTGTCTTGAGCACCTCCAGCACCTGGGCCTGCACCGTGACGTCCAGAGCGGTGGTCGGCTCGTCGGCGATGATCAGGTCGGGGTCGTTGGCGATCGCCATCGCGATCACGGCACGCTGGCGCATCCCTCCGGAGAACTCGTGCGGGAACGACTTCATCCGCTCGGCCGCGTTCGGGATACCGACGAGGTCGAGCAGCTCCACAGAGCGCTTCGCCGCGGCCTTCGCCGTCATCGAGCGGCCGCCGTGCACCAGCAGTGCCTCGGCGATCTGGTCGCCCACCGTGTAGACGGGCGTCAGGGCCGAGAGCGGGTCCTGGAACACCATGGCGATCTTCCGGCCGCGGATCCGCGACAGCTCGGTGTCGGACAGGCCCAGGAGTTCCTGGCCGCGCAGCCGGATCGAGCCGCTGATCTTCGCCGACGGTGGGAGTAGCCCCATCACGGCCAGGGACGACACCGACTTGCCCGACCCGGACTCGCCGACGATCCCCAGCACCTCGCCCGGCGCCACCCGGTAGCTGATCCCTCGCACCGCGCTCACGCGGCCGTCCTCGCCGGGGAAGGACACATCGAGGTCGGAGACCTCCAGCAGCGCGTCCCCCGGACCGGGCGGGAGACCGGGGTCGGCCAGGACGTCGGAGTCGATCATCGTCATGGGGTGGCGACCTTCTTCGTCTTCCGTGCCGACTTCGGCCGACGGCGGCCTCCGCGGGAGTTCGGGTCGAGCGCGTCACGCAGGCCGTCGCCGATGAAGTTGACGGCCAGCACCGCGATGACCAGCAGGCCGCCGGCGAACAGGAACAGCCAGGGCGTCGTGACCGCGGCGTTGCTCCCGTCGCGGATGAGGGTGCCCAGCGAGACGTCGGGCGGCTGCACGCCGAAGCCGAAGTAGGACAGTCCGGTTTCGAGGAGAATCGTCGCGCCCACCGTGATCGTGACATCGATGATCATCAGCGATGCCATGTTCGGCAGGATGTGTCGCCGGATGATCACCGACGACGGCGCCCCCATGAACTTCGCGGCCTTCACGAACTCGCGTTCGCGCAGCGTCATCGTCATCCCACGCAGGATCCGCGCCGTGATCATCCAGGCGAACAGGCCCAGCAGCAGCACGAACAGGATCCAGCTGCTGCCACGCAGCGCGGGGGAGATCACCGCGATGATGAGGAAGGACGGCAGCACGAGCAGCAGGTCGACCAGCCACATCAGCCCGCGGTCGACCCAGCCGCCGAAGTACCCGGCGGAGGCTCCCACCAGCGACGCGATGACGATCGAGATGAGTCCTGTGAGCAGGCCGATCGTCAGCGACTTCTGCAGCCCGCGCATGGTCTGTGCGAACACGTCCTCGCCGATCTGCGAGGTGCCGAACCAGTGGCTGGGGGAGGGCGGCTGCAGGAAAGCGGTGTAGTCGTACTCGTTGTAGGCCCACGGCGCGAACAACGGGCTGAGCAACGACACCGCATAAAGCAGGACGAGCGTGAGGAGGCCGACCAGCGCGAGCCGATTGCGCAGGAACCGGCGCAGCACGAGCCGTCCGCGAGTGATTCCTTCGGTCTCGTTCGTGGGCGTCCCCGTCGGGACCTCGACGGGTGCTCCGCCACCCGAGGGGACGTGCGTTCCGGCGCCGACATCTGTGGTGGTCATCGGAATCTCCTGATCGGCGTCAGCGCAGCCGGACCCGGGGGTCCAGAAGGGCGTAGAACACGTCGGACAGCCAGCCCGAGATCAGCACCAGCACGGCGACGAACAATGTGACGGTCGCCGTGATGTTCGTGTCGTCCTGCTCGATTCCGTAGACCAGCCAGTCGCCCATGCCGTACCAGCCGAAGATCCGCTCCGTGAACGTGCCCCCGGTGATCAGCAGGCCGAAGCCGAATGCGAACAGCGTGGCCATCGGCACGAGAGCCGTCCGGAGCCCGTGTTTGAACAGCGCTTTTCGCCGCGTGAGCCCCTTGGCTTGTGCGGTGCGCAGGAAGTCGCTGCCCAGCACGTCGAGCATCGCGCTGCGCTGGTACCGGCTGTAGTACGCGATCTGGCCCAGCGCGATTGTCAGCGTCGGCAGGATGAGGTGCTGGACCCTGTCGAGCAGGGCGGCGCCGAAGCTTCCTTGGAACCCGGGTGAGGTCTCGCCGGTGAACACGAGGAGCTGGGCTCCCGCAGCCGTGTTGAGCTGGAGCGCGCCGTATTTGAGCAGCAGCCCGAGCAGGAACACCGGCGTGGAGAGGATGACGAAGGACAACAGCGTGGCGAAGTAGTCGCTGAACTTGTACTGGCGGATGGCACTGGCCACCCCGAGGATCACCCCGAGCCCGATCCCGACGACCGTGCCGAGCAGGAACAGACGCAGGCTCACACCGATGCGGCGGGGGAGCTCGTCACTGATCGAGGTGTTGACGACGGTCTGCCCGAAGTCGCCGCGCACGGCGTCGCCGAGCCAGAGCACGAAGCGCTGCGGGATCGGCTCGTCGAGACGCAGCTCGGTCCGCTTGGCGTCGATGGCGGACTGCGGCGGTGGCGGGTTGCGCTCCTGCAGCTTCGCGATCGGGTCGAAGGTCAGAGCGGCGAGGGCGAAGGCCAGGAACGTGGCGACGAGGCAGAGCGCGACGTAGTTGAACAGGCGGCGCACGAGGAAGCGAGCCATCGATCTCCTTGCTGACGCCGGATGGGTCTCACCGGTGTGTGTCCGCTCGGCGCGAAAACGGGTGGGCCCGCCGAACTACTGGCGGGTACCTTGGAGGCCACTGTGTGTGTTCGGTGTGAGTTTTCCCGCTCGGACAAGCACACGTAACGTCCAGATGCGTATTCGTGTCCTGATTCGGGACATCCAGGCCGATACCGCTCGCTGTTGATCATCTGGCCGTTACACCAGGCCGCGGTTCGCCTGGCCGGGTGCCGCTCGGCGTTACGGGTGGGTGGTCGGGGCCGGGTCCGCCAGCGCGGCGAACGTCGGGGACAGGGCCTGCCAGAGCCGCGCGTGCGCCGATACGAGTGCGTCGTAGTGGTGCTGGTGCGGCCCGGGTCGCAGCGTCTCGGCGAGGTCGGCCGTCTCCAGCGCCGATGGCGGCACGGGCTCGCCGAGCGCGATCGCCGCTGCCCGCTGCGCGCCGATGAGGCTCGCGTGCTGCGCGGCCACCGGCAGCACCGGTCTGGCCATGACGTCGGCGATGATCTGACGCAAGAGGACGGAGCGGCCGGCACCACCGGAGAGCGGCACCGGTCGCTCGTCCACCGCGCTCGCGCCCGGCATGAGCGCCGAGATCTCCCGCAGGGAGTAGGCGATTCCCTCCATGGCGGCTCGGTAGAGCTCGCCGGCTGTCGTGGTGGGACGAAGACCGATCACGGCGCCCCTTGCGGCGGGGTCGCGTACGGGGGAGCGCTCACCGGCGAGCGACGGGAGCATGAGGAGATCGGTCGGGCCGGCCGCGGCCGCGAGCCCGTCGGCCGTCGCGTGGTCGCAGCCGGGGAGGTACGTCCGGCGCGCCCAGTCGAGAGTGGCGCCCGCGGAGAGCAGGGAGCCGATCAGGATGGAACCGTCGCCGCGCGGTCCGACCATACGGTGGAGCGCGCCGTGAGGACCGGGCGTGGAGTCGGTGAGGGTGGCGAGTCCGCCGCTCGTGCCCAGCGAGATGTTCGGCGTGTCCCTCTGGTCGCCGACCAGCCCGGCGGTGGCCGCGCCGACATCGCCCGCCGCGTGGACGACCGGCAGCCCGCTGGGCAGCCCCAGCTCTCCGGCGGGTCCGGGCCCGAGCCGCCCGCAGACACTGGCCCCGTCGACCAGCCGGGGCAGCAGGCCCTCGTCGACACCGAGGGCGGCGAGGACCGGCGCCCACCACGTGCCCGACGCGATGTCGAGAAGACCCGTGGTGGACGCGGTGGTCAGGTCGCACACGCCCTCGCTGGCTGCGCGCCGCACCAGATACCCCGGCGAGCCCAGCACGACCTCGCGCGTGCGCCGCAACGCCTCGGGCTCGTGTTCGGACACCCACCGCAGCTGTGCCGCCGTGCTCGACGGATCGGCGACATTTCCGGTGGCCCGAAACCACGACCCCCCGAGTTCGGCCGTCAATGTGGACAGTTCCGCGGTGGCGCGGTGGTCCGCGTAGAGCAGGGCAGGCCGAATCGAACCGCCGTGCTCGTCGAGCAGCACGAGATCCTGCATCTGCCCCGTGATCGCCAGGGCCGTCGGCGCGGGGTCGTCGGTGCTGCACCCGCGGACGGCCGCGACGAACGCGTCCCACCACGCGTCGGGCGACTGCTCGGCGTGGCTCGGTTCGGGGCGGTCGACACGCAGCGTGACCTCGGACGATGCGAGCACCCGGGGGCCATCGAGCACGGCGGCCTTGACCGCGCTCGTGCCTGCGTCCACAACCATGACCCGGGCGTCCATGATCCCCATTCAACCGGGAAACGGTTCTCTGGTGCGAGAGCCGCTGCCCGTTTCAAGAATCGATCTCCTGTTGATCCCGTTGATCCGCGAAGCAACGGGCGAAACGCGAATTTGCGTCGTGCAACAGATCGTGCCGGGTGACCGCCTTGTCACTGACTGTGCTGTTTGCGAGCAAATGGGTGGGGCATCGAGGAACGGGGACCATTGTGGAGGGTGCGTCTCGGGCTGCGGGGTGGCACGGTGTGAAGATGCCGCCCGCGAGAGCGACCGCCGTCAACGCCACTGCCGCCGCGCTGCTCGGACTTCTGCACGACGGACCGATGACAGGGGGCCAACTCGTCGCGGCCGCGGGGCAGCGGTTCGGCTCCTTCTTCTCCGTCACCCGCAGCCAGGTCTACCGGGAGTTGCCGGTGCTCGCGGAGGCGGGACTGCTGAGACTCGGGAAGCAAGGACCCCGGGCATCGCAGCAGTACGCGATCACCGCTGCCGGGCGGCGGTCGTTCAAGGCCTGGCTCGCCGGGGGCGGCGGTGCCGACCCTCTGCGGAGCCCGCTCGTGCTGCGTCTGCTGTACGCGGGGTCGCTGACGGCGAAGCAGCGTGCCGAGTTGGTGCGCAGCAGCCGTGAGGCCTACTCCGCACGCCTGGACGCCGCCCGCGCCGTGGCCCGGAGCGAGGCCGACCCCTATCGCAAGGCGGTGGCCGACTTCGCGGTCGCCCATACGCGATCCATGCTCAAGCTCCTGGACGCGATCCCGGCGGAATGAGTCGCGACGCGTAACCTGGAGCGTTGTGAACCCCGACGCCGCAGCCGACCTCAAGGACCTCTCCACCACCCTGGAGAGCATCGAGGCGGTCACCGACCTGCCTGCGCTGCGCGCCGAGATCGCCGACCTCTCCGACCAGGCCGGCCAGCCCGACCTCTGGAACGACGCCGACGCAGCCCAGAAGGTCACGAGCCGGCTCGCGCACGCCCAGGGCGATCTCCGGCGCCTCGAGGAGCTCCGCCGCAGGCTCGAGGACCTGCCGGTGCTCTACGAGCTCGCGGAGGACGAGTCCGACGCGGCCGCCATCGCCGATGCCGACGCCGAGCGCGCCAAGCTGCGCGACGACATCTCCTCACTCGAGGTGCGCACCCTGCTCTCGGGTGAGTACGACGAGCGCGAGGCCCTCGTGACCATCCGGGCCGAGGCAGGCGGTGTCGACGCGGCCGACTTCGCCGAGATGCTCATGCGCATGTACATGCGCTGGGCAGAGCGGCACGGCTACGGCACCGACGTGTACGACACCTCCTACTCGGAGGAGGCCGGCATCAAGTCGGCCACGTTCCAGGTGCACGCGCCGTTCGCCTACGGCACCCTCTCGGTCGAGCAGGGCACCCACCGGCTCGTCCGGATCTCGCCGTTCGACAACCAGGGCCGCCGCCAGACGTCCTTCGCCGGCGTGGAGGTCACGCCGGTCGTCGAGTCCAGCGACCACGTCGACATCGACGAGAAGGACCTGCGCGTCGACGTCTACCGCTCGTCCGGTCCCGGCGGCCAGGGCGTCAACACCACCGACTCCGCCGTGCGGATCACCCACATCCCCACCGGCATCGTCGTGAGCTGCCAGAACGAGCGCTCGCAGATCCAGAACAAGGCCACGGCGATGATGGTGCTGCAGGCCAAGCTGCTGGAGCGCCAGCGCCAGGAGGAGCGGGCCAGGATGGACGCCCTGAAGGACACCGGCTCGTCGTGGGGCAACCAGATGCGCTCCTACGTGCTGCACCCGTACCAGATGGTCAAGGACCTGCGCACCGACTACGAGGTGGGCAACCCCACCGCGGTGCTCGACGGCGAGATCGACGGCTTCATCGAGGCCGGCATCCGCTGGCGCCGCAGCCACACCGTCGACGCCTGAGCAGGGCCTGCCCGTCCCTCCGGATGAGCGCGACAGGCGTGTAGGCCTGTCGCGCGGAGCGCTGCTGCCACGGGGCTGATTCGCGCGAACGGGCACGATATGCCGAGCGGTCGGTCCCCGGCGCCAAGGGGATGGGTCGGGTATCGGCCCCACTCCCACCCGCCGGTAACCTCCGCTCCCGTGATCCGCCTGGAAGGTGTCACCAAGCTCTACAAGACCTCGACGCGGCCCGCACTGGACCGCGTGTCGGTGGCCGTCGACAAGGGCGAGTTCGTCTTCCTCATCGGCCCGTCGGGCTCGGGGAAGTCGACTTTCCTCCGGCTGCTGCTGCGCGAGGACGTCCCCACGCGAGGCAACATCTTCGTCTCCGATCTCAACGTCGCGAAGCTGCCACGGCGGCGGGTCCCACGGCTGCGCCAGCGGATCGGCTGCGTGTTCCAGGACTTCCGGCTGCTGCCCAACAAGACGGTCGGCGGCAACGTCGCGTTCGCGCTCGAGGTGATCGGCAAGTCGCCCACGACGGTCAAGAAGGTCGTGCCCGAGGTGCTGGATCTCGTCGGGCTCTCGGGCAAGGCCGACCGGATGCCGCACGAGCTGTCCGGTGGTGAGCAGCAGCGCGTGGCGATCGCCCGGGCGTTCGTGAACCGGCCGCTGGTGCTGCTGGCCGACGAGCCCACCGGGAACCTCGACCCCGACACCAGCCAGGACATCATGCTGCTGCTGGAGCGGATCAACCGCACGGGCACCACGGTCGTGATGGCCACGCACGACCACTCCATCGTCGACTCGATGCGCCGACGGGTCGTCGAGCTGGACCTCGGACAGGTCGTGCGCGACGAGTCGCGCGGCGTCTACGGCGTAGGGCGGTAGAGGTGCGCACCGACTTCGTCTTCCGCGAGGTCATCACCGGCCTGCGGCGCAACGTCACGATGACGATCGCGATGGTGCTGACCACCGCGATCTCGCTCGGCCTCGTGGGCACGGGGCTGCTGGCCGTTCGCACGATCGACCGCACCGAGCAGCTCTACAGCGACCGGGTCGAGGTGCAGGTAGCCCTCACCTCCGACGTCTCGGCCAACGACCAGGACTGCAGCCAGCCGATCTGCTCCGGGCTCAAGGCGACCCTCGAGAACTCGCCGCTCGTGGACTCCGTGCGCTACGAGAACCAGGAGCAGGCCTACGAGCGCTACAAGCAGCTGTTCGCGGGGCAGTCGCTCGCCGACCTCGTGCGCCCCCAGTCGTTGCCGTCCACGCTGCGTGTGCGGTTGGCCGACCAGGAGGCGGGCGCCGACGCCGTCCGCCAGGCGATGACGGGCCAGGTCGGTGTCCGCAACGTGATCGACCAGCGGGACGTGGTCGCGAAGCTCTTCGACTTCCTCGGCGGCGTCCGCGATGTCACCTTCGCGCTGGCGCTCGTGCAGGCCGTCGCGGCGCTGCTGCTCATCTCCAACACCGTTCAGGTGTCGGCGTTCACCCGCCGCACGGAGGTCGGGGTCATGCGGCTCGTCGGCGCAACGCGCTGGTACACCCAGCTGCCGTTCCTCATCGAGGCCGTGGTCACCGGTGTGGTCGGCGCACTCATCGCGGCGGGTGGGTTGCTGGTCGGGAAGTTCCTCTTCATCGACGAGCTGCTCAGCGGGATCGTCTCCAACGGTGTGGTGCCGCCGATCGAGGTCGGCGACATCATCTGGGTCTCCCCGATCCTCGTGATGATCGGTGCCGGGATCGCCGCAGTCACCGGCTACGTCACGCTGCGCCTGTACGTCCGGCTCTAGGCGTCCGCGCCGCCACTCGCGGAGTGCGGCAACCGGGTGGCCCGCCCGCGTACTCTGGACAGGTGAAGGAGAAAGGCCGCTCGATGATCGCGCAGAACCGGAAGGCACGGCACGACTATGCGGTCATCGACACGTACGAGGCCGGCGTCGCGCTCCTCGGCACCGAGGTGAAGAGCCTGCGTCTCGGTCGCGCGTCGCTGGTCGATGCATTCGCCACCGTCGATGACGGCGAGGTGTGGCTGCGCGGGCTGCACATCCCCGAGTACTCCCAGGGCAGCTGGACCAACCACGAGCCTCGACGTACCCGCAAGCTGCTGCTGCACCGCGGCGAGATCGAGCGGTTGATCGGCAAGATCCGCGAGGGTGGTCTCACGCTGGTGCCGCTGTCGCTGTACTTCAAGGACGGCAAGGTGAAGTGCGAGATCGCGCTCGCGCGCGGTAAGAAGGCCTACGACAAGCGCACCGACCTCGCTAAGCGCGACGCCGACCGCGAGATCCAGCGGGCCTACGGCCGCGCGGCCAAGGGGCGGGCACGGGAGATGCGATGACGGAGGCGGTGCCCGCCGCTGATGTTGTTCCGGCTCCGCCCCTGTCCGACGACGACGTTCCGCGGTTCCTCGCCGACCTCGGCCTGCCGGGGATCGTCGACATGCACGTCCACTTCCTTCCCGACTCGGTGCTCCGCAAGGTCTGGGCCTACTTCGACCAGGCGAAGGTCCACTACGGGATGGAGTGGCCGGTCCACTACCGCACGCCCGAGGCGGAGCGCGTAGCCACGCTGCAGAAGCTCGGCGTACAGACGTTCGCGCCGCTGGTGTACCCGCACAAGCCGGGCATGGCCCGCTGGCTCACCGAGTGGGTCACGGAGTTCGCCGCGGCCACCCCCGACGCCGTGCCCACCGCGACGCTCTACCCGGAGCCGGACGTGGCCGACTACCTGGGCGCGGCTGTCGAGGCCGGTGCGCGGGTGGTGAAGGTGCACGTCCAGGTGGGTGCGTTCGACCCGCGCGACCCACTGCTGCGGCCGGCGTGGGGGCTGCTCGCCGATGCGGGCGTGCCCGCCGTCGTCCACTGCGGGAATGGTCCGCGCCGCGGCGCGCACACCGGGCTGGACGTGTTCGGCGAGGTGCTGGCCGAACATCCGCGGCTGCCAGTGGTGCTGGCACATGCCGGTATGCCCGACTTCGTCGACGCCCTGGACCTCGTGCACCGCTACGAACGGGTGCACATCGACACCACGATGGTCGGCACGGCGTTCAGCCTGCGGACGGCACCGCTCCCGTCCGACTGGCCCGCCCGTCTCTCGGAGGTCACCGACCGGGTCGTCTTCGGATCCGACTTCCCCAACATCCCGTATGCGTACGCGGAGCAGGTGCAGGCCGTGGCGGGCTGGGCCGCCGCCGACGATCGGCTCGGGCCTGCCTTCCTGCGATCGGTACTGCACGACACCCCGAGGCGGCTGCTCGCTCTCTGACGACGATTGCCCGATTGTTGTTCATCGACACGGGGTAACAGACGGCATGGAAATCGGGGTGGCTGTCGTCGTCATCGTGGTGATCTTCGCGGTGCTGGCCTTTGCAGGCTTCGCTGCGGCACGGGTGCGCAGGCGCAAGGAAGAGCAGAACCGCCTGGAGGCCGCCGAACACCGCCACGAAGCGGAGATCCGCAGCGCGAGCGCGGAGCGACGCGAGGCCGAGGCCTCCGAACGTGCGGCCCGGGCTCGGCACGAGGAGGCACAGGCTCGCGAGCAGGCCGCCCGCGCCCAGCAGGACCGGGATGTGGCCGAGGAACGGCGGGCCGCAGCCGATCGGATCGACCCCGACGTGTCGCGCGACCGCGCCGACATCCGTGGTGAGGACGCGGCGGACGCCACGCGGGACGGGGACCCCGCCGTCCGGACGGACCGGATGAACCTCGGCAACGGCCATGGGGCGCAGGCTGCGCCGGATCCCGCCGGCCGGACCGACCGCATCAACCTCGACGAGCGCTCACCGCAGAACGCCGATCCCGCCTCCCGCACGGACCGGATGAACTTCGCCGGGCGAGGCGAGCACGGTCCGGCGTCGACCACCGGCGTTGCGCAAGAGGGACCAGACCGCGAGGCCTCGGGACCCGCGACACCGCACGTGGGTCGCAGTGTCGTCGGCGGCTCCGAGCCAGGCGGGGCGGACGTCCCTGCGGGCACTCGGTCCGCTGCCGGGCCCGGCGAAGCGGAGCCGTCGGTTCCCAGCCAGCGCAGCGGGCAGCATGACCAACCGTTGGCGGACCTCGACCCCGCCGGGCAGTGCACGGTCCCGCCCGCCGGTGGGCAGCCCGGCCCGGCGCACGACCAGGCCAAGGACACGGATCGCAGCCCGGTGCGAGCGATCGCGGACCGCCTCCTCGGCCGGGGCCGCTGACGCGGGTGTCACGCGCGGAACCGGGATGAAGCCGGACGCGTCAGGCGTTACTCTGTACGGACGCCCGAGTGCGGGCGCCGAAGGGGGTGAACGGTTTCGACTTCGGACGTCGATCAAGGGGAAGCGTGTCGAGAAAGGCGACAATGATCTCGTTAACCACGTGTCGCAACCTTATAAGCGCCGATTCCAATCAGCGCGACTTCGCCCTCGCCGCCTGAGCGAGTGTGAGTCTGTCGGACCGGGTGCGTTCCCCGACCCGGACCCCGGCATCAGCTAGGGGACTTACCTGTCCGCCCGGTCGCGGGGCGGACGGGGACACCAAACAGCGACTGGGATCGTCACACCGGCTGGTCCGCACGACCGGTGGATCCGAGTAGAGGCAACGCGGACTGCACACGGAGAAGCCCTTGTGAAGCGACGGAGGACCCGGGTTCGATTCCCGGCACCTCCACCCCTGACAGAGCCCCGTCGGCCATCCGGCCGGCGGGGCTCTGTCGTCGTGTCGGCGGCCCCTCAGCGCTGCGCGACGACCAGGCGCTCCAGCCGCTCCAAGGCGTCGTCGAGCCACTGGCGTACCTCGGCCGCCGCCTTGCCCTTGTGTGTCTCGGGCTGGTGGCCGAGGAACGACAGGTGGATCACCACTGACGAGTGACCGGGGTTGGCGTGCTCCACCTGGAGCCAACCTGCGTACTCGGGCGCGTGGCCCCACTCCACACGCAGCTGGTCCGGGCTCACGTCGACGAGACCCTGCTCGTGGACGTCGCGCGGGGGCACGTCCGCGCGGACCTCGCCTTCACCTGTCGATCGGACGTCAACGGGGTCCGGCAGCCACTCGGGTAGCCGGTCCAGGTCCGACACCACCCCGAACACCGTCTGCGCGTCGGCGGGCATCGCGCGCTCCGCTTCGAACTCAGCCATGACGAGGACGTACCCGGGAGGACTGCCTCCCACCCCCTGGGGGACGCCGCCACGAGGAGAACGCCGGCGTCACGGCGATCCGGGCTGGGTCAGCGGCAGTTCGGAGACGTGTGCCTCGACGACGCGCCATCCCTCGGGGAAACGCACCCACGTCTGGCTCTGCCGGCCCTCGATCGCGCGGTCGGGATAGCGGATCAGCGTGGTGACCACCGCCGTCCGGTCGTCCACGGCCAGCACACGGGTGTCGTGGAGCACCCGGCCCGGCGGCACCGACGGGTGCGCTCGCCGCCAGGCCTCGATCTCCGCTCCGCCCTGCTGCCGGTCCGCCACTCCGAAGCGAACGCACCGTGGGTCGTTCCAGAACAGTTCGTTCATCACGGGCACATCGCCTTCGGCGAGGGCCTTCTCGTACCGGTCGAAGGCTGCTCGGACCTCCGTGACGACCTCCGGCCGGTCGAGCACGACCTGCTGACCCGTCATGAGGGCGCCCCCTCGATGGCGGGCGCACGGGTGCCGGGCGGGGTTGGCATCTCCATCTCCTCACCCTGCCCCAGCCACCGTGGCGTGGTCAGCCGGAAGAGGAGCAGCATCACGTCGGCGAGCGCGTAGTCGAGACCGGTCTGTCCCCCGACGTTCCAGCCGACCTGCTCCGAGCTCCGGGACCGCGCCGCTACATCGCGCTCACCCCGATCGCCATACCCACCAGATACGTGGCGCCCGCGGCGATGACGCCGAACGCCAGCTGCCGCAGCCCGCTGAAGAGCCAGCCACGAGTGGTGAATCGGGACGTCAGCGCCCCCGCGACGAACAGCCCCACGCCCCCGACGAGCAGCCCGATGCCCAGCGAGGAGGAGCCGAGCAGGAACGGGAGCAGTGGGATGACCCCGCCCACGGCGAAGCAGAGGAACGACGAGATCGCCGCCGTCCACGGAGACGGCTGCTCGTCGACGTCGACGCCGAGCTCCTGCGCGACGTGGACCTTGACCGCGAGCTCGGGGTCGGCGTGCACCTCGCGTGCCATCGCCTCGGCCGTCTTCTGGCTGAGCCCCATCTCCTGGTACATCTGGACGAGTTCGGCTTCCTCGGCGAGCGGGTGGCGGCGAATCTCCTCCCGCTCCACCGCCACCTCGTTGGCGACGGCCTCGTTCTGCGTGCCGACCGAGGCGAACTCGCCGAGGGCCATCGAGAACGCTCCGGCCACGAGTCCGGCCATTCCGGTCAGGATGATCACGTGGCGGTCGGCGCCGCCGCCGCCGACACCGGAGATGAGCGCGATGTTCGTGACGAGGCCGTCCATCGCGCCGAACACGGCCGCCCGCAACCAGCCACCGGAGATGTCGGTGTGGTGGTGGTCCTGCGCGTGCTCGGCCAACTCTGCCGAGCCCGGGTGCTGCATCATTTGTCCAGCGTAACTGCCATCAACCGTCCAGGTTGGACCATGGTGAGGCTGCCCTCGGTCGAGCTCGCCCGTCGGATTGTCCGCCCAGCGCCTGTCGACGACGTCACCCGTCCGTAAGCAGGTCCGCGTGCCGCTGCCCGAAGTGACAGGGGCGGTGCGGCTAGGCTGATCGTGTGACTCGGGGACGGCTGCTCGACGTCATCGGTACGGTCGCGCGGCTCGGGCTGGCCGCTGTCTGGCTGACCTCGGGCGTGCTCAAGGCCATCGATCCCGACCAGACGTACATCGCCGTTCGGGCGTACGACGTGCTGCCTCCCACTGCGGTCGAGGTGGTCGCGGCCATCCTGCCGTGGTTCGAGATCGCGCTCGGACTCCTCGTACTGGCCGGGATCGGTCTCCGTGGAGTGGCCGCGGTGTCGATCGTGCTGCTGCTCGTGTTCATCGCCGGCGTCTCCCAGGCGTGGGCACGCGGATTGCTGATCGACTGTGGCTGTTTCGGCGGCGGTGGCGCCGTGGCGGCCGGTCAGACGGCCTACCTTCAGGAGCTACTGAGGGACTCGGGCTTCATCGTGCTAGCAGCCTGGTTGGTCGTGCGACCGCGGACGCTGCTGTCGCTCGACTCGCGATTCGAGAACACGGGAAGGACCTGACATGGGCGGAGCGCAGCGTGGCGAGAAGAAGCGCCGGCAGGCGGAGGCCGACCGGCGCCTCGCCGCGGCCGGAATCAGCGTCCCTCCGAAGCGCAACCGCACTCCGCTGATCGTGGTGGCCGTCGTCCTGGTGGTGGCTGTGGTCATCGGCGTGACGGTGCTGCTCAACAACCGGAATTCGAGCTCTGTCACGCCCACCTACACGGCCACGGCGTCCGGCGCCGTCGTCACCGCGGGAAACGGCCCGGTCACGATCGACACCTACGAGGACTTCCTCTGCCCGCAGTGCGAGCGGTTCGAGGAGCGTTACGGCAACGACATCGTCACCGCTCTGAACAACGGGCAGATCACCGTGCGGTTCCACACGATCGCGATCCTCGACCCCTCGACCACCCCGCCCGGCTACTCCACCCGCGCGGCCAACGCGGCCCTCTGCGCGGTGCCCGCGGGGATCTACCCGGCCTACCGGGAGAAGCTGTTCGCCGAGCAGCCGCCCGAGAGCGGTGCGGGCCTGACCAACCAGCAGCTCATCGACTTCGGCACCCAGCTCGGGGCCACGGGCGACTTCGCGACGTGCGTGAACAACGGCACGAACTCCGCGGCCGTCACCGCGGAGACCAACACCGCCGCCGCCGATCCGGCGCTGCAGACCAACGGCCAGTTCGGGACGCCCACCGTCGCCGTCAAGGGCGTCAAGATCGACCTGAACAACACCAACTGGCTCAAGGACGCCATCGCCGCCGGACGCTGAGCGCCCACTGCCCGACGGGCGGGCCACGCCGACGACCGCGTGGCCCGCCCCCTCTGCTACGCGCTGCGCGACGGGTGGTCCCACGAGATCTGCGGGCGTTCACCGCCGAGGTGCCGACCGAACCAGTCGAGGATGATCTCCGCCCGCTGCACGCGGTGGCGGGGCGATCCGCTGCGCGAGAGCTCGTGGCCCTCCTCGGGGAAGCGCCAGTACTCCACCGGTTTGCCCAGCAGCCGGAGCGCGACGAAGAGCTGGTCGGCCTGCTCGATGTGGCAGCGCAGGTCGTCCTCCGAGTGGAGGATGAGAACCGGCGTCGTGATGTCCCGGACGTAGCTGATCGGTGACAGCCGCTCGTAGAGCTCCGGTGCGTCGAGGTGGTTCGCGCCGAACTCGTAGCGGAAGAAGCCCGCTATGTCGGAGCTCGTCTCCAGCGACTGCACGTTGTTGACGGCGCGCTCGCTGCACGCGGCGACGAAGCGGTTGGTGTGCCCGATCAGCCAGCTCGTGAGGTAGCCGCCGTAGGAGCCGCCCAGCACGCCCACACGGGCCGCGTCGAGCGACGGATCACGTTCCAGAGCGGCGTCGAGCACGGCGAGCACGTCGTCGGCGTCGATGCCGCCCCAGCCCGTGCCGGGCGCTTCCGGGGCCTCGGGCGGGCGGATGGCCCGGCACCACGCGTCGGTGTGGCCCGTGGAGCCGTGCGGGTTGCAGTAGACGACCGCGTACCCGGCCCCCGCCCACAGCTGGAACTCGTCGAACCACGTGTTCGCGTACTGCGACATCGGACCGCCGTGGATGGACAGCAGCACGGGCACCCGCGCGTCGGCGGGTACACCCGTCGGCCGCACCACCCAGGCGTCGATGTCGCCGTCGCCCGCGGGGGAGGGGACGGTGAAGTGCTCGGGCGGGGCCACGGGGACCGCCGCGTGGAAGGCCGCGCCGAGCGAGGTGAGCTGCCGCTCCTCCCCGTCCGACGTGCGGACGAAGAGCTCCGGCAGCGCGGTGGGCGTGGATGCGACGAACGCGAACGTGCCCGCAGCAAGGTCGAAGCCGCTGATCTGCCGCGTGCCCCCTACCAGCAGTTGCGGCTCCCCGGAACCGTCGGCGGGCACGCGGTACACGTGCACCGAGCCGTGGTCCTCGATCGAGAACAGCAGGTGCCCGTCGTGCCAGAGCGGGTTGCGGGACCCGGGGTGGGGGGCGCACTGGCGGTCGAGCTGCGCGCTGAGCACGCGCTGCTCGCCGGTCTCCACGTCGGTCACGAGGACCTGCGCGTGCGACGGCACGAGGCGGGTGTCCTCGGCGAGCGTGGCGATCTCCCCGCCGTCCGGGCTGAACGAGGGCAGGCTGTGGGACAGGCTGCGATCGGTGAGCACCCGACCGTCACCGCCGGGCGCGGCGACGTCGAACAGGTGGATGTCGCTGACGTCGTCGAGGTCCCAGTCCTTGGCCCGCGTGGTGGCCACCGCGAGCTGGGTGCCGTCCGGCGACCACGCCGGCCCGCCGTGCTCGTACGGGCCGCCTGCGACCAGGAGGGGCGCCGTGGATCCGTCCGCCGGCACCACGAAGACACTGCGTGGCCGGTCGATGATCCAGCCGGTGCCGTCGAGGCGGGAGAACAGCCGGTCGATGCGTCGCGGTGGCCGCCCCCGCTCGTCGTCGCCGTCCGTGTAGCGGCCGTTGCGCTCTCTGGACGCGAACGCGATGCGCGTGCCGTCCGGGGACCACACCGGCTCCTCGATGGCCTCCGGGCGTTCGCAGATGGTGAGCGTCTCGCCCGGGATGCCGATGGGCGCCACGTGCAGCGTGTGGACGCCGTCCTCCTCCGAGCGCCGGCTGGTGAACGCGAGCCTGCGCCCGTCCGGCGACCATCTCGGCTGCCGGTCGCTGTGCTCACCCGTGGTGAGCGGGTAGGGCGGTGCGGAGCCGTCGGCCGTGGCGAGCCAGACGGCGCTGCGGTAGCGGTTCTTCTCCAGGTCGACCCGGGTGACGACGAAGGCGATCAACCGCCCGTCGGGGGAGACCTTCGGATCGGCGGCAGAGACGAGTTGTCCGATGTCGGCGGGTTTCACTGCCTGACCGTAGATCAGCAGCAGCGGCAGCGGCGACCCCCGTGATGAGGCCGGAGGGGAGTCGTGTAAGTTCATTCGGGCAAGGGGCTGTGGCGCAGCTGGTAGCGCACTTGACTGGCAGTCAAGGGGTCAGGGGTTCGAATCCCCTCAGCTCCACCCATTCTCACCAGCCGGTTCTCAATCCGGCGAGGTCATCATTATCCGCGTGATAGCGATGACTGATAGCAACGGCTTCAGTCCGTGAGCGGATCATCGAGATCGTCCAGCGCGGTGCGCTGGGTGCTGAGGTTGACGTGGCCGTAGACGTTCATGGTCATCTCGATGGCGCTGTGGCCGACGATCTCCATGACGACGCGTGGGTGGATGCCGAGCGCGAGTAGCAGTGAGACGCAGGTGTGGCGCAGGCCGTGGAGCGGGACGCGGCGGATGCCGTGGTCGTCGCGGAGCGTGCCGAACATGCGGGTGAGGTTGCGGGGTTCGAGTGGTGTGCCCCAGCGGGTGCCGAAGATGTAGGCGGCTGGCGGCCAGGGCCGGCCGGGTCCTTGTCCATGGGCTTCCTGGAGCTGGCGGTGGCGGTCGCGAGTGCGTAGAGGCAGCGCGGTGGTAGGTGAACCGTGCGGTTGCTGCGGCGGGTCTTGGTGGGCATCTCGTGTAGTTGGCCGTCGACGCGGTGGACGCTTTTGGAGATCCGCAGGGTGCGGGCGGCGAAGTCGACGTCGTCCCAGCGCAGGGCGCAGGCTTCGCTACGGCGCAGACCGAGCATGAGCAGCAGGGCCCAGAGGGCGTCGAGGCGGTGTCCGCGAGTGGCGGCCAGGAGCTTGCGCGCTTCCTCTGCTGACAGGGGCTCGCGGGATTTGAGTGGTGTGGGTGTCTCGATGCGCACTAGGCGGGCGACGTTGCGCGGGACGATCTCTTCTCGGCAGGCGTGTTCGAGTGCGGTGCGCAGGGTGGCGTGCACGTACTGCACGGAGGGGGCGTTCTTTCCGTCGGCGCGCATGGCGTCGACCATGAGCCGGACGTCGCGGACGCTCAGGCGGGCGAGCTTGCGTTTCCCGATGCGGGGGATCAGGTGCAGCCGGACGTTGCTTTCGTAGCCGGCGAAGGTGCTAGGGCGCACGTGTTGGTGGATGTGGGCCAGCCACTCGGTGAGGTAGGTGGCGACGGTGGGGTTGTCCGGGGTGGCGGGGATGTTGCGCTCGGCCCGGTAGAGGAGGTCGCGCAGTTTGGTGCGGGCTTCTCGGGGGAAGAGTGCGAATCAGCTCGCGGAAGATGGTCAGCCCTTCGCTTCGCGGACGTCCGTTCCCTGCTCGGCGAACGCCTTGAAGTCCTGCATGTGCTGTTGCAACTGCTTGCGGAAGGCACCGCGCATGAAAGGCCCTACCAGTCGCATCGGCAAGCTGCTGAACCGGTATTCGTTCTCTTGCGCCCAGAGGGTCGCCTCCGGACCGGCTTCAGTCAGTCGGTCCCGCACGGCGCTCCACATGCCCTTGGCGACGATTTCGCGGTCGAAGTGAACGACGCTGTCGCTCGGGATCCCGTGCAGGTTCGCCGGTTCCCGGCGCGTGATGGTCTCGGTGCACTCCATCTTCTGCTGCCCCATCTGCATCACGACGCGCGATTCGGTACCGACCTGCCCGTGCATGCCACTCACCGGCTCGTGCAGCACCATGCCGCGCAGCCACTTCGGCAGGTGTGCGGAGTCGGCGAGCAGCTGGGCCACCCTCTCCCGCGGCAGGGCGATCTCGATCGAGACGGTGAGCTTCATGGCGGAGTGCTCCAGGTTCCTTGTGGAAGAGGCACGGTAGCGACATCGCCTATATTAGCCCAGACTTATATCTGTTTGGCCGCCACCAGCGCGCGCCTCGACGGCTCACTCCGGTCGAGTTGAACCCAAGGCGGTGGAGGCGGCGGGCGACCTCGAACAACGCTGTCAGCTGGCCGGGGTTGAGTCGGCGGGTCATCGACTGCAGTTCATGGCTGGTTCGAGGGCCATGCGCAAGGCGAGGACGCGTGCCCCCGGTTGCGACTTCCGTGGTGAGCTGCGCAAGCAGCAGTGGAAGGGTTCAATCGACAATCCGGCCGAGTATGTTGGCGAGAATCGTCAACCGGACTTGACATCTGATCGTGCCTCCCGACCCCTGGCTGTACAGCGGTTGACGTCGGACGACGTCCCTGGAAACCATGCTGCCGCCAGTTCACACCGACTTGTTCAATGCGGGCAGGAGATCGGGTCTGCAGCCATGATCTCCGAGGTG